>DIXE01000027.1 GCA_002428635.1 Bacteroidales bacterium UBA6088
ACAATTTATTGGATAGTGCCGTATTAAAACATAAGGACCTTAAGCGGGTAATGGTTTCGTTAATAATATCATCCGTGATTATCTGAAACTGGGGAGGAAGTTTTATTTTATCATCGTACCCAATGAGAATTTTACCACCCTGAGAATTGGCAAGACAGACACAGGTTGTTGCAAGGTCTTTAAAACCAGCATCGCCTGATAAAACTTTGCGCAAACTTTTATATTCAATAACCTGATTTTCTGTTGGCATATTTATTTCTTCATTTCATAAAACATTTTATTCAATTTTTTATCCTCTTCAGAAATATTGTAATCATTGTCGTTAATGCTTGAGTAAGGAACATACAACATATTCTTATCGAGTATTTCGATTAAAAACTTTTGCTGTTCTTCGAGGGTTAAATCATTAAAGCCGGTGGCTTTATCGTTGATGGCTGCAATATTTACATTATAGCTGATAAATGCTTTTTCCTGCATAGCAGTCCAGATAGATTGTAATTGCTCTTTGGTGCTTGCTTCTTGGATTTTATCAATAAATTCCTGATTGGCTTTTGCTAATTCGCAATAAACAAATGAACCGCCTCCTTGCCAATTTACTGTTTTTGAGATACCCGATTGTTCACCATTTATTACATTCTCTAAGCGAACAACACTATCATTATCCCCATAATCTATTTGCTCAATCCCAATGTATTGTCTATTCATTTTATGAGAAACAGCACATGTTGTTCCACTACCTAAATGATAATCCAGTATAATATCACCTTCAATAGTGTTTAGTTCAAATATTTGTTTAATAAGTTTTTCGGGTTTTTTCCCATTTTTAAGTTTTACACCACCTTCTTTAGCAATGCCTGCCCATGAAATATGATCCCAGAAATTTGTAAGTAATTCTGTAACTTGCATTTCACCATCAATTTTCCTAATTTTTGTAGAATAAAATGCTAAAGCACCCCCATTAATAATATAAGTCTTTTCTCCATCTTGTTTTTCATATACAAAAAACTTATTACGATTTATCTTTGATTGGTCCTGTAGGGCTTTAACTTGTTGAGTTGGCTTGTGCAAATCTCTCACACTAACAACATTTGCTGCATTTTTAAATGCAAATTCCTCAATCATCTGCCTTAATGCGAAATCATATTTTTTCCCAAATTTTTCTTTTAATTCCTTTTCATTATGGAACCCATTATATTCTAAAACTTTTTCTTTTAATGGAATGAGTTCCCAATCATTTACATCCGGGCTATTGTTTTTAAGATATTGATTATAGTTTACATGATAGCCAGTAACGACATAATTCTTTTTAAATTCAACACTTTTTTTATTTTTTGAATAAAAAAGTATGTTTTCAAGAACATCTATAGGACCTGGATTTACAGCTTTGAAACCCGATGCAGAAGCTACTTTAATGGCTATTTGTTGAATCTTGTTTTCAATACCAAAAACTTCGTCTAAAAGAACATTTAAATAACCCATTTCATGATGATCACATTGTACCAAAATAACGCCATCATTTTTAAGTAGTTTTTTTGCAATCTCAAGTCTGTTTTTCATGAATATTAGCCATGTAGAATGATTAAAAGAGTCATTATATTGAAATGAATCGCCTCCTGTATTATACGGTGGGTCAATGTAGATGAGCTTAACTCTACCTCTATAATTTTTTTCGAGAGAATGCAAGGCAAGCAGATTATTCCCTTTTATAATTAGGTTGTCTTTAAGAGTAATTTCGGTAACTGTATGCTCACCGTCTTTGTCGTACTTTTTAAAATTGGTCAAAACTTTAGGTGAAAGCAACTGGTCTATTTCATCAGGGGCAAGGGTTTCGTTCCAGAATATTTCATTTCGTTTGGCCTCTTCTTTGGTTTGCCCACCTTCCAGTACACAATCTTTGTAAGGCCAAGCGAGAACAACCTCGTTGCTTTCTGTAATATATTCATCGTTGGCAGTTAACCCGATTTTGTTTTTAAAGGCGGTGAAACTATCGGGCAAAAACTGTTTATTGCTTATAAACTTCTGGAACTTTATTTTATCGAAAACCAATACACCTACAACATCGGCAAAGAAATGCTTTTTTATTCCGGCGTTGGATAATAATAGTTTCAATAAACCACCATCCATAGATAAAGCCAATTCAATAATTTTATTTTTTAACAGTTTACCATCCACAATAAGACGGTCGTCTTGCTGCAACAGGCCTTTAAGGTCGTCATACAAATTCTGCATATTATTTGGTTTTCTTTTTAATGTTGTAATCAATTTTGTTTTCCGCCACTTTCAAAGCTTTTTTTGCCACATCTTCGTTTTTCAGAACATCGTACACTTTTTCACCAAGCCAAAGAGAGAGTAATTCTTCTTTATCAACGTTGAAAAGCTCGGCAAGTAAAAGCACCTGTTCACGGCGTGCTTGCCGTTCCCCTTTTTCCAACTTGCTTATAAAAGCAGTGTCAGCCTTCAGGCAGGCAGCAACTTCTCGTTGCCGTATTTTTCTTGTCTCACGCAGGATACGGATATGTTCACTAAACTGGCTCATATTGTTATGTATTGTCTTGTCAAATTATGACAATAATACACATAAATAAATACAAAACAAAATAAAGTAAAACTGCAAACCGTTCAGGAGAGCCTTGATATATAATTATTGGTAAAGGATTTAAGATATTTGATAATAATGTAATAAGGCCAAGTCAACCCTAATCGGTTTATACACAATACCAGCTTCTAGCCCAGGTTATCTTAAACCAAAGTTCAATAGCAACAAACCTGGGGGAAGATTATAACAGCAGCGTACGCTCACTGATCCCGGGAAGGTGCTGGCTTGTAAAAGCGGAATATAAATTTTGAAACCCTGCGATCAATATACAATCTCACTACGAGCAATATCTGTTTTTTAGTTTATTGTATGAATTTTTTCCGGAAAAAGGCTGAGGATGTCCAACGACCGAAGGGAGGAGTTCCGCAAGCCCCGGAAAAAATCAGAAAATATGCGTTAAGAAAAACAGCTTTTGCGAATAGTGAGATTGTCATTGAAGCTTTAATACAAAAAAGAAGCTGCCCTTACAAGACAGCTTCCCAGTTTAAACATTTGCAATAAACCGTTTAGAACGGTAAATCATCACCGCCATCCTCACTGGTGTCCTCTCCGGCAGAATCAGCACCTGCAAAAGAATCTTCTGGAACAGATGTGGCAGGAGGAACCGCACCGCTCTCCTCCTTCACAATCCTCCAGGCTCTTACATCTGTATACCATCTCTGGTTGTACTCCCTCGATTCAATATTGAAGGACACAGTAAGAGTCTCGCCTTCACGGCACCCTGCCAGTACAGCTACCTGATCAGCTCCCCAGACACTTAGGCAGACTTTACGCTTAAAGTCGTCGGAGCCCTCCAGAATAAATTCCTGTTTGGTCCATTCGCCTCTTGCCGAGGTTCCTGACTGAACAGGCATTTTTGTTAACAGTTTACCGGTAATCTCGAGTGCCATTGCTATTTGGTTTTTTTCTCAGGAGCAGGAACGGCCTTGTAAACCTTGAGAAGTTCAACTTCGAATATCAATGTTGAATTTGGAGCAATGTTCGGCCCTGCCTGCTGTGCACCGTAAGCCAGATCAGCCGGGAGATAAAGATTGATTTTGCCACCTTCACCAACTAACTGAAGACCTTCTATCCATCCTTTGATCACTCCGTTGAGGGGGAATTTTGCAGCCTGTCCTCTTGTATAAGATGAGTCAAACTCAGTTCCGTCAAGAAGAGTGCCTTTGTAATTAACTTCTACGGTATCTTCTGCAGTAGGTTTGATTTCAGAGCCGGGAGTGATAATCTTGTACTGAAGACCGCTTTCGGTTGTAACTACACTATCCTTTTTACCATTTTCGGCCAGGAATTTTTCACCTGCTGCTTTGTTTTCTGCTCCTGAAGCCTCTTGTCTCTTAACTGCAAAATTCTGGATTATCTCGTTTGCCTTCATCTCGTCAAACTTAAGAGTTTTTCCACCCATCATATCTTCAATCGCTTTGTAAAGCTCAGGCATGTTAAGGTCACCGAAATTTGCCTGCTTGAGCATACTGCCAAGTGAAATACCAACAGCGTAACTTGCAGAGTCCACCTGAGCTTTGGTTATGCCTTCCGGCTGATTGATTTTTTTCTCCTGTGCGCAGGATAAAGTAAGAACGGCACCGATTGCCAGAACAGAAATAATTTTTAATGTTTTCATTGTTTTGTAATTAATAATTGATTGGTTTTATCTTTGTTGTTCAGTCTCGTAGTATAGTGCACTGCTGCAAGCCCGATTATTGAGGCTATGAGCGAAGCGATTAATATTGAAGCCTTTCCTGTGTCAATTAATTCTTTGTTGTCAAATGCCAAATTATCGATAAAGATAGACATTGTAAATCCAATTCCAGCAATAATCCCTATAGAAAATATCTGTTTCCAGTTAACTCCGCTTGGTAAAACTGCAAGTTTAAGTTTGCACAATATCCAGCTGGAAAGGAATATACCAATAGGTTTGCCGATTATTAAACCTGCAGCAATCCCTGCTGTAACAGGTTGGATTGATTTTGTCATACCTACCAGGTCAATTTTTACTCCTGCATTTGCAAAGGCAAAAAGAGGCATAATCAGAAAAGTTACCAGAGGATAGTAATTGTGTTCGAATTTGTTGATTAATGGTGTTATATTGTGAAGGTTGTTGTGCATACTAAAGATGATCTCCTGCTGTCGCGGACTTGATATTACCGAAATCCGGTTTTGACTGTTTTCCCTGAATTTGTCCAGCAGATAACGATTCCTGACAAAAAACTTTAATTCGTTAACAGGTGTTTTGGCCGGGATAGTCAGAGCCAGAAGTACTCCGGCAATTGTGGGGTGTATGCCGGACCAAAGGATAAAGAACCAAAGGGCAATTCCGGGAATTATGTAGAGAGCGGTGTTATATATCTGGAAACGGTTAAACATAAGAAGCAAAGCTATTATCCCTCCTGCATAGACCAGCATTTCAGGGTGCAATGTGTGGGTAGGATAAAAGATTGCAAGAACAACTATAGCGCCCAGGTCATCAACAATTGCAAGTGCTGTAAGGAATATTTTTAATGAAACAGGAACCCTTTTACCCAGAAGGGAAAGTACCCCAAGTGCAAAGGCAATGTCAGTGGCCATTGGTATCCCCCATCCGTTTTGACTTACAGTTCCTGAGTTGAATAAAGTAAACAAAAGAGCCGGAACAACCATCCCTCCAAAAGCAGCAACTATAGGCAAAAGTGCCTGTTTGACTGACGAGAGTTCTCCGGCAACCATCTCTCTCTTTATCTCCAAACCCACGACAAAGAAAAAGATCACCATAAGGAAATCATTTATCCAGTGCACCAGTGACATCTCCATAACCCTGTTGCCAAAAGAGATGCTTAGTTGTTTTTCCCATAGTTCAGGCAGAAAATTCAAATAGCTGGTATTTGCGCCAATCAATGCAATTGCGGTACAAATCATCAGAATTATTCCTCCGGTTGATTGACTCTTTACAAAGGACTTGAAAATATTCTGAATACCTGTCTGGCGGTTGTATCTTTTTCTGGAAAACGTGCTTTTCATTTTGACATGTTGGAAATTTTAAGATTATGACCTGAGTAGATGCAAAGTTTAAAAAGAACTCTTGCTCCCACATTGGCATCCCATTGATCTTCTGCAGAAGGCGAGACTTCACATAGGTCAAATCCCACAATTCTTCTCCCCGAATTGACAAGTTGCCATAAAAGGTAATCTACTTCTGCAAAACTCAGCCCTCCCGGAACAGGTGTGCCTGTATTTGGGCAGAGATCCGGGGAAAGTCCGTCGATGTCAAAGCTGATGTAAACATTCTCAGCCAAAGTGTCGATAATCTCCCTGCATTGCTCTGAAAAAAGTTTTCCTTTAAAGCCGTTTTGTCGGATAAGAGCATCGGTAAAGCAATTGATCCGCGGATCGGTCTTTATCATATCGTGCTCTTGCTGACAAAAGTCCCTGATTCCGACCTGAGTGAGAGTTTTAATATTATTTATCTCTTTGAGGGTATTGTACATAATAGAGGCGTGGGAATAGCGGAAGCCCTCGTAAGCCTCTCTGAGATCTGCGTGAGCATCAATGTGCAGTATCCCGAAACTTTGGTATTGTTCAGAAACGGCTTTGATCGCACCAAGTGGAACGCTGTGGTCTCCCCCGACTATGCCGGTGAGCTTACCCAATCTAATCTGTTCCTTTGCAGTCTGATAAACATATTCGTTGAGCTCTTGAGAGGCTTTGTTAACCAATTCTGTATCAAACGAAAAGCTCTCTTTGGAAATACCCTCTCCAAGTCCTTCAATTATCTTCTCTGCAATCTCCCTGAAGCGACTGTTTATTTCTGCAATGGTAATATCTTCCGGTACTGTTGAGATTCTGGTTTTCCAGGCATCCTTAAGTAAAGGGTCAAAAAGATCCACCTGAAGAGATGCGCCCATAATTGCCTGAGGACCTTTGTGTGTTCCGGCCCTGTAGGAGGTGGTAACATCCCATGGTACACTTATGAGTGCAATATCGGCATCTGCGGCAGTGAAGGGAAGACCGAAAAAATTTCCGTTGGCAATCCCTATGTCGTTGGGGTCAAAATTTGTCATACAATTCCCTCTCTGATAATATCGTGTATGTGAACAAGTCCGGCATATTTTCCATTATCAAGAACAACTACAGAAGTAATTTTGTTCTTTTCCATGATGTTGAATGCATTGACAGCCAGTTCTCCAATCTCAACTGTCTTTGGATTTTTTGACATAATGTCTGCAGCCGAAAGAAGCTTGAGATCAACGCCCTTCTCTAGCATCCTTCTCACATCTCCGTCGGTTATTATCCCTGCAATCTCTCCCTGTTTGTCAATGACAACAGTAGCTCCAAGCCTGTTGGCAGAAATATTTATGATTGTGTTCTGTATCGTCTCCTCTTCGCTCACCTGCGGGTTGACATCCCTGTCAATCAGTTCATCAACTTTTGTATAGAGCTTCTTGCCCAGTGAGCCTCCGGGATGGAAGCGTGCAAAATCTTCTGCTGTAAAACCTCTCATGTTGAGCAGGCAAACAGCCAGTGCATCTCCGATCACTAACTGGGAAGTGGTACTTGAAGTGGGAGCAAGATTGTTAGGGCAGGCCTCTGAATCTACAGTGGCACAAATAGTTATATCTGCCTGCCTTGCCAGGAAAGAGTCCGGGTTTGAGACCAGTCCAATAATTGTGTTTCCCATATTTCTTATCCAGGGGACCAGTACCTTTATTTCTGAAGTATCTCCGCTTTTGGAGAGACATAAAACAATGTCTTCTTTCTGGATTATGCCAAGATCTCCGTGTATAGCATCTGCAGCGTGCATAAAGACAGACGGGGTACCTGTGGAGTTGAGAGTTGCCACAATCTTGCTTGCAATAATGGCACTTTTGCCTATTCCGGTCACAATTAACCTGCCCCTACTGTTGTATATAAGTTCCAGAGCATCAACAAAACTATCGTCAATAGAGGCTTTCAGACGTGCTATCACTTCGGCCTCCTTATCCACCACCCTTTTTGCAATATCTTTTAGTTCGGTACGGGTAATATTCATAAAAAATTTTGAGATGAAAAAACTAATGGATAACTTAGAGCCACAAAGGTAACTTATTTTTGCGAATTTAATTACAGTATTCCCACAATATATATATGCAAAGCAAATCTGAATTTTTGCATGATAAATTAAAAACTTTTTTTGGTTTCTCCTCTTTTAAGGGTCAGCAGGAAGAGATTATCCTGCACCTTATAGAGGGTGGCGACTCATTTGTACTGATGCCCACCGGGGGAGGAAAGTCGTTATGCTACCAGTTGCCGGCTCTCATAATGGAGGGAACGGCAGTCATAATTTCGCCTCTGATAGCTCTTATGAAAAACCAGGTAGATGCCATCAGGGGATTTATTTATGAAAGTGAAGGACTTGCTCACTTCCTTAATTCATCCCTGACAAAAAGCCAGATTAACGAGGTAAGGGAAGACTTGATCTCAGGCCGGACAAAATTATTATATGTTGCCCCCGAGTCTCTTACCAAGGATGAGAATGTTCAGCTTCTTAAACAGATCAAGATCTCTTTCTACGCTGTTGATGAGGCTCATTGCATATCTGAGTGGGGTCACGATTTCCGCCCGGAATACAGAAGAATACAACCGATTGTAAATGAGATTGGCAAAGCTCCGATAATTGCCCTTACTGCAACAGCTACACCTAAGGTCCAGAGCGACATCCAGAAGAACCTTGGAATGTCTGGAGCCAGGGTTTTCAAATCCTCTTTTAACCGGGAAAACCTCTACTACGAGATAAGATCCAAGTCAAATGTAGACAGGGAGATAATAAAATTCATTAAGAACAACCCCGGGAAATCTGGGATAATATATTGTCTGAGCAGAAAAAAGGTGGAGGATGTGGCCGAACTCCTTAATGTAAATGGAATAAAGGCTCTCCCTTACCACGCAGGTCTGGATGCCTCCACTAGAAGCTCAAACCAGGACCGCTTCCTTATGGAGGAGGCAGAGGTTATCGTTGCCACAATTGCGTTCGGAATGGGAATTGACAAGCCGGATGTAAGGTTTGTAATTCACTACGACATTCCCAAAAGCCTTGAGGGTTATTATCAGGAGACCGGGAGGTCGGGCAGAGACGGGGGAGAGGGTCAGTGCATCACATTCTACTCATACAAGGATATCCAGAAGCTGGAGAAATTTATGCAGGGGAAACTGATTTCTGAACAAGAGATTGGTAAACAGCTTCTTATGGAAACAGTGGCTTATGCTGAATCCAACATCTGCAGGAGAAAGCTGCTTCTGAATTATTTTGGGGAGGAGTATAATCAGGATAATTGCGGTGCCTGCGATAATTGTCTCTATCCAAAAAAACAATTCGAGGGATCTGAGGAGATATCTCTGCTTCTGGAGCTCATCTGCAGTATGAAGGAGAACTTTAAGGCAGAACACATAGCAAACATACTGTCTGGTGTCAATAACTCAATTATCAAATCCTACAATCACCACCGTCACGAACTATTCGGAGCCGGTAGCTCAAAAAGCATAAAATTCTGGTTGGCAGTAATCCGTCAAGCACTTATTCTTCATTTACTGGATAAGGATATCGAGCGATACGGGCTTTTGATGTGTACAGAAAAAGGGCGCGAGTTTCTTGAAAAGCCCTATTCGGTTATGCTCACACAGGACAGGGAATTTCAGGAGGAGGACGACGAAGAGGATGCTCAGTCAAGTTCTGCAGGCAGGGCCGGTGGAGGAGGTGGTGATCAGACATTGCTCTCATTGCTGAAAGATCTAAGGCACTCGTTGTCAAAGAGACTCAATCTTCCGCCGTTTGTAATTTTCCACGACCCCTCTCTGGAGGATATGTCAATACAATATCCGATGACGCTCGATGAACTCAAAAGCTGCCAGGGAGTTGGAGAGGGAAAGGCCAGAAAGTTCGGAAAAGAGTTCGTTGAGCTTATTGCCAAATATGTAGAAGAAAATGAAATAGAGAGACCTCTTGATCTGGTTGTCAAATCAGTTGTAAATAAATCTGTCAACAAAGTCTTTATAATTACCAGTATAGACAGAAAGGTCCCGCTTGAAGAAATTGCAGAGGCAAAAGATTTGGATATGAGTCAGCTTTTGGATGAGATTGAATCAATAGTAAACTCCGGAACCAAACTAAATATAGATTACTTTATCAGACAATCGGTTGATGACGACAAAGTGGACGACATATATGAATATTTCAAGACAGAGGCAGACACAGATTCTCTCAAGGTTGCCGTCGATGAACTTGGAAAGGGCTATACCGAGGAGGAGATAAGACTTGTGAGGATAAAGTTTATGTCAGAGATGGGCAACTAGCCGCAATGATAAAATCTTTCTACAAGATCTGCCATCTTAACAGGATCTTTCTCGGCCTCTTCTCTCAGGCCTGAATCGTTGTAAGACTCCAGCAGGGTTATAATGCCATCAATAAGCTGTGGACTGAAAACTCCGTCTTTCTGGTATATGTCCCTGTTCTTTTTAAGCTCTTTTGCACTTTCTGCGCAGGACACCGGAAGCTGTCTGAGAGAATTTAGCTTTGCAGAATTTTCATTTTGATGGATATTCACATCAACATAAGTCTCTTCTGCCACCTTGAGAGCATCCGCGGATTCCAGTCCGGTTCTGGCTGCAACAGTTAACCCGGAGAGTATATTGTAAATGTCTGCTGAGCCGTCAGGAGAGCGCAACTCAACTGTTTGTTTGTCGGTAGCGTTTTCTGAATGAGAACTTTCCAGAGGATTTGCAGCAAGCAGCATATTGTTTTTCCCGGTCCATCCCAGTGGAACTCTTACAAGAACAGATCTGTTTCTGTCTCCCCAGCAGATACTTGTAGGTGCCTCCTGATGAGGAACAAGCCTGAAGTAAGAAGTTGGATTGGTGTTCCCGAATGCGGTAAGTGAAGACGCACACTTCATATAGCCTGCAATGGCCTTTCTTGCGGTATCTGACAGTCTGCCGTTTTCTGTCATAACAGATTTGTCGTCCCTGACAATTCTGGTGTGGAAATGAAGTCCGCTACCTGCCTGGCCGGCAGTAATTTTTGGAGCAAAAGTCACATCCAATCCCCATTTGTATGCAAGATTGCGGATAATCCATTTAGCCAGCATCAGCTGATCTGCAGCTCTGGTTACGGGTGTGACCAGAAACTCAATCTCGTTCTGTTCATAAATCTTTCCGTTGCGGGTAAAGTTTCCAACCTCGGAGTGACCATATTTAATCTCACCTCCTGCTTTGCAAATGTTGTATATTGCCTCACAACGGAACTGCTCGAATTTTGTAAAGGGAGAGGATTCGTGATAACCTCTCTGGTCGGGGATATTATACAGAGAACTCTCTTTGTCAACTACATAAAACTCAAGTTCACCCATTGCCTCAAACTCAAATCCGGTGTGTCTTCTGAATGACTCGGATGCTTTAAGCAGAGTGTTTTCAGGAGCAGATTCCAAAGGGAGTCCCTCTTTATTGAAGTATGAGCAGAATACTCCGAGTGTTGGTATTGCAGAGAAAGGATCAACATAAGTTGTTGAGAACCTTGGAATAACATACAAATCACTTGACCCTGCCTCAATATAGGGGAAGAGACTGGAACCGTCAACTCTCTCTCCGTGAGCAAGTACTGAGTCCAGATATTTTTCATCGGGAATCGGTATGTTAAGAGTCTTCAATCTCCCGTCTGCGGCTGCATATCTGAAGTTGATCATCCTGATATCGTTGGAAAGGACATACCTTATTATATCATTCTTTGTAAATTCTGTCCTGGGTTTGTCCAGGAATGCTGCCAAAGGATTGAGCGTGTAACTTGATTTGAGTTCCATAGGTTGTTGATTATTAAAAATCAGAATAATTTGTTTAAAAATAGTTCGCGAAATTATTAAAAAAATAACAATCTTTTATGAGTTGTTCCATTTTTTTATTTTTAATAGCTTTGCACCTCAAAGATGATTAAAGTTAAAAAATATATTTTGATCGCGACCGCTGTGATTTTGTTGTTGTTGATCGCAGGGTCTCTCTATTTTGTTTCCGGAGAAAGACAAAGCAATGACAAAACAGAGTCAACCCCTCTTTTATCTGTAGGTTCTGTACCTTCTGATGCAATAGTTCTGATATGCTTTAAAGGTACAGATGCAGCCTGGTCGGCAATGACAGATTCCTCTGCAATGCTGCTCCCTCTCACAGCCAAAGAGACCCCTCTAATAGATTTGCTGGAGGTACTCTCTTTTTTCCCTGGTGATGTTGTGCTTTCTCTTCACAGCTCCGCAAAGAACGAAGTCTCTGCACTTCTCTCCTACATGCTCCCTGAGGATCCAGGTAAGGTTGACTCTTTAAAAAACAAGGTTATCGCAAAATTTAGCGGAGCATCTGACAGACTTTTCAACGACCAGAAAATTTTCAGCACTCAGGGCTTCTTTTTTTCAATAACTCAGGATCATATTGTTGCCTCGTCATCGTCAATGGTACTGGAGTCATCATTGAGACATCTGATTTCAGGAAATTCTTTGTCAGATAATCAAGATTTTATGAAAGTCTTAAAGAAGGCTGAGGGGTTGGGGAATTCTGTAATAATTAACCATACTCAGATTGGAAAACTTATCTCAGGAACCGGTTCTGCAAGTGTAAGAAAGCATATTTCCTTTGCAAACAGCTTTTCCGGATGGAGTGTTCTTGCCGGGGATTTAACAAGGAATCAGGCAAAGTTCAAAGGATTTGCATATAACAGCAAAGATCTTGGCAATTTTTCCAACACATTTTCCGGTATAGAGGGTACAAAATCCTCTGTGATGGAAATGCTTCCTTACACTACCCTTTTTGCAATCTCCTATGTACCGGTGGACTTTTCTGATTATCTCAAAAATTACAGAGATTACAGGGACTTTTACCGGAGACAGAATTCAAAGATATGGGAGAGTGACAGGGATTGGTTTCTTGCAATGAGACCTCAGGAGTTGGCAACAGCTCTGATTCTTTACAAAAATCAGCTTCACTGGATTACTCTTGTAAAGTGCGGGATATCAAAAAATTTCAATCCGGAATCTTTCCTTGGAGAGAGCTTCAGGGAGGGAGCGCTGTCAAGATTGTTCGGCAACATATTCAGCAAAACCAGAGAGGAGGACGAGCATTTTTTGCAGGGATGGCTTATCACTGGCAGCAGGAGACTGACTCAGGAGTACAGGGAGGGTACTATGCTCAAACTTACTCTTAAGGATTATCTTTCAGGGACAGATGCGTATGAAAGCTTTACTGGGGGAAACTCCCCCCTTAACTTCTATTCTGATCTTTCGATGATACCCGACTCAACAGCAGGTTTGTTCAGGGAAAGGTACAGGAGCAAAGTCAAAGAGAGGCTAAAGGAGAAAAATCTTGAGACTCTCACAGGCTCCTTTTCTTCTCCGGCCGATCAGGCTTACACTCTTTGTTTTGCAACTCAAAAGAGAGCTGTGCCCCAAACGGGCAAAGGTGATATGAGAGAAGAGTCTGTAGAAAAAAATTATATGCCGGAGATACCCAAGGGACCTTTTGAACTATTGAATCCTCTGACCGGGGAGAGGGAGTACCTTGAACAATTACCCAGCTATATACTCAGACTTACAGATAAGGATCACAAAGGAATCTGGGCTATACCATTTGAAACACCCCTAAGAGGCTATGTTGAACAGGTAGATTTCTTTGGAAATAATCAGCTTCAGATGCTCTTTGCAAGTGGAAACACTGTATATTTGTTGGACAGAAAAGGTAAATATGTATCACCTTATCCCAAAAAGGTTGATTCCCTGATACTTCTGGGACCCAAATGTTTTGACCTCAAGGGAGATGGCGATTTTGCAATAATGGTTCTTGGTACAGATAACACACTAAGGCTTTTTGATCGTCTCTGCAAGCCTTATCATGCCTGGAGCAATGTACGCACAGAGGAGCGAATCAAGTCATTCCCCTCACTGCTCAGAATTGGCAAAAATAATTATTTTGTCCTGAGAACTGATGTTCAGAAACATATATACACTTCTAACGGAATTGAAGTTGTAAAACTTCCTCCGGGAGAGAAAATTGCTTCTGACAGCGAGATTGAAATAATATCTTCTGGCGAGATTATTGTTAAGTCAGACAGGAATAGATTCTTTAGCGTTAATGTCAAAAGTGGAAAAATAAAATTAAGGAATTAATGGAGGCGTTTTTTACAATTCTTCTTGGGATATTTATATTTTTTTGGCTGCTTTCAAGATTTGGGCCCTTGCTTTTGGTAAAGTGGCTGCAGAAAAAAGCCGGCAAATTCTCTCATGAGCATAACAGTGCTTTCAGAAGAGACGGTGAGCCTTACAGAGAGGGAGAGACAGTAGTAAGTTCTCCGGCAGAAAAGGAAAAAATTGTTGGTAAAAATGTAGGTGAATATGTTGAATATACAGAAAGTGAAGAGAAAGACAAGAAATGAAGACTTTTAAAAGGATATTGCAATATGCCAGACCATTGGGCCGATACTGGCCTGCATACCTGATTATTTCTCTATTCAGCGTATTTTTCGGTATACTTAACTACGGACTCATTGATCCTTTGTTAACCATTATTTTTGATTACGGCAGCGTCACTGAACAACAAACCCTGCCTGCCTTCAGCCAGAATCAGGATTACTTTAAGGAACTGTTCCAGTTTGTCATCACCAAAACAGTGGGAAATTCATCTCAGATGAGGGCTCTGCTGATGGTTTGCATTGCATTTGTCACAGCATCGTTTTTCTCCAATCTGTTGAAGTATGTATCCCAAAGAATATTGGTGAGCCTTCGCACAAGACTGATGTACAACCTTAGAAAAGCTCTCTTTAACAAGATTACAAAGCTGCATCTGGGTTTCTTTCACGACAAAAGAAAAGGTGATATTCTCTCAAGCATTTCCAACGATGTGACAGAAGTTCAAAACAGCATTGCAGGGGCATTCCACATTCTATTCAGGGATCCGATTCTTATTGCCGGTTTTCTGGCAATGCTGCTCTTTATGTCTCCACAGCTAACGGCTGTGACACTTCTGGTTATCCCGGTAACAGCATTCGTGATAGGAAGGGTCATCCGCACTTTAAAGCAGAGCGCGGTGATAACACAAAAGCTGATGGGGAGGATTATTAGCCATTTTGAAGAGGCCATAACCGGCTCAAGAATAATAAAGGCTTTCAATGCCCAGAAATATATCAACCGCCACTTTGACAATACCAACAATCATCACAGAGCCCTGAGCAAAAAGGTGTTCAACAGACAGGAACTTGCCACACCTCTTTCTGAATTTCTGGGTATTTCTCTTGCTGTTGCGGTACTTATGTACGGGGGCTATCTTCACATAAAAGGCACACTTGGTCTTGACTGGCCGGGCTTTGTCGTTTACATCGGCTTCTACTGGAAGGTTCTGGAGTCTTCAAAGTCCCTTTCAAATGCGTTTGCCCATCTGCAGAGAGGAATGATTTCTGCCGACAGGGTTTTTGCGATTATGGACGCCCAGACCGCTATCATGAAGGCTGAAAATCCTGTTCCGGTTGCTGAATTTACGGATGAAATTGAATACAGGGGAGTTGGTTTCAGGTACAACCACGATTTTGTACTGAGGGATATAAGTATAAAAATTAAAAAAGGCGAGATGATTGCCTTGGTGGGACCGTCAGGAGCGGGTAAAAGTACACTTGCCGATCTGCTGCCCAGATTCTACGATGCAACTGAGGGGTCTATTCTTCTGGATGGAATTGATATCCGGCAGTATGAACCAAAAGGACTTATTTCTCTTATGGGAATTGTATCACAGGAGGCAATTCTTTTCAACGACTCTGTTTTTAACAATATAGCTTTTGGGTTGGAGGGGGTGTCCGAAGAGGATGTAATAAATGCAGCCAGAATCGCAAATGCAGATGAATTTATTGTGCAGATGAAGGATGGGTACCAGACCAATGTGGGAGACAGAGGACTTAATCTCTCAGGTGGCCAACGGCAAAGACTGGCAATAGCAAGAGCTGTTTTAAAGAATCCTCCCATTCTGATACTTGATGAGGCAACTTCGTCCCTGGACACCGAGAGCGAAAGACTCGTGCAGGAAGCACTTTTTAAGCTTATGCAAAACAGAACGACTATTGTTATAGCTCACAGATTGTCCACAATAAAAAATGCCGATGATATAATTGTACTCAAAGAGGGCAGGATACATGAGCGTGGAAATCATGCACAACTGATAGACAAGGGTGGCCTTTACTCTCATTTGTGCAATTTGCAGATGTTTAAATAATATCAATATATGGAAAAATCATTGAACCAGATACTGGAGAGAAGTTTTAAGGAGAACTGGGATAATCCTGCACTTTCGGATTACAAAGGGATAACTCTTTACTACAGGGACGTGGCCAGAAGGATTGAGAAGATGCATATAGTGTTTGAGATTTGCGGACTCAAAAAAGGTGACAAGGTTGCAATTTGTTCCCGCAATCAGGCAAACTGGGGAGTGGTTTTTCTTTCTGCTATCACATACGGAGCTGTTGCTGTTCCGATTCTGCACGAATTTAAACCCGGAAACATCCATCACATTGTTAATCATTCTGATTCAATAATTCTATTTGCCGGGGACCAGGTATGGGAGCAGCTAAATGAAAGCGAAATGCCCAATCTTGAGGCAGTTATACAGATAAACGACTTTTCGGTTTTATTCGCAAAAGACAAACAGATATTCGAAACCCGCGAACATCTGAACGAGCTCTTCGGAAGAAAGTACCCGAAAAATTTCAGGCAAGGACATATTAAATATTATGAAGACAGCCATGATGAGCTGGCTCTGATAAACTACACATCTGGAACAACGGGTTTTTCAAAAGGAGTTATGCTCCCTTACAGAAGCCTGTTGTCAAATGTGCTTTTCGGGAAAGAGGTACATCCTCAGCTCAACAATACATCAAATGTAGTGGCAATGCTCCCTACAGCCCATATGTACGGAATGATGTTCGAGTTTCTTTTTGAAATGACCGTTGGTGCACACATACATTTTCTAACCAGAATTCCCAGTCCCAATATAATAATGGATGCTTTTGCCGAGATTAAACCTGACATAATTATCTCCGTACCACTGATCATTGAGAAAATATACAAGAAGAAGTTACAGCCAATAATAAACAAAACCCCTATAAGACTTCTTCTTCGTCTTCCTGTCATTGACCAGAAAATCCAGAAAAAGATTCTCAATGAGCTTATAAAAACTTTCGGGGGCAGATTCAAAGAGATTATTATTGGGGGAGCTGCCTTCAATAAGGAGGCTGAGGCTTTTTTCAGAAAGATTACATTCCCGTATACTGTTGGCTATGGAATGACAGAGTGCGGTCCGATAATAACTTATGCACCCTGGGACAATACCAGGCTCCACTCGTGCGGAAAAGCTGCTCCCAGGATGGAGATAAGGATTGACTCCGGGGATCCGGGGAGAATTCCAGGCGAGATACTATGCCGGGGTACAAACCTGATGCTCGGCTATTACAAGAATCCTGAAGCCACAAAAGCGGCATTTAATGAGGAGGGATGGCTTAAAACTGGCGATATGGGGATAATTGATCAGGAGGGATATCTTTTTATCAAAGGCAGGTCTAAGAGTATGATCGTTGGTCCGTCAGGACAGAACATATACCCAGAGGAGATAGAAAGCCTTCTTAACAATATGCCCTATGTGGTGGAGTCGCTTGTGGTGGAGGAACAGGGAACCCTGACGGCTCTCATATATCCTGATTTTGAGCTTGCAGAGCAGAATCTTCTGGGTGAAGATGCTTTGGCTGCCAAGATGGAAGAGAACAGGATTGCGGTAAATGAGGATCTTCCGAATTATTCGAGAATTCAGAATGTTAAGATTTTTCCGGAGGAGTTTGAAAAGACTCCCAAAAGAAGCATAAAAAGATTTTTGTATCAAAGAGTATCACAATAATATGGAAGATAAACAAAAGCAGTTTGACAGAAGCTATTTGGAGATGGCTCAGGTGTGGTCAAAAAATTCCTATTGCAAAAGAAGACAGGTAGGAGCACTTCTGGTAAAGGACAGAATGATAATATCCGACGGGTACAACGGCACTCCGGCCGGATTTGAAAACATATGCGAGGATGAAGAGGGGCATACAAAACCCTATGTTCTACACGCAGAGGCAAATGCAATAACTAAAGTTGCAAAATCCGGCAACAATAGCCTGGGGGCTACTATGTATGTAACAACAGCACCCTGCGTTGAGTGTGCCAAACTTATAATTCAGGCCGGAATCAAAAGGCTTGTTTACAGGGAGGGATACAGGGCCACTGACGGGATTGAACTTTTGCTCCGTGCAGGGATAGAGGTTGTAAATTTAAATGACTGACAAGATGTGGATAAAAGAGATTAAGCAGAGAATAAAATCTGCTCCGGTAATATATGTTATTATTGCAGTCTTGCTTATTGTGTTAATATTCAGGCTGTTGACGAACTTTTCCGATAACAGGAGGCAGATGGCAATAAAATCTGGAGAGTGGGACAAACTAATGCTGGTTCTCTCTCAGATTGACGGAAACTATGTGGACTCGATTGACCGGAAAAGCATTACTGAGGAGATTATCCCTGTGTTGCTACAGAAGCTCGATCCGCACTCTCTCTATTTGCCGCCGGCAGAACTAAAGAATGCCGACGAGGCTCTGGAGGGCAATTTTGACGGAATCGGTGTCCAGTTTAATGTTCCAAACGATACAGCCGTGATAATAAGTGTAATCACCGGCGGCCCCTCAGAAAGAGCCGGGATTCTTTCCGGAGACCGTATTGTCCGGGTAAACTCAGAAGTAGTGGCGGGTGTAAAGATGCATCAGGATTCACTGGTTAAAAGACTTCGCGGTGCTTCCGGCTCTACAGTAAAAGTGGGAATAAAGAGAGGAGGGGTAAAAGAGTTGGTCTATTTTGATATCAAAAGAGACAAAATTCCGGTTAAAAGCGTTGATGTCAGTTATATGACAGACGACTCTACGGGATACATCAAGTTATCCAAGTTCTCCAGGACAAGTCACGAAGAGTTCCTCTCTGCTTTGAAATCACTTGCCTCACAAGGAATGAAAAGACTTATTTTTGATCTGAGGGGTAATTCGGGAGGGTACTTCGACCAGTCTCTTTTGCTTTCAAACGAGTTTCTGGAAAAAGGACAACTGATAGTTTATATGCAGGGAATGAAGCGCAAACGTCAGGATTTTCACGCCAACGGAAAAGGGATTGCCAGGAATATTGAATTAAAGGTGCTAATTGATGAGGGATCTGCCTCATCGAGCGAAATATTTGCAGGTGCAATTCAGGATAACGACCGGGGTACAATTATTGGCAGAAGATCTTTTGGTAAAGGGTTGGTGCAGGAGCCGATTTATTTCAGTGACAAATCGGGATTGAGACTTACCGTGGCCAGATTTTACACTCCTACCGGAAGGTCAATTCAGAAGCCCTATTCTGATGATTACAGGTATGATATTCTGGAAAGGTACCGCCACGGAGAGATGACTTCTGCTGACAGCATCAGGAAAAACGACTCCCTTAAGTACATCACTCGCGGAGGCAAAACTGTTTACGGAGGAGGAGGAATCATCCCGGACATATTTGTACCGCTTGATACAGCCGGGGTGAACAAATTTTTTGTTAACGCCAGCAATATGGGGCTACCGTTCAAATACAGCTCCACCCTTGCAGACAGATATCGCAGAGAACTGAATGAAGTTAAAGATATTACATCTCTGTACAAACTTATTGAGAGGATTAATTTAGAAGACGGCTTTCTGAAATATGCCGCTCTCAACAAACTTGTTCCCGAAAAGAGAGAGTGGGAAGAATCGCGTGAAGTGATTATTACACAGATAAAGGCACTCTTTGGAAGGTACTCGGTTCTGGATGACCTGGCTTTCTATCCTATTATGTCAGGCATCGACAATGTAATGATTGAGGCTGTCCGAAAATAGCAGATTACTGGGCGATAAAACGGTAAACTATCTCTCCTGCATCTTTCTCGGGAGCACTCCCGGAGGATGTAAATCTGGATGATTTTGCAGCCCTTATTGCAAACTCCTGCAGGCATTTGTCCGATGACGAAGCGGCAGCAATAACACTGGCTGCTGTAACATAACCCTTTCTGTTGACAATTATGGCAACATAGACATCTCCTCCCCCCTGGCACTTGTAAACGGGGATAGGAAGAGACATCGCCTTTCTTCCTCCCAATGAATATGAAATTACGGATGGACCTTTGTAACTGGCTGTTTTTACCTCTTTTTCTGCATTTTCGATTACAACATCGTCACTACCCTGCTCCAGTGCTAACTCTTTTTTTGAAGCATCCAGCTTATCCTGAAGCCTTTGTGCCTCTTCATAAACCTTTCCGGGATCTTTGAATCTGTCATCTTTCAAGGGAGTTTTGCTCAGGTCAGACACATCTGTGGCAACATTCCGTATATACCTGCTTCTTTCTTCACCGGAGAGCAGACGGTCTAGTTCATTGCTTACCTCCTCCTTGAGCCTGGCCTTTTCCTGATCTTTTTCAATCTGATCCTGTTTGGTGAAATCCAGCACAAAGGAGATCTCCTCTTTGAGCTCAAATCCTATTCTGGCAGACAAAAGCACAATTAATACCATCAGGTGTACGGCAATGGTAAGATATAATCCGGCTTTTTTGTCTTTTTTTAGCATTATTTTCTTTCGAGGGCCTTTTCGACAGATGCCAGTAAAATATCTATGGCAACCTGATTATGGCCCCCCTGGGGTATAATAATATCTGCATATCTTTTGCTGGGCTCAATAAACTGCAGATGCATAGGTTTAACAGTCTTCTGATATCTTTCAAGAACCTTTTCTATGGTTCTGCCCCTCTCCAGATTGTCCCTGAAGATTACCCTTCCCAGCCTGTCATCTGCATCTGCGTCCACGAATACTTTAATATCCATACAATTGCGAAGTTCCGGACAAGTAAAGATCAAAATCCCCTCAACAATTATCACCTTGGAAGGATCAACTTTTACACTCTCTGTCTGGGAACGCGCACAGGTAAGATAGGAATAGATAGGCTGCTCAATGGATTTGCCGGCACGAAGCTCCTTCAGGTGCCTGACAAGCAATTTAAAATCAACTGAGTCAGGATGGTCGAAATTTAGCTCCAGTCTCTCCTCCAGAGGGAGGTGACTGTTATCCTTGTAGTAGGAATCCTGGGGGATGACCACTACTTTGTCGTTTTTGAGCAGTCTGCAAATTTCATTTACGACTGTTGTCTTTCCCGATCCGGTTCCTCCGGCAATTCCTATTACTATCATTGTTTAAAATTCTGCATTTTTTGGTGACCTTGGGAAAGGAATTACATCTCTGATGTTGGCCATTCCGGTTACAAACAAAAGAAGCCTTTCGAATCCAAGCCCGAATCCGGAGTGAGGAGCAGTGCCGAATTTTCTGGTCTCAAGGTACCACCAGAGAGATTCTGTTCCCATCTTGAGCTCATCAATTCTGTTCTGAAGCTTTTCAAGCGACTCCTCTCTCTGGGATCCTCCTATTATCTCGCCTATCTTGGGAAAAAGAACATCCATTGCCCTTACAGTCTTGTTGTCTTCGTTCTGTTTCATATAGAACGCCTTGATCTCTTTTGGATAGTCTGTAAGTATGACCGGCTTTTTGAAATGTTTTTCCACTAGGTACCTTTCGTGTTCGCTCTGAAGGTCAATACCCCAGCTTACGGGATATTCAAACTTCATTCCGGACTTAATAAGTATATCAACGCCTTCTGTATAGGATAACCGCACGAATGTTGTTGTGATAACGCTCTTAAGCCTCTCAATAAGTTCTTTGTCAAACAGGTCATTCAAAAATTTAAGATCGTCCATACAGTTCTCAAGGGCGTAGTTTACAAGATACTTTATAAACTCTTCGGCCAGATCAATATTCTCCTTAATCTCATAAAAAGCCATCTCTGGTTCTATCATCCAGAATTCTGAAAGGTGCCTTGGCGTGTTTGAATTTTCGGCTCTGAATGTGGGCCCGAAAGTGTAAATCTCACCAAGTGCCAGTGCTCCAAGCTCACCCTCGAGCTGTCCGCTTACTGTGAGATTTGCTGCTTTTCCAAAGAAATCCTGACTGTAATCAATTGACCCGTCCTCCCTTTTGGGGACATTCCCGAGATTGAGGGTGGTCACCTGGAACATTGCTCCGGCGCCCTCTGCGTCTGAAGCAGTGATTATGGGAGTGTGTAAATAGTAAAATCCTTTGTCGTTAAAAAACCTGTGAATTGCAAAGGCCATTGCGTGACGTATTCTGAGCACGCATCCGAATGTATTTGTCCTTGGTCTTAAATGTCCAATCTCCCTTAAAAATTCCAGAGTGTGACCCTTTTTCTGCAAGGGATAGGTTTCCGGGGATGCTTTACCGTATATAGTTAACTCTTCTGCCTGTATCTCAACATTTTGCCCGCTTCCTACCGATTCAGACAAAGTTCCTGAAACACTAACGCAGGCTCCGGTTGTGACATCTTTGAGACTATCCTCGGAAAAGAGGGACATATCAAAGACAATCTGTATGTTGTTAATTGTAGATCCGTCATTGAGAGCTACAAAAGAGATATTCTTGTTTCCCCTTTTGGTTCTTACCCAACCTTTGACCAATACCTTTTTGCCCGGAGTATCCCTGAGCAGTTTTGCAACCTTGATTCTTTTTATTTCTTCCATTTTGCAGCCAAGAATGAATTATCTTGGCAAATTTACTCAATTATTCATTCACTGCAATTGGTTTTGGATGGTCAAAATTTAATTTTCATAGCTTCCAGAATTCTCCTGGGGATATCTGTGTTGTCCATTTTCCCGGAAAACCTGTAGCTGCCTGCACCTGTTGAGTAGATAATCACATCTGAGGCAGTATGCCCGTTGGTGGTCCATCCCAGTCCGGCTGCCCTGTTCAGAGATTCAATCGCCTCCTCGGATGTACTATCTGCAGCAAAGGATTTAACCTGAACATCCAGCTCCTTCAGTTTGAAATTTGAACCTGCCCCTTTTCTTCCGAGTCCAAGTCCACCGGTGTCATGATCGGATGTAACTATTATAAGTGTTTCATCGGGGTGTTCCAGGTAAAATTGGTATGCAATCTCAATAGCATCTGCAAAGTCAATGATTTCAAGCATTGTCGTCTTGGTGTCATTGTTGTGGGCTGCCCAGTCTATCTTACCACCTTCTGCCATAATAAAGAAGCCATTCTTGCCATAGAGATGGTCTATGGCAGCTTTGAGCATATCCTTGAGTGTAAGGTCGTCATTTCTGCGATCTATGGCGTAGGGTAGGTCTCCTTCTTTGCCGCTCTCCTGGAAAAGTGCAAGTTTCCCTGAAACTTTACCGGCAGTAAGGTTATTTAATCCTCGAACAACAGTATATCCTTTCTCCTCCATAAGGGAGTAAATATCAGCCTTGTCTTTCTCTTTACCTTTTGGATTTACAAATCCTCCGCCTCCGAAGAATTCAAATCCTGACTCCGGGAGCTGCAGTGCAATTTCATAGTAGCCTCTTCTGTCAGGAAAATTTGCGTAAAATGCTGCCGGAGTTGCGTGGTCAAGCGTAACGGTGGAAACTATTCCGACAGGAATGCCACTATTGTGAATTTTGTAGGCTATGCTTGTAAGCCTGTTTGTATCAGTGTCCATTGCTAGCATTCCGTTGTTTGTCTTGCTACCGGTTGACATAGCTGTCCCGGCTGCTGCAGAACAGGTTATATCTGCGTTTTCTGAGTAAGTAGAAACAAGTCCGGTGACTGGAAACTTTGAGAAATTGAGTAACTCCCTGCCGTTTACGCCATTTTGCTCTGCCAGGTAATTTTCAGTAAGCGAAACTTGCTGAATTCCCATTCCGTCTCCTATAAAGAAGAAGACATACTTTGCCTTTTTGCTGCCTCCGCCCTCTCCCGGGTTGTTGCTACCTCCGATTACCGGGAGTGTGAAAAAGAGCAGAAGGATAATAATTGCTTTTTTCATTTTTTGTAAGAATTTACTATTATAAAGATACAAGAAAGGGTGTCCTATTGTTCATAGTAACACCCTTTTTTCTTGAAATATTTATCAACTTATTCAGTCGAAGAAGGCTTTCTTGAAGAATACATAATCTTAAGAGCAGAGCATCTTCTAAGTTCCTGCTTAATATCAGTAATTATACCCATTCGGGTGTTAATATCGGCCCTGATTGAAACAGTCATAAAAGGTCTGTCTGCCTCATTCATATTCTCCCTCTCAGCTGCAACGAAGTCACGAATATCTGTAACCGACCTGAATGAGTCGTTAAGCTGAATACGAACGTCTGTACCATATTTTGCCTGCTCTGTCTTGATTGGAGTACCTACATAAATATAAGACGCAAGGTCTTTTCTTTCCAGTTTTGCAGTTTCGGAAGCTTCCGGAATCTTTACAATTACCTTTTTATTGGTTTCACGAATAGTAGATGTAACCATAAAGAAGATAATCAACATAAATACGATGTCAGGAAGTGAAGAGGTCCCGATGGCCTGCATTTCTTTTGGCTTTCTTTTTTGAATCATATTGTCTTCCTCCTGTTATCTCTTTTTGGATTTAGTATCTACAGGTTCGGCTTCGGATATGTTCTGAGGAATTATCTGTCTGACAATCTTCTGTTTGTCCTCGTCCAGAGCAGCGTATTTTCTTCCATAGTGCTCCTTTGAAAACTCGTCACGAATTTCGTTCACGGCTTTTACAAGCTCATTCTGAACCATAATGTAAGTTTCGTAACTTGTTCCCCTTGTGTTCTGCAGAGAGATTACTCCTTTTGATACCGGATAAAGCCCGAAACCTTCAATCTCTTTATTCTCCTTTTCAGGTAAAGATTCGTCGTTATTCGGGTTCACCAGAAACTCCTTGGCCTTGTCCTTCAGCATCGAAATATCGATATAGTCTGAACCGGCATAAAGTTGGTCTTTTTCGTTGATTTTGACAACGAATATGTTACGTCGGTTAACTTTTTGCTGTTCAACTTTCTGGTCTTCATCGGGCATCGGAGGCAAAAGGCGTTGAAGCCCGCCTACAGAGTCCATATTTGATACCATCAGAAAGAATACCAGAATTATGAAGGCAATGTCAGCAGTTGATGATGAATTTATTTCATTTACTCTCCTTACCATAAATTATTTAGTTTTTTGCACAAGATTTTTAATGCCTCCCCAGACAATTGCCAGTATTGAGGCTAAAAGTGTAATATAGGTTATAATCAGTGCTGTATCAGTAAGCTTAAGTATCCGGCCTGAGGGGGGAACTTCAGTGTTCACATCAACAGGGTCTCCCGATGCAAGCAGATAACCGAGTACAAATACCACCGCTACAATCAGCAGGGTAAAGAATAGTTTCTTAAGTTTCTTAGGGTATTGCAACAGTGATGGGATCGGTAGCACAACTGCCAGAAGTATTCCAAGCCCCAAAAGAATGTATGCAAAAAGCAATATTACATTGACCATTACTCCCGGATCTTTGGGTGTAGGAGTGGGGCTCAAATAAAATAAAACCCCTATCACAGCAGTAATGACAAACAACGCAATCGAAAATATTTTTAATCCTTTTGACATATCTCTATTTTTTTGCCTTAACTAAAATATCCACCAGAGAGATTGAAGCATCTTCCATTGTAAGGGTGATTGAGTCCATCTTGGAAATGATATAACTGTAGAAGAGCTGGAGTATGATAGCAACAATAAGACCACCTACTGTTGTAATCAAAGCCACCTTCATACCGCCTGCAACTACGTTCGGGGAAATGTCACCGGCTGCCTCGATAGCGTCGAATGCCATAACAAGACCCACAACTGTTCCAAGGAATCCTAACATAGGAGCGATTGAGATAAAGAGGTTGATCCAGGAGAGTCCGCTTTCTAACTGTGACATTTGAATTGATCCGTATGAAGCAACAGATTTCTCAACCATTTCAATGCCTTCGTCTGAACGGCAGAGACCCTGATAAAAAATTCCGGCTACCGGACCTCTTGTGTTACGGCAAACCTCTTTTGCCTCCTCAATACCACCCTTTGCCATTGCCTCTTCAACCTCCTGAAGCAGCTTTTCTGTATTTGTCGAGGCCAGGTTCAGGTAAATAATCCTTTCGATAGCGATAGCAAGCCCAAGAATGAGAGTCAGAAGAATTGCAGCCATAAAACCGGCGCCACCCTCAATGAACTTTGCCTTAAGTTGCTGGTGAATAGGAATGTCCTGTTGTGCTGTCTCGTCAGCTGCAACCGAAGTTGTCATTTCAGCGGCAGGCTCAGGTGTCTGGGCAGATACATATTGAGCAGAAATGGCAATAAAACCCATTACTGCCAAAAACATGAAAAATTTTTTCATAAATTTTTGTGTGATTAAAGTATTAAACAATGTATTTTTAAATAGTTATTCGTTAGTCAATCTATACAAAATGTTGTGCAATTTAGAAAGATTTTTTTAATATTCATTAATCAATTGTTATTTCGCCACGCAAATTATTACCCATAAGCTTTTTAATGATTTGGATGTCAATTTTTTGGCCCATTAAAAAAAATAATTTTGTAAGTGCAGCTTCGGTTGTTATATCGTGACCGCTTACCACTCCGATTTTTTTCAATAAAATCCCTGTTGAATAGGCTTCCATATCCACCTTTCCCGCGTGACACTGTGTGACATTCACAACAATTATCCCTTTTTTTACAGTTTTGTCCAGAATTTCAATGAACCAGCCAGCAGTCGGAGCGTTTCCGGATCCGTATGTCTCAAGAATTATCGCCCTGAGGCCCTCGATGCCGACGATGCTGTTCATAACTTCAGGAGAAATTCCGGGGAATATTTTGAGGATAGCGACATTTGTATCCAGATTCGTATGAATTCTAAGAGCTTTGTCACTGTTTGTCTTAAAAATTTGTGCGGAGTTGTATTTCATATGCACACCTGCCTCTGCCAAAGGGGGATAATTGGCAGACTTAAAGGCGCTAAAGTTCTCTGCACTGTATTTGGTTGTGCGATTTCCTCTGTAAAGCTTGTTCTCAAAATATATGCAGACTTCCGGAACCATCGCTTTTTGGTTTTCGTCGATAGCTGCTGCTATCTCAATAGAGGAGATAAGATTCTCCTTGCCGTCTGTCCTCAGAATACCTATAGGCAACTGACTGCCGGTGAATATTACCGGTTTTGACAGGTTTTCCAGCATAAAGCTCAGGGCTGAGGCTGAATACGACATTGTATCGGTTCCGTGCAAAACAACAAATCCGTCGTATTGCATATAAGAATCCTTGATTATCCCGGCAAGTTTAATCCAGAATCCGGGAGAGACCTCAGAAGAGTCCACGGGCGGGTCGAATGATACTGAATCAATACGATATCCGAATTTTTTAAGTTCAGGAACCTCCTGCATTATCTGGTCGAAATTGAAGGGTACTAGGGCAAGAGTTTCGCTGTCCTGCTTCATTCCTATTGTTCCTCCCGTATAAATCAACAAAATCGATCGGTCCATTTCTTTTTATGTGTTATTAAATTTAATTCCAAAAAGCTTTTCTGCATTTTGAGTAGTAGCAGCAGCTACATCTTCTGCAGTGCACCCTTTTGCCTGAGCAATTGTGGCAGCAATAAGGGGGATAAACGATGGTTCATTTCGCTTTCCCCTGTGAGGAGATGGTGTAAGCCACGGGGAGTCAGTTTCAAGTAAAATTCTGTCAAGGGGAATCTTCTTTAATGTTTCAGGCAGTTTTGAGTTTTTGTAGGTGGCAATACCCCCTATACCTATCATAAAATCACCGTATTCTGAATATCTGATGAAAGTTTCAAAACTTCCGGAAAATGCATGAAAAACGCCTCTCAAAGATTCTCCCCTGACACTCCTCAGTACTTCGAATATCTCATCTGTAGCCTCTCTTGAATGGATAATAACAGGCAGGTTCAGTTTTGAAGCCAGCCTTAACTGAGACTCAAACACCTCCATTTGCTCCCTTATGAAATCCCTGCTCCAGTATCCGTCAATACCAATTTCTCCTATTGCGCAGAATCCTCCTTTGCAAGAGCAGTCATAAACATATTGAAGCTCCTCTCTGAAACTACTGTTCACGGATGTTGGGTGCAATCCTGTGCAGGGATAGAGATATCCCGGATATCTGTCAGAAAGACTGAGCAGCTTTATCTGATTATCCATGTCGATTGCGGGCAATATACATCCGGATACTCCAGCCATTTTTGCCCTCTCGACCGCCTGGTCAATATCTGAATTAAATGCTTCATCGTAAAGATGAGTATGGGTATCAATGAATTTCATCATAAACTTTTCCTCACAACAACATACCTCCCGGCAGGGAGAGGATTAATTATTCCGTCAAGCTCCATCTCCAGCAATGCTGCCGATAAGACTTTAATATTCAACCCTGTAACACGATGTAAGTCATCCCTGTCAAGAGTCGGATTATTCTTTAAAGCTACGAATATTTTTTCTTTTTCAGCTTTGTAAGTGCCAAACAGGTCAGGTTCTGAGTATGTTCTGATCTGGCCGGATCCCCATCCCAGATAGGCAAGAAAATGGGATGTTGAGATAAAGATGTTTGCAATATTTCTTGATATCAGCATATTGCAACCTGCAGAAGCCCTCTCGCCAATTTTCCCCGGCAGAGCAAATACCTCTCTGGAATATATTTGGGAGAGCTCTGCTGTGGAGAGAGCCCCACCTTTCACATCTGACTCAATTACTGTTGTCACTGCCGAAAGGCCCGCAATTATTCTGTTTCTTTGGATAAAGTTCATTTTAAAGGGGGGAGTTCCAAACGGAAATTCAGTAAGAATTGCTCCGTTGCATGAAATTTTTTCTGCAACTGAATTATGAGCTGACGGATATATACTCTCTGCTCCGCAGGGCATCACCGCAACAGTTTTTAATCCGTTGTCCAGCGCAGCCTTGTGGGCACAGATATCTATTCCGTATGCCAGTCCGCTTACAATTACGGGATTGATTCCGGAGGAGGCCAGTTCGGAGATAATTTTTCTGCAAGAGATCTCGCCGTAAGGTGTTGACCTTCTTGTGCCTACAACCGACACAAAATACTTGTCATTAAGATTTACATCTCCTTTTATGAAAAGCACTGCCGGAGGATCGGCACACTCCCTTAGGAGTTCAGGATACTCTCCCGTACCGGGGTGAATAGCTTTAACTCCGAGAGAAGTAAGTTTTTCCAGATCTTTCTCTGCTGCTGTTATCTCTTTGTCATCACAGATGCGTCCGGCCAACTCTCTTCTTTTGCCGGTCAACAGATACAACTCCCTGAACGGTAGTGAGAAAAGATTTGTGTAGCTGCCGCAGTATTTATACAGAGCAAAGCATATTCCCGGCTGGAAGGGAAGAATCTTGTTAAGCGCAACAGCACACACCAGTTCCTGTTCAAACATAGTGCAAAACTAGAGGCTTCAGAACTCTATGAACACCGGAATAAGAAAATAAAAAACAAGAAAAAGAAAATCTTTGCTCATTAAATAATTAACATAGCATCGCCATATGTTCCGAACCTGTATCCCTCCTTAAGTGCAATCCTGTATGCATTCATTACAATATCGAAGCCCCCGAAGGCAGCAACAGACATAAGCATTGTGGACTGGGGAAGGTGAAAGTTGGTTATGAGTGCGTCAGGCACAGAGAAACTGTAGGGTGGAAATATGAATTTGTTGGTCCATCCGTTAAAGGGCTTGAGCTTTCCCTTGGTTGTGACAGATGTCTCTATTGCTCTCAGAACAGTTACGCCTACTGCAAATACCCTTCCTCCATTTTCCTTGGTTTTGTTGATAAAATCGGCACTCTCTTCTGAGATAAATACCTGTTCTGAATCCATTTTGTGTTTTGACAGATCTTCTACATCAACGGTTCTGAAATGTCCAAGACCCATATGAAGAGTAATATATGTAGAATCCACTCCCTTGATCTCCATTCTCTTCATAAGTTCCCTGCTGAAATGGAGGCCTGCTGCAGGAGCAGCAACTGCCCCCTCGTTTTTTGCGTATATGGTCTGGTATCTCTCGTTGTCAATGGCCTCGGCCCTGCTCCTTATCCACTTGGGAATAGGCATTTCTCCCAGTTGAAACAGAGTTGCCTTGAACTCGTCGTGTGTGCCGTCAAACAAAAACCTTAAAGTCCTTCCTCTGGAAGTGGTGTTGTCTATCACCTCTGCCACCAGTGCATCATTCTCTCCAAAATAGAGTTTGTTTCCTATTCTGATTTTCCTTGCAGGATCTACGAGCACATCCCACAATTTCTGGTCTGCATTCAATTCCCTTAAAAGGAAGACCTCGATTTCTGCACCGGTTTTCTCTTTGTTCCCGTTCAGTCTCGCAGGGAAAACGCGAGTGTCGTTGAAAATGAAAATGTCCTTCTCAGAACAGTAGTCAAGAATGTCTTTGAATAATTTATGTTCGACCTCTCTGGTCTTTTTGTTGAGAACTAACATTCTGGATTCATCCCTGTACTTTGCGGGATATTTTGCAATGTGTTCTGGTGTAAGCGGATAATTAAACTGGGATAACTTCATTGTAAAGAAATAAATTAATAAAACTTTTATTTATACGGATGATAATTTAAAAAGTTTCATTTATTTCTAAAAATTTCAGAATTATTTTACAGAGGAAAAAGACTCTGGAGCTGTTCGATTGACAAACAACCAGAAAGTAAAAAATCCCCCGAACGGGTTCTTGTAAGATTGGTAAGAGTTGCTCCGCTATTTAGAGCCAGCCCCAAATCTCTCGCCAGTGCTCTTATGTAAGTCCCCTTTGAGCACAGTACCCTTAAAACCAGAACAGGAGATTCAAAAGAGATGATTTCCAGTTCGTGGATAGCAATTACAGATGGCTTAAGCTCTCTGCTGTCTCCCTCGCGTGCAAGAGTGTAGGAACGGAGTCCGTTCACAAGTTTTGCAGAGAAAGAAGGCGGAATCTGCTCCTGTTCTCCGGTGAAATTTTTTATAGCCTCAGATATTAGCTCTTTGGTTATGTGGCTGAACGGGTAATTACAGTCTATCTCCTTCTCAAGATCAAAAGATGGAGTTGTAGCTCCAAATGTGATCTCAGCAATGTACTCTTTGACACCGTCCTGCAGCAACGAAGCTTTCTTAGTGGCGCTGCCCAGACATAGAAGTAATACTCCGGTGGCCAGGGGATCCAGAGTTCCGGCATGTCCAACCTTAAGATTTTTTACTCCAAAAAACTTTACAGCTCTGAATTTTGCCTTTCGTACTGCATCGGCAGATGTCCAGCGGTAAGGCTTGTCTATTGGTATGACCAAACCTCCCGGAAAGTGTTCGATTTTATTCTCCTCAAGAGGAAAAGTACACTTGTTGTCAATTATCTTAAAGGGGATATCAGCCATCGATTTTGTCCCGTCTTCTCTGGTGCCTTCCACCCTCAAAAGGTGTCTCCAGGAAGATTCTGGCTATTTCCAATGCTTCTTTGCTGCTGATGAACCTTGCGGGCAGGCAGCACACATTTGCATCGTTGTGTTCCCGTGAGAGTGTGCAGATCTCCTTATTCCAGCACAGAGCAGCCCTGATCCCGTGGTGCTTGTTCACAGTCATACATATTCCGTTTCCGGAGCCGCAGATGGCAAACCCTGAGTTACACTCTCCGGAAATCACCGAGAGGGCCAAAGGATGAGCGACGTCAGGATAATCCATACTTTCGGAGGAATATGTTCCAAAGTCCTTTACATCTAAACCTGTGGAGATGAGCTCTTTTTTTAAGATCTCCTTAAGTTCATATCCGGCGTGATCTGCCGCAATTCCAATAACTTTCTGCTTGTTTTCCATAATGTGCAAATATAGTTATTTCTTGTCCGGGGCAATAATATTTATAAATTTGCAGAACCATACATCAGAACTGATTATTAATTTATCTCGACAGATGACAATCCCAATTTTGGACCTCAAGGGTCAGTATAAAAAAATTAAAGAGCAGATAGATTCGGCAATAAATGAGGTGGTTGAAGAGGCTAACTTCATAAACGGAAGACAGGTAGGAGAGTTTGAAAAGGAACTCGCAAGGTTTCTTGTGTCTGAACACGTAATTGCCTGTGCCAACGGAACAGATGCCCTGCAGATAGCAATGATGGCTCTGGAGCTTGCACCCGGTGATGAGGTTATAGTGCCGGCCTTTACATATGCAGCTACAGCAGAGGTTGTGGGCCTGCTGGGGCTTGTTCCTGTTCTTGTCGATGTAGATCCGCTTACATTCAACATAAAACCGGAAGATATTGAAGTATCTTGTTCTGAACGTACAAAAGCTGTAGTACCTGTTCACCTGTTCGGCCAGGTAAGTGATATGGACAGAATCGAACAGGTTGCCGCCAATGCAGGACTCTGGGTTGTTGAGGATAATGCTCAGGCTCTCGGAGCCGTTTATACCGGAAACGACAACAAAAAAAGGGCTGCCGGAACAATTGGAACAATTGGTTGTACATCGTTCTTTCCTACCAAGAATCTGGGCTGCTACGGAGACGGAGGAGCTCTCTTTACCCAGAATGCTGAGCTTGCCTCAAAAATCAGGATGATAACCGACCACGGCCAAAAGATAAAATACTCTCACGATATAATTGGTGTGAATTCAAGACTTGATACAATCCAGGCTGCAGTATTGAATGTAAAGATCAAATATCTGAATGAATACTCAGCTTCAAGATACCGCTTTGCCCAGCGATACAAAGAGCTTTTATGCGATGTTGAGGAGATAATACTTCCAGCAGAATCAGCTTTTAGCACTCATGTCTATCATCAGTTTACAATCCGGACCAAAAAGCGGGACAGCCTAAGGGAATATCTAGCTTCAAAAGGGATTGCATCAATGATCTATTACCCTTTGCCGCTGAGCAAACAAAAAGCTTTTACACCAATCTCGAAAGTAAGAGTTTCTCTGCGGAATTCAGAAATGGTGGCCTCAGAGGTACTCTCTCTGCCTATGCATACAGAGTTGAATGATGATACTCAACAAAGAGTGTGCAGTGCAATAAAGGATTTTTTTGCAAAAAACAGATAAAATATTTGAGTATGGGAAAGATCAGAGTTCTTGTGACGGGAGGTACCGGCTACATCGGGGCCCACACAGCTGTAGAGCTTCACAATGCAGGGTACGAAGTTGTAATTGCCGATAATTTTTCCAACTCATCACCTTCTGTGCTTGAGGGAATCGCAAAGATCACCGGTGTCAGACCTCTTTTCAAAGAGACAGATTGTGCAGATCAGGGTGAGATTAATTCGCTTTTCGAAGAATTTCCCGGAATATCAGCAGCCATTCATTTTGCGGCATATAAATCTGTGGGGGAAAGTGTTATAAAGCCTGTTGAGTACTATCGGAACAACATAATGTCTCTTATTTGTCTTCTTGAGGCACTTACTGCAAATGGAAAAACAGGTGCAGTGGTATTTTCTTCTTCTTGCACAGTTTATGGCCAGCCATCTGAAGACCATTTGCCGGTAGGAGAGGATGCTCCTTTGCAGAAAGCGGTATCTCCATACGGAAGAACCAAGCAAATTTGTGAAGACATTCTGACTGACTGTACCTACGCTTTAAAGGGAAGGCTTAAAGCGATCTCTCTCAGATACTTCAATCCTGTGGGTGCTCATCCTTCTGCTCTTATAGGAGAACTTCCAAGAGGTGTGCCGCAGAATCTGCTTCCCTTTGTAACACAGACTGCAGCAGGAATCAGAGATGAGCTTAGAATATTCGGCTCAGATTACAACACACCCGACGGAACCTGTATCAGAGACTATATCTATGTATGCGATCTGGCAAAGGCTCACATAAAAGCGCTTGACCGGATGCTCTCCCCCACTGAGAAAATAGCTGAAGATATTGAGTTTTACAATCTCGGTACCGGCAGAGGCCTCTCTGTTCTGGAGGTTGTCAACGGATTTATGTCGGCAACGGGAGTAAAAATTCCATATAAAATCACAGACAGAAGAGCAGGGGACGTTGAGAAGGTCTGGGCAAACCCTTCAAAGGCAAACAAAGAACTTCACTGGAGTGCCGGCACTTCTGTTGAGGAGGTATATAAATCTGCCTGGGAATGGGAAAAGCGTATCAGGGGTAAAAACTGATCATAACAAAAAGCATCACTCAGCCTTCAGGAATTTTTCAATTCTGCTCTTACACTCCTCTTTACCGAGTAGTACAACAATCTCAGCTATACCCGGCCCTTTTGACGCACCTACAATAGCAAGCCTTATTGTGTTCATCACAACACCTGTTTTCCACTCGTTCTCTTTAATTAAATCCTGTAGCTTATCGTGCAGCTGAGTGACATCAAAAGGCTCAAGCCCTGATATAAAATCACTGATTTTTTGCATCAATGCCGGAGTTTCTGAGTTCCGAAACTTGGCCATCACACTTTGATCGTAGTTTTGGGGAGCAGTAAAGAGATAGTCGGACAACTCCCAGAAATCATTGACAAAATATGCCCTTTCCTTTATAAGTGCAACAACCTGAACTACATATTCAAAAGGTTTTGATACTCCTCTCGACTCAAGAACAGGAAGGAATTCTCTGGCGAGCTCCTCTGTTTCTTTCATTCTGAGATACTCCTGATTGTACCATTTTGCCTTGTCGGGATTGAACTTTGCACCCGATTTGACAACTCTCTCAAGAGAAAAAACTTCTGTGAGTTCTTTAAGGGAAAAAATCTCTTTTTCACTACCCGGATTCCATCCCAGAAAAGCAAGAAGATTCACGAATGCTTCAGGATAGTATCCCTCTTCTCTGTATCCTTTTGAAATCTCACCCTGAGAACCTCTCCACTCGAGGGGGAAAACCGGAAAACCTAGACGGTCACCGTCTCTTTTGCTGAGTTTACCCTTTCCGTCGGGTTTGAGCAAAAGTGAAAGATGGGCAAATGATGGCCGGCTATCCTGCCATCCGAAAGCTTCATAAAGAAGATAATGCAGAGGAAGGGATGGAAGCCACTCCTCGCCCCTTATTACATCTGTAATCTCCATCAGGTGATCATCCACAATATTGGCCAGATGATATGTTGGCAGCTGGTCGGCAGCTTTCCAAAGCACCTTGTCATCAAGAGTAGAGCTGTTAACCTCAATATCCCCTCTTATCATATCGTTCATATAGACAATACGGTTCTCGGGGATCTTAAATCGCACAACCCAGTGATCCCCGGTAGAAATGAGCTTCTTTATATCCTCTTTGCACATTTTGAGGGAGTTATTCATTCCCTCGCGTATTTCATAATTATAGGTGAATGTCCCTCCTTTTGCTTCAGCCTCGCTTCTCAATCTCTCCAGCTCCTGGGGAGTGTCAAAGGCAAAGTATGCAAATCCACTTTCTATTAGCTGTTCTGCATATTTCCTGTAAATATCTTTTCTGCCCGATTGCCTGTAAGGAGCGTGCGGATGCTTTTTAGAAGGTAAAACTGCAATTTTCCCGTTCTCCACACCCTCGTCGGGATTAATCCCACACCAGGATAACGCTTCTATAATGTATTCTTCTGCTCCAGGAACAAATCGCTGAAAGTCAGTATCTTCTATTCTGAGAATAAAATCTCCCCCATTTTGTTTGGCATACAGGTAATTATAAAGGGCGGTCCTGACGCCTCCTATATGGAGAGGTCCTGTGGGACTTGGGGCAAAACGAACCCGGGTTCTTTTGTGCATAAAATATAGTTGTCAATCTTGTGTCTGATGAATATAGGAGTTGTCCGAAAGCAGTTGCTGTTTTCCGTTGTTCTCCTCTATTTTGAACGAGCTCCCCTCTCTGGGGTCGGGTTTTGCCTGTTGCATCCCCTGATTGTTTAGCTTCATCTGTTTTCTGATGTAAGCCGGCTGGCTTTCCAGATCTTTGATATTCTCGCCGGGTTCCAGAATAAGTGCAGGTTTTTCTCTCCTCGACGCCCTTTCGGCTCTTTCTGTGTCGGACTCCTTACTAATGGCAGGCTGTACAGTCCGGGGCTGTGAAGCAGGAGTGCCCGTATAACCGGTCATTTCGGGAGCATCAATCTTTACAGTATCCTGTCCTAAAACAACCGATTCAACAATTTTATCTCCGTCAAAGGAGATCTGGGGAAGTGAGTCCATATCGAATCCGGTGGCGACAACCGTAACACTTATAGAGTCTCCTGCAGACTCGTCGCAAACAACTCCTCTTTTAAAGTTTTCAGGATTATTCCCGGTGTATGCCTTGATATAGTCCATTATTTGAGAAAGTTCAGCCATTGTAAGGCCCATTTCCCTGCCGGATGTTATGTTAACCAGAACGCTCTTGGCAGTTGTCAGGTCAAAATCGTTGAGAAGTGGAGAGGAAAACGCCTGCTCCACAGCCTCTATTGCCCTGTTTTCTCCTTTTGCCGATCCGCTTCCCATCAAAGCCATTCCACTGTTGTGCATTACCATTCTTACATCGGCAAAATCAACATTGATAAAACCCGGACGCGTAATAATCTCCGCAATCCCTTTAACTGCAGTGCTCAGTATTGCGTCTGCCTTGGGGAATGCATCAAAAATGGTCAGATCCCCAAAGATCTTATAAAGCTTCTGATTATCAATTACCAGAAGACTGTCTACACATTTCTCCAGCTCTCTTATTCCAATAATTGCTCTTTTGAGAAACTCGCTTCCTTCATCTCTGAAAGGAAGAGTTACAACTGCAACAGTCAAAAGGCCCATATCTTTGGCAAGTTTTGCTATTACCGGAGATGCTCCGGTTCCAGTTCCGCCTCCCATACCTGCAGTTATGAAAACCATCTCTGTGAGTCCGGAAAGCTTTTCGCGGATAAGCTCGATGGATTCCTGGGCCGCTTTTCTTCCCTGTTCAGGATTGCAGCCGGCTCCAAGCCCTCTTGTTACTACATTGCCCAGCTGCAGCTTTTCGGGAACCGGGCTTATTGCCAACACCTGAGTATCGGTGTTGCAGATCATAAAGTCAACATTCCTGATACCCTGTCTGAACATCTCGTTCACCGCATTGCATCCGCCACCGCCAACACCTATGACCTTTATAAGGGAATTGTTTACCTCCCAATCTACCGGTAAATACTCCTTCATTCCGTTTTTCACTTTATTATTATCCGTCATGCCTCGTCTGAGCTGTTGAATAACTCCTGGAACAATCCTCTTCCAAACTCCCTGAAACCTTTTCTGGATGCTCTGTTCTGTGAACGGGCAGTCCTTGATGAAATATCTGCCTGAACCTGTACAGTTTCATCCACGGGGAACAATGTGTCTGTTACAACACTCTCCTTCGGCTGGCCTGCATATCTCTCTTCTGTTTCAAAGCCCCTGAGAATAAGTCCCACTGCAGTGGAGAAGATGGGTTTGCACACCCCCTCGCAACTATCAAAGGTAATACTATTATTCGGGGAAGCAATCCTTGCAATATATCCGGTTTTGTATGTGACATACTGACACAGGTTTGCAAGTTGTGCACCTCCACCTGTAATCACTATGCCAGCCCTGATCTTATCCTGATAACCGGAATTCTCTATCTCATACATTATTGCATCCATTATCTCCTCAACCCTTGCCTCGATAATGCTTGCAATCAGTTTAAAAGAAACTTCCCTGGACTCTCTTCCTCCAATGCCGGGGATAATCACTGTTTTATTTTCAGGTGCGAATTCACTGTAGCAGGATCCGTACTGAATCTTCATCTGTTCAGCATTTACATAGGAGACATTGCAACCTTGCCTGAGGTCTTCTGTAATTGATTTTCCTCCGAAAGGTATTACAGCAGCGTGTCTTATAATATTATCCTCGTATATAAGCAGGTCTGTAGTTCCACCTCCCATATCTATCATTGCAACCCCAAGCTCCATCTCGTCTTCTGTGAGTACAGCCCTTGCAGAGGCAACAGGTTCCAGTATAAGTTCCTTGAGTTTTAGCCCGGCCCTGTCAATTACCAGCTTACTGTGTTCCACTGAATTGGTCTTTCCAATGAACAGTTTGAAGTCGCCTTCGATTCTGGTTCCGGTCATACCTGACGGCTTTACACCAACATTGTCATCAACTGTATAGGTTTGCGGCAGTACGTGAAGTATCTGTTCTCCGGCATTGACCCTGGTTTTGTACATCTCCTGCACCATCTCCTCCACCTCCCTTTCAGAGATAAGAATGTCGGCCCGGTTTCTGTTTCTGCTATGTCTTGTGGTAATGCATTTGATATTCTGCCCTGCAATTCCCACATACACCTCTTCTACAGGAAATCCGCACTCCTCTCTGATCTCTTTTACTGTGGGCAAAAGAGAGTTGAGTACATCCTGAATGTTTGTCACCTCACCTCTGAGAACTCCCTTTGAAGGAGACTCTCTGAAGGATACAATCCTGTAACCTGATTCTGTTCTTTCGCCAACGATAGATACAACTTTTGTTGTTCCCAGATCGATTGCTGCTACATAACCTTTCATAAATCCAAATTTTTGTTATTATTATTTATTTTACATACTATCTGTTTCTCATACTGCAGGTCAATGCTCCTGAAGGCATTCCATCCGCTCAAGGGGATCACCTCCCGGTAGAAGCATTCCAGTTTCCGGAACTTTTCCTCAATATTGACAGGCGATCCCAATACTATCCTGTGGTCGCCGACTCTGGGGACCAGACTAATAACTCCTTTGCCATCTACATACAACTGCTCTGTCATATTGTTCCAGAACTCCTCTGACTCCAGGAATATTGCCAGATCTCTCATCTGCACCAGCCAAGCGTTGTTTTCTTTTAGATTACCTCTGAATCCTGCCGGAAGGGTAACCGGTATGTTTCCTGAGACAACTGGCAGCCAGGGAGAGTAATTTCTCACAAGAGGGAACAGGTAAAGAGTCTCATCCATATAAAACCCTCCCCCTTCAGTCTCAATTCTTAGAATTGGTTTTCTCTGCTGAATCATTACTGTGAGCACCCCCTCTCTGTTGATATATGCCTGGGATACTTTCACGGCAGATCTGCTGTTGAGTATCTGCTCAAGATGATGAAGATCCAGATCTTCAAGCATGGTTGAACCTTGAATGATACCGTTTGCAGTAACAATTTCCTTTATCTCTCTTCCGGAAACAAAACGGATTTGTGAACTATCCCTGACAACCACCTTTATCCTGCTCACGGGCAGACGATCCTCTCCCTTTTTGGCAAGGGCTGCGGAAAATCCGAAATACAGGACCAGTGCCATAAACAGCATTGCATAAAGTGTGATTATGAGAATCTTTTTAAACATTGTGCCTTCTTTTGATCATTTCTGTTATTGGCTCAACAAGTCTGTCAATGTCCCCTGCTCCAAAAGTTACCAAAAGCTCGGGGTCCTTACTTTCAAGTACTTCCAGGAGCCTCTCTTTGTCGGTTAAAATTTTTTTATCGATTGTTACATCATCGAAAATTGTACGGGAGGTAATTCCCTCAATGGGCTCCTCCCTTGCGGGGTAGATTTCCAGAAGAATCAGGTCGTCAACCATAGAGAGTGCGCTGGCAAATTCCTTTGCAAAATCCCTTGTCCTGCTGAAAAGGTGGGGCTGAAATACTGCCGTCATTTTCCTCAAAGGAAACATACTGCGGATTGAACTTATTGCGGTCTTAAGTTCTCCCGGATGGTGTGCGTAGTCATCAATATAGACGCACCCTGGAGAATTTACCTTTATCTCAAACCTTCTTGCCACGCCTGTAAAAGTTGCAAGAGACTTTTTAATCTCTTCTTTGTCAATTCCGTATAACAATGATGCAGCTGTTGCACCAATGGCGTTCTCTACATTTATCCATCCCGGAATTCCAAGTGTACAATCCTTGATGATTCCCGTAGGATATTGAATGTCAAATGAAAAGAATCCTCTTCCATCGGGTCTGATATTTAAGGCATAACAGTCGCAGGGAGTGTCATAAGAGTACTCCCAGACAGTCTTGCATCCGGCTCTTTTTACATTCAGATCCAACCCCCTTTTGATTACAAGTGCTCCGTTCTCCTCAATCTGTGATATGAATATCTCAAAAGCCTCCTTAAGATTTTCATAAGTGGAATATATGTCCAGATGATCGGCTTCGGCCGATGTAACAACCGCAATAAAAGGATGCAACCGGTGAAAGGAACGGTCAAATTCATCGGCTTCTGCCACCAGAGTATCTCCCCGGTCAAGAAGCAGATTGGTCCCGTAATTGGCTGATATACCTCCAAGAAAAGCTATGCAGCCTTTCCCGGATTGCCGGCAGATGTGTGAGAGCAGAGTAGATGTCGTAGTTTTGCCGTGAGTCCCTGCAACAGCCAGGGTCTTTTTCCCCTGTGCAATTGCACCAAGCGCCTCAGACCTTTTTATAATCCTGTATCCTCTCTCTTTTAGCCAAATGTATTCTTGATTGTCAGCCGGCACTGCAGGAGTAAAGATTACCAGGGTAGAACCGGGATTTTCCTTTATATTTTGAGGGATAAGATTAACTGAGTCTTCATAGTGAACCTCTATACCTTCTGCCTCCAGTTCAAGCGTCAGTTTACTGCAGGTGCGGTCGTATCCTGCCGTATAAAGTCCGAGATGGTTGTAATATCTGGCGATTGCACTCATCCCGATACCTCCGGCTCCTATCAGATATATGTACCTGGTCTTCATTTTTTAGTTGTAATTTTAAGAACCTCCCGGGCAATTATCTCCGCTGAATCGTACAAAGCCATCAAAGAGATATTTCTCTCCATCATCTCCTTTTTGGCAATATCATTGAGCAAAGCTGTTGCCTTGACCATCACCCTTTCAACAGCAACGTCATCGGCCACCATCATTGCTGCATTTTCTTTTACCAGAGCCATTGCATTGTGAGTCTGGTGATCTTCTGCAACATTGGGAGAGGGTACAAAAATGCACGCTTTTCCTGCAATGCACAGTTCTGATATTGTCCCTGCGCCTGCACGCGTAACTACTACATCTGCAGCCGCGAGAGCCAGATCAACTCTCTTTACAAACTCGTAATCCTTCACACAATCGCAACTGTTTTTCTCCAGAAAAGCTTCTGTATCTTTTCTGTAAGCTTTACCATATTGCCAAATGACCTGAACATCCCTGAAATCTTTTCTGGAAATCCAGCTCTTAACGCTCTCGTTCAGCGTTCTTGAACCTAGACTGCCTCCCAGAACCAAAATCGTTTTTCTTGAGGGATCCAGACCAAAGTGTTTAATTGCCTCATTTTTGTCAATTTGTGGCACTTTTGTTATCTCTTCTCTCACAGGATTCCCTGTAAGTATAATCTTGTTTTTGTTAAAAAACCTCTCCATCCCAGTATATGCCACACACACTTTAACAGCTTTTCTCCCAAGAATTCTGTTTGCAAGACCTGCAAAAGAATTCTGTTCCTGAATGATGTAGGGGACCTTTCTTCCAGAAGCAATCCATAATAACGGTGCACTTGCATATCCACCCACACCCACGGCAACGTCTGGTTTGTAGTTGTCGATAATTGTACCGGCCATTTTCAGACTTTTGAGAATCTTGCCGGGAAGTTTAAGGTTTTCTGCTGAGAGGTTTCTTTTAAGACCCACAACGGGCAGGCCTACAATCTTGAACCCTTCCGCTGGAACTCTTTCCATCTCCATTTTACCCAGAGCTCCGACAAACAGAATTTCACACTCCGGAGAGAGTTTCTCAAGTGCCCTTGCAATTGATATTGCCGGGAAAATGTGTCCCCCGGTGCCTCCTCCGGTAATAATTATCTTTATCTTGCCGTTCATAACTCTACCACTTCTGATGTTTTATTTTCTGCATCTTCGTTCTCTTTTTCTGCTTCAGCCTTTTTAATCCTTCCTGACTCAATCGTACGGCTCACAGAGAGAATTATCCCGAAAGAACCGCTTATGATTATCAGTGAAGTTCCTCCAAGCGAAATCAATGGAAGGGTATGGCCGGTTACAGGCAACAGTGCAACATTCACCAGCATATGAAGCAGGGCCTGCAGGGTGATCATAATGCCAAGTCCGGATACCACAATCATTGTGAAGGGTTTTGTACAGGCTTTTGCGAGCATCATACACCGGTACAGGAAAAAAAGATATAACATAAGCACAAGTGCTCCGCCCAAAAATCCCCACTCCTCAATTATTATTGTATATATAAAGTCTGAATAGGGGTGAGGAAGCAGATATCTTTGAGTGCTGTTTCCGGGACCTTTGCCAACAATTCCCACAGAAGCAATGGCAACTTTGGCCATCCTTTTCTGGTGAGTTCTGTCCAAAATCTTCTGCTTTTCGGCCGGAGAGAGATTTTTGTCTATTAACTCTTCACTGTCATTGAACTTCAACCGGTTAAAGGCTGTATCCAACCTGGGGATAAATCCGAATGAAATGTGTAGCAGCAAAACCACACCGGCTGCTGCTGTCACAAGTGCTAAGCTTTTAAAAATATGACCCCAGGAGATATTGGCAATCAGGAGTATAAGAAATACAGAAGCACCCAGGAGCAAAGCCTGAGAAGTGCTTCCGTTTAAAATAAGCCCACAAACAATACCTACCGGCATAAGAATCCTAAGGAAGAACTCTTTGAAGCTTTTCATCGGGTGGATCTCAATGATTTTTGCAACATAGAGGACTATGGCAATTTTTGCCAGTTCTGAAGGCTGAAAAGAGACACCGAATATACTCAGCCACCTGTCCGCTTCATTTAGGTTTCTTCCCATAAAGGCTGTAGCTGCAAGCAGGCCGATACTCCCGATCATTCCGAAATATGCCAGGTTACGGTACCATCTCAGCGGGAACCTGTAGCAGATATAGAGAGCTGTCAGTCCAAACAAAACAAACCTCATCTGTGTCAGCAGGAAGTGGAATGAACTTACCTCCTTCTTATAGGCCAGAGAGCTGCTGGATGAGTATACTGCGGCAATGGAGATAAGAGAGAGCATTATCACCACTGTCCATATAACCTTGTCTCCTCTGAGCCTGTATATTATTGAGTCCTGTTCTGCCATTGCTAAAGTTTTTGAACTGCTTCTTTAAAGAGTTTTCCTCTCTCTTCGTAATTTTTAAATAGGTCAAAACTTGCACAAGCCGGAGACAAAAGAACAGTATCCCCCGGTCTTGTTATTTCGTATGCTTTTTTAACAGCCTCCTCTGCAGAGCTGGTGTCGTACATCTCCTCTACCATCTCTTCGAAAACTGTATGTAGTTTTTTGTTGTCTTTTCCAAGACATATTATTGCTCGTACTTTTTCTTTAACCAGTTCAAAAAGAGGGGAGTAGTCGTTCCCCTTATCCTTTCCCCCTGCAATCCAAACCACAGGAGCTGCAACACTTTCAAGAGCGTACCAGGTAGAGTTTACATTGGTTCCCTTTGAGTCGTTGATATAGAGAACATTTTTGACTTTGAGCACCTTTTCCATTCTGTGCTCCACCCCTGTAAAGCTTGAAAGGCTCTCTTTAAGTATTGAGTTGTCTATGTTCAGAATCTTGCCGGTGATTGCTGCTGCCATGGAATTGTAAACATTGTGCTTTCCCTGAAGAGACAGTTCTCTGAGAAACATAGAGTATTCTTTTTCCTGATAGTGTACAAACATCTGGTCATCTTCTATGAAGGCTCCCTCCTCTACCTTTTGTATCTGACTGAATGGTAGTTTTTTTGCCTGAAGAATAATTTTTTCAAGGTGTGAAATCGTTATCTGGTCATCTGCGCAAAAGATAAAACAATCAGAACTGGACATATTCTGAGTAATCCTGAACTTGGCCTTTATGTAGCTTCCAATTTCGTTGCCGTACCGGTCCAGATGGTCAGGAGTGATATTGAGCAGGACAGCAATGTCGGCCTTGAAATCATACATTCCGTCCAGCTGAAAACTGCTCAGTTCAATAACATAGTAATCCCTTTTGGTTGTGGCTACCTGATACGCGTATGAAAGACCAATGTTGCCTGCAAGACCTACATTCAGCCCTGCCTTTTTCATCAGAAAGTAGATAATGGAAGAGGTTGTAGTCTTTCCGTTGCTACCTGTGATGCAAATTTTTACTGAGGAATCAAACTTCCCGGCAAATTCAATTTCTGAAATCACCGGGATTCCTTTTTCAATGATTCTGACAACCATAGGAACATCGTCAGGAATGCCGGGACTCTTAATTACCAGATCTGCATTGATAATACTTTCAGCAGAATGTTTCCCCTCTTCATAAGTGATCTTCCATTTTTCCAGAATCTGCCTGGCCTCTTCTGTGAGCATATTGCAATCAGAGAGAAAGACATCGTACCCTTTTGTCTTTGCCAGAACTGCAGCACCTGTACCGCTCTCTCCTCCTCCAAGAATTACAACCCTTGACATAATTATCTAATTTTCAATGTTATCAATGTAAAAACAGCCAACAAAATTGCAATAATCCAAAATCTGGCAACAATTTTGGCTTCTGGCATTGGCCTTAACGGAACCTTTATCAGAGCATCAACGTCAGTAACCTGAAAGTGGTGATGAAGAGGGGCCATTCTAAAGATTCGCTCACCCGTGCCTCTTTTCTTGCGTGTATATTTGAACCAGTATCTCTGTATCAAAACTGAAAGACTTTCTACAAAGAAAATTCCGCACAGTATCGGGATCAGAAGTTCTTTCTTAATTATTATTGCTGCAACTGCAATGATTCCTCCAATAGCAAGACTTCCCGTATCACCCATAAATACCTGAGCCGGATATGAGTTGTACCACAGAAATCCAACCAGTGCTCCGATGAATGCTGCCAGAACCACAACCAGCTCTCCCGTATTGGGGATATACATAATATTGAGATAGTTAGCGTAAATAACGTTACCTGACACATATGCCAGAATTGCCAGAGTGATCCCCACAATGGCAGATATCCCGGTAGTTAGACCATCCATTCCGTCAGTCAGGTTAGTACCATTGGAGACTGCAGTTACAACAAAAATTATTGTCAGGATATAAATTATCCATCCACCTATCTCTTTTGCATCTCCTTTTCCCGGGGAGAGAAAACTGTAGTCAAACTCGTTGTTTTTTATAAATGGTATTGTGGTTTTAGTATTCTTTTCCTCAACAAAATAACTGATCTTTTCTCCAAACTCCTCCTGGGAGACAACCTCCCCCTGTGCTCCTTCAATACCTTGATTTGCAGGTATTTTAACCACAGCCTGGTCGCTAAAGTAGAGACTCAGACCTACAATTAATCCCAGCGACACCTGTCCTAGGATTTTAAATTTTCCCTTAAGCCCCTCCTTGTTCTTTTTGAATACCTTGATGTAGTCATCCATAAAGCCAATTGTCCCCAGCCATATGGCAGTCACAATAATAAGCAGAACATAGATGTTGGTAAGGTCCCCGAAAAGAATTGCAGGTATAAGCAACGAAATAAGGATTATAATTCCACCCATTGTAGGTGTACCTTTTTTTCCCATTTGCCCCTCAAGTCCGAGATTCCGTATCTCTTCGCCTATCTTTTTATCAGCAAGCTTGTAAATTAGTCTCTTCCCTACGAAAAGGGCAATGAGAAGCGAAAGGATAAAAGCAGATATTGACCTGAATGTGATGTACTTGAACAATCCCATTCCAGGAAAATCCATTAGATCCTTCAGGTAATCAAATAAATTATATAACATTGCTTTGCTTCATTTGGTTAAACACTTCTGAAATGATCTCCTTATCGTCAAAATGATGTTTTACTCCCATTATGTCCTGATAATTTTCGTGTCCTTTTCCTGCAACCAGAACCACAGATCCTTTTTTGGCCGTGGTTAAGGCGCACCGGATTGCCTCCCTTCGATCGGTAATAAAAAGAGTCTTTGCCATCTCTTCTGGCTTGAATCCTTCCCGGATATCCGCAATAATCATCTCCGGATCCTCAACGCGAGGATTATCGGAGGTCACTACCACTCTGTGGGAGTACTTCGCTGATACTTCTGCCATCTCAGGCCGCTTTGTTTTATCCCTGTTTCCACCGCAGCCGAATACGGTTACAAGCTCCCTTCCCTTGGATACATCAGCCAGAGTTCTGAGCACATTTTCAAGGGCATCCGGGGTGTGGGCGTAATCCACTACAGCGGTTACCAAACCGGGACCGGTGATATATTCAAGCCTCCCGGCTACTGAGGTCAGCGAACTGATTCCGGTGAGTATCTCCTCTTTTTTTGCTCCAAGCAGCCTTGCAACTGAGTACACGGCGAGAAGATTATATGCATTGTGTTCCCCGATGAATCTGGTCCATAGTTCTGTGCCGTCAATGAAGAGGAGCATCCCTTCCATGCTTTTTTCGATAATCCTGCAGTTGAAATCTGCAGGAGAGTGACAGGAATACCTGTAAGATGATGCCAATGAGTTTTGTACCATCACATCACCGTTTCTATCATCGATGTTGGTCAGTGCAAAAGAACCTGGTGCAAGCATGTCAAAGAGCCTTTTCTTTGCTTTGAGGTACTCCAGGAATGTCTTGTGGTAATCCAGGTGATCGTGTGTCAAATTGGAGAAAACCCCGCCGGTAAAGTGAAGACCGGCAACTCTCATTTGGTCAAGAGAGTGAGAACTTACCTCCATAAAGCAATACTCACAACCTGCCTCTGTCATTTCATTGAGCAAAGAGTTTATCATAACCGGATCGGGTGTCGTGTGGGTGGCCTCGAATTCTTTCTCTGCAACATAGTTCTTTATGGTAGAGAGTAATCCGCACTTGTACCCCAGTTTGGTGAAGAGTCTGTAGAGCAGGGTGACTGTAGTTGTCTTGCCGTTGGTTCCGGTAACTCCTACCAGTCTGAGTTTCTCTGAGGGATTCCCGAAAAAGTTTGATGCGGTTATGCCTAGAACAGTATGGCTGTCGTTGACCTGAATAACCGTAGCATCGGTTTTTTTATCGGGGAATTTCTGGCAAATAACAGCAACAGCACCTGATTCAATAGCCTTTTCAATAAAATCGTGTCCGTCCAGAGCACTGCCCTCCACTGCTACAAAAAGAGAACCCTTTTGCACAGCTCTTGAATCGAAACAGACTGATGTTATCTCCTTGTCGAGAGTTCCTGAAATGAACCTGGCATTTATGTTTCCCAGTATTTTATTTAGTTTCATAATTTTCAGATAGTTTAAGATAAATATACCCTTTGCTCACTGTAGAAACCGCAGGGGAAAAACTCTGTGCAGTTACTCTTCCTATTCCATTGAATTTTACGATATAACCTCTGTTCTCCAGCAGATAAAGTGCATCGCGTATGCCCATTCCTGTAACATCAGGAACAGTGTCGGATGTAAAATGGTGTTCATGTGCAATAAGACCTGTACTGTCTTTCTTAATTGCTACCCACTCAGCTTTTGTTTCAGGGAATTTGGCCCCGGTTGGAAGTGAAGAGAGCAAAAAGGAGAGTTTATCAGCTCTACCTGGTAAAACCGCAGGATTGTCTTTTGGTCTCTTGCCCTGGGCTCTCAGGGGCTCCTTCCATTCCGGTGAAGAGGAGTAAATTTTGTCTGCAATCTCCTTGAATACCGGTGCCGCCCAGGCGCCGCCGTAAAAATTCTCCCTTGTTTTGTTGGTGTACAATACTACAATTATTGAATAGACAGGTTTTTCAGAAGGGAAAAATCCTGCAAAGGAGGCTTGGTGCTTCCGGTAACCCTGAGCATCTATGTAACCTCTGCTACCCATAGCAATCTGGGCTGTGCCTGTTTTCCCCGATATGGAGTAGCTCGAATCATTAAAGTCTTTTGCAGTGCCGTGCACCATTACTCCCCTGAGGGCTTTGTGAGCTACTTCTATTGTGGATTTTGAGCAGATTGCCCCGCTAATCTCCTGGGGTTGAAACTGTTTTACAATCTCTCCGTTCTTCTGAATGTTGTCTATCAGATATGGCTTAAGCATTCTCCCTCCATTAGCAATTGCGTTGTAGAATGTGAGTGTGTGCAAAGGAGTGAGTAATATTCCGTAGCCAATTGCCAGCATTGGAAGTGTAACCTTGTTCCATCCGGGTTCCCCGGGTGCTGTAATCCTGGCAGAAACCTCACCCGGTATTTCAATGTTAAGCTGTTCTGTAAGCTTAAGGTTCTGCATTCTGTCTACAAAACGCTTTGGATTGGATTCGTAGTTGTTGACTGCCAGCTTGGCAAAAGCAACATTGGAGGATTTCTCAAAAGCCTTCATCACATTTATAAGACCATATCCACCGTGAGAGACATCTGAGAATGTAACTGTGTTATAAAGCCACTTTCCGTTTCCGGCGTCAACCGGAGTCTCGAGTGTGACTACATTGTCTTCTATCATTGTAACCAGTGATGCCAGCTTAAGGGTCGATCCTGGTTCTGTGGCACTGTTGATAGCATAGTTGTAAGACTCATCAAACTCACCGTTTGCCCCCCTTTTCATATTTGCCATTGCCCTGATTGCACCACTTTTTACCTCCATGACAACAGCAGTAGCACCCTCCAGAACATCTGCCTTGGCAAGCTGATTTCTCAGAGCTGTCTCGGCAAATTCCTGTATTTCAATATCAATCGTTGTTTGAACATCTGACCCATCCTTTGGAAGAATCATATTTTCTGAGTCCACTGGTTTCCATTCCCCTCCAAAAACCCTTTGTACTCTCTGTCTGCCTGAGATTCCCTTAAGGTAGGAGTCAAAACTTCCTTCGATACCCACTCTTACACCCTCTTGGTTTATGTAACCTATTGTACGGTAGGCAAGTCTTTCGAAAGGATTGACTCTGAGGTCTTTCTGCTCCGCTATGATCCCCCCTCTGTTTGCTCCTGCCGAAAACACCGGGAACTTTTTTATCTGCATCAACTCTCCGTAATCGACCACTCTGTTTCCGATACGGTAATATCTTTTTCCCTCTTTTCTGGCTGTAATGAGTTCTTTTTTGTATAAAGCTGCGCTTTTGTCCTTGAAGAAATTTGAGAGTGAAGAGGCCAGTCTGTCAATGTTATTGGAGAAAAGGGTGTCTTCGGGAACAATGCAATCCATTCTTATCTGAAAATAGGGGACAGATGTAGAGAGCAGTCTTCCATCCTTTGCCAGAATACTTCCTCTGACAGCTTCTATCTCTTCATCCCTGAAAGAAATATTCTCTGATGTAGTCTCCATCTTTTCAAAGTACTGCAGATGAATTATTCTCCCCATTATCAGCAATCCGGTCGATACACAGCAGAGATAAATGATTACTGTTCTAGTTGCGTTCCAGATCATAGCTTCTCCTCCATAACCAACCTCCCCGGGGGTTCCGAAGGCAGTTTAAGCATTGAACCGTTCTTTCTGAGCCTGTTCTCGATCTCGACTCTTTTGCTCTGATTAAGCAGACGGGCAGATTTACTAGTGTAATCTGCCTTAAGGTGCTTGAGCTCTCTTTGGTTCTGTCTCTCGGTAAGCAGACTCCTTTCTATACCGAAATTGATCCCTATGTATAAGATTATTAGTGCAAACACAAAAAGTACAAAATTAATGTGCCTGAGAATCCCGCTTTGTACGAGAAACCCTCCGCCCATTATTTCGCTCTTCCAGTCTTTTGAACCCTCTTTTTTCATATCTTTTCTGCCACTCTCAGTTTTGCACTCCTTGCCCTTGTGTTTCCCGAAATCTCATTCTCCTCAGGAGTAAGGGGCTTTCTGTTTATCAATTTGAACGGAACCTTCTCAACTCCGTAAAAATCTTTTTCTATCTTTCCATAAATATTACCGCTTCTGAAAAAATTTTTCACCAGCCGGTCTTCGATCGAATGATAGGTTATCACGACAAACCTGCCCCCGCTTCCCAGCACATCCAGTGAACTGCAGAGGAATTCCTCCAGTGCTTTCATCTCAGAGTTCACCTCGATCCTTAGTGCCTGATATATTCTGGCCAGATACTTGTGTTCTCCCTGCCTGGGTATCACAGAAGAAATTGCTGCGTTCAGCTCCCCGGTAGTATTAATCCGACCCTTCTCCCTTGCGCTGCAGATGAGTGATGCAACCCTTTTCCCGTTCTCTACCTCTCCCCAGTTGATCAGCAGCCACTCCAGCTTTTGCTGTGGATATTCGTTAATAACACAGGCGGCATCAAAGGAAGAATTTCTGTTCATCCGCATATCAAGTGCAGAGTCGAACCTGAAAGAGAAGCCTCTTTGAGAAGTATCAAACTGGTGGGATGATACTCCAAGATCTGCAAGAATGCCGTCTGCTTGCTTAAAACCGTGAAACCTCATATAATTCTTAATGAACCGGAAGTTATTATGAACAAGAATCAACCTTTTGTCTTCAGGAGCATTTTTAAGGGCGCTTTCGTCCTGGTCGAAAACCATCAGCCGGCCTTTGCTGTCCATTCTGGAGAGAATCTCCCTTGTGTGTCCCCCTCCGCCGAGTGTGGCATCGATATAGACTCCCCCCGCCTTAACAGCCAGGGCAGATACACTTTCATAAAGCAGGACAGGTGTATGATAACTGCTCATATTCCGGCCCTCCTAGCCTAAGATTTTTTCTGCCAGTTTTGTATATTCACTCTCTTGTAGTTTGGTGCCGTCAAAATTCTCTTTTGCCCAGATCTCAATTTTATGGTCACATCCGGCAAAAACCACCTCTTTGACAACGCCAATCTGATCAAGCAATCTTTTCGGAATTGATATCCTTCCGAGTTTTTCCGCGGGTTCGACCAAAGCTCTGTCCCGGGTGTACTCCCTCCAGAACTGTGTGTGTTCCCGGTTGAAAAAATTTAGCCTTGATTTAACGGACTCCGATTCCCTTATCCACTCCTGATAAGAAAACATCTCTAGACAGTTTGCAAACAGATCCCTTTTTACAACAAAACGCAGATCATTGTCAGTAATCACCGATTTGAATGATGAGGGCAGAATAAGTCTGCCTTTGTCATCCAGCTTAACGGTATATTCTCCAATGAATTTGATCATGTTTGCCATTTAGGGTTAAGGGTTATGCAAAAATAAAGAAATTTTCCATATTTTTCCAATTATTTACAAATTTTTACACAAAGTTTTCAACAATCTCCGGTTTTATATTTATATTCGGGCTGTAAAAAGATTTATATGAGAAGATTATTGTTATTGGGGACTTCAATTATTTTATTTTTATCCTGTTCTGAACCAGGAGGAAATGTATCACAATCAGAAAAAAACGATGAAATTCCTGAGACGGTCACCGAATTCGGAATAGATGTTTCAGAGTTACGGCTGGAGGAGGGAGTGATAAAAAAGGGTGAGTTTTTTAATAACCTTTTGATGAGTCTTGGTGTTAAATCAGATGAGGTATTCAGGCTTGCACAATCCTGCAAAGGAATTTTCGACCTTAAAAAGCTCAAAGTGGGCAACAGTTATAAAGCATATTTCACCACCGGCACAGAAAATCAAGAGCTTGCACACCTTGTATATCAGGTGAACAGAGCATCTTATGTGATATTCTCCCTCAAAGATTCAATTTTGGTAAGAACTTTTGAGAAAGAGCTTACAACCAGAACCAAAATCGGAGAGGTGAAAATTACAAACTCTCTTTGGGAGGATGTCTCCAGATCGGGGATCAACATTGGCCTGGCTTCAAGAGTAGAAGACATATATGCCTGGTCAATAGACTTTTTTGGGCTTCAGAGAGGTGACTGGTTCAAGGTAGTCTATGACGAAGTTTATATTGGAGATGAAGTAGTGGATATTGGAACGGTTTACTCGGCAGAGTTTTTTCACGCCGGCAAAAGATATGAAGCTTACAGGTTTTTCGATTCCGACTCCTCTTCTGTTCAGTATTACAACGAAAAAGGTGAAAACCTTAAGAAAGCGTTTCTCAAGGCGCCACTTAAATTCACCAGAATATCATCAGGGTTTTCCTATTCCAGAAGGCACCCGGTAACACGGACAGTAAAACCTCACACCGGAGTCGATTATGCAGCTCCAAAGGGCACCAAAGTTCATACTATAGGAGACGGGGTAGTTATTCAAAGAGGCTGGTCCGGCGGTGGCGGAAACACAGTCAAGATCAAGCATAATGCCACATATACATCAGCTTATCTTCACCTCTCAGGATACGCCTCTGGTCTAAGGGTCGGGAGCCGGGTCAGACAGGGAGATTTAATCGGATACGTAGGAAGCACCGGATTATCCACAGGACCTCATCTGGATTTCAGAATATGGAAAAACGGTGTGGCAATCAACCCTTTGAAAATGGAATCACCACCGGCAAAAGAGGTTAGCAAATCTAACATCGACAGCTTCAGGGCTGCAGTAAAAGAAGCACACTTCATCTCTGATTCTCTGCTATCTGTAAGATATCTTGACACATTGATAAACAAATTGTCAATCAGACAATGATGTGCTATCTTTGGGGCAAATTTTGATTTTATATGGCTGACGAAAAAGTTATTTTTTCAATGAACGGTGTCGGTAAAATTCTGCCGGCAAATAATAAGACAATTCTTAAGGATATCTACCTCTCTTTCTTTTATGGAGCCAAGATAGGTATTATCGGACTCAACGGTTCCGGCAAATCTACACTACTCAAGATTATTGCAGGTGTCGAGAAATCTTTTGTGGGAGATGTGGTTTGGGCTCCGGGTTACTCTGTTGGGTTTTTGGAGCAGGAACCGGTTCTGGATGATACCAAGAGTGTATTGGAATGTGTGCAGGAGGGAGTTCAGAAGGTAGTGGATCTTTTGAAAGAGTTTGAAGAGATAAACGCAGCTTTTGCTGAGCCGATGGATCCGGACAGGATGGATGCCCTTATTACCCGTCAGGGAGAGCTTACAGATTTGATCGATCACGCCGGAGGCTGGGAAATAGATTCAAAGCTTAAGAGAGCAATGGATGCTCTTCAGTGTCCCGATCCACAGAGTTCTGTGAAGCATCTTAGCGGTGGAGAAAAAAGAAGGGTTGCTCTTTGCAGGTTGCTTTTAAAGGAACCTGATGTACTGCTGCTGGACGAGCCTACAAACCATCTTGACACAGAAAGTATCCAGTGGCTGGAAGCACATTTGAGGCAATACAAGGGAACCGTAATTGCAGTTACTCACGACCGCTATTTTCTGGATAATGTTGCAGGGTGGATACTGGAACTTGACAGGGGAGAGGGTATCCCCTGGAAAGGAAACTACACCTCCTGGCTAGAGCAGAAGAGCACAAGGCTGGCAATGGAGGAGAAGCAGGAGAGCAAGAGGAGAAAGACTCTCGAGAGAGAGCTGGAGTGGGTGAGAATGTCTCCAAAAGCTCGCCAGTCAAAGTCAAAGGCAAGATTGTTCGCATATGAAAAAATGCTTAACGAAGATGGAAAGAGCAAAGACGAGAGGCTGGAGATTTTCATTCCAAACGGTCCACGGCTTGGGAACAAAGTTATTGACATTGAAGGTATCTCAAAGGCTTACGGAGAGAGATTGCTCTTCGAAGGACTCACCCTAAAGCTTCCCCCTGCAGGGATTGTTGGTATAATCGGCCCCAATGGAGCCGGCAAGACAACTCTTTTCAGAATAATAATGGGGATAGAAAAGCCTGAGAAGGGAAGCGTGACAATCGGAGAGACCGTGAAACTGGCCTATGTTGACCAACAGCACCGTACAATAGATCCGGATAAAACAGTATATCAGACTATAGCTCAAAATTCCGAATTTGTGAAACTGGGTAACAGGGAGGTGAACGCAAGGGCTTACGTCTCCAGATTCAATTTTTCAGGTGCTGATCAGGAAAAGCGATGCGGAATATTGTCCGGAGGGGAAAGAAACAGGCTTCATCTTGCACTTACACTCAAGGAGGAGGCAAATGTGCTTCTTTTGGACGAACCAACCAACGATGTGGATGTTAATACAATAAGGGCTCTGGAGGAGGGTCTGGAAAATTTTGCCGGTTGCGCTGTAATTATTTCTCATGACAGATGGTTTCTGGACAGGATTGCAACTCACATACTAGCCTTTGAAGGTGATTCCAAAGTTTACTTTTTTGAAGGGAGTTACAGTGAATATGAGGAGAATAAAAAGCAAAGACTTGGAGATGTTACTCCAAAGAGGTTTAAGTATAAGAAGTTGATGGAATAATCAGACAAAAAACTTGTTCACCTTATTTAGGGCCGTAGGAAGGGCAAATACCACAACCCTGTCGTATGCCCTTATCTCTGTGTCTCCCAAGGCAATATAACTTTGGTTCCCCCTTATGATACCTCCAATAATAGCGTCTTTTGGAAAATGAAGATCTCTGATTTTTGATCTGGTAATCAGACTGGCAGGGTTCACAATAAACTCAAGAATCTCAGCATCTGAGCCGTTAAGACATTTAATGGACTGCACTTTGTTTGACAGGGTAAACCGGAAAATTCTGCTGGCGGTTATCAGTTTTTTGTTTATAACAGCATCCACGCCCATACTCTCAGCCAGTTTGATGTATTCTATGTTCTCCACCTCGGCGATGGTCTTTTTTACGCCCATCTTCTTTGCCATTACGCAGGAGAGTATGTTGGTCTCGGAACTGGATGTGACAGCAACAAATGCGTCAAAATCGTTCACATCCTCCTCTATCAGAAGATCTGTGTTTCTGGCATCTCCGTTGATTACAAGGGTTTTGGACAGCTTTTCGGTAAGATAATCGCATCTCTCCCTTCTGAGTTCGATTAACTTAATGTAGTCCATTGTATTCTCAAGCTTTTTAGCTACCATCTCCCCAATCCGGCCACCTCCAACGATCATAAGCCTCTTGATATCGATGTTAGTCTTGCCGGAATATTCCATAACCTGCTGTATTCCAGCTCTTTTGGAGATTACGAAAACCAGATCGTGCTCCTCGAAGCGGGTGTCTGCCCTTGGGATAATTGTCCTCCCCTCTCTGGCTATTGCAACAGCTCTGTAGAGAGGATCATTTCCCGGATAGGCCGTTTCAGACATTGTCTTCTCCAAAAGGGGGGCTCCTTCGTCGAGCCTGAAAACTATCATTTGAAGCTTTCCGGACGAGAAGTCCATAAATTCAGAGGTACCTGTCTGTCTGAGAAGATCTGTGATTTCATGAGAGGCAATTTTTTCCGGATAGAACAACAGGTCTATACCCATTTCTGTAAACAGCAACTTATTTTCGTTCTGAAGATATTCATCGTTGTTAATACGGGCAGTGACCTTTGCGCTTCCCATTCTTTTTGCCAGAAGTGCGCTGATTATATTGACATCCTGCTCCTGAGCAGGACTTACAGCAATAAACAAATCTGCCCGTGAGGCACCGGCAGTCGAAAGTGTAGCGATGGAAGTGGGAGAACCAAACAGGGTAATTACATCTGAACTCTCAGATACCCGGCTCAATCTCTCTTCATTATTGTCAATAATTGTAAGATCATGATACTCATTGCTGAGCATCTTTGCAAGATGGCTCCCAACATCACCTGCTCCGGCGATTATGATCTTCATTGTATATTATTTTAATACTCCTCTTCGTTAAAAAAGAAGTCTTCTTTGCTGGGATAGTCGGGCCAGATGTCCTCGATGCTTTCATACACCTCTCCATCATCTTCAAGGTCCTCTAGATTCTCAATAACTTCCATAGGTGCACCGGACCTGGTAGCATAATCTATCAATTCTTCTTTTGTTGCAGGCCAAGGTGCATCCTCTAGTTTTGACGCTAATTCAAGTGTCCAGTACATAGTGCAAGTAGTTAAATATTAGTTACATACGAAAAGCAACCGAAAATTGTGTGTGAAGATAGTGAATAATTTTGTATTATATAGCTATTGGTACCAAAAATCATCAGGAACACCTTCTGAAAAGGCAAGATATCTTGCATAGACAAAAAGATAATCTGATAATCTGTTGAGATAGCGAATAGAAATTTCAACTCTTTTATCGGAAATGAGAAAAATTGATGCTCTCTCGGCTCTCCTGCATATGCTTCTTGCCATATGGCAGACAGCAGCGGGTCTGGGAGGGCCGGGCAATATGAATGCAGTTTGTTCAGGAAGAAGATCTGTAATTTCATCAATCTGGTTCTCAAGAAATTCAGTCTCAGACTCGTCAAAAGGCTTAAGCTTTTGAGCACCAAAATCATCGGAGGCAATGTGAGCAGCAACCAGCATTAGGTTAGCCTCAATTCTTCTGAGGTTTCCGGAAAACTTTCCGCCGGAATCCTCTGCCCTAAGCAGAGCTATGGCTGATATAAGCTCATCAGCTGTCCCGTAGGCATTTACCCTTGGATCATCTTTTCTCACCCTGGCACCTCCTACCAGGGAAGTACGGCCCCGATCGCCGGTTTTGGTGTAGATCTTCATTATGCCGAGACTTCGTTGTATTTGTCAGATTCTATGTGTCCGTCGCGGAGCCGGATTATTCTCTTGGCGTGTCTTGCGATGTCCTCTTCGTGGGTTACAATAATCACAGTGTTGCCTTTTCTGTGGATCTCTTCAAAAAGGCTCATAATATCCAGCGATGTTTTTGTGTCAAGATTTCCGGTGGGTTCATCTGCAAGAATGATAGAGGGCTTGTTTACAAGAGCTCTGGCAACAGCAACCCTTTGTTTCTGGCCTCCGGAGAGTTCGTTTGGCTTATGATGCATCCTGTCTTTAAGGTCAACGCTTACCAATGCCTCAGTTGCCATGAGATCCCTCTCTTTTTTTGCATCACCTGCATATATCAAGGGGAGGGCTACATTGTCAAGAGCGGAGTACCTTGGAAGAAGGTTGAATGACTGAAAAACAAATCCAATCTCCTTGTTTCTGACCATAGCCAGATCGTTGTCTTTCATATTGCTGACATTTTGTCCGTTGAGAGTGTAAGAGCCAGATGTCGGGGAGTCAAGGCAGCCAAGAATGTTCATCATTGTTGATTTGCCTGATCCCGAAGGGCCCATTATTGCCACATACTCGTTTTTTTTAATGATTATATCAACACCGTCAAGGGCTTTTACCTCCTGGTTGCCGACTGTGTAATACTTTTTGATTCCCTGGAACCGGATAATTTCTTTCTCCATAATAATGTTTTGAAGGTGTGTATCTTTTTAAACAAACAAGGAGTCCCTGTCCATCAATTTTACCTTTTCTTTATTGGCTTTCAGATAGAGAGAATAAACCGCATTCTTCCCTTCTTCTCCCAAATCCAGACTGAACTTATTGACATAGAGCTCTATGTGCTTCTTCTGAATCTCTTTGTCTGCAATCTGTGCATTGAGGCTTACATACTCATCCGATGTGTCAGGATGCTCCAATGCAAATTCTATGCTCCTTTTTAAAATTTGGTCAATTTTTTTTTGCAAATTTTTATCCAGACCTCTTGAAACGACAATTCCTCCCAACGGAATCGGTCTGCCGGAGAGGTAGTGCCAATACTCGCCAAGATCCCTGATAAGCTTTAGTCCCTCTTTTTGGTAAGTGAACCTTCCTTCGTGTATAAGTACTCCTGCATCATATTTTTTTGACATTACACCCTGTGCAATTTCAGAAAAGAGCACCTCAGGTTTGTTCTTGAGAAAGGGATATGCAATGTCCAGAAGAAGAGCTGCTGTGGTCATCCTTCCCGGGATGGCCACAATTGAAGAAGAGGTCAGTTCTCCTGAATCCTTTCTGCTCACAAGCAGGGGGCCGTTATTGTAGCCCAGAGCACTGCCGGAGTTTAACATTATATATTTGTGGCACAGATGAAAGTAGGCGTTGTAGCTTAGCTTGCACATATCGTATAAACCTGTTGATGTCCTTTTGTTCAGCTCCTCAACATCTGCGTGCTCAACAACGAATTTAAGACCCTCTGTATCCACCAGACCGTGAGTCATTGCGTGGAAAGCAAAAGTGTCGTTGGGACAGGGTGAGTATGCCAGTCTGATAACCATATAATTAATTTTGTATAGAGAGAGCCTTAAGTAGTTCCTTTGAAGCTTCACGAAGAGACTGAAGTGCAAGAGGAATGTCCCATTTGGTCCGGTCTCTCTCTCCAACAATATTTGAGACAGATCTGAGTTCAATGAAAGGAATCTTTTCCAGAATGCAGACATAGAAAAATGCAGCTCCCTCCATACTCTCTATGTGTGGTTTGTAACTTTTGACCAACCAGGAGGTTCTTTCCGGAAGTCCGCTCACTGTCTGTACTGTAACCGAGGTTGCCTTTTTGTAAACAGCCATTTTAGTTTCAACAGCAGAGTCCAGTTCCGGGGTTAGCAAAGCTCCGTTTTTAAAGGGATGTGTGTTTTGGTCAAGGATGTTGTAATCAAACAAGGTCTGAAATCCGTTGAATGTTTCAAATCCCAGATCTCCAAAATATTCTTTTTCGACTCTGGCAACAGTTCCAATGGGGAACTCTTCTGAAAAAGATCCGGCTATGCCTATATTGACTGCAAGGTCAAAGTTACGTGCGGTTGTATTCAATGCTTTCGTAATCCTGTAGCTTGCAGATGTGGTTCCTATGCCTGTGAGCATCCAGATAATCTCAAGTGAAAACTGTTCGGATTTTGACAGGGAATTGTATGCCTGCTTTGCAGTTATCAGCTCCTCCTCTTCTGCTGCGGTTATCAAAATTCTCATATCTAAAGGGTATGTATGCTTATTTTCGTAATTTTGCCCCGAAAATAGATATTTATTATGGCATATACAAAGATTGAGCATTACGATGAAGAGACAACTCAGGAACTGGCAAAGCATTATAAGGCAATACTGAAGATTATTGGTGAAAATTGTGAAAGGGAAGGAACCCGAATTACACCAATAAGAGTTGCCAGATCTATTCAGTTTCTCACACAGGGATATAGCACAGATCCCGCTGCTATTCTTAATTCGGCAAAATTCAGGGAAGATTACAAGCAGATAGTTTTAGTAAAAGACATTGAGTTGTACTCTCTTTGCGAACACCATATGCTGCCCTTTTACGGAAAAGCTCACGTAGCATACATACCAAACGAATATATTACCGGCTTGAGCAAGATTGCCAGGGTCGTGGAATCATTTGCCAGAAGACTTCAGGTGCAGGAAAGGTTAACGATGGAGATAAGGGACTGCATTCAGGAAACTCTCAATCCTCTGGGAGTGGCAGTTGTGATTGAAGCGGCGCATATGTGTATGCAGATGAGAGGTGTCCAGAAACAAAATTCAGTTACAACCACCTCAGCATTCACGGGAGCATTCCTGAAAGATATCAAGACAAGGGAGGAGTTTATGCACCTGGTAGGTGTCTCTATCCATTGATCTTCTCTTTTTTAAACCGGATTGAAAGTGAGATATCAAACTCAAGCCCACCATTTTCTCCGTTTCGTACAGAGATTTCTCCCCGATGTAGATTAACGGCATTTTTCACAATGGATAGTCCGAGTCCGGATCCTCCGCTTTTACGGCTTCTGCCGGATTCCACCCGGTAAAACCTGTCGAAAATTCTCTCCAGATGTTCTGGTGGGACACCTTTCCCGTTGTCTGCAAATCTCAGATAAATAAATTCGTTGTCTTTGGACAAACTCTTTATGGTAATAATTATGTTTTCTCCTGCGTGTTCAACGGCGTTTTCAATCAAGTTTCTAAAGAGTGAATAGATAAGAAGATACTTGCCCTCAATCTCTATGCAATCTTCTACTTCTGATACAATTTTTATGTTTTTCTCCTGCAGCCTGAAGTGAAGATCATCTTCAACCTCTTTGATGCACTCTTTGATGCTGATTTTTTCTGAAGCAAACCTTTCGGATGCCTCCTCAATGTTGTTGAGAAGTGAAATGTCAGATACCAGTGAAGAGAGTCTTAAAATCTGAGAATATGCCCTGTCCAGAAAAAATCTTCTCTGCTCAGGTGAAATATTCTCCTCCTGAAGCAAGGTCTCAAGATAACCTCTTACACTTGTTACAGGGGTCTTGAGTTCGTGTGCAACATTGTGTGTCAGCTGCTGTTTGTACTGTTTTGTCTGCTCCAGTTGCCTGAAAGTGTGAATTATTTTTTCACCTACCTCTCCGAATTCGTTTGATGGGAAGTGGATGTTTTCGTAATCACCTTTGCCTTTTTGCACCTTTTCAATAAATTCCCTCAGAGCGAGAATTGGCTGGCTGATTTTACGGCTTAGCATTAGTATTGAGAGAATTACTGTGCAAAGAGTAACTGCAAGTATAATTATAAATATGTTGTCGTGTTGTATCTGTGGCTTTACGGAGCTGTTGTATTCCAGAGATGTCCTAACGTAAAGATCAGGGAACCTTTTTGCGTAGTAGAGATAATCTTTGCCCATAGTACCGGATCTTCTCATTGCATTTCCGGAACCCTCTTTTTCTGCAGCAATAATTTCAGGCCGGTCAATATGGTTTTCCATAGAATCTGTCTCTGCTGCAATATTGTCGAAAATTACTTTCCCTGTAGTGTCAATCAGAGTAATTCGAAGATCTTCAGGGAGAAACTCTGTTGCAAAACTGACAGAATCCCTAAATTTGTATATTATCTCGGAGTATGAGATGAGCCTGGATTGCAGGATTTCTATCTTAAACCTTTTTTCGTTATTGAAAAGAATATAGGCAAAGATAAGACTTACAGTCAGCAGAAGCAGCGAAAAATAGATAAGAATCAGGTTTCTGTAGCTTAATTTTTTCATTTTTCTGAAGGTATATCAAAGCAGTAACCATATCCGGACCTGTTGACAATTGACGCCCCCGCCTCTCCAAGTTTCTTTCTGAGCCGGGCAATGTGAACATCAACAGTACGATCGAGAACATAAACATCATTTTTCCAGACTGCCTGCAAAATATCTCCTCTGGAAAAGATCCTTCCGGGGGATTGCGCAAGCATATATAAAATTTCAAACTCCTTTTTTGTGAGTTTCACAGGAGATGAGAACACCGTTACCTGTTTATTGTCCGGATTTATGACCAGATTGTCAAAAGTCAGCATATCATCGGCTCTCTCTTTTGATTTAAAGTCTGTCCTTTCCTGGCCGGCTTTTTTGTAGTATGCACTTCTGTTGAGCACCGCATTCACTCTGGCCACAACCTCCTTTACAGAAAACGGCTTGGGGATGTAGTCATCTGCCCCTGTTTCAAATCCCTTAAGGCGGTCTGTAACACTCTCTCTGGCGGTTATGAATATAATAGGGACATCGTTTCCCAGCTCTTTGCGGATAAGTTCGGCCAGGGCAAATCCGGATATTCCGCTCATCATTACATCCAGAAGAAGAAGGTCATAATTATTCTTTAATTTGACAATAGCCTCTTCTGCAGACAAAGCAGTATCTGTTAAGAATCCTGCATTGTTAAGGTTGAATCTGAGGATTTCGCAAAGATCCTCTTCATCGTCAACAACAAGCACTCTTTTCTTTTCCATAGTACAAAGTTATAATATGGTTTTGAAACCTGATATAAACTCAAAAAAACGTAGTAATATCTTAATAATTTCTTCTTAATCCCTTAACATACTCACCCTAATTTTGCTGCCAGATTAATAAACAGACAAAAGTGAAAAATTTTACAATCGTGAATTTTAAAACATTGCTCATTATCTTAATTGCCTTTGGCACTTTGATCTCAAAGGTACAGACAGCAAAAGCCCAAAACCGGACAGCGACAGTGACCGGGAATTCAGTTTTAAGAGGAGTGGTACTTGATAAAAGTACCGGAGAACCACTTGCCGGAGTGATACTATTTCTTGAAGGTTCAAAACAATATGTTACTTCCGGGAGTGACGGCTACTACACTATAAAAAATTTAACTGCAGGTAGAGACACTCTTTCGGCCTCGCTTCTTTCCTATAAAAAGTTATCAGTGCCAGATTTTATAATAGAGCCGGGTGATAATGAACTTGACATTGTTATGGAGGAGTCATCCAGCACATTGGAAGAAGTTGTGGTCTCCTCAGTGAAGAGAATGAACTCACAGATTGCTGTTATTAACGCTACCAGAGAGGCAGATGTTGTTATGAGCGGAATCTCAGGAAAGCAGATAATCCAGAACCAGGAGCGCAATGCGGCAGAAGTGGTAAGGAGAATACCCGGAGTCTCGCTGACTGACGACAGGTACATAATGGTGAGAGGTCTTGCAGGCAGGTATAATAACGTCTGGATAAACAACTCGGCAGTTCCGAGCACAGAATCCGACTCAAGAGCTTTTTCATTTGATATGATGCCCGCCTCACAAATTGAAAGTATTATGATTGTAAAATCTCCCTCTGCAGAAATTCCAGCCGATTTTTCCGGAGGATTCGTTAAAATTATGACAAAGGGAATATCAGATCAGAATGAGACGCTGCTTTCGTGGGGCATGAACTACAACAGCTCAACCCACTTCAAAGACTTCAATTACAGTAAGCCCTCGCCAACAGATTTTTTGGGTTTTGACAGTGGAGAGAGGGCCCTTCGCCCGGTTATTCCAATTAGAATGGATAATTATGACAAAGCACAGGTGACAGAAATTACAAGAAATGGATTTAGCCGGCAATGGGAGGTTAAGTCGAAAAACAGTCTTCCCGACCAGAAGATCAACCTTATGGTTACCCGCCACAAAAAACTTAAATCGTCTGGTGAACTTGGTGCCGGCTTTGCTCTGAATTACTCTTTAAGTTCAAACAGTATTACCGGAATGCAAAATTCCAGATACGGGGCCTACAATACAGTAGAAGATTTGCCTGAACATCTCTATAGTTATACAGATGACCAGTATAGCACTGACTCCAAAATTGGGAGTATGCTCAACTTTTCCTATCTGAAGGGCAGTTCAAAGATTGAGTTCAGGAACACACTTAACCAACAGGGTAAAAGCAGATACACCATTAGGGAAGGCTGGCAAAATGTAAGTGCCCGCTACAACCAGCAGAAGTTCGAATACCTTTATTGGTCAAGAACCACATACACAGGTCAGCTTGCCGGAGCTCACAGAATAGGAAAACAGGAGGTGGAGTGGAATGCCGGCTACTCCTATGCCGGTCATAATCAACCTGACAGAAGAATAATCAATCGGGAGGAGAATCTGATATACGGAGACCGTTACTACGGTCAAATGGCTATAGATCAGAACGAAATCAGCAGAGATTTTGTAGAGTTAGATGAACACACTATTTCCGGAGCAGTAAATACAACATTCTCAAAGCTTTCGGCTGGGAGTCTTAAGGGAGAACTCAAAGCTGGTCTCTATGGAGAACACAGAACCAGGGAGTATAAAAACCGTCAGTTCTTTTATCGGTTCAATCAAAATAATCTTCCGGAAGATTTTGTCTATAGAGATGTTGTAGGTCAAATACTTTCAGAAGAGAATTACTCTGCGGACAAGTTGTTTCTGTACGAAGATACAGATAACAGAAACAGCTACGATGGATCCAATACTCTTGGGGCAGCCTATCTCTCCCTAAAGCTGAATGCCGGAAATTTCAACCTGCTTGCAGGACTCAGATTTGAGGCCAATTTTATGAAAATCCGCAGTTACGATAAAATATATGAGTTTAGCACAACAGATCACAACTACGACCATATAAAGTTATTGCCCTCTGTTAATGCAAGCTATAACTTAAATGACAAGAGCCTTGTGAGAGTAGCCTACGGCTCTTCTGTAAACAGACACGAATTTAGAGAGGTCTCATCGTCAGTCTATTACGACTTCAATCTCTTCTCAGATGTAAAGGGAAATCCCGAACTCAAGAATGCGACAATTCACAATCTGGACATCAGATACGAAATATATCCTACAACAGGTGAGTATATTACATTTGCACTCTTCTATAAACACTTTATAAATCCTATCGAGTGGACCTATCTTGACGCAGGGGGATCCTATACTTACACCTTTGAAAATGCTCTGGGAGCAGACAACTATGGAGCAGAGGCCGACATAAGGAAAAGCCTTGATTTTACCGGAATAAAAGGCTTGACACTAGGCCTGAATGCGGCACTGATATACAGCCGAATAAACTTTGACGGTGAAAACTCTCTTCAGGTTGACAGACCAATGCAGGGACAATCACCCTATCTCGCCAATGCATCACTTTTTTATGACCATCCCACCACCGGAATAAGCCTGGGAGTACTCTACAACAGGATTGGCAAGAGAATAGTCGGCATAGGGAGGGTTGACACAGGTTCCGGTGCGAGTATAAACAACGACGTTCCTGACACATATGAGCTCTCAAGAGATCTGGTGGATTTTGTCCTGACAAAAACACTGGGGAAACACATTAATCTTAAGTTGAATGTAAAAGATATTTTTAACCAAAACATAACTTTTATACAATACCCAAAATTCATTGACAATATGGGTGATATACAAGAAAGAACTCAAATCGTAAAAAAATTCAAACCTGGAACAAATCTCTTCCTGGGAATAAATATAAACTTTTAAAAATAAATATTACAGTTATGAAAACATTATTCAAACAGATGATTTTTGTCACGGTAATCCTGACATCCTTGATTGCCGTTTCGTGTGAAAAAGCTGAACCCGGTGGTGAAACCCCCGATGTAAAAGAACAGATAATCTTTAACGGAAACAATATTGGAAACGGAAACCAGGAGTTTGAGATAAAAGAAAGCCATACCATTGAAAGCGGTACCTATATTCTCAAAGGATGGGTTTATGTGACCAATGGTGCTACTCTTACTATTGAGCCGGGTACAGTTATCAAGGGTGACAAGGATACCAAGGCGGCATTAATAGTAGAGAGAGGCGGCAGGATAATAGCCCAGGGTACACTCCAGCAGCCGATTGTGTTTACTTCCAATCAGCCTGCAGGCTCCAGAAAACCAGGAGACTGGGGAGGAATTGTAATTTGTGGCAAGGCAACAAACAATAAAATTGAAATGATTATCGAGGGAGGGCCCCGTTCGATGCACGGAGGCAACGATGATGCCGATAATTCAGGAATTCTCTCCTATGTGAGGATTGAGTTTGCCGGCTATCCATTCAAAACAGACCAGGAGATCAACGGTTTGACAATGGGATCTGTCGGAAGCGGAACAAGGATTGATCATATTCAGGTCTCCTACAGCAATGATGATTCTTTTGAATGGTTCGGAGGCACTGTAAACGCAAAATATCTGGTAGCCTGGTACGGATGGGATGACGACTTTGATACAGACGCAGGTTACAGAGGAAAGGTGCAATTTGGCCTGGCAGTCAGAAATCCGCTTATTGCTGACAAATCGATATCCAATGGTTTTGAGTCTGACAACAGCAGTGACGCTCCCAACCAGTTGCCGGTAACCAATCCTCACTTTTCAAACATTACTCTTATTGGACCTGCACTTCAGGATCCATCCTTTGTCAACAACAGCTCCTACATAACAGCAGGAGAATTGAATCCCAACAACGGTTCAAAGCTGGGACAATTCCAGGCGGCAATTCAGATAAGAAGAGGTTCCAATTTATCCTGCTACAACTCTGTGGCAATCGGATTCCCCGTGGGGCTTATGATTTGCAATGACAAGGGCTCTGAGACACAGCAGGCAGCATCTTCCGGAAAGGTTAACTTCAGGTATAACTTCTTTTCATCAATGACAATATTAGGTAGTGACAAGGATGCTTCTTTCAAAGACTCACTGTCTGTAAACAGCTCAACTTTTGACAAGAGCGCCTCTCAGTCTTTTTCCTCATCCTTCTTTGCGCAGACTTCAAATAACAATACATACTACACTAGTCACACTGAACTTATGCTCTCTCAGCCGAACTCATTGTTGCCCTCACCCAAATGGGGACCACTGCCCGGAAGCCCGCTTTCAAACAGAAGCAATCTTTTTACAATTAGTCCTCTAAACGACAGTTTTTTTGACAATGTTACCTTTATCGGTGCTTTCCGCTCAGATGCTTCAGTTGATAACTGGACACTGGGATGGACCAACTTCAATCCCCAGCATACTACCTATTAATATTACTCTGGATGGAGGCCCAGCTCGGATGCTTTCTTTTTCATCAACTCCCGGGCGGCCTCCTGTTCGTTTGGTATAACTCCGTCCAGGATGGCGTTCTTGATATACTCCTTAAGATCTCCCACTATTCTGCCGGGTGGAATTGAGTAGTATTCCATAATATATTCTCCTGTGACAGGATTTTTGAAATTCCTCACTGCATCTTTGGCCTCAACCTCCTCCAGCCTTTTTCTGACTGCCGTAAAATTTGAAAGATAATCCCTTACCTTCTTTTCGTTCTTTGAAGTAATATCTGCTTCACATAGCAACATTAAATCATCAATATCATCACTGGCGTCAAACAGAAGCCTTCTGACAGCAGAGTCGGTCACTTCATCCTGCACCAGAGAAATTGGCCTTAGGTGAAGCAAAACCAGCTTCTGAACATATTTCATCTTTTCATTTTCGGGGAGCTTAAGCTGCTTGAAAATTCCCGGCACCATTCTGGCCCCCATGAATTCGTGTCCGTGAAAAGACCATCCTGTCGCGGAGTCATAACTTTTGGTAAGAGGTTTGGCAATATCGTGCAACAGAGCTGCCCATCTTAGCCAAAGATTATCGCTGGATGCAGCGATATTGTCCAGAACCTGAAGCGTGTGGCTGAAATTATCCTTATGCCCCTTTCCCTTATGTTTTTCAACCCCTTTAAGTGCTGCAAGCTGAGGGAGTATCAACTCCAGAAGCAAGGTGCTTTCAAGCAGACTCCATCCGATGGAGGGTCTGGGGCTTAGCATAATCTTGTTGAGCTCATCGCAGATTCTCTCGGCAGAGACAATATTTATCCTTTCTCTGTTGCGTCTTATAGATTCCAGGGAAGAGTGTTCAATTGTAAAGCCGAACTGTGCTGCAAAACGAATTGCCCTGAGCATTCTGAGAGGATCGTCACTGTATGTTATGTCAGGATCAAGAGGTGTCCTGATTATACCCTCCTGAAGATCCTTTACTCCCTTGAATGGGTCAACGAGATTTCCGTAATCCTCTTTCTGTAGGCTGAAAGCCAGGGCATTAATTGTAAAATCCCGCCTAAGTTGGTCATCTTCAAGAGAGCCGTCTTCCACAACCGGTTTTCTTGAGTTTAAGCGGTAAGACTCCTTTCTGGCTCCTACAAATTCAATTTCTGTATCGCCTGACTTTATCATTGCAGTGCCAAAATTCTTGAATACTGTTACCTTGACACGAAGTTTTGCCGCAACTTTTTCTGCCAGTTCAATTCCACTTCCTTCTACAACAATGTCGATATCCTTGCTCTTTCTGTCGAGAAAGCAGTCTCTGACATAGCCACCTATAACAAAGGCTCTTACATTTAACCCCTCTGCCTCTGAGGCAATAGTTTTAAAAATTTTTTTGTTAAGAAAATCCATTGAATTCAGGCATCTCAGTAATAAAATCGTACTTATCTCCACAGGCGTCGTAAACTGCAAAATAGCTTGTCTTCCCGTTTGTCAACACAAGATATTTGACTTTTAAGGAGTGGTTGTACCTGATTATCTGCTCAAAGACCTCTGATGTCAGTTTTACTCCCGGAGCCTTGCACTCTGCAAGAAGATATGGTTTGAGCTCTTTGTCAAAGATAATCAGATCGCTTCTGTACTTTTTTTTCCCTCTGGCAAGAGAATATTCACAGCTCATATGACTTAAGGGATATCTGAGTGTATCTCTGAGGTATACTATCAGCTGCTGCCTGACACTCTCTTCAGGAGTAAAGGCAACTCTTTTTTTTCTTACCGGATCGAATATCGAGTTTTTCATTGGTTACAGACCTGCTGTTACAAAGATACAAAATTTGCCGGGTTTCCTTTTTTTGCATAATTTAGCCGCTCAGGATTATGGCAAAAGATTTATCCAGGGACAACAAGGCAGAAGATATTCTCAGGGCTATAAGCCGCGGGGAGATCAGCCCAATGTATCTGTTAATGGGCGAAGAACCTTATTACTCAGATATTATATGTGAGGAGATAGTCAAAAATGCCCTGACACCTTCCGAAAGAGACTTTAATCTTATAACAATTTACGGATCAGACACATCTGCAGTTAAGATTATAGAGTATGCCCGCAGATACCCTATGATGGCGCCCAGACAAGTGGTAATAGTCAGGGAGGCTCAGATGATAGATGATATAAAGGAGCTTGAGTTTTACTTTAAAAATCCATTCCCTTCTACTGTACTTGTAATATCGCTTACAGGAAAATCTCTCGATAAAAGAGGAACTCTCTACAAAACAGCACTCGAAAAGGCAACTGTGCTGGACAGCGTAAAACTTAAAGAGTATCAGCTGTTATCATGGATTGAAGGCTATGTGGCAAAACACGGGAAAAAAATTGAAACAGATGCAGCTGTGATGCTTTCTGAACATTGCGGGGTTGAGCTGAGAAAAGTAGTCAAAGAACTGGATAAGCTGATAACGCATCTCTCAGAAAGGGAGGCAGTCATAACGACCCTAAATGTTGAGGAGAATACAGGCATCAGCAGAGAATACAACGCCTTTGAACTTGTCAGGGCTGTCTTTTGTCGTGATTCCCTCAAGGCACAGAAGATAGCAGCACACTTTGGGAAATATTCAAAGCAATATCCTAATGTACTTACATTTGCTGCGTTGTTCTCACAATTTTCCAAACTACTCAGATATCACGCAGTAACTATGGGAGGAAAGAGACTGGGAAGAGGGGAGCTATTAAAAGCTACCGGCACATGGGAATCTGCTCTCAGTGAGCTTGAGTCGGCCGCCGGTAAATACCCTCTTGCCAGATGTATGGAGGTCATCTCAATTATTCGAAGATACGACTCAATGAGCAAAAGTGGCGCAAGGGGAGAGGCAAGCGACGGAGAATTGCTTATGGAGCTGGTATTCAGGATTATTCATCAGGGACCTACCACTCTGGCCACTCTTGGGTGAACAGAAGTGAATATTTCATAGGTGATAGTCCTGAGTATTTTAGCTATTTCAGTTGCAGCAGGCTCATCCCCAAATAGAGTTACCTGATCACCCACTTTGGCACTTACGCCTGTTATGTCCAGTAAAGTGGAGTCCATACAAATATTTCCTATTGTGGGCACTCTTTTTCCGTTAAGCATAAAGCTGGCGGCACCTCTGCCAAGGTGACGGTCAACACCGTCGGCGTATCCCAGCGGAATAACTCCTATGACACTGCCGCTTTCATTCACTTTGCCGTGCCTTCCATATCCGACGGTTCCACAACTTACTCTGTTGATATGAATCAGCGGAGCCTGCAGAGACGCTACAGGTCTTAGCTTTGTTTCGTCCACATAACTTGTTCCGTACATTCCAACACCAATCCTTACCATATCCATCTGAGCAGAAGAGAACCTTTCTGTTCCTGAGGAGTTAAGAATGTGCCGGAAAGGTTTGTATGGGATTTTCTTCTGAATATCGTCACACATCAGTGAAAACAGAGTAATCTGTTCCATAGTGAATGCATCGTGCCTTTGATCATCTGCAGCCGCCAGATGGCTGAAAAATGAGACAACTTCCACATTCGAATTTCTGTTGATGAACTCGGCAATCAGATCTGTCTCCTTAAAGGTGAACCCGAATCTGTTCATCCCCGAATCCATTTTTATATGTATTTTGCATCGGGCAATTTTCAATTTGTTAATTGCTCCTTCCAGCGAGATTAAAGCTTCAGGGTCAGTAATACTGGGTTCCAGATTGTATTCAAAAATCTCCTGGAAATTGTCAATTCCCGGTGTCAGGATAATAATTGGTAAGTTTATGCCATGTTTTTTTAACTTCATACCCTCACCCGGAAGGGCTACACCTAAATAATCTACTCCAAATTCCTCCAGCAATTTTGAACATTCCACGTCTCCGTGGCCATAGGCATTAGCCTTGACCATTACAAGCATCTTAGTTGATTTTAAGAGTTTTGACCTGAAAAAATTGTAGTTATGAAGCAGTTTGGAGCGACTGATTGTAAGTTGAGAATGTTTCATCTGCAGATTATTAATAAAACAAAGTTACAAAATGTAAAAAAAGTGACACACATATTAAAAAACTTTATATATTTGCCGCGAAATTGGATTCAAACCTAAAACATTTTATAAGATGAAATTAAAAACATTTTTTGCAGCTGCTGCTGTTGTTGCAGCACTCGCATCCTGCGGCCCAAAGGCAAAACCCGTTTCTGAACAGTTGGTTGGACAATGGACTGGACTTGATTCAGTTAAAATCACTGTTGTTGATTCTACCGGAAATCAGGTAGAACAGTCATTTGTTGCTCCTGTAGAGCTTGATTATCTTGCAGATTCAACCTTTACTGCAATTATCAAGGTTACCGATTCTACCGTAATCACTATCGGCGGTGTTGCTGCTGTTAACGGAGAAGCTGTTACTTTTACAGGTTCAATGGCTTGTTCTACTGAAACAATGGATCTTACCGGAGATATTATGGTTCTTCCTGAATCAATCACCGTTAATTTCGCTGCAGTTAATGTAGCCGCAACTGTTAATCATAAGGGCAAAGCAATACTTACCCGCAAACCGGCAGAGGTTACTCAGTAGTCTTTTTTCTGAGTTTGTTGAAACAATGGCGACAAACTGGTTCGTAAGTCTCTTTTTCACCGAGCATTACCAGTTTGTCGCTTTTTAATAGTCTATGTGAATGGTTTGCAAGATCACCGCATCTTACGCATATAGCGTGTACCTTTGTTACATATTCAGCCACAGCCATCAGCATAGGAACCGGCCCGAAAGGCTTGCCAAGGTAATCCATATCCAGTCCGGCCACAATCACCCTTACTCCAGAATCTGCAAGTTGCTGACAAACTTCCACAATACTTTCGTCAAAGAACTGTGCCTCATCTATACCCACTACATCCACATCTGAGGAGTAGAGAAAAATGCTTCCCGGGGAATCAACCGGAGTTGAGCGGATAGCATTGGAGTCGTGCGAGACCACCTCCTCTTCTGAATATCTGACGTCGATTTTGGGTTTGAATATCTCTACCTTTTGATTTGCGAACTTTGCCCTCTTTAGCCGTCTTATAAGCTCTTCGGTTTTTCCGGAGAACATTGAACCACAGATTACTTCTATACAACCTGACTTTTTTGCACTTTCAAGAAACATTTTAGCTATTTTTGTGTCCAATGCAAAGGTAAAAAAAGTAGAGATGTCAATAAGCAATAAAATTTCTGAAATTAAGATAATTGTAGCAGGATTTCTTCAAGACCTTGATGGTCTGGATAAAGAGGGAGAGATAAACCCACTCAAGTGGGAAGAACTGAATATTTCCGCAGGTCTGATAATGCATAAGCTGAACACTCTATATGCAGAGTATATTCATTCTGCATCAAAGTCTTATGTCACAAGGGAGGAACTTGGCAAAGAGGTTGCACAAAGAAACGAGGAAATAAAGAGACTTAATCAGACAATAGCAGAACTCAAAAGGTCCTTCTCAGATGTCACACTCAACATATCAAAGGCATTCATTCCGGGTACAGAGCATAGTTCCGGAGAACCTGAGAGCCTGAAAATAGAGGTTGAAGAGGAGATGGAGTTATTCAATGATGATGGCAGAAACATTTTCGAATCTGCCAGAGGAGGTAATCCTGAATGGATGATAGACAATCCGGGACCTGCAATTGAGAGCATTAGCGAGGCTATTACCCTCAATGACAAGCTTCTCTTTTTAAATGAGCTTTTTAATGAAGATCCCCAGCAGTACCGACTCTCTCTGGAGAGAATTGACCAGATGAGCTCTTTTGACGAGGTTTTGGAATACACCAGAGAGTCATTTTCTGACTGGGATGAAAGTTCTAATGCTGTTTACAGATTTTACATGGCAGTAAGAAGGAAATTCAACTAAGGACAATCAGCAGAATTTAATTCAGATGGCAGAGAAGGGCAAATTATACATCGTTCCAACGCCTATTGGCAATCTCGAGGATATTACTCTTCGGGCGGTAAGGATACTGAATGAGGTTGATACTGTACTTGCAGAGGATACCAGAACAAGCTCCCTTCTTTTTTCCAGACACGGGATTAAAACCCGGATGGAATCTTACCATAAATTCAACGAACACAGAAACTCCGCTGCCCTTCTTGAAAGGCTTAAAACAGGTGAGAGTATTGCACTGATTAGCGATGCCGGTACTCCGGGAATATCAGATCCCGGTTTTCTGCTCGTAAGACTTTGTCGCTCGGAAGGAGTTGAAATAGAAACACTTCCAGGGGCAACTGCATTCGTCCCGGCTCTTGTTAACTCGGGATTTCCCTGCGACCGCTTTTGCTTTGAAGGCTTTCTCCCGATAAAGAAAGGGAGACAAAAAAGAATAAAAGAGCTCTCTCTGGAAAAAAGAACAGTAATTTTTTACGAGTCTCCCCACAGGCTTGTAAAAACATTGGAGCAGCTAAGGGATGAATTTGGTCCCCTCAGGGAGGCATCTGTTTCAAGGGAACTTACAAAATTATACGAGGAGACCAGACGTGGAACGATTCAGGATTTGGCTCAGTGGTATAAAAGCCACGAACCCAGAGGTGAAATTGTAATAGTTGTAGAGGGAGCCGGAAAATAATTAGCAATCATTTATAAACAAGGAGGAGAGAGATATGAAGAGAGAGAAACTGACAAAATCACACGCATCTTCGGTAGTTATACTTATTTTTACAGTACTTTTCGTGCAGGGAGTACTGTTTCTTTTTAGAAGCGAAGAGCTTGAACTAAGAAAGCCGGTGGAAAAGGTTCCTGAACAGTCTGCCGCTAAAGTGACTCCTGCCGCTAAAGTGACTATTGAGGAGGAAAAACCTGTAAAATATAAGGAATCAAACAGATACAAAACTGCAGAAAAAGTTCGCAAGGGACCTGCTTTGGAAACCCCTATCGCCCGGGATTCATCTACAGAAAACAGGACAGAGATCCAGAGAGGGGATTACTCATCGGACATCTCCTGGAATACATACAAAAAAACCGAAATTGTACAGCTAAACACTGCCGACAGCACAGAACTGGTATCACTGCCGGGCATCGGTCCCTATTATGCAAAAAAAATATTGGAATACAGAAACCAGCTGGGAGGATTTGCCTCAAGGGAGCAACTGATGGAAATCAGAGGAATAGACCGCCAGCGATACGAATTGTTTGCCAGCAGGGTATCTGCAGATACAAATCTCATTCACAGAAACTCTATCAAAGAGGCTACATATGAGCAGCTTGCAAAAAATCCATACATTGGAGGTTATCTGGCCCGTTCAATTATCCGGTTCAGGGATGAGAACACAGAAGCGGCTCTTGACCTTGTTTCACTTATGTCAGCCAATATTATAAAAAAAGAGCTATACAAAATTCTCAAATTCTACTTCCATTAAAATATTGTTAATTATCTTTGTTAGTATATAATTTTCAGACTATATACTAACCTGATTTACAATGGAAATAATCAAGTGTGAAAAAGTGGTGAAAAAGTTTGGTCTTTTTACTGCTTTGGATGATATTACAATTGGTGTTCCCCGTGCTTCTGTCTTTGGACTGCTGGGCCCAAACGGTGCAGGAAAGACTACCCTCATCAGAATAATCAACCAGATAACAACGGCGGATTCCGGAGAGGTACTTTTTAACGGGAAAACGATCAAACCAACAGATGTCGCTTTAATCGGGTATCTTCCAGAAGAGAGAGGCCTTTACAAAAAGATGAAGGTGGGAGACCAGGCTCTGTACTTTGCCAGACTTAAAGGAATTCCCTCTGCAAAAGCGACAAAGGAGCTCAGGGAGTGGTTTATAAAATTCGGAATACAGGCCTGGTGGAACAAGAAAGTAGAAGAGCTCTCAAAGGGAATGGCACAGAAAGTGCAATTTATCACTACTGTTTTGCACAGACCGGAGCTTCTTATACTGGATGAACCTTTTAGTGGCTTCGACCCTGTTAATGTCCAGATAGTCAGGAACGAGATACTGGCAATGAAAGAGAAAGGAACAACTATCATACTCTCCACCCATAATATGGAATCTGTGGAGGAACTTTGCGACAACATTGCCCTTATCAACAAAGCCAAACTCGTAATAAGCGGAGGAGTGGATGAGATAAGGAGAAACCACGGCAAAAACGAAGTTGAACTTATCTATCGGTCTGAACAAAAGAAAAATCTTGCCGATGGCCCTCTTTACAATGTAATTTCTGAGGATGAGTCCAAAAGCGGATGGCGAATTGTTCTGGAAACCAGAAGAGATACTGCTTCCAGAGAGATACTTGAGTCTTTATTGCCCAAAGTGGATATTGTCTCATACAGAGAACTTATCCCTAGGATGAGCGATATTTTTATCAAACTAGTAAGTGAGTAAAATTATGAACAGAGATAAACTTTTTCTAATAATTTCCAGAGAATTTCTGATAAGGGTAAAGAAAAAATCTTTTATCCTCACTACAATTCTCACTCCGCTTTTCTTTGCAGCCCTGATAGTACTTCCTTCTGTGATAATGACTCTCTCAGAAGGAGAAAAAGGCCTGAAAATACTTGTTGTTGATAAGTCAGAGATTTGTGAACCATTCTTCTTGTCGAATGAGACTTATCAATATTCTTTTGACAAGGGCGCCGATGTGGATAAGATTAAAAAGGAATTCAAATCACTAGGATTGTATGCACTAGTAGAGATCTCACCACTGGATTCATCCAGAAACGCATCTGTATCCTGTTTTTCCACAAAACAACTGAATATGGAAACCAAGAAAGTGATTGAAGGCAATGTAGAGAGAGCACTTGAGAAGTTCAAGCTTGGCCGGTACAAGATTGATAATTTTGATGCCATAATGAAGGACATCAATACAGATGTTTCAGCCAGAACATTCACTGTTGAAGATGGAGGAAAACAAAAAGCGGGAATGGTTGAGATATATATGATTATCTCTTATATGGCAAGCTTTATGATCTATATGTTTATATTTATGTTCGGCTCTATGGTTATGAGAGGTGTGATTGAGGAGAAGACAAACAGGGTAGTGGAGGTAATAGTATCATCGGTTAAGCCTTTTGAGCTTATGCTGGGAAAAATACTTGGGGTAGGCTCGGTGGCCGTGCTCCAGTTTCTTATCTGGGTGATTCTCACTATTGGAATTACATTTGGAGTTCAGTCAGTAATGGGAGGGCAGATCTCTCCGGGCGAAATTACTCAGGGTATGCAAGGAAGCATCCCGGATGTATCTCTTGACAAAGCTCCGCTGGATGATATTTTTGCTGCACTGTCCGGAGTGAACTTCCTTTCAGTCGGACTCTCCTTTTTTGCCTTCTTTATTCTGGGGTATCTTCTGTATGCATCTATGTTCGCTGCCGTAGGTTCAGCTGTAGACAACGAGACTGACACACAGCAGCTGATATTGCCGGTTACTCTGCCTCTGATCATAGGATTGTTTATAATGATAAACACCTTTCAGTATCCTGACAGCAGTCTCTCTTTCTGGGGATCAATGATTCCTTTTACATCTCCTATGGTAATGATGGCAAGAGTACCTTTTGGTGTGCCGATTTGGGAGATGGTGCTCTCGATATCCATTCTTTTCCTTACATTTCTGGTAATGACTTATATATCGGCTAAGATTTACAGGATAGGAATTCTCTCTTACGGCAAAAAAGCCGGATGGAAGGAGATTTGGAAATGGCTAAAATATTAAGAAGATGAAAAAAGTTTTTCTTTTTATACTGCTCGCAGGATTGCTAACAAGTGCAAATGCCCAGCAGGTCAGGTTTAAATGGAAAGCAACCAGAGTGCTTATGGATAGTACCCTGAATGCTCCGGAAGAACCACGCGTAAAAGCGATTATAGATTTTTACAAGCCCGAGATGGACAGACTTATGCAGCAGAAAGTCGGCGAGTCTGTCAGAGAGATGCGCTCCGGAAGACCGGAGAGTCTGCTTTCGAATTTTGCCGTGGATGCTATACTTGAATACTCCAGAGAGATAAGCGAGAAAGAGGTTGATTTTTCTCTCACAAATTTTGGGGGCATAAGGTCAGTTTTGCCTGAAGGAGATGTCAGGAGATACGATATTTTCTCGATATTCCCGTTTGAGAATTATCTGGTTATTCTGGATCTTAGAGGAAGTTCTGTCAAGAAGCTCTTTAACACCCTTGCAAAGAGAGTGGAGGCTTTGTCCTGGAACGTAAAGCTGGAGATAAAGGGGAGAGAGCTGAAAAGCGCATCCATCGACGGAAAAGAGATTGATGATACTAAGATTTACAGGGTTGCAACTATAGACTTTCTTCTGGAAGGAGGAGATGATATGACTGCCCTTTCAGAGGCTCTTTCTGTTGAGCAGACCGGAGTTCTCATAAGGGATGCGATCTTTGCAAAGATTGAGAAGATTACCAAGAGCGGAGAAAAAATTGACCATACACTCAACAAAAGAGTAATAATTGAGGATTAGAAAATGAAAAATATATTCAAAACATATGCACTGTTTACCGGGCTGCTTTTCTTTTGCACTCCGCTGCTCTATTCGCAGGATCTGGTGATTTTGCACACAAACGATACTCACAGCAATATTGAACCTCTCACCGGCGGAAGAAACAAGGGATTTGGGGGAGTTCAGCGAAGGGCCAACTTTATTGACTCTCTCAGGAAAGTGCATCCAAATGTGCTTCTTCTGGATGCTGGCGATTACAACCAGGGAACACCGTACTATACTCTGTTTAAAGGGGAACTTGAAGTAAAGCTCAACAATGCAATGGGTTACGATGCAGTTTGTCTGGGAAATCACGAGTTTGACGATGGTCAGTCTCTTCTTGCCTCCAGATTGCAAAAAGCCAATTATGTCACCTTATGTGCAAACTACGACTTTAAAAACACCCCCTTGGAGGGACTGGTCAAACCTTATACAATAATAAATAAAGGAGGGAAAAAAATTGGGATTTTTGGTCTTTTGCTGGATTTAAACGGATATGTAAACAAAAAACACCGGGAGGGTCTGATTTACAAAGATCCTGTGAAAATTGCCAACAATATTGCCCGTATTTTAAAGCAGAAGGAGAGGTGTGATCTTGTAATTGCATTGACTCACATAGGGTTTGACGCAGATAACGAAGGCGAATTATCAGACCAGCTTCTGGCAAAATACAGCAAAAATATTGATATTATTATCGGAGGTCACTCACACACATTCCTTGAAAAGCCTGTCTTAATGAAAAACAGGCACGGCAAAGGTGTAATTGTCAATCAGGCCGGAACGGCAGGTGTTTTTGTGGGGAGACTTGATATAAATTTCTGAAAAGCACTATTTTTGCCTGTAGAGATACCTTTTAATCTTTTGAGTAGCGGTTTTCTCAAACTGCATCGGATGATCCTGGATAAAGGAAATTTTCGAGAATTTGTTGACTTTTGAATTGACATGCTCAAGCACCTCTTTCTTTAGTTGTTCGATTTTTTCGTTAAAGATCTTTATTGTCTCCTCTTTTTTCTCTTCGTAAAACTTGACAATCTGCTCCTTCTTCTCTCCGTATGACTTAATCAGATTTTCCTTGGTCTGGTAGTAAGACTCGAGAGCCTCCTCCTTGGCCTCCTGCAGGCTTTTGAGTTTATCCGGATTAAAGTGGACCAGTGCAACCAACTTTCCTTTACTTTCGGTGACAATAGATTCAGCTACCATAAAGTGTGTGTTGATTACCTCTTCTATCTCCTCCGGATAAATGTTCTCACCGCTTGGCCCGATAATCATATTGCTAAGTCTTCCCTTGATATAGAGCCTTCCACTTTTGTCAATTATTCCCAGGTCTTTTGTTCTGAACCAGCCATCCTCTGTGAATGCCTCAGCAGTGGCCTCAGGGTTTTTATAGTAACCCATCATAATATTGGGTCCCTTTGCCACGATCTCCCCCTCTCCGGTAACCGGATTTGGGTTGTCAATTCTAAGGGAAACACCGTGTACAGCGGGTCCTGTGGACTGCCACTTGACATTTGAAGGTATAGCTCCTGCCAGCAGGGGAGAACTCTCGGTCAAACCGTAACCGATTGCATAAGGGAAACGGGACTCATATAGAAACTTCTCAACTTCTCCGTCCAGCTTGGCACCTCCTATTCCAAAGAAGCGCAGCCTTCCTCCGAAAACCTTCATAAGTTTCTTCCCGGCCACCCTGTTCAGTAGTTTTCTCCCAACAGTTGTTTTATATATGAAACTTATAACTTTGCCTGACTGAAAAGTGGGCAGCACCGATGAGCGGTAAATCTTTTCGATTATCATTGGTACGCTCAGCATAGTTGTGGGTCTCACATCCTTTAGCGCCTGGATAAGCATTGTGGGGGTAGGAGCCTTCTCGATATAATATACCGATGATCCGCTTGCCATTGGCAGGATCATACTCAGACTGCTCTCAAGTGTATGGGAGAGAGGAAGAACAGAGAGCCACACATCCCATTCAAATCCCGGTCTCAGTAAACAAGCCGAATAGAGATGTGTACAAAGATTTTTATGGCTCAACATCACTCCTTTTGAGTTTCCTGTGGTCCCGGATGTGTAAATTATTGAGGCCAGATCTTCAGGTTTTCCGTAACCTTCCACTGATTCAGCCGAGCTCGTAGCGTTGTTGGCTCTGGTCAAAGTATCAAGTATTATTACCGGAATACGTTCCCTGATATCTTCCGGAATCTTGTAAAGAAGTCTTTCTGAGGCAAATATTACAGATGCTCCCGAGTGTTCAATCACATTCCTTACTTCGCTTTCCGAGAAATCCGGTAAAATTGGAACTGCAACCCTGCCAAATGCAGTTGCTGCAAAATATGCAACCGGCCAGTTAGGCATATTCTGGCTAAAAATTGCGACCTTCTCTCCGGATCCTGTTCCTGTTGAGGTAAGTAATTTATCTGCAAGCTCTGTTTTTTCCTTGAAATCGGAATATGTGTAAATAATCCCCTTGCTGTATCCGAATGCCTTGTTGGCGCTGTATTTTTCTGTACTGTAAGAAAATAAATCCTTTAAAGTCTCAAGTTTTTCTATTGTCATCAAATGGTGGTATGTATATGAGTGTAAAAAACCACAATAATCATTCCAAATCTTTTCCCGTGGTGAAATTGTCGGGGAATTTTCCTTTTACACCCATCTTTTTATAGTGCATTCTTATCCTTTTCAAATCCTCCTGCGCATTATCGGTAAGCTCAAATTTTGTACCTCTGCTCACCTCTTTTCTTCCCCAGTCAAAATATCCCAGATAGACAGGTACATTCACCGTCCTTGCGATAGTGTGAAAACCTGTTTTCCATTTTTCGGTGGATTTTCTGGTTCCTTCCGGGGCAATGGCCAGATGAAATCTCTCATTCGAGTTGAATATCTCAATCATCTGTCTTGCAAGCGAAGCCCCCTTTTCCCTGTCAACCGGAATTCCGCCCATTGCTCTGATCATAGGGCCCAAAGGCCAGTGGAAGAACTCCTTTTTAACCATAATATAGGCTTTAGCGCCATAAGAGCGATAGTATAGAAATGAGATTAAAAAATCCCATCCGGATGTGTGTGGAACTCCCAGAATTATACACTTTGGTTCGGGAACCGGAGGGTCGATGATTTTCCAGCCCATTATCCTGAGAAGAAATCTGGAAAGATGCTTCATTGGTCTAGTAATTACAGATGGCAAATGTAATCAATTTATTGCTATTAAGCTTTATTTAACCTTAATTTCTCCTGCTCGTAAGTCATATAAGAGACATAACCTCCCGAGAGCACAGATATGTTGGTAAACCCTTCTGAGGCCAGAATCCTGTAGGCCAGATATGCTCTCATGCCAACTGCACAATAAATGACTAGATGCCTGTCAGCGGGCAGCTCATCAAGTCTGAACCGTAGCTCCTCCTGTGGAATATTAACAGATCCGGTAATTGCTCCCTCTTCATATTCCTCTTGGCTTCTTACATCGAGAAATTCAATATTTTCAATGTTTTCATTTTCCAGATCAAGGGTATGAATAATTTTCATTCTGCCTCGTGCAATGTTTTCTGCAACATATCCGGCAATATTTACCGGATCTTTTGCCGAGGAGAAAGGAGGAGCATAACTGTGCTCAATTTCTGTGAGTTCGTAAATTGTTCCTCCGTTTCTGATAACCTGTGAGAAAAGGTCTATTCTTTTATCTACTCCCTCTCTTCCGGCTATTTGTGCGCCTAGAACCTTGCCGCTTTCAGAAGAGAATATTGTGTTGATTGTAATTTCGCAGGCACCCGGAAAATATACAGCGTGTGAATAGGAGTGAGTGTAGGAAGAGATATGTTTAATTCCCTCTTTTTTGAGAACAGATGAAGATGCTCCCGTAAAGGCAATAGTGAGAGAAAAAATTCTAGCTATACCGGTTGCGACTGTTCCGGTGTATCTGGAGATGTCCCCGAAAACGGCATTGTCTGCAGCAATCCTAGCCTGCTTGTTGGCAGGCCCGGCTAAAAGTGCCAGCACAGGCTTTTTCGTCACAAGGTGTGTTGTTTCGACAGCATCTCCGATTGCGAAAATGTCCGGGTCAGAAGTTTTCATAAAACTGTTAACCTTAATGCCTTTGGTCTCCCCAATTTCAAGTCCTGCATCTATTGCCAGAGAGTTTTCCGGGTTTACTCCTGTGCACCAGATTACCAGATCTGTTTTAAGGGTTACGCCGCTCTTCAAATGTATATCCAACTCCATTCCGTTCTCCTGGATACTGGTCACTGAATCTGACAGGAGCAGTCTGACCCCGTTAGAGGAAAGTTCTTGATGGATCATTGCAGCAATAGGATAATCAACTTGTTGCATAACCTGAGGGCCCATTTCCACCAAAGTCACCTCTGTCCCGAACAGTGTAAGATTCTCGGCCATTTCAATACCGATAAACCCGCCACCAACTACAGTAACTTTTTTTACTCCGTATTTGACAAGTTTCTCCCTGATTAGGTCTATGTCGGGTATATTTCTTACTTTCAGAACTCTGGAATTGGCAATTCCCGGAATTTCCGGAATAAATGGTTCTGCTCCCGGAGAGAGTATCAGTTTATCATAACTTTCGTAGTACTCCTTGTTGTTTGTAAGGTTTTTAACCAGAACCCTCTTCTGCTTTGGCTCAAGCTTAGATACAAGGGTCTTTAGCCTCACATCAATGTCATATCTGTTGGAAAAGGCAGTAACGCTAAGCAGTATAAGATCTTTCCTCTGTTCAATTTCCCCACCGATATAATAAGGCAATCCGCAGTTTGCAAACGATATATGCTCACCCCTTTCAAAAAGAACAATTTCCCCCTTTTCATCATTTCTTCTGATCCTTGCGGCAGCTGTTGCTCCACCTGCAACTCCTCCTATAACAACATACTTCATTTTTTTTTGCAAAGAAAGAGATAAAAAATGAAATCTTCAAAGAATATTTTCTGACGGAAATTTGTTTTGATGGAAAATATAATTAACTTTGCAAAAAATATTATTAAACAGTCTGATGAAAACAATAAACAAGATTCTGGTAATGATGGCGATACCTTTGCTTCTTATCTCCTGTGCGCCCAAGACTGCAGGTGGCGAAGAATCTGCATTGACCGGAATCAGTTCAAAAGAGAAAAAAATGAAAACAGTACATTTAAACAAAGAGGAATTTTTAAAGAAAGTAGTTAACTACGAAAAGAACCCAACTGAATGGATATACCTTGGCGACAAGCCTGCAATAATTGACTTTTATGCTGACTGGTGCGGCCCCTGCAAGGCGGTAGCTCCTGTTCTCGAAGAACTTGCAGCTGAATATGAAGGTAAGATATATATTTACAAGGTAGACACAGAAAATGAGCAGGAGCTTGCGTCAGTATTCGGTATCAGGAGCATTCCAACTCTGATATTTGTACCAATGGGAGAAAATCCACAGATGATCCAGGGAGCTCTTCCAAAGGCTAATCTTAAAGAGGCAATTGAATCAGTTCTTTTAAAAAAGAAATAATATGAAAAATCTCTGTGTTATTAGAGATGTTTACAAAGCTCTGGGAAATTTTGAAGCAGAATTTCACAAAAATCACGACTTGTGCCTCAACGAGGCTATGATCATCTGCTCTCTTAAGGAGGAAAAACTCTCTTCCGGGCAGATTGCAGAGCTTTTAAACCTTACCTGCTCAAATACTTCAAAGTTACTAAGATCAGTTGAGGAGAAAGGATTGGTAGATAGAGACCTTGGCGAAAAAGACAAGAGGCAGATGTATTTTTCTTTATCACAGAAGGGGATTAAAAAACTTCGCTCTTTGGAGAATTCCAAACTGGATCTACCGGAGATATTGGCAAAACTAATTTGATTAAGATTATGGAAATGTTTATAGAGAACACAAGCAGATATAATTTTGCAGACACAGTAGAGAGGTTGACAGAGGCTGTCACCGGTGCTTCGTGGAAAGTCTCTCACGTTCACGACCTCAGGGAGACAATGAAAAAAAATAACCTGGAAGTGCTTCCTGTAATGGTTCTGGAGGTATGTAAACCCTCTCTTTCCTACAAAATACTATCAAAAGATGACGAAAGAGTATATTCGGCACTAATGCCTTGCAGAATATCGGTTTACGAGAAGGAAGACGGAAATGTCTATCTCTCCAGGATGAATGCGGGTTCCTTTGCTTCGTCTCTGAAGCCGTCAGCCTCAGAGGTTATGACAGCTGCATTTTTTGAAATGGAGAAGATACTGGAGCAAATTATAAAATTGTAATAAATCAATTTAAAAGACAAGAGTGGACCTAAATCCACTCTTGTTCAATAATATCTCCCTGAACAGACAGTTTTATCAATTTTACAGGAATATTTACTTTGGCATCCTCTCTGGCCTTAAGGGCGAGCTGAAGCAATCCTCCGCAGCATGGAACTTCCATTTCTGGTCTGTTTTTTCGGCACCATTCAATTCCCTCATTCAGCAATACTTCCTGATTGTGGTGTTTCAGGTGTTTCAGATGAGCCAGAATAACATTTTCTCCTTTGGGGGAGATTCTCTCCATCACAGCCTGCTCATCATAAGGTTCAGCCTCTTTTTCTATGAGTTCTATTGCGCCTACAGGACAATCTCCTATACACACACCAAGACCGTCGCAATAAAGCTCACTAATCATAACAGCCTTTCCGTTAATAAGTTGGAGCGCCCTCTCGTGGCATCCGCTTACACAATTGCCGCAACCATTGCAGAGATTTTCGTCTATCTTTATTACAGTTCTTTTCATTACTTCTATTTTTATTGCAAAATTAGCCTGCGATCATAAAGAAAGATGTAATAAATGTTATACTTCTGGAAAATATGTAGAAAAATTAAAAATTTACGGTACAAAATTTGTTGTTAAAATCTGTTACAAATATCGTTTGATGAAACGTCTTTTATTGATAATTGTTCCTTTAATCCTGTCATCCTGCTCTGCAGGGTATCTTGCGCTTGACCCTGTGGACGAATTTGAAATCGGTAAGTATATGGGCAAATGGTATGAAATTAGCCGGTTGCCTAACGACTACCAGAGAGGACTTGAAGAGAACACTCAGATATATTCCTTTGATCAAAAGGGAGATATTCTTGTAGTGCTCGAAGGAAGGGTTATTGAGGACAAGTCTAAGATTAAACAAGGGAAATTAAAAGCCTGGATTCCTGATAAAAAACAGCCGGGCAAACTCAAACTCAGTTATACCTGGCCATTCTCTACCGATCTCTGGATTCTCAAAGTAGATAAGGACTACAACTATGCCCTCATAGGTGAACCATCCGGGGAGTCACTCTGGATAATAGCAAGAGACAGAAAGCCTGACAGTAAAATAATTCTTCAGCTAAAGGATTACGCAAGAGATCTAGGATTTCCCGTTGAATATATGATCAGTTGTATCTCTGATTAACTCCTCATCAGTAAAATTGGGAAGCGTAACTTTTAAAAGGGGTGTCCTCTCCATTTCGCGTTTTATGGCATAGAGTGCACTGCTGTTCCTGGCCCAGGCTCTTCGGGTGATTCCGTTGTTCACATCCCAGAAAAGCATCTCCTTAATTCGCTCTTCAGATTCAGCGGATCCGTCGATGACCATTCCGAATCCCCCGTTAATCACCTCTCCCCATCCGACTCCTCCTCCGTTATGCAACGAGACCCAGGTGGCTCCCCTGAAGGAGTCTCCAATGACATTCTGAACAGCCATATCTGCCGTGAACTGAGATCCGTCTCTGATGTTGGAGGTCTCCCTGTATGGGGAGTCTGTGCCCGATACATCGTGGTGATCTCTTCCAAGAACGACAGGTGCTGAAATTTCACCCCTGGCAATTGCTCTGTTCATCTCAAGAGCAATTTTTATTCTTCCTTCAGAATCTGCATAGAGTATCCGGGCCTGAGATCCTACTACCATCTTATTTTTTGCCGCCTCTCTTATCCAGTGGATATTATCCTTTAGCTGACTCTTTATCTCATCAGGTGAAGTGGGCAGCATCTGTTCAAGAACATTTTGTGCAATTGAGTCTGTAACCGCAAGATCTTCAGGAAGAGAAGAGGTGCAGACCCATCTGTATGGTCCGAATCCGTAGTCGAAGAAAAGAGGGCCCATAATATCCTGAACATAAGATGGGTATCTGAAACTTCCATCCGGGAGCATCACATCGGCTTTTGCCCTTGATGCCTCCAGAAGAAAAGCATTCCCGTAATCGAAGAAGTACATTCCAAGTGATACTAACCTGTTGATTGCCGCAACCTGTCTTCTCAGAGAAGATTCAACCTCACTCCTGAACTTTTCCGGCTCCTTTGCCATCATAACGTTTGCCTCTTCAAAACCAATTCCGGCCGGATAATATCCTCCTGACCAGGGATTATGAAGGGATGTCTGGTCACTTCCCATATCTACCTTTATCCCCTCATCCGCGAGCTTTTCCCATAAATCCACAATGTTTCCCTGATAAGCCAGAGAGACAGATTCATTCTTTTCTCTTGCACTCTCAATCCTTTGGAGCAGGACTCCAAGATCGGTATATACTTCATCAACCCATCCCTGGGAGAATCTTGTCTGAACAGCTTTGGGATTGACTTCAGCTACGACTCCAATCAGTCCTGCGATTACTGCCGCCTTTGGCTGAGCTCCTGACATCCCTCCAAGTCCCGAACTGACAAACAACTTGCTCTGTTGCGGTTTTGATGAGTCAGTTCTCATTCTTGCAGCATTGAGAAGTGTTATGGTTGTTCCGTGAACGATTCCCTGCGGACCAATATACATAAATGATCCGGCGGTCATCTGTCCGTACTGGGAAACACCAAGTGCGTTGAATTTTTCCCAGTGGTCTTTTGATGAGTAGTTTGGAATAACCATCCCGTTGGTAACTACAACTCTCGGAGCCTTTTTATGTGAAGGAAAAAGTCCGAGAGGATGACCTGAGTAGAGTACCAGAGTTTGTTCGTCGGTCATCTGGGAAAGATATTGCATAGTAAGAAGGTATTGGGCCCAGTTCTGAAAGACTGCTCCGTTTCCTCCGTAGGTTATAAGTTCGTGTGGATGCTGTGCCACTGCATAATCCAGATTGTTGCTGATCATATGCATTATTGCTGCTGCCTGGGGAGATTTATGCGGATAATCGCTAACAGGTCTTGCAAATATTTTATAATCAGGTCTGAAGCGGTACATATAAATCCTTCCGTATCTCTTGAGTTCTTCTGCAAATTCGGGTGCAAGAATCTTATGGTGCTGAGGAGGAAAATATCTTAGGGCATTTTGGAGAGCCAGTCTTTTCTCGCTTTCGGACAATATATCCTTTCTCGCAGGTGCGTGATTTACAGTTTTGTCATAAGGCTTAGGTTCTGGGATAGTAGCGGGAATCCCCTCCGAGATTGCTTTCCGGAATTCTTTTAAATCCATAATTTTATAAAGTTTGTGCAAAAATAGGAAAATTTAACTCTTTGAGTTGCCGATTACAAAAAATATCCATACTTTTGCAGTCCTTAAAAAAAGGAGGTGTTTTGCCAATGATCATAGTACCAGTAAAAGAAGGTGAAAATATTGAAAGAGCTTTAAAGAAGTTCAAGCGTAAATTCGAGAAGACCGGAGCAATCCGTGAACTCAGGATCAGAAAGACATTTGTTAAAAAATCTGTCAAAAAGAGGGATGAACTTAAAAAAGCAATTTATGTTCAGGCACTTCGTCTTAAAGAAGAGTAACTGATTTTTCGAAATTATACAGCATACAGCTGCATTTAAAATAGGTTGACTAATTGTTGACCTTTTTTATTTTATGCAGTCTCAATTTTTTTTTGTAAATTAGTAGCAAAGTAAGCTATGGATCTGACAGGGGAATTTCTTGACTGGATAAGAATACAGAAGAGGTACTCATTGAGGACCTGCGACATTTACCGCAAATGTCTCGCAGAATTCTTTCAGTTTGCTTCCGGAAGTGACCAGGAGAGGGGCGTTGATTTGTTGCAACCCCTTTTGATCAGAGGCTTTATTGCTCAGGGTCTTGAGAGCGGTCTCTCTCCCAGAACCATGAATTTAAAACTTTCTGCCCTAAGCAGTTACTCTTCATACCTGGTAAGAAAAGGTGCCTTGGAATTCAACCCTGTAAGAAGGGTGAGGCGTCCAAAGCAGTCGAAGAGATTGCCTGAATTTTACACTCAAAAAGAGGTTTCTGATTATCTTTCTCAACCCCTGCAAGATGATGATCTATTCAAAATCAGAGACAGGCTCGTTGTAGAGATGCTTTATTGCACCGGAATGAGGAGGGCAGAACTGGTGAATCTAAAAATCAGCGACTGGGACTCTTCCAGAAATCTGCTCAGGGTAACCGGAAAAGGAGATAAACAAAGAGAGGTGCCTGTTCCTGAAACACTCACTGAATCAATAAAAATTTATCTGAACAGTCTGGGAAAGACTTTCAGCACAGAATACTCTTCACAATTTTTTCTTACAGAATCCGGGAAACCTTTCTATCTCTCGCTTGTTAATAAAATAGTAAAGAGCGAACTTGGAATGGCAAAGGGTTTCACCGGCAAAAAATCGCCTCACATTCTCAGACACTCAATTGCGACGCACCTTCTAAACAACGGTGCTGCGCTTAACAGCATAAAAGAGGTATTGGGCCACTCTTCACTTGCCGCCACACAGGTTTACACCCATAACTCTTTTGAACAATTAAGGAAAGTATATTTAACGGCTCATCCAAGAGCAAAAAAAGGAGGGAAAAATGGATATTAGGATTCAATCACTCAAATTTGACGCAGATCAGAAACTGCTAAAATTCATTGAGAAAAAATTAGCAAAACTACCACGCTATTATGATCAGATTCAAAGCATTGAGGTAGTTTTAAGTATTCTTCCGGACCACGCAAACAAAAATGTAAAACTTCGCCTGGACATCCCGGGAAATGACCTGGTAGTGGAACGTCATTCCAAAACTTTTGAAAACGCAATAGTTGACTGCATTGATGTACTTAAGGATATTCTCAAAAAGTACAAGGAGAAGAAAAAAGAGATCTGATTCAATCCCAGAATAGTGATAAAAACTCCTCTCTTGCTATGTTTACAAAATAGTCGGAGAGGTTTATTTTTTCCAGACTTTCACAAATTCCCGATTCGGTATGGTCGGCACCTTGGAGAAGTTCTTCAACTTCAGAAGTCTCCTTGAGAAAGAAATAACTTCCGTAAATCTTTATTTCGCTGATTTTCCCCTTTTTTACCTCCATATAGAGCTCAAGCAGACCGCCGGCAAACTGGCGTACTTTTGAGAATGAATAACCGGGAGCAGAGCCATAATTCCAGGAGTCCTGACTATATCGTTTGTCCCTGAGTTCTTTAATAGCACCCAGATCTTCTCTGGTGTAGTTATAAATCCGGTAACCCTTCTCTGAGGTTATCTCTCTTTCCAGAAATGCAATAAACTCTTCTATGCTCATCGCGAATTTAAGGTGTTCTGAGATATTTGTTACCCTTGCAGCGTTGGATTTTACAGATTTGCTTACAAATTTTTCTGGTCTTCCTGCCAGGGCACTGGAGAGGTCCCTGATTGAGGAGGAGAACAGCAACGTGCCATGTTGAAGTACTCTGTTCCCGAAAACTGCAATGGCGTTGCCGGAAAATTTTTTACCATCTATGACAAGATCGTTTCTTCCTTCAAGTGAGGCATTTACTTTAAGTTTGTTAAGGGCGTCCAATATTGGTCTGGTAAAGCGGGAGAACATTGCTGAACTCTCTTCTCCCTTTTCCTTGTTGTCGATAAATGTAAAATTCACATTTCCCATATCGTGAAAAACTGCACCTCCTCCGGTAAGTCTTCTCACAACCTTGATGTTGTTCTCCCTTACAAAATCAAGGTTTATCTCGGCATAAGCATTCTGATGAAGTCCGATAATAATTGCATTGTCGTTCTGCCAAAGCCTGAACACAGGTTCCTTAAACTCCTTGAAAAGATACTCCTCGGCGGCGAGATTCCACCAGGGATCAATAGAACGGTCAATTATGTAAAGCATTTAGGGGTAGATTTTATATCTCTTAATTAACAGAGAAATGATTAAAAAGATCATTAGTGCAGTGATCGCTCCCAGTAAAGCGCCGCAAACCACATCAGCAGGGTAATGCTTGCCGACATATATACGACTGTAACTGACCAGTGAAGCCCAGGTGAAAATGAAGAATGAGTAGTTCCTTCTCCTTAAGATAAGAGACGTTACCATTGCAAAACCAAAGGTGTTTGCGGCGTGAGACGAAACAAAACCATAGAGACTTCCCTTATGTTCAAGCAGTCTCACCATCCAGCCTGTTTCCGGGTCGTAGGCGGGTCTGAACCTCATTGCTGTGTCTTTAATGAATCCAGAAGCGTTTTCTGTGAGCAGAAAGGTAATAAGTACGGCAGCTAAGGTGATAAAAGCGTATTTCAGGTGCTTACGCCTGATTTTTATTACCGGTTTTAAGGAGTTGTCAACAAAGGAGAGAGAAATTGAGAAAAAAAGAGAGAAAAAAACTGCTGCATAAAGAGGAGCCCAGGGAAGTTCTGCCGAGAGTGTAACCATTATGCGGTCCATAAAAGGAGAGTGCAATCCGTTGAGAAAAAAGAAAAGCTCCTTATCTGCCTCTATCACTCTTTCGAACATAGACCAATCAGTTGAGTGTTTTCCAAAGCAACTCCTTGAGCTCTGAAATCCCCTTGCCGGTTATGGAGGAGATAAACAGACACTTTACTTTTTTGGGGAGCTCCTTTTTAATTATTTTCTCCAGTTCGCTGTCCAGAAGATCTGCTTTTGTAATTGCCAAAACCCTCTCTTTGTCCAGAAGTTCGGGATTGTACTCTTTGAGTTCGTTCAACAGTATCCGGTACTCCTTTGATATCTCCTTGCTGTCACACGGAATCATAAACAGCAGCATCGAGTTTCTTTCGATATGCTTTAAAAATCTTATGCCCAGCCCTTTGCCTTCGTGAGCCCCCTCAATTATTCCGGGGATGTCTGCTACTACAAAGGATTTATCTCCAAATACCGATACAATTCCCAGATTTGGTTCGAGCGTGGTAAATGGATAATCTGCAATCTTTGGCTTTGCCGCAGAAATGACTGACAGAAGGGTTGATTTGCCTGCATTCGGAAATCCGACAAGACCTACATCTGCAAGAATTTTTAGTTCCAGAATATACCAGTTTTCGCTCCCGGGTTCTCCGGGTTGAGAATACCTGGGAGTCTGGTTTGTTGCAGATTTAAAGAAAGCGTTGCCCATGCCTCCTCTTCCTCCTTTCACCAGGATCTTTTCTTCTCCATGGGCAGTAATCTCTGCGACAATCTCGTCACTGTCAGAAATTCTGGCTATTGTGCCCAACGGAACATCAAGGTATATATCTTTTCCGTCAGATCCGTGCCTTAGTGCCCCGCTTCCCTTTTCTCCGTTCTCGGCCCTTATGTGTTTTCTGTACTTGAGATGGATCAGAGTCCAGTACTGGGAATTACCTCTGAGAATAATATCACCGCCTCTTCCTCCGTCTCCTCCGTCCGGACCACCTTTGGGTATGTATTTTTCTCTTCTCAGATGCACAGATCCTCTGCCCCCGTCTCCAGAACGGCAGAAAAGCTTAACATAGTCTACAAAATTACTGTTGCTCATCCTTTAGTTTGTCAATTATCCTGCAAATGCTTTCAAAACCCTCTTCAACCGAAGTTGCTCCGTCAACCGGATAGTAACACCCCCGGGATTTATAAAAGTCGATAACCGGCTCTGTGCAGGCGTGGTAAGTCTTTATCCTGTAAAGGATTGTATCTGTATCGTGATCATCTTTCCGATCTTCTATTTGAGCTCTTTTGCGAATCCGGTTCACAATTGTATTCTCATCCACAACCAGAGATATTACAGCTATTACCCGGCTACCCCTTTTTGCAAGAATATTTTCAAGTTCCTGAGCCTGTTTCACATTCCTGGGGTATCCATCCAGAATAACACCTTTACAATCCTCCCCTTTGATAAGAATCTCTCTCTCAATTAAACTCAGTACAGTTTCATCGTCTACCAGTTTACCGTTGTCAATCAATGATTTAACCTTGAGCCCGATCTCGCTTTCAGCTTTGATTTCTCTTCTTAATATATCACCTGTAGAAATGTGCAGAAGAGAATATTTTTTTACGAGCAGTACTGAGTGTGTGCCCTTGCCTGCACCCGGAGGACCGAAAATAATGTAATACTTCATACGGTCGGTTATTTATCCAGAACATAAATATCCTTGAAGTTCCTGCCCAGTTCGTCATAGTCCAGGCCGAAACCTACAATGAAATCGTTGGGAATCTCCAATGCGGCGTAATCGATGCTTATTTTACCGGAGTACTGGTAAGCTTCGGGCTTCAGCAGCAGGGTGCATATCTTTACATCTGCGACCTGTTGCTTTTTCATCATATTGTAGAGTTCAACCACTGTGCCTCCCGTATCTACAATGTCTTCGAGTATAATAACGTGTCTTCCTTTGAGCGGCCTGTCAAAGCCGAGCATCTGCTTCACCTCTCCGGTTGTTGAAGTTCCTGAGTAGGAGGAGAGCCTTACGAAAGAGATCTCACTGTTGAAATCGAGATATTTCATAAGATGGGCAGAAAACATAAAGGAACCGTTCAAAACAGATAAAAAGAGAGGATTGGGTATGTTCCTGTAATCACGGTTAAGTTTTTGGGCCACATTAATTATAGATTCCTCAATCTTTTCATTGGGAATAAACAGTCTGAAATATTTATCATGAAGCTTGATGCGGTTCATCACTAAAAAATTTGTACCTGCTAAATTAAGTATTAATTTTGTCTTAAACCAATTTAACTAATATGCCGATGAATCCGCTTGTTAGCATAATTATGGGAAGTACCTCCGACTATCCTGTGATGAAGAGTGCCGCCGAGATCCTTGAATCATTCCAAATCCCCTTTGAGATTAACGCTCTGTCTGCACACAGAGTGCCTCTGAAAGTAATGGATCATGCAACAAAGGCAGCCTCCCGGGGGATTAAGGTGATAATCGCAGGAGCAGGCGGAGCCGCCCACCTTCCCGGGGTAGTAGCAGCCTTCACTCACCTTCCTGTGATAGGTGTCCCCGTCAGGTCTTCAAACTCAGTTGACGGGTGGGATTCCATTCTTTCAATTTTACAGATGCCCTCCGGTATTCCGGTTGCCACGGTTGCACTGGACGGAGCAGGAAACGCTGCAATACTTGCTGTTCAGATGCTTGCTCTTTCTGATCCGGAACTCAGCGAGAGGCTCTTGAAGTTTAAGGAAAATCTTGCCGAAAAGGTTACAAAGGCAAACAGAGAACTGGAAAAAGAGGAATTCAAATTCAGAATCAGATAATTTTTTGTTTTAGTTTATTCAAATGAGGGGGAGATTTTATGAGGAGATGGATTGTTACCTGGCTGATGCTATGTGTCAGTCAGGCTCTTTTTAGCCAAAGAGCAAAAGTTAATGAACTGCCGCAGGTATTGTTGGATTACATTCAGGAAGCAGTTTCCGGCGGAGAGGGATATAACGAAGATTTTGCAGGGGAGTTGGTGGATTTTTTTAGTGATGCTCTCGAAAGTCCACTTAATATTAATGAAATACAAAGAAAAGATCTCAGAAAATTTATCTTTCTGAGCGAATTCCATGCAGATCTTATTCTGGAATACCGAAGAGATTACGGAAACTTTGTTTCAATAAATGAGCTTTTTAACATTCCCGGATTAAGCCGGGAGCAGGCAGAACTTTTGTCTCTCTTTCTGACTGTTTCAAATGTTCAGAAAAAGTCCACCCTGAATGCTTCTTCATTCATTAAAGATAGCAGGTTACAATTTTTGGGAAGAGTAAAAATTGTTCCGGAAAAACAACGGGGATACACCCCTGTTACAAAGAAAGAGTTTGAAAAGAGCCCGGACTGCAGATATCTTGGCCCCCCCGGACAACTCTATTCACAGATAAAGTACGAATGTTCGGATATTCTCAGATTGTGCATCACTGCAGAAAAGGATCCCGGAGAAAAGGGTTTGGATTATCTCTCAGGCAGCCTCTCTGTACAGACAAATGGATTTTTGGAAAAATTTGTGGCAGGCAGCTACTCGGCACGTTTTGGTCAGGGACTGGTTCTCTGGAGCTCATCTTTTGCCTCTCTTTATTCGCAGCCCTCTTCTGCCTGCAGGAATGAGTCTGCATTTATGCCTTACAACTCTACAGGAGAGAACAACTCTTTTACCGGAGCCGCCGTTTCATTAAGAACGGGTAGGTTTGAAATATCTGCAATGGCCTCACAAAGAGGATATGATGCGAGAGTTGTTGAAGAAGGATATACCTCTCTCCTTACCACCGGATTGCACAACACAATAACAACTGTCAACAGAAGGAGAACATTGCAGGGGAGTGTTTTAGGTCTTAATATTTGCTTAAGGGGAGAGAAATTCAGGATTTCACAGACTTCACTCATTTACAGATACGATAGACAATATTCAGGCAGAGACTCCATAAGAAAAGCTAGGGAGAGGTCACCTGCAGGGTGGGGGGCTAACGCCGGGATATCTTTTTACAAAGTAATCTCAGGTAACCGTATATTCGGGGAACTTGCTATAGATCATGGAGCTTCGGCTGCTTTCCTGGCAGGAATAGTCTCCACGTTTGGATCCCGGGCAGAGAGCTCTTTGCTTATAAGGAGTATTTCCGGCAGTTATATTGCCCCATACTCAGAAGCGGCATCATCCGGCTCTTTCCCAAAAGAGGAGAGAGGTGTAAAATTTGCCTTCTCATATCTTGCAGGAAAATATTCAAAAGCTTCATTCTACGCAGATATTTTGAAGGATTACAGCAAAGTATATCTGCAGTTCGACCATAAACCACAAAAGGGACTCTCTCACTCAGTGCGTCTGGACAAAGGCAAAGCGGCCTGGGGTATAAGGTATGGAACAACAGCAGTGTTATCACCTTCAATCTCTTTGCAAGGCAGACTGGAGTTTCGGTTGACTACCGGCAAAGAAAAGACAAAAGGTACGCTGATCTTTGGAGAACTTCTCTACAAACCACTCTCCAAAAATATAAGTGCATCTTTCCGAGCCTCTTACTTTGACATTACAGACTGGGATGTAAGGATATATGCCTACGAAAGAGATATGCTGCACAACTTCTCAGTTCCGGTATGTTACGGAAAAGCTTTCAAACTATATCTCAATGTTCATCTTCCTCTTCACTCAAGCACAGATCTATGGTTTAAGGCGGGGCAGATAAGGTATCTCGACCGGGAAACAATAGGGGAGGGTAACGAATTAATTGAGGGGAGAGTGAAAAGTGAACTGAAAGTGCAGGTGAGATTCAGATTTTAGACCGGCTTTATTTTGATCTTTGCCCCGGGAAGAATTTTGCTTCTCTTTGTAAGTCCGTTCAGCTGCATTATATCGTTGAGTGTGACTCCTTCGAATTTGCGGGAGATGTCCCATAGTGTATCCCCCTTTTTAATTGTATAGTACACATAACCTCCTGAACTCTGAGTTTTGGCAGTTGAAGAAGATTTTGAAGCAGAAGAGGTACTTTGCTTAGGAGCCCCGGATGTGTAAATTACCAGTCGTTGTCCGATATTTATTCTTGACCTGACTCCGTTCCAGGCTTGCAAATCTGACAGCCTTACACCATACCTTGCGGCAATACGGCTCAAAGTCTCTCCGGAGCGCACTCTGTGTGTAATATAATTGCTCTTTGACTGGACAGGTTCCTGTATAATCTTGCTGTTGAAAAACAGAGAATCTTTGTATCCGTACATCTGGCTCTCGGCATTTACAAAAGAAGTAGTATAATTAAACGGAATTCTGAGAATCATTCCTTCCTGCGAACCTGGTATGATCTCTTTAATATACTGGGGGTTAAGGTTCGCAAGCTCCTCTTTCGAGATACCTGTAAGTTCTGCAATCTGTCCGAAGTGAAGCTGCCTGTGTACTTTAAAAGTATCAACGTGAGCCGGCATTGAGATATTTCTTGGAGTTATGTTGTGATCTTTATAGTAGTTTAAGGAATAAATAGCTGCAACAAAGGAGGGGACATACCCTCTGGTCTCTCTGGGGAGGTAAGGGTAAATTGTCCAGAAATCTCTTGAGCCAGCTCTCCTTATGGCTTTGTTGACATTTCCCGCTCCGCAGTTATATGAAGCAATTGCCAGAGACCAATCACCAAAGATAGTGTAAGCATCCCTAAGGTATTTGGCAGCAGCGTGAGTGGCAGCTTCGGGATCCAGCCTCTCGTCAACATATGAGTTAATCTTCAAATTGTATTGAAGAGCTGTCCTGTACATAAACTGCCACAATCCCTTTGCGCCCACCCTGGAGGTGGCTGTTGGATTGAGGGCAGACTCAATAATTGCCATAACCTTGAGTTCCTTCGGGAGGTCGTACTGATCCAGTATCTCCTCAAACATAGGAAGATAATAACTTGACAATCCCAATATCAAGTCAATTTTGTTGGGGATTTTCTGGGTGTAGTAGAGTATGTGGTTCTTAATGACAGTATTGTATGGCAGGGGTATGAATGAATTTATTGCTTTGAGTCTTGCAACAAATATTGAATCAGGAATATCTGAGGTAAAAGCAGCACTGTCCAGGTTTACTGAAAAGTTGTTTTCAAGGCTTAGTGCTTTCTGAACATAGTAAATGTTAAGGAGAGAATCTGTGGATATTTCAGGATCGACCAGGTCTTCGCTGTCAAAAAAACTGAGTGCTCCCGGATTGATAGTATCATAAACAGTAGTTGTGTCAGACAGGGGGATTGTGTTAACCTCCATTTCTGCCCTGAGAGAATCGATGGTTTTTCTAAGTTTCACAATCTCCTTCTCCAGCTCTTTTTTCCCTGGTCTCTTTTTTGAGAATATCTGACCGCTGGCAGTTTCAGTTGCAAGGTTAAACGTAATAAGTAACAATAATAATGTGGTAAATTTCATAACTAAAAATTTATATTCATCCGGAAGCCTACGGATGGATTAATGTTTGATGCATTTGCATAATTTATAGGAAGAAGCAGAGCCGGAGAAAAAGAGGCAGAGAGGTCTTCACTAATGTCAAAATCCTGAAGATGTGCAAATACGTTGGCGTCAATAATATTCAACGCATATACCAGCACTCCGCTAAGTATAGAGTAATCCCGGTAACGCCTGTAACTGTCCTTAAAATATTTAAGCGTTTCAAGACTGTACCTCTGACCGGAGCCGGAACCACCCTCCGCAGCCTCTATGTACAGTGACTTGTATCTTTGGAACTGTGTATTGTTAAAGGATATAAAATATCCGCAAGCAATAAATCCACCATAAATTATGGGGATTTTCCAGTAAGTTCCGTTGTATGCCTGGCCAAGACCGGGCAAAAGTGCTGAATACAGAGATGCTCTTGCAGGCAGGACATCCTTGTGGTACCTGAACTTATAGACCCCGTCGAGCATAGAGCCCCAGTATGTAGCAAAAGCCCCGGCATAGCATAGTGAGCTTATGGTTTTATATTTTGAATCTCCGCTCTCCTTGAATTTCTGGTTCATAGAGTAACCTTCATAAATAAACCCGCCAATTCCTCCATAGATAACCGGTAATTTCCAGTACTGGCGGTTGTAGATTTGTGCTGTGCCGGGAAGTATGGCAGAGCCCATCCACATCTGGCTGATATTCATACTGTCTTTTCCGGCAAGGCTCTTAAAGTATCTTTTAAGGGTATAGGACGGTTTTCTTGGTACAGTATCATCCTGAGAGGTTTGTTGCTGGTTTTGGTTCATACCCCAATTGCCCCCGCTTCCTGCAGTGTTCCTGCCCAGTGTCTGGCCGTAGACAAGAACTGGGCAAAAAGCTACGAGGATGAATATGAGATATCTGCTCTTCATTATGGCGCTATATGTTTGTCTGCTCAAGCGCTTTGAGAAAATTTAATATCTCCTGTTCATCACTGAAGCGTATCGTTATGGAGCCCTTTCCGTCATCTGCTTTTTTAAGGCTGATGTTATTGTTAAAATACCTGCCAAAGATCTCCAGAAGCCTGTACCAGGAATCATCCAGTTCACCGGACTGTGCACTGTCTCTCTTTTTTGAGGCAGGATCAGAAATCTTTTTTACCATACTTTCAGTCTCCCGGACAGAGAGATCTTTCTGGATGATCTTGTCACAAAGTTTTACCTGATGTTTGATATCCTCAAGAGAAAGCAGAGCTCTGGCGTGACCCATTGAAATTGCTTTTGCCCTTATAGCGAGTTGTATCTCAGCAGGAAGCTTCAGAAGTCTCAGATAATTTGTTACGGTAGTCCTCTTTTTCCCGACCCTTACTGCCATCTCCTCCTGCGTGAGGTTGCACTCTTGTATGAGACGGTTAAAACTCAAGGCAATCTCTATTGCATCGAGATTCTCCCTCTGTATGTTCTCTACAAGGGCCATCTCCAGCATTCCCTGGTCATCAGCTTTTCGGATATAGGCAGGTATCTTTTCAAGACCTGCCTCCTGAGCGGCCCTGAAGCGCCTTTCTCCACTGATTATCTGGTATCTGCCAGGTTCAGTCTCCCTGACTGTAATTGGCTGTATCAAACCCAGGCTACGGATAGATTCCGCGAGTTCCGACAAAGCCTCCTGATCAAATGTGTTTCTTGGCTGAAAAGGATTACAATCAATTTTTCCTACAGCAATCTCAGATATAGATGCAGGAGTCAGTGGAAATTCAGCAATCTGGGGTCTGTTGAAGGAGAGCTTGTCTGCATCTGATATCAGGGCGCCGAGCCCTCTGCCTAGTGCTGATTTCTTCATTGCTCCGTTATTGTGAATTCTTGTTAATAATTTCTTTGGCCAGATTGAGGTAGTTGTTTGTTCCTGTGGAAACTGCATCGTGCAGAATAACGGGTTTACCGAACGAGGGGGCTTCACTCAGCCTTACATTCCTCTGGATTATCGTTGTGAACACCATCTCTCCAAAGTGATTTCTTACCTCTTCAACAACCAGGTTTGCGTGTCTTAGTCTCCCGTCGAACATTGTCAGCAAAAAGCCTTCAATCTGCAATGCCTGATTCAGCCTGTTCTGCACCAGTTTTATAGTATTGAGCAGTTTTCCAAGTCCCTCGAGTGCGAAATATTCACACTGAACAGGAATCAGTACAGAATCTGCTGCAGTGAGTGCGTTTATTGTAATTACACCAAGAGACGGTGAACAGTCAATGATAATGTAGTCATATTCATTCTTAACCGTTACGAGGGCTTTTTTTAGAACCAGTTCTCTTTCAGGGACATTCAGCATTTCGATCTCGGCACCTACCAGATTAATATGGGAGGGAGCAATCGATAGTCCCTTAATTTCGGTCTCAAGAAGGATTTCCCTGAGCTCTCTCTCCCCAACAAGTGTTTCGTAAATAGTTTTTTTGGTAGATGAGTCGGGATCGAAATTAAAACCTGAAGTTGAGTTTGCCTGAGGGTCTGCATCAATAAGCAGAACCTTTTTCTCCATTACGGCCAGAGAAGCTGCCAGGTTGATTGCAGTGGTTGTTTTGCCCACGCCCCCCTTTTGATTAGCTATCGCAATTATTTTTCCCATAGTCTGCAAATTTAAAAAATCTTTTCTAAGCAAGCTCATTAATTGGGGTCAACATCTACAGATATTCTGACTGACGAAGAACCTCTCCTTGTACAATCCATGAGATCCTTGTAAATCATCTGCTTTGTCCTGAGGATAGTGCTGTCCCTTTTGAGCCTGATCCAGAACTGAAGATGAAAGACTCCGCGTAAAACCTCGCTCAAAGGGACAAACGGTCCGCTGAACTCCAAAACATTCCATGCAGAGGCCTTTTCCAGAATCATTTCCGAGACTTTTTCCATCTTAATTTTTTCTTTTGACCTTAGAGTTATCCTTATTAGTCTGGTGAATGGAGGGTAATCGAAGCTCTTTCTCTCCTGTAGCAGATCATTTAGAATTAACATGACCCTTTGATCTGGCGGGAGAAGAGTAAGTTTTGTAAAAAACGGGTCATTTGATCTGGAGGTTTGAATAATCATTTTCCCTTCTGAAGAGTTGCTTATAATACTCAACAATTGTTCAATAATCTGAAGAGCTCTTTCGTATGCCCTGAAATCCTGCACAGAGAGAAGGCTCTCTGCCCTGATGATACAGATTAGAGAGAGTTTATCAAAGTCGGAACCTTTGCGTAACATTTTTGTCCCTACAATTATATCAGCATTATGCTCCCTGAACTCTCTGAGGATTTTTTCCTCTTTGATTCTGCCCGAGGCGGAATCCTGATCCAACCTTATAACACGAGCCTGAGGGATCTCTTTTTTAAGACTCTCCTCAATCTTCTCTGTTCCGGCTCCTCTCTCTTTCATCCCAGGTTTGCCACACGCTGTGCAAATAGTGTTAAATCGCACAGAATGTCCGCAATAGTGGCATTTGAGTTCACCGGCTGACTTGTGAAAAGAGAAGGGAACATTGCATTTGGGGCAAAAGGGAATATGTCCGCAATAGATACACTGAACAGAAGAAGAGTATGCTCTCTTGCTGGTGAAAACCATAGACTGTTCTCCTCTTTCTGTGCACTCCCTGATCTGGCTAATCAGATAATCAGAAAATTCACCAGAGAGTTTTTTTCTGTTTTTATCTCTTATTGTGTCGATTATTTCAATCTGCACTTTTTCCCCGGGAGAGTCTTTCTCTTTGAGATCTACCATTTTGTATCTACCCGAAATTGTGTTGTACAAAGACTCCAGAGAAGGAGTTCCGGTGCCGAGTATTACATTGGCATTGAACAGACCGGCAAGGATAATTGCGCAGTCGCGGCCATTGTACCTTGGGGAGGGATCTGTTTGTTTGTAAGAGGGGTCGTGTTCGTTGTCCACTATCACCAGAGAGAGGCTTTCAAAGGGGAGAAATATTGAGGATCTTGTTCCCAGAAGCAGGAAGGGAGTCTTATTTTCTCTCACCAGACTGTGGATTCTTGCTTTTTCGCCTTTGCTCTTCCCGGAGTGGTAAACATGCAAATTTTCAGGAAAATATTGCTTTAGCATCTTACTTATCCGGTCTCCGGAAGCAATTTCCGGAACCATATAGAGTACATTTCTTCCCTCGGTCAGGCACTCAGAAGCGAACCGGATAAAAATTGCGTTTTTTCCGGAAAAATTTGAGCTGTTTAGCAAAACACTCTTTTTCTGTAAAAACATCTCCTTTACAGAATTGTATGCAGTTATCTGACAGTCAGAGAGTGATGGCAGTTCCTTTGATTTCTTTGCTGACGTAGATCTTATTTGTTCTTTTCCCTTTTTCCCTCTTACACTCTCAGTGTCGGGGCCGGATGCTTTATAAACCTCTCCTGGCGAGCACATATAGTAACCGGATATCCATCTCCACAACTCCAGTTCTTTGTCTGTAACCTCTGGCAAATCCTCCAGTGAAATTATCTCTTTAATCTTCCCTGAGTATTCCACACTCTTGCTGTCAACAGATGAAACCACAGCAATATATTCCCTGTTGGAAAAATTCACCCTCACTCTGCTTCCTGCTCTGACAAAATCTTTCATAGCAACTGGCACAAGATATGTAGATCTGCCTTCGAATTTCAGAGGCAATATCACATCTGCATAGAGCTTTTCCTCAACCTGCATTTTTCTTAGATATTTTCCGAAATATACTGAGCAACCTCTTTAAGCAGCCACATTGGAGTGGATGTTGCACCGCACACTCCGACACTGTCACCGTCTGTGAACCAGTCTTCTTCAATCTCATCCGGTTTCTCTATACTGTATGAACGACTATTTGCCGAAAGACAGCTCTCAAACAGTATCCTCCCGTTAGAACTCTCTCTGCCTGTGACAAATATTATTACAGAGTGCTTTTGGGCAAATTTTTTCAGGTGAGGGTGTCTTGATGAGACCTGTCCGCAAATTGTGTTAAAAGAGCAGAAGAACTCAGGTGGAGAGCCAGCCTCTTTGATCTTTTCTTCTATAAGCCTGCAGATTTTATCATACTGCTGAGGGTCTTTTGTGGTTTGAGAAAAGATTGCAACTGCTCTTTTAAAGTCTACCAAGGCAAGGTCTCCCTCATTTTCAATTACTATTGCATCTCCATCTACCTGTCCTATAAGTCCGTTAACTTCTGCGTGGCCTCTCTTTCCGAATATCAGCAGTTGCCCGTTCACAGGCTTAAGCAATTCGTATTGCTCCCTGATTCTCTGCTGGAGTCTCAGTACTACCGGACAGGTACAGTCAATAAGTGTCAGATTATTATCTTGGGCGAGATTGTAACTCTCAGGAGGTTCTCCGTGAGCTCTTATGAAGAGTACAGTGTCTTTAAGCTTCTCCATGCCCTTGTGGTCTATTACCTCCATACCTCTTGTTCTGAGTCTTTCCAGTTCGGTGTTGTTATGGACGATAGACCCCAGTGAGTATAGATGTCCTCTCTCCTTAAGATGCTCCTCTGCCTTTTCAATAGCTTTTACCACTCCGTAGCAGAAACCGGATTTTTTATCTACCTCAATATTTAGTTCCATCTTTCACTAATGATTTTGTCTATCCATTCCATCTGCTGCTCAACTGACATATTGCTGTTATCCAGTAACAAAGCATCTTTTGCTTTTGTTAAGGGAGCATTTTTCCTGTGCTCATCTTTATAGTCCCTATCCTTGAGGTTATTAAGCACGTCTTCAAACTTTACATCCTCACCCTTTGAGACCAGCTCCCTGTAACGTCTCTCTGCTCTCACCGCTATTGGAGCGGTCATAAATATCTTAAGCTGAGCATCGGGGAATACTGCCGTTCCGATATCTCTTCCGTCCATAACTACTCCGCCCTTGTCTCTGAAACTTTTAAGGATGTTGTCGACATAATTTCTTACATACTTCTGGGCAGCTACAAGACTGACAACCTCCGATACTTCCATACTCCTTATCTCCCTTTCAATATTTTCTCCGTTCATATACAGCTCGGTTGAGTTGTTTTTTCCGGTTGGTCTGAACTCCAGAGAGAGAGTCAGCAACTTTTGGTTAAGAATGTTTTTATCCAGATTCTGCTTGTCAATAATTGCTGAGGACCTCATAGCACAAAGAGTTACGCCTCTGTAAAGAGCTCCTGTATCCACGTATATCATTGAGTATCTTGACGCAACAGCTTTTGCAAAGGTGCTTTTCCCTGTGGAGGAGTGACCGTCAATGGCAATTATTAGTCCGGATTGTTTCATAGATCTATTATTTAACAAAACTACAAAAAAGGATTATCTTTGTGAAAATTTAAATGGATGAAAGCAGCCATCCTGGATCTGGGAACAAATGTCTACAATCTGCTGATCGCTGATATAAAAAACAATAGCTGTAAGATAACAAAGGTATTCAAGGTACCGTCAAATACAGGCGCAGGTGGCTTTGTAAATCCTGTGATCGGACCGGATGCAATGAAATCCTCCTTAAGAGCTATTGATCAGATCAGAAGCGAGATAGCAAAAGAGGGTAACGTTGATGTTTTAAAGGCTTTTGCCACATCTGCGTTCAGAGATGCATCAAACGGCAGAGAGTTTGCTCTCACAATCGCCAGTGAGACAGGTATTGATGTTGAGATAATTAACGGAGAGAGAGAAGCTGAGCTTATTTACAAAGGAGTAAGGGAATCAATACTTATCTATGATGAGAAGGTCCTGATCTGTGATATCGGGGGAGGAAGCACAGAGCTGATAATTGCCGGAAAGAGAGATATTCACTTTATGAAAAGCTTTAACCTGGGAGTTGTAAGACTACGGGAGATGTTTCACAGAGAGGATCCGATTGGCAGAGCAGAGTTAAATTCTCTGGAAAGCTATCTTGAAGAAGAACTCAGGCCTCTCGTTTATGCCTGCAGGGAACATTCTCCTCGGATTATGATAGGGACTTCCGGCTCTTTTGACACACTCAGGGAGATACTGTGCCCTTCGGATGACGGGTTAATGCCTGCTATTCAATTGAATATGAACAAGCTGGAGAAGTTCCACTTTATGCTGCTTAGTTCAACAAGTAAAGAGAGAGCGCAAATAAAATGCATGTCCCCCATTAGAGTTGATTATATTGTGACAGGAAGCATTCTTATTCAAAAGATACTTGAATGCTGTTCGGTAAAAGAGTTGTGGCAATCGTCATTCTCGCTCAAGGAGGGATATATGACAGAGTTGGCAGAGACCTATTTTAAAATAAAATAATCAGAAAGATGAAACTGTTGATAATTGACGATGAGAAGAGCATCAGAAACACCCTTAAGGAGATCCTGGAATTTGAGGGGCACGAAATATTTCTCTCTGCCGACGGTGTTGAGGGGCTGGCGATGGCGTTAGAGAATAATTTTGATGTAATATTCTCTGATATCAAGATGCCCAATATGGACGGTATGGAGCTGCTGGACAAACTGAATGAGGCCAATATTGACTCTCCGATAATAATGATATCCGGTCACGGCTCTATCGACACCGCTGTTGAATGCATCAAGAAGGGTGCGTTCGATTTCCTTCAGAAACCGCTTGATCTCAACAGAATACTAATTACCCTCAGAAATGCTACCGATAAGACCAATCTGGTAAAGGAGACAAAAATTCTTAAGAGAAAGGTGGCAAAAATACCGGATATTGTAGGTGTTTCACCTGCAATTACACGTATTAAGAATATGATTGACAGGGTTGCTCCCACAGATGCCAGGGTACTGATAACTGGCTCAAACGGGACCGGAAAGGAGCTTGTGGCAAGGTGGCTTCACGAAAAAAGCAACAGAAACGAGATGCCTTTTATTGAGGTCAACTGTGCAGCCATTCCCGGAGAACTCATAGAAAGTGAGCTCTTTGGTCACGAGAAAGGTGCATTCACCTCAGCCGTTAAGCAACACAAGGGTAAATTCGAACAGGCTGACGGAGGAACTCTCTTTATGGATGAAATCGGAGACATGAGTCTTGCAGCCCAGGCAAAAGTTCTGAGAGTTCTTCAGGAGAACAAGCTCAGCAGAGTTGGCAGTGACAAGGACATAAATGTCAGGGTTAGAGTTATAGCTGCCACCAACAAAAATCTTGAACAGGAGATATCAAAAGGACTTTTCCGGGAAGATCTGTACCACAGACTTAGTGTAATTATTATTGATGTCCCGCCTCTTACAGACCGAAAAGAGGATATACCACTGCTTACAAAACATTTCATAAAGGAGATATGTTCAGATAACGGAATGAGCGAGAGAAAGATTGATGAAGGAGCTCTTAAGGAACTCGCTGGCTATAAATGGACTGGGAACATTCGTGAGCTAAGAAATGTGGTTGAGAGGCTGCTGATACTTACCAACAACACAATAACAAGAGATGATGTCATCTCTTATGCAAAGCCTGTCTTTAAATAGCAACAGGTTTACTCTCTTTCTATTCGGATTTGCTGGATAAAATTTCCCCCTTCCTGGGTCTTAACAAAAATTGTCACCCTGAATTTGTTGCCTCCGGCACTAAGACTTCCAATTCCGTATCTCATTGGGGGCTTTCCGCTTCTGTGTGTGATTGAGAAGCTTTTGGGAGAGTTGTTTGCAAAAAAATCCTTGATTATCTGTTTGGCCTGAGCTTTGCTGCAAACATTAACTGTTCCCAGTATGTCCATCTCCAGGTTACTGTCAAACCATGCAGAAAGCTTTTCTGAGTCTCCGTTCTGTATGTACTTGGCAATTGGAACAAAGACATCCTGCTCAGGTAAGGCAGCAGCAAAAGCTCCCAGAGGTAAAAAGGATAAAACTGAAACAATAGATAAAAAAACAGCTCTCATAATTTTTTGAAATTATTAAAAATTAAGTGATGCAAAAATCAAGCCAGTGAGGATTTGTGTATTTGTCCAAATTTATCTTAATTTTGTAACAATGAAGATAATATTACTGCTTACAGGTAAAAGCGAACCCTCCTGGCTGAGAAGTTCGATGAAGGTTTACGAAGAGCGTATAGCCCGTTACACAGGATATCTTCGTGTCGAGACTCCTGACCTCAGGCAGGCCGGAAGCTTATCGCAGAGTCTTGTGAAGGAGAGGGAAGGAGAGTTGATACTCAAGAGTGTGAAAGCAACCGACTTTCTTGTGCTATTGGATGAAAGAGGAAAAGAACTGACCTCTGTTGAATTTGCCGGATTTCTGGAGATGAGGGCGGTTGCCGGGTCAAAGAGCATTACTTTTGCGGTAGGCGGGCCATACGGATTTAGTCCGGAGGTGTACCAGAGAGCTGATATGGAAATTTCTCTCTCAAAAATGACACTTCCTCACCAGCTGGTAAGAATCTTTTTTGTCGAACAACTTTACAGAGCCTTTACAATTATAAAAGGAGAGCCTTACCATCATATCTGAAACTGATGAAAAGAATTATTAAAGAGATAATTAGTAAAAAAGGAAGAATTCTGTGGGTTATAGCCGCAATTCTGACTTTTGCATCCTTTTTGAAATTCTCTTCTTCGGGATCAATGGACAGAGAGGTTGAAATTCTCGAGAAAAAGATACATAAACGTCAGGGACTACTTGAGAGATATTCAATTGCCGCCCTCGAAAAACCGGACACTGCCTTTCTACGTTTCAATGATTTTCCCGAGGATATGGTCATTTACCGGTATTGCAGGGACAGCCTGAATTCCTGGTTTCTTCAGTCCTGGATAAATCAGTTTCCGGTTTCGAGTGACGATATTGAGCAAATTACCTTTGCATACTGGATAAGTCACCTCAACAGCAAGAGCGTAACCAACACACCTCTTGCTTATGCTTCGGATACTGAGCAGTATATGAATCTTGGATCGGCCTGGTACATTGTAAAAATGTATATGAAGGAGGATATGAGGATAATCTCTGCACTTCTGATCCAGACAGACTATCCTACAGAAAACACTATGTTGAAAAACAGCATAAATCCCAGATTTTCTGTAAAAAAGCACTTTTCGATTGTGCCTGTGACCTATGATGAATCTTATGTGATCAGTGGAAAGGATGGAGGAATACTTTTTTCTGTACTTAAAATTCTTCCCTCGTACGGCAACGAATCATCCCTTTTACTCAGATGGCTGGCTATTGTATTTGCATTAGCCGCACTATTTGTAAATCTGTATTATAACAGGAATTTTGGTAATTTTCTTTTAACAGCAGGATCTCTGGTAATAATTAAATATATCGTCTCATACCAGACTTCTGTGCTTGGCACCGAGCTGGAGCTCTTTTCTCCCAGTCTGTATGCAGATTACGGTCTTTTTGAATCTCTTGCCGAGCTTCTGATTACAAATCTGCTGATTTTTTTCTTTGCCATATCACTCTTTATGATTAATAAAAGCGTCTCCCTTGCAATGCTCAGGTCTGAGCGGACCAAAGGAACCCTGCTGAAATTTTTAATTGTGCTTTTCCCGCTTTTGCTTATTCCGTATATTCACATCAGTTTAAAATCGGTTATTCTTAACTCCAGCATTGTGCTTGAAATATTTAAGGTAGATGAGATTGACATATATACATTCCTTGTCTACCTCTCTTTTTCCTTTATGTTTTTTGCACTTCTGCTTGCTTTGAACCTGACAAGACCACTGCTGGGATTTTTTAAAAAATATCCCCTCTTCAAGGCTAAGAATCTGCTTATATACACATTATTTGTCTCGTTTTACACTCTTACTGTAGTCGGTGTTTTTGGTATCCAAAAGGAGAATGACTGCAACAGGGTAATCGCCAATAAATTGTCGTCGGAGAGAGATCTTAATGTAGAACTACAGTTAAGAAGCGTTGAGAGACTTATTGAGAATGATCCCCTGATTCAGTACTATATTAACCGGCCTCAGGGTGATTTCATAGTCAGCACAAGAATATCAGAAACATATCTTTGGAGTGTGGTTCAAAGGTACACACCCAGAATGACCAGGTGCAAAACTAATGATCTGCTTCGTCTTGATGACGGGAAAGTTCTAGTACCCTGCAACCAGTTCTTTGAAAATCAGATCGCTAATTTCGGGACACGACTTTACGAGAGTTCCAGATTTTATTTTATGGATAATCCGAATGGCACTGTCGGCTATATCGGGGTCTTTGAATATCCCGATCCGACTGGCAACACAAGGCTCTATATTGAACTTGACTCAAAGTTCGTAAACGAGACAATCGGATACCCTGAGGAGCTTTTAAGCCATACAAAACACGACAACTATTTTGTCCCGCACAATTACTCCTACGCCAAGTATATTAACAACAGGCTTGTATCATACAAAGGAGATTACAATTATCCAGTTCAGCCTCTGATAGTTGCCCCGGAAGGGTATTCCACCTTTAGAAAAGATGGTTATCTGCACTTCATGAACAAGTACACACATGACAATCTGGTATTGCTCAGCAGGCACGAAAGAAATCCCGTACTGTACCTTATATCTTTTTCATATATTACCCTCTTTTATCTGCTAATCTTTTTCCTCCTCTCGAGCAGCAGAAGGAAAGGATCGCTGTACAAAATTCCCAAAAGCTCCTTCAGGTGGAAAATTACCATTCTTATTGTCACATCCCTTGTAGTTGCACTTTTATTTATGGGAGCCGGCAGCATATGGTTTTCTATAAGTTTTTACAACAACAACATAAGGGAACAAATGACTCAGAAGCTCAACTCAGTGCGTTCAACTCTCTCTGATTTCAGTTTTTATGCAAACAGATACAACGATCAGACATTCAACAATATCAAGTTGCAGACAACAATGAACAAACTCTCAAATACTGCCCAGATAGATATAAATGTTTATAACTCTTCCGGAGTGCTTCTCAGAACTACACGCTCCGAGATCTTTGACAGATTCCTGCTGGGCACAAGAATAAATCCCGATGCCTACTACGAGATTGTGCACAACAACAATAAGCAGGTTGTCAACAGAGAAAAGATTGCAGATGCGGAGTACTATTCTCTGTATGCTCCTCTCTTCAATCAGGAGGGAACTATAATTGCAATTGCCAATATTCCCTATTTTACTTCACTCACCGGAATGAGCAGCGACCTCTCCACAATTATTGCCACAATAATAAATATATACCTTTTGCTGATAATTGCCGCACTCTTTGGAGGAGTGGCCCTCTCCAACTCAATAGCAAAGCCACTGGCCCAGATAAGTAAAAAGATGGAGTTCACCGATATATCTCAAAAACCGGAACACATTGACTACAACCAAAAAGATGAACTGGGTATGCTTGTAAGTTCCTATAACAAAATGGTTGATGATCTTGAGGATAGTGCTTTGAAACTGGCACACGGGGAGAGGGAGCAGGCCTGGAGAGAGATGGCCCGCCAGATTGCACACGAGATCAAAAACCCTCTGACTCCTATGCGGCTGAGCATACAACACCTGGTCAGACTCAAAGAGCAGGGGATTGAGGATTGGCCTTTGAGATTCGATGCTCTTGCAAAATCGCTTATGGAGCAGATAGATATTCTATCCAATGCTGCCAATGAATTCTCCAGTTTTTCCAGATTTTACTCCGAGGAGCTTGGTGATGTCGAGCTTAACTCTCTTATAAGGGAGCAACTTGTACTGTTCTCCGGCAGGGAAAATATAAGAATAAATTTTGAAAACTGTTGTGATGTAGCATTGGTTCAGGCAAGAAAGACGCAACTCTCCAGAGTGTTGGTCAATCTTATTTCAAACGCACAACAATCGCTCGAAAAGAGAGAGAGAGGAAATATTCTGGTGACACTCAGATTAAGAGAAACCTTTTATGAAATTTCAGTAGAAGATGACGGTCCAGGAGTTCCGGACAATCTGACCAACAGATTGTTCAAACCCAACTTTACGACCAAAACCGGGGGCACAGGTCTGGGGCTGGCAATATGCAGAAGCATTATTGAACAGAGTCAGGGAGAGATCTTTTACTCAATTTCAGAAAGACTAGGTGGAGCCAATTTCAGTTTCAGACTCCCGGTAAAGGAGAAAGAGTTGTTTACTTCTGACGAAGAAAAATCTGAAGAGGAACTCCGGTAAAGCAGAAATGGCTTCTAAGCTTGTTTTCCAGAAACCTCTTGTAGTCTTCTCTCACATACTGAGGCAAGTTGCAGAAGAATGCAAACGAAGGTGCAGGAGTAGGTAGTTGGGTGATATATTTGATCCTGACGTATTTGCCTTTGATTGAAGGGGGCGGATAGTTCTCGATCTCCGGTATCATTACTTCATTCAGTTTAGAAGTGGCGATTTTTTTGGAACGATTCCCGTAAACCTGCCGGGCAGCTTCAAGAACCTCCATAATACGTTGTTTATTTGTCACAGAAGTAAAAATCACCGGGATATCGTTGAATGGTGCAAGCTTGTTCAGAACTTCACTTCTGAACTCTTTCATAGTGTTAGAAACCTTTTCCGGTATAGTATCCCACTTATTGATGACAATCACACATCCCTTGCGGTTCTTTATGATCATGTTAAATATCGCCATGTCCTGAGCCTGAATACCCTCTGCGGCATCAACCATAAGCAGGCATACATCCGACTGCTCGATTGCCCTTACAGATCGAAGAACCGAGTAAAACTCCAGATCTTCCTTTACCTTATTTCTCTTTCTCAGCCCTGCAGTGTCCACAAGCATAAATTCGTGCCCGAACTTATTATAGTGACTCATAATTGAATCCCTTGTAGTGCCTGCTACAGGTGTTACTATGTTTCTCTCCTCCCCGAGCAGAGCATTTGCAAGAGATGATTTTCCCACATTCGGACGTCCGACAATTGCAATATACGGGATCACCTTCTTCTCCTTTTCAGGTTCATCCGGCGGGAGCAGTTCCAGAACCTTGTCCAGCAAATCTCCGGTGCCACTGCCAGTGGCTGAGGATATTGCCCATGGATTTCCTAGCCCGAGAGAGTGAAATACGTGAATGTCAAAAAGTTTGTCTCCGGTATCCACCTTGTTTGTTACCAGTATCACTCTTTTTTTGCTCTTTCTTAGAATTTCAGCTATAGCCATATCGTAGTCAGTGATCCCCGTTCCCACTTCGGTGAGAAACAGAATAACATCAGCTTCATCAATGGCAAAGAAAACCTGTTTTCTTATCTCCTCCTCAAACACATCCTCCGAGTTTACGGAGAATCCGCCTGTGTCGATTACGGAGAATTCTCTTCCGCTCCATTCGCAATAGCCGTAATGACGGTCACGGGTGACACCCGCAATTTCATCAACAATTGCCTTTCTCATCCCCACCAGACGGTTGAAGAGAGTCGATTTGCCCACATTCGGACGACCTACTATCGCTACTATTCCCATTTATTTTTCCTCACATATTGTACTGCAGGAGCATGATGAACAACCCTCTTTGTTCTTTTTCCCCCAGATCTCCTTTTCTTCTGATTTGGCACATCTCAGGCCAAGCTTGCGCATATTGCGGTTATGACCTACCTCGGTTTGGGGGAACTTACCCTCCTTTCTGAATATTACGTTAAAGGAGAGAAGAAATACCGAGAGAAAAACCAAAGCTAATGATAATAAAATATAAACCATAAAATCAAGACAATTTAATATGCGTCAGGGTTCAATCTTACACATTTTTCAGGCATCAGGGGATGATCTCCCACTTGGATCATCTGAGGTAGCTGAAATCTTTTAAAAGATGCTTTTTCTTTAAGTTCAATCACCTTTTTCACCAAAGCTGTGTCTGCTTCTCCGATTATTTCGGAAGGGCTTTTGCCGCATTCATTAAGTGCAAATAGCACTGGGTCAAGTATTTCATAAACCGGTAACTGGTCGGAATCCTTTTGCCCCGGACTTAATTCGGCCGAGGGCGGCTTTGTCATTGTGGAATCTGGTATGGACTCTTTTACTGAGTTAATGTATCTTGCCAATTCATAAACATCAAGTTTGTAGATATCTGCCAGAACCATTACCGCTCCTGCAAGATCACCGTAAAGAGTTCCATAACCTACCGATAGCTCACTTTTATTGGAGGTATTCAATACCAGTGCACCGCTCTGGTTAGAGTAGGCCATCAGCAGGACGCCCCTGATTCGGGCCTGAATATTCTCCTGAGTAATATTCTCAATTCCTTTTTTAAAAACAGGTTCCAGCTCTTGTGAAAATCTGTTCAAAATTGATTCAATAGGTATAATGTCGTAACCAATCTCCAGATTGACAGCAAGCTCAACGGCATCAGAAACCGAATGGAGAGTTGAGAATGGAGAGGGCATTATAAGCCCGTGCACATTATCCTTTCCAAGTGCATTCACTGCAATGCAGGCGACTACTGCTGAATCTATCCCTCCTGAGAGTCCCAGCACAGCACTCTTTCTGCCGCACTCTCTGAAAAACGCTGCCAGGGTTGCGCTTACCCTTTCAAAAAGCTCATCTGCCCTCAAGTTTATCAGCATACTCAAAAAACGAAACTGGTACTTATTGATTTGTAATTATAAACTTTGTCAATTACATCGGCAAATATCTCAGCAACTGAGAGAACCTTAATCTTGCCAGTGTCAACTGATGGATCCACTTTAAGAGGAATGGTGTCGGAAAGAATCACTTCAGTAAGCTTTGACTTTGCAATTCTTTCATAGGCCGGACCGGAGAGTATGGCATGTGTGGCAAGCGCCCTTACACTCAGTGCGCCCTTTTCTATAAGCATCTCTGCTGCTTTGGTAATTGTACCGGCTGTGTCAATCATATCGTCAATTATCACAATGTTCTTTCCTTCCACATCCCCTATTGCTGTCATTGACCCGACAACATTGGCTTTCTCTCTTGACTTGTGACATATTATCAACGGACATCCCAGTATTCTGGAGTATGCGTTGGCCCTTTTTGCACCACCCATATCCGGAGCGGCAATTGACATATTATCCAGATTCAGATCCCTAAGATAGGGCAGAAAAATTGAACTGGCATATATATGATCCACCGGAACATCAAAGAACCCCTGAATCTGATCTGCGTGAAGGTCTGCTGTCATTACCCTGTCGCATCCGGAGGCAGTAAGAAGATTGGCAACCAGTTTCGCCCCTATTGGAACTCTTGGTTTGTCCTTCCTGTCCTGCCTGGCCCATCCGAAGTAGGGTATAACCGCAATAACCTTGTATGCAGATGCTCTTCTTGCTGCATCAATCATCAGCAAAAGTTCAAACATATTTTCCACAGGAGGAAAAGTAGATTGAACGATAAAAACGGTTGATCCTCTTACACTTTCTTCAAATGCGGGCTGAAATTCACCGTCACTGAAAACGGTAACAACCGATTTTCCCAGTTCAAGATTGAGAGAGTCAGCAATTTTTTCTGCCAAATACCTGGAGTTCCTACACGAGAAAATCTGAATTTTGTGCTGATGGTCCATAACTATTTTTTGTATTCGTTTATTAGCTTTTCAATATAATCCAAAATTTCATCCCTCCCATAACCGGTTTCTGAGGAGCTGATGAAAACAGGAGGCAACTCCTCCCAATACTCTTGCAGCAGTTTGCAGTTCTCCTCAACGCGGTTTTTGAGGGCTTCGGCTCCAAGTTTGTCGCTTTTTGTATATATGATTGCAAAAGGGATCTGAGCTTCGCCAAGTTCGATTAAAAAACGAAGGTCCACCGGCTGTACAGGATGCCTGGAATCCATCAGAACAAACAAATTTACAAGTTCCGGAGATTCGTTGATATAGCCCCTTATCATTTTGTCGAGTTCCTTACGGATGCTTTTTGAAATCCTCGCGTAGCCATAGCCCGGCAGATCTACCAGATACCAGTTTTCGTTAATTAAAAAATGATTTACAAGTCTGGTTTTTCCTGGGGTCGAAGAGGTATGGGCCAGCTTGCCCTGCCTGCACAAAGAGTTGATCAGCGAAGATTTGCCAACATTGGATCTGCCGATAAAGGCAAACTCAGGCAACCTTTTGCCGCATCTTTCGGAGATATCGCGGCTGCTGCCAGAAAATATGGCCCTGGATATGATCATAGAGTAAATTCTGCGCCGCAAAGGTACAATTTTATGCTTATATTTGTATGGATCTGGCAACAAATAATGGAATAATGGGAATAACGTCACAGCTAACTCTTTATCAGCTACAGGAGCAGATTAGAGAATCTGTTGAAAAAAATATGGAGGGCAAATATTGGGTCAGGGCAGAAATCAGTGAGATAAAAAACCATCCGGCAGGTCACTGCTATCTTGAGCTTGTGGATAAACCATCAGAAAATGAGCCTGTGGCAGCAAAAGCCCAGGCAATAATATGGGCATCCTCTTACAGACTTCTGAGACCTTACTTTGAAACTACAACCGGCTCTCCTCTTGAGGAGGGTATGCATATTCTGATATATGTCCAGATACAGTACTCTCCTCTTTACGGACTATCCCTGATAGCTACAGATATTGATCCATCCTATACTGCAGGAGAGCAGGAGATTCAGCGCCAAAAAACAATCAACAGGCTTAAGCAGGAGGGAATGCTGGAGTTGAATCCCTCGCTGGAAATTCCCCCTCTTCCTCGCAGGATAGCAGTAATATCTTCTGAGAGTGCAGCCGGATACGCTGATTTTATGGATCATCTTCACTCAAACGAGTATGGTTTCAGATTCAGGACGGAGTTGTTTAAAGCTCTGATGCAGGGTGAAAACGCCTCTTTATCAATTATAGAAGCAATGGAATCGGTTGCACAGAGGTCAGAAGAGTTTGACCTTCTTGTTATATTGCGTGGCGGAGGATCATCCCACGACCTCTCCTGTTTTGACGATTATGAACTCTCACTCAATATTGCCCAGTTTCCCCTTCCGGTAATTACAGCAATCGGACACGAGCAGGACCACCACATTGCAGATATGACAGCACATACATCACTCAAGACACCTACGGCAGCAGCAGATTTTTTAATAGATATTTTTGCCGGAGAGCAGCAGCAGTTGAATTACCTCTCTCAGATGGTAAGACTTGCACTTAACAAAAGGATAATGGCAGAGCACAACCGGCTGGAAGGTTTTAAAAGCAGGATAAGAAGTTCGTATCGGCTTTTGCTCTCTTCTCGCAATCACACTCTTGACCTTCTTGAGCAAAGAATTTTAACAAATAGTTCCCAGTCAATTCTCGCAAAAGGGTATGCCCTTCTTTTTAAAAATGGACAGAGGGTGAAGCAAATAAGCGAGGTTAATCCCGGAGATAGTCTCAAAATTGTTCTAAACGATGGAAAACTTTTATGTACAGTAAACAGTAAAGAAGATGAAAAAAGGTGAACTAACTTACAAAGAGGCTCTTGAAAAGCTTCAAAAGCTTATAGAACAGATAGAAGATCCTGACAGAGACCCCGAATCTCTTCCCGGTGATGTTAAAAAAGCTCAGGATATGTTGAATTTGTGCCGGAAGTATCTTAAGGGATTCGGGGATCAGCTCGATAAACTAACCGGAGAGCAGTGATGGAAGAGCTTAGGATTTGGGTTGATGACCCCTGGCTGGAGCCATACAAAAGAGATATTTTCCGCCTTCACGAGAAGATAGCTATCAAGCGACAGGAGCTGGCAGGATACGACAAACCTCTTTACGACTCTGTAAATGCACATTTGTGGTATGGTACACATAGAGTCGGAGATGAGGTTGTTTTTAGAGAGTGGGCCCCTGACGCCTCTGAGATCTATCTTATAGGAGAGATAAACGGTTGGAGAAAAGATTCTGCATACGCCTTTTCCAAAATTAAAAACGGTAACTGGGAACTTAGGCTTCCGGCTAAAAAGGTCAGGAACGGCACACTTTTCAAATGGCTTGTATGCAGCAATAACATTGAGGGAGAAAGATTACCGGCCTATGCGTTCAGGTGCCTCCAGGATCCTGTAACAAAACTTTTTTCTGCACAATACCTTGAGCCCTCAGATTACCAATGGAAAAACGATAAAAAAAGCCGTGTCAAAAATCCCCTTATCTACGAAGCACATATAGGAATGAGTAGTGAATATGAGGAGATTGCATCTTTCAGCTACTTTAGAAAAGAGGTTCTCCCTAGGATAAAAGATCTGGGATACAACACCCTTCAGCTAATGGCTCTTCAGGAACATCCATATTACGGGTCATTCGGTTACCAGGTGGCAAATTTTTTTGCTTTAAGCTCCAGATTCGGCACTCCCGACGAATTCAGATTTTTGGTTGATGAGGCTCACGGAATGGGGATTTCAGTTATAATGGATATCGTCCATTCTCACTCTGTAAACAACACTCTTGAAGGTATTTCAAGGATAGACCATTCTGAGGATCTGTACTTTCATCCCGGATCAAGGGGAGATCATCCTGCCTGGAATTCAAAGTGTTTTAACTACGGCAAGAACGAAGTGCTGATGTTCCTGTTGTCCAACTGCAAATACTGGATGGAGGAATTTCATCTTGACGGATTCAGGTTTGATGGAGTTACAAGTATGATATATCTCGACCACGGCCTGGGAAGGGACTTCACCGACTACTCCTGTTATTTCGGAACCAACAGGGATGAAGACGCGCTTGTTTATCTGGCTCTTGCCAATCAGCTTATAAAAGAGATAAATCCCAATGCCTTGGTCATAGCAGAAGATATGAGCGGGATGCCCGGACTGGCAACGCCATACAAAAATGGAGGAATTGGATTTGACTACAGAATGAGTATGGGTGTTCCCGATCACTGGATCAAGTGGATAAAGGAGCTTAAAGACGAGCAGTGGAATGTCGGAGAGATTTTCAGGGAGTTGTCAAACAAGAGGGATGATGAAAAGACAATCAGCTATGCTGAGTGTCACGACCAGGCTCTTGTTGGAGATAAAACAATAATATTCAGACTATTGGATAAGGAAATGTACAGCTCAATGAGTCTCAATGTACAAAGTCTTGTGGTTGACAGGGGAATCGCTCTTCATAAAATGATCCGGCTGGCAACAATTTCAGCTGCCGGCAACGGATATCTAAATTTTATGGGAAATGAGTTCGGTCATCCGGAGTGGATAGATTTTCCAAGAGAGGGAAACAATTTCTCTTTGTTTTATGCCAGAAGACAATGGTCTCTTGCAGATAACCCCCTCCTCAAGTACAAATTTCTGCGAAACTTTGACAAGGCAATGATAAGGCTGTTCAAAAAAGAGAAGATATTTGAGAAAAGGCCTGAACTGTTATGCGAGGATAATCATCGTCAGCTGCTTGCATTCATAAGAGGAGAACATCTGTTTGTCTTCAACTACAATCCCCAAATATCATTTCCGGATTTTGAGTTTTCCGCTCCCGAAGGATTATACCAGATGGTTCTGTCCACTGACTCCAAGGCTTTCGGAGGTTTCTCAAGAATCGGAGACAAAGAGGTACATCATACTGAGTGTGTTGCTGGTACCGGATTACTAAAAATATACATTCCGAGCCGCTGTGCTGTTGTCTTCAAAAAAAGCGGACAGGCAACAAATTAGTAACATTTTTTTCTTAAATTGCAGATTCAAACACTTATCTTAATGGCCTATTTACAATTCAACAAAGAGGAACTCGCGAATCTGGAATACTCTCTTAAAAGAGAAGTGTTGTCCACTAATCACGCGGGTGGCTATCTGAACACCACAATTATTTGCTGCAACACCAGAAAGTATCACGGACTTCTGGTCATTCCACTGAAAAATTTCGGCGGGGAGAAGCACGTCCTGCTCTCTTCCCTGGATGAGACTGTCATACAGCATGAAAGAGAGTTCAATCTGGGAATTCACCGTTACGGAGATATCTACGAACCCAGAGGACACAAGTATATCCGCAATTTTGAGATAGATAAGGTTGTAGCCATAACCTACAGGGTAGGAGGAGTTGTTCTGAGAAAAGTAATTATGTTATCACCTCAGCAGGAACAGATACTTATAAAATACACTTTGCTTGAGGCAAATTCGCCTACTACTCTGAGACTTAAGCCTTTTTTGGCATTCAGAAACACACATACGCTTTCTAAAGCAAATATGAATGCAAACAAGGGGTTCCGAAAAATTGAAGGCGGATGCAGCTTTTGCCTCTATCCGGGTTTCCCCGATCTGAACCTTCAGATAAGCAAGGAGAGTGAGTTTGTTTATAACCCTGACTGGTACTACAACATAGAGTACAAAGAGGAGAGAAGAAGAGCCTTTGAATCTGCAGAAGACCTTTTTGTTCCGGGATATTTCGAACTCCCGATAAAAAAGGGAGAGAGTGTATATTTCAGCGCTTCTACCAAAGTGGAAAACATATCTGAAATTTCCAGATTTTTCAATTTGTATGTCAAGAAAAGAAAATCGAGGGAAAGTTTCGAAAGCTGCCTTAAAATCGCAGCAAAGCAATTTATTATTAAAGAGGGAGAGGATACTTACATAAACTCAGGCTATCCATGGATGGACAAGAGTATCCGTGAAACTCTCCTTTCACTGCCAGGTCTCACCCTGCATTACGGTACAGGTTATAAAGTATTCAGGCAGGTTATAAACACTATGCTGGTAAGAGAGAGCAACTCCCTTCTTAAAGATAGTCCTAATACCGATGTGCCGCTTTGGTTTGTATGGACTTTGCAACAGTATGCAAAAATCACATCTGGTGACAGGGATGTTTGGAGAGAATACGGACATCTTTTCAGAGAGATACTCAACTCATACAAAAACGGAACCCGTTATAATGTTTCTATGCACGGTAACGGACTCCTGTGGGCAGAGCAGAGAGATGTAGCCACCAGCTGGATGGATGCCTACATTTCAGGTAAGCCTGTTACTGAGAGGGCCGGTTATCAGGTAGAGCTCAACTCTCTCTGGTACAATGCTGTTTGTTACTCGATAATGTTGGCAGGCAAGGCCGGAGACAATGCATTTGTTTCGGATTGGATGCCTGTAAAAGAGAATGTAGAAAACAGCTTTATGAAGGCTTTCTATCTGGAGGCAAGAGGCTATCTTGCCGATTATGTAGGCCCCGAAGGACAAAACAAGTATGTGAGACCAAACCAGCTGCTCACCTGTGCATTTGAATACTCTCCACTCAATGACGAAATCAAGGCAAAGATTATTAAAACAGTAAAGAAAGAGCTCCTTACTCCCAGAGGAATAAGAACATTATCTCCTCAATACCCCGGTTATAAGGGAGAGTATGACGGAGATCAATACAACCGAGACAGTGCCTACCATCAGGGAACTGCCAGGGTATGGCTTCTTTCGTTTTACATAGAGGCTTCTTTCAGACTTTTTGGCAAATCCTTTCTCAGGGAGGCACAGGAGTTGATTTCTGCTTTTGAAGAGGAGCTCTCTGTCCATTGCATAGGTTCAATTTCTGAAGTTTTTGACGGAGATCCTCCATACCAGCCCCACGGTTGCACCTCATACTCAATGTCAGTGGCCGCTTTGCTCTGGTCGATGAAGCTTATGGAAAAATATAAAGAGGAGAATATATGAAGGTACTCATGTTCGGATGGGAATTTCCACCCCATATCTCGGGAGGTCTGGGTACAGCCTGTTTTGGCCTTACCAAAGCACTTTCTGGTCTGGGTACAGAGATCCTCTTTGTAATGCCTTCAGCTTCAGGTGACGAGGATCAGAGTGCTGTAAAAATTATAAACGCAAGCGACGTTGTGGTAGAAAGAAACACAAAAAATTCTGAGAATATTCTGGAAAAAGTTGAGTTTGTGAGGATAGGATCAAATATGGTACCTTATGTTGATCCCGTCAGTTTTTCGGAACTTGTAAAAGAACATAAACTTCATCAGATAGAGGACTATAAGATCTCAATCGGCCACAAATTCAAATTCTCAGGCAAGTATGGTAGCAACCTTATGGAAGAGGTTGCCAGATACGCAATTATTGCGGGTGAAATTGCAGCCAAAAGCCGTTTTGATGTAATTCACGCTCACGACTGGCTTACATATCTGGCCGGAGTTGCAGCAAAGCGGGTTTCGGGAAAACCGTTGGTTGTCCATATGCACGCTACCGAATTTGACAGAAGTGGAGACAATATCAATACTCTGGTTTACGATATAGAAAAATTCGGGATGGAGCAGGCAGATATGGTAATAACTGTAAGCAATCTCACTAGAAACATTGTAATAAGCAAATACGGCATAAATCCGGGAAAGGTTGTTACTGTCCACAATGCGGTGGATTTCAGTAATCCTGACCAAAAAGATGTCGTAAGGGGAGTACCTGAGAAGGTTGTGACGTTCCTTGGCAGGATTACATTCCAGAAGGGACCCGAGTATTTCATAGAGGCTGCCGCCAAGGTGCTTAAGAGAGATATTGGAGTAAGATTTGTTATGGCTGGCAGCGGTGATCTTTTATACCGTTCCATTAGACGAGTAGCAAGACTTGGTATATCGTCCAGATTTCATTTTACAGGCTTTTTGAAAGGTGATGATGTACAAAAAATGTTTAATTATTCAGATGTGTATGTGATGCCCTCCGTTTCGGAGCCCTTTGGAATATCTCCTCTTGAGGCAATGAGAGCAAGTGTTCCGGCCATAATTTCCAAACAATCAGGAGTATCTGAAGTTCTCAACCACGCTATAAAAGTTGATTTCTGGGATGTAGATGCACTGGCAGATTCAATTTATGCTCTAATAACCTATCCTGTACTGAGAGAGGTGGTCGCCAGGGAAGGGTTCAAAGAGGTAAACACTTTAAAGTGGGAGAAGGCAGCCAGGGAAGTAACAGAGTTATACAACAAAATTTCAGGAAGATAAAAAATAAATATATGAAACATCCATGACTAAAATT
>DIXE01000051.1 GCA_002428635.1 Bacteroidales bacterium UBA6088
GCGGGGCTCAACGAACGGTTACATTATAGTTTTTTGAAAATTACACATAATGCTTACTATGTGCGTTTTACAAAATTTGCTGACATGTAAAATCTTCGCCTGATATGAGCGAAATCTTTATGTGTATTGTTATGGGAGAACGGCGTACGTGATAACGATCTGAGGTTTTCTCTGATCATTGTTGCCGTTAAGTTTTGCCTTAAAGTAAACAACATTGTCTACCAGATAATTTACCTCTCCGGTATAGGCGTTTCGCTGTTGGGTAATAGGAGTTATCCAGGTTTTAAGTTCTTTACCGGTATTCTTCCCGCTTAGCATTCTTTGTATATATGAACTGATGTTGAGAGAATAGTACATCTTGGATCTGTTCATGGTCCCGCTGCTTAGTATGTTGATGTCGCTCACCGGCTGGTAGAGAGGCAGATTGTCATAGGCAACCGAACTGATTCTTGTTGCAAGAAACAGTTGTGTGGGATACTGTGACAGGAGTCTGTAATCTGGAGGCAATTCGTATGGGAGCCTTAGCTCTGCTTTTGAGATCACTAACCTTTCGGGGAGGATATCATTCTCTTCTGCCCACAGGTGAATATCTCTTTTAACTTCTTCGAAATCTATATAGGGCTTAATTCCTGCAAGGCCTTCAAGTATTATCTTGCCTGAAGGATTGTTGCTTTCAAAAGTTCCCGAACTGTGTGAATACTTATTCATATAGGGAATGCTGGTGGGAACATAAAAGAGAACAACACTGTCTTTGTCAATAAGTGAATCAACCTCTGTATGCCGGTACTTCATTTCGAGGTATATATTGGAAGGGTCAATTATGTTGAACCGGCCTCCGGTAAGAGAACCCGGCATCTGTTCTGTAGAGATAAGCAGACCCTTGAACTTTTGTGCAAACAACTCAATGCTGTCTCTCTCTTCCTGCGATGAAGAGAGTATCTCCTCTGCAAAATCCAGCGAAAGATTCATATTGATAGAATCCCCTCCAAAGTATGAGATGGCTCCCAGATTGATTGGTACAGGGTCAATGTCATTTACAGACAATGAGTTGCTGTAAAGCATTGTGGAATCGATTCCTTTCTTTAGTTTGTACAGATACATATTTTGCGGGATGCTCACTTCACTTTGATCTAAAACCAGCCTCTGTGATACATTGATATAGATCTTGAAGCTTATTGGAACAGGATTGTCACCGTAGTCATTACCCTTATTAACGGGCACAAAGTGAAAGGCTCCCTGTGAAAGAACAGCTCCAAGTTCAGGATCCTTATATGCTCCCACTATCAGGTAGTCAGGGTATAATGTCTGGAGGGAATCCGCCATCTTCATCTGGACAGGTACGTCCAGAGTCATATTTTCAATTTCAAGATTATAATCTCCTGGTATTACATCACCTCCGAGTGATTTGTCAACATCAACACAGGAGCTGAGAAGCAACGTGATTGCAATAATTGGGAAAGCAAGGAGAAAGTTAGCGGAGTAATTCCTGTTTGTCATTTGTTTTCAATGATTTGATCGTAAAAATTCATATACTCCTGTATGTAAGCGGGATTCTCTTTCGAGATTGTTATATAGGGAAGAAGTGGAATTGATTGCTTTTTGATGAAATCGGCAAGTTCTTCATCCAGTTCTTCACTGCCCATAATTATTCCGTTTGAGTACAATATAGCTGATTTAGCAAGATTTATGCCATTGCCCGGATTCAGTACTTCAAGATCTTTTGCCTTAACTCCGTGAATCAAAGCTTTTGATCTTACTTGTTCGCTGAGTGTCAGGCCTTTGTTGTCATCGTACAGAGAAACAACAATCTTACTGTCTGTAAATATCGGGTCGTCTTTGTAGGATTTTTTCAGATAAACAGGCAGAAAGTGTGAAATCCAACCCTGACAGTGAATAATATCAGGCTTCCAGCGAAGCTTCTTTACAGTTTCAAGAACGCCTCTCGCAAAGAAAATAGCCCTTTCGTCGTTATCCTTGAAATATTCACCCTTGTCGTTGCGGAAAATTTGCTTTCTAAAAAAGTAATCTTCATTGTCAATGAAATAAACCTGCATTCTGGCAGAAGGAATTGAAGATACCTTGATTATAAGAGGTCTGTCAATCTCGTTTATTATGATGTTCATCCCGGAAAGCCGTATGACTTCGTGAAGCTGGTTTCTTCTTTCGTTGATTATTCCATATCTGGGCATAAATGAACGGATCTCGTGCCCTTTGTCCTGCACTCCCTGAGGCAGAAATCTGCCAACAGTAGAGATAACAGACTCTGGCATATACGGATATATCTCAGAGCTAACATAAAGCACTCTTAAAGGTTCACTCATTCTTGTTACAGATATTTTTTGGCTAAATCTTAACAAAGATAATAATTTTAATTTAATTTGACAGAATTATATATCTTTGAAGATTGGAACATTATGAAAAAAAGAGAAAAAGGCATAATTCTCAGAAGGCTTATCCAATCTTACATTTCCTCGGTAATAAGCATCTCTTTGGTACTTTTTATCGTGGGTATAATCGGCATTCTGGCTGTTAACGCAAAATCGGTCTCTGACTATTTCAAAGAGAACATTAAGTTATCAGTGATTTTTGACAAGAGCACATCTGATGAAAGTGCAAAACAGTATGCTGATAAACTTGCACTGGTGGAATATGTAAGAAAGGTCGAGTTTATTTCTCAGGAGAAAGGGACAAAAGAGATGGAGGAGATTCTGGGGAGCGAGTTTCTTAACACTTTTGACTTTAATCCAATACCCCTTTCGGTTGATGTTTTCCTCAAAGCCGATTATCTTAAAAGCGACAGCCTGAAACTGGTTGAAAGCCAAATAATGGGAGAACCGATTGTCAAGGAGGTTGTATATCAGAAGTCACTTGTCGATTTGATAAATAACAATATGAAGAGAGTGTCGCTTATTCTGGCAATACTGCTGGGACTGCTGTTATTTATCTCTTTTGTGTTGATAAATAACACGGTAAGACTTAATGTCTTTGCAAAAAGATTTACAATAAAAACCATGAAACTGGTTGGTGCAAAAAGAGCTTTTATCCGTAAGCCGTTTATCAGAGGAGCAGCATTGCAGGGATTCGTATCCGGAATGATATCTTCTGCATTTTTGGTGCTGCTGCTCTATTTTGTGAAAACAGACCTGAACGAACTTTATGCAATACTGGATTACAGGTTGCTGCTGGCTGTGCTTGTTGCAGTGGTAGTTCTGGGAATAATTATTTGTGTAGTGTCAACCTTTTTTGTGGTAAACAAACTGGTTGCAGTCTCTTCCGATAAGATTTATTATTGAAAAATTACAATATGAGTAATAAAGAAAAAATTAACAGTGAGAAATTTGCCCTGCCATACGGAAACCTTATTTATATTGTTGCAGGATTAGCTCTTATGGTAGCAGGTTATCTGCTTATGACCGGCGGAGGAACCAGTGATCCTGCTCTTTTCGACGGCGAAAAGATGTTCAGTTTCAGAAGGACTGTCCTTGCACCTGTACTGATACTTGCCGGGATAGCTTTGGAAATCTTCTCTATTATGCATAAACCCAGAAAGGGATGACAACCTGGGAGGCCTTCATATTAGGAATAATCCAGGGACTTGCAGAATTTCTGCCCATTAGCAGCAGCGGTCACATAATAATAGGGAAGGAACTTTTTGGCATTGAAACCAAAGATCTCAGTTTTGAAATCGTGGTGCATGCTGCAACTGTGCTCAGCACCATTATTGTATTCAGAAAAGATATTCTTTTGCTTATCAAGGATTTTTTCGCTTTCAAAATGAATCCGGGTACCAAGTATGTGCTTTACATTCTTGTATCTATGATCCCGGTAATGATCGTGGGATTTTTCCTTAAGGATTATGTAGAGTCTCTCTTTGGGGAGGGACTGGTTGTCGTGGGAGTTGCCCTGATTTGTACATCTCTGCTGTTGTATTTTTCTCAGAGAAGAGCCGGTGGGGATAAAGATCTCACATACAAGAGTGCGTTTATTATAGGGATATCTCAGGCAATAGCTGTAATACCCGGTTTGTCCCGCTCAGGAGCTACCATCTCGACAGGAATAATGCTTGGAGTCAGCCGGGAAAAGGTTGCGGGCTTTTCGTTTTTGATGGTACTGATACCGGTGCTTGGGGAGACATTTCTGGAACTGGTCGGGGGCAATATGGGGGGAAGTGTATCATCAACAGGCGCTTTACAGCTTGGAGCCGGCTTTTTAACAGCATTCATCACGGGTTTGATTGCCTGCAGGGCAATGATACTGCTTGTCAAGAGAGCAAAACTTTCCGGATTTGCAGTCTATTGTGCACTCGCAGGGTTATTTTGCATATTGGCTAAATTTATATTCTGATGTCAGAAGAAAAACATCTTCATTTCTTTGTGTCTGATGTTCATTTGGGACTTAACCGGTTTGATCCTCAAAGCAGAGAGGATCGGTTTGTCAAGTTTCTCAATGAACTTCCTGCTCAGACCAATAGCCTCTACCTGCTCGGAGACATTTTTGATTTCTGGTTTGAGTATAGATACGTGGTCCCAAAAGGATTCACAAGGGTGCTTGCTGCCATTGCAGACCTCTCCAAAAGGGGTGTAAATGTCTTTTTTTTCAGGGGTAACCACGATATGTGGACCTTCGGGTATCTGGAAAAGGAAACAGGCCTGAGGATACTGGGAGAACCCTCTGTTGTGCCCATCGGAAGCAAAAAATTCTGTCTTGCTCACGGAGACACACTTTCTAAGGCAGAACCATTGCACAATCTTTCTCAGATATTATTCCGCTCCCGGTTGATGCAGAGGATGTTATCCCTGCTTCATCCTTCGCTTACATTCTCGTTAGCCCACAAATGGTCTGAGAACAACCGGATATCAAGAGGGAAGCCAATCAACTTCAGAGGAAAGTTGGATCCTCTTTATAAATTTTGCTTGGAGTTTGAAAAAACTGAGAAGATAGACTATTTTATTTTTGGTCATATGCACACGCCAGGATTGGTTGACACTCCGGCAGGCGCAAAAATGTACATTCTTGGAGAGTGGCTAAGAGGGTGCGAATATTTGTGCTACAATGAAAAAGAGAATATCATAACCTGGATGAAAGGGTAAACTGAGCCCCTGAAAGGCAGAATCAGTTGTAAAACAAAGAATAATAAAGGTAATCGAAAGAGCCGTTGTAGTACATTATCACAAGCTCCTCTGTGGCTCTGTCCTCTCCATAACGATCATAAGGTTTTTTAAGGTCAGATCCAAAGATTCTGGCAACACCCTGCCAAAAACCGGCAGTCACTCCTCCTTTATAGCTCTTGATAAGGTAGTATGAACTCTGCCCAATCTCCCGGTCAATTAGTTTGAGCAATAAACGACCCTGAGAAAAGGTCATATTCCTCAATGGTTTCTCGAACTCCCTGAACAGATTGTCTTCAAAACGGCTTATGAACTTTTCTCTCTCTTTGTTTGAAAAGTTGCTGTATCTGATTGTACTGTCTGCCTCCTCAATCTTCTCCTTGGCAATCAGGGCATAAGGATATGTTTTCTTAAAGTTGTAAACAAGTCTGTAGTACTCTCTCCACTTTCTCTCCTTAAGTCTGCTGTCTGGTCGCGAAAAGAGGTACAGATCCCTGAGCCTTATCTGGTATATTGTATCTTTACCCTCAATTCTGTATCCAACCACGTAACCTGACTCCTGTGCTTCTGAAGAAAGGGGCAGCAGAACCACAAAGGCCAGAACTGAAAAGAGAGTATAGAGAGGTCGCTTTATCATAAAAACAAAATTATGCAAAAATTTAACCATTCAATAATTGAACCAAATTTTCTAAATTTGAACAATTATAGTTGTACAAAAATGAAAACAATAACGAATCCGGCTGCTTTTAAGACACTTATGGCGACCGGGGTATTTCTGTTTTATTTGTTTACCCCCCTTTTTGCATTTCAATATGATGATTCTCTGCTGATAGAGCAGTCACACTCTGTCACAACCTGAACAACGACATTTGCGACTCCTCAATGGACAGTACTGCAGAACACAAAGGCCTTTCTGAGTTTGGTTACAGACCTGTAAAGGAGATGAACAGGCTGGGTATGATAATCGATGTATCTCATGTATCCTCAGAGGCTCTTTATGATATACTCAAGGTTTCTTCTTTGCCGGTAATTGCAAGCCATTCAGGAGCATACAGTCTGAAAAATCACAGGAGAAACCTGACGGTAGAATTGCTCAAAAGGGGGTACACTCACCGTGATCTGGAACTTTTTTGGGGAGGGAATCTTATTCGTATTCTGAAGATTCACTTTATGTAAAAAAATCGCAGTTCCTTTTGTACATTTAAATTTTTTGGTATATTTGCAACCCGCTGAATAGGTTATCAAATAGCTTATACAGCAGAGAGACAGGTTTTTAACCTAAAAAAAATATTGACCAAAGCAACGAAAAACAAGTTTACTGTTATAATTAAACTGTAAAAAAGCGATGTTACAACCAAAAAAAACCAAATTCAGAAGGCAGCAGAAGGGCCGTATGAAGGGTATGGCTCAGAGGGGAAATCAACTCTCCTTTGGATCATTCGGGATCAAGACTACCGAGTCTTGCTGGCTCACAGGCCAACAAATTGAGGCTGCCCGCCAGGCTGTAGTAAGATATATGAAACGAGAGGGCCAGATCTGGATCCGCGTTTTTCCGGATAAACCATTTACTAAAAAACCTGCTGAGGTTCGTATGGGTAAAGGAAAAGGTGCTCCTGAAGGGTTCGTTTGTCCGATAACCCCCGGGAGAATTCTTATTGAGGCAGAAGGCGTTCCTTTGGAGATAGCTAAGGAAGCACTCAGGCTGGGAGCTCAAAAACTTCCGGTAATTACAAAATTTATAGTTCGCAGGGACTATGCTGAATAATTAAAAAATCGGGACGAAATGAAAACTAAAGAGATAAGGGAATTATCCATTAACGATCTCCGGGAGCGGATTGAGACTGAAAGGTCAAACCTTCTGCGTACCAGGATGAACCACGCTATCTCCCCTGTGGAGGACTTATCGCAGATAAAGAAGGCAAAGAACAATATTGCCAGGATGCTCACCATACTGAGCCAAATTGAAAATAAGCAGGACAATAAATAGTCATGGAAAGAAATCTTCGTAAAGAAAGAGTGGGTGTAGTGGTGAGCAACAAGATGGATAAATCTGTAGTAGTTGCTGTTAAAAGAAAAGTAAAACACCCGATTTACGGCAAGTTCGTAAATAAAACCACAAAATTTGTTGCTCACGACGAAAGTAATGTGTGCAGTGAAGGAGATACCGTTCGCATAATGGAGACCCGTCCTCTGAGCAAGACAAAATGCTGGAGAATAGTAGAAATAATTGAAAAAGTAAAATAAACCATGATACAGCAGGAATCGAGATTATTGGTGGCAGACAACAGCGGGGCAAAGGAGGTACTTTGTATCCGTGTGCTGGGTGGTACCCGCCGCCGTTACGCCGGAGTAGGAGACAAAATAGTCGTTACCGTAAAGAGTGCAATTCCGGGCGGGGATGCAAAGAAAGGCTCAGTTTCAAAGGCAGTGATAGTTCGCACAAAGAAGGAGATACGTCGTTCAGACGGATCCTATATTCGTTTTGACGATAACGCTTGCGTATTGCTGAACAGTCAGGGAGAAGTTCGCGGAACCCGTATCTTTGGTCCGGTGGCCAGAGAGTTGCGCGACAATTATATGAAAATTGTATCATTGGCACCTGAAGTGTTGTAATAAATAGGTATATGAACAGGAAACTACATATTAAGAAAGGCGATATGGTGTATGTGAACGCCGGAAATGACCGCGGGAAAACCGGTAAGGTTCTGGAGGTGGACACAGAGAGCAACCGTGCCATTGTTGAAAGGATCAACATGGTAAGCAAACACACCAAACCAAATGCAAAACAGCCACAGGGCGGAATAATCAAACAGGAAGCCGGCGTACATATTTCCAACCTTCAGGTTGTGGATCCGGTTAAGGGAGGACCAACCAGAATAGGACGCCGCCTGAATGACAAGGAAAAACTAGTTCGTTACGCGAAAAAATCTGGAGAGGAGATTAAATAATGGCAAGTGCAAAACCAAACGCAACACCCAAGGCAGAGCCAAAGGTTAGTAAAGAAAAAAAGGACAAGAGCGCAAAAGTTGAGGGGGCACAGATCAAGGTAAAAGGTTATATTCCCAATTTGCAGAAGCTCTACAAGGATACTATCTGCGAAAAACTTTCAAAGGATTATGGCTACACCTCTCCGATGCAGGTACCAAAGCTCACCAAGATAACCATTAATCAGGGAGTCGGTGCAGCTACAGGAGACAAGAAGCTGGTAGAAGTTGCCCAACAGGAACTTACAACCATTACCGGGCAGAAGGCTATCCTCACATATTCAAAGAAAGACATCTCCAACTTCAAGCTTCGCAAGGGGATGCCCATTGGTACAAAGGTGACTCTCAGGTCAACAAAAATGTATGAATTTCTTGAGAGGCTAGTAGCAGTTTCTCTGCCCCGCATCAGGGATTTCAAGGGAATTAGCGAGAAATTTGACGGTAAAGGCAACTATACTCTTGGTATTAAGGAACAGATTATCTTCCCTGAGATAGACATAGACAAGATAACCAAGCTTATGGGAATGGAAATAACCTTCGTGACATCTGCAAACAAAGACGAAGAAGCTTATGCACTGCTCCGTGAATTTGGACTTCCTTTTAAGAATTTTAAGAAATAATCTGTAAAAGAGAGATATATAATGGCAAAAGAATCAATGAAAGCGCGGGAGGTAAAACGTGCAAAACTGTGTGCCAAATATGCCGCAAAACGCAAGGCTCTTAAGGAGGCAGGCGACTATGCTGCTCTGGACAAGCTTCCAAAAAACGCAAGTCCTGTACGTATGCATAACCGTTGCTCACTGACCGGTCGTCCCAAAGGATTTATGCGCATCTTCGGTATCAGCCGCATTCAGTTCCGCGAGATGGCCAGCAAAGGCCTTATCCCCGGAGTCAGAAAAGCAAGCTGGTAACATTAACATAATATAAACTATTGGATATCGGGCACAAAAAAGTGTCGGTACAATTTAAAACAAAAAAAAATGACTGATCCAATTTCAGACTATTTGACAAGAGTAAGAAATGCAGCTCTTGCAGGTCACAAAGTTGTGGAGATTCCCTCTTCTAAGATGAAGCTTGAACTTACGCGCATTCTTCACGAGAAGGGTTACATTATCAGCTACAAGCTGGTAGAAGGAACTCCCTTCAATACAATTAAGATAGCCCTTAAGTATCATCCTGATACAAAAAAATCGGCTATCAAAAAACTGATCCGGGTAAGCTCCCCCGGTTTGAGACAATATGTGGGAGTAGAAGAGGTTCCAAGAGTTCTTAACGGTTTGGGTATTGCTATAATATCCACATCAAAGGGGATAATTACAGATAAGGAAGCCAGAGACCTGAATGTAGGCGGCGAGGTTATCTGCTATGTTTATTAACAAGTATTTTAATTAAAACTTAGATATTAAATGTCACGAATAGGAAAATTGCCTGTACACCTGCCCTCCGGAGTCACCTTCAAGGTTGAACCCGGCAATGTGGTCAAGGTTAAAGGCCCCCTCGGAGAGCTCACACAGAAAGTGGATACCGATATTAAGATTATTGTAGAGGGGGAAAAGATAACCTTCGAGCGTCCTTCAGACCAGCCAAGGCACAGGTCTTTGCACGGACTTTACCGTTCTCTCATTAACAATATGGTTAACGGTGTTTCAACCGGTTATACAATTAAACAGGAGCTGGTAGGAGTAGGATTCAGGGCTGAGGTCAAAGGCCAGGTTCTGGAGCTGAATATCGGTTATTCTCACGAGATACACTTTATGTTGCCCGATGAGATCAAGGCAACCGCAGAGGTGGCAAAGAAAGGTGCCAACCCTGTGATTACCCTCAAGAGCCACGATAAGCAACTTATTGGTATGGTTGCCGCTAAGATACGCTCACTGCGTAAGCCTGAACCTTACAAAGGCAAAGGTATTAAGTTTGTTGGTGAACAACTTCGTCGCAAAGCCGGAAAATCGGCAAGCGCTAAATAAATAAGAGAGATTTATGGCTTTAAGTAAGATAGATAGAAGAAAAAGAATACAGCACCGGATCCGTAAAGTAGTTACAGGAACACCGGAGAGACCAAGATTGTCTGTATTTAGGAGCAACAAACAGATATATGCTCAGCTGATCAATGATGCAGAAGGCATTACTATAGCTGCTGCAAGTTCAAAGGATAAGGTGCTTTTAGAGCAGTGCAAGGGAAAGAGCAGTGTAGAAGTTGCAAAAATGGTAGGAAAACTGATGGCAGAAAGAGCTGTCGAAAAGGGAATAACTCAGGTTTCATTTGACCGCGGAGGCTACCTTTATCACGGAAGAGTAAAAAGTTTAGCAGATGCCGCCCGTGAAGGTGGTCTTAAATTCTAGTATAAGGTATGATAAATACAAGCGTAAAAAAAGTTAAGACTACCGATCTGGAGTTGAAAGACAGATTGGTGGCAGTTCAGAGGGTTACAAAGGTAACCAAGGGAGGTCGTCACTTCAGCTTTGCAGCTATTGTGGTGGTCGGAGACGAGAAGGGCGTTGTGGGTTACGGACTCGGCAAGGCAAACGAGGTAACAACAGCAATATCAAAAGGTATTGAGGATGCCAAGAAAAACCTGGTTAAGATTCCTCTCAACAAAAAGACCATTCCTCACGAGCAGGAGGCAAAATTCGGGGGAGCAAGAGTGTTTATGAAACCTGCAGCCGAGGGTACCGGAGTTAAGGCAGGGGGTGCGATGCGTGCAGTATTCGAGTCAGTTGGAGTGCACGATGTGCTTGCCAAGTCAAAGGGTTCATCTAATCCTCACAACCTGGTTAAGGCTACAGTTGCTGCCCTTCTTGAAATGAGAGATGCTTACACTGTTGCAGGTCTTCGCGGAGTACCCATGAATAAAGTATTTAACGGATAAGGGGACAGTGAGATGAAAAAAGTTAAAGTTACTCAGATAAAGAGCAAGAACAGCGCTACCAAAAGGCAGGAGGCAACTCTGGCATCTTTGGGCATCCGCAGAATAAACCATTCTGTGGAACTGGAGCTGAACCCTGTTAATATGGGTATGATAGAAAAGGTGCTGCACCTTGTAAAAGTTGAAGAAATTAACTAATAGGAGATTAAAGAATGAAACTGCATAATCTTACACCCAACGCCGGATCACTTGGAAGGGAAAAAAGGATTGGTCGCGGAGAAGGTTCCGGACACGGCGGAACATCTACCCGTGGACACAAAGGAGCTCAATCCCGTTCAGGATATTCCAGAAGACCGGGTTTTGAAGGGGGCCAGATGCCACTTCAAAGAAGGCTTCCGAAATTCGGGTTTACAAACATTAACAGAATTGAATACAAGGCTATCAACCTCTCAACACTCCAGGCTCTCAGCGAAAAACTGAGCATTAGTGAATTTACCATTGAGACATTCATAGAGGCAGGACTTGTATCAAAAAATGACAAAATTAAAATTCTTGGCAACGGGATACTCACTTCCAAACTTGATGTTACAGCCCACGGATTTTCAAAATCAGCCATAGCACAGATAGAATCACTACAGGGTAAGGCAACTAAAATCTGACATCCGGGATGAAAAAACTTATCGAAACTATAAAGAATATATTCAAGATTGAAGAGCTCCGCAAAAGGATAATCTATACTGTCCTGTTGCTGCTGGTTTACCGTCTCGGAAGCTATGTGGTACTTCCCGGTATTGACCCGACTCAACTTGATAAACTGCAGATGCAGGCCTCAGAAGGTCTGTTGGGTCTGCTTAACATGTTCTCAGGCGGTGCTTTCGGTAATGCCTCCATTTTTGCTTTGGGGGTGATGCCTTACATCTCGGCATCCATTGTTATTCAGCTTCTCGGCATAATGGTTCCCTACTTCCAGCGTTTACAGCGCGAGGGAGAGAGCGGACGCAGAAAGATGAACCAGTGGACCCGTTATCTTACTATTTTGATACTTGCAGTGCAGGGACCGGCATATATGGCCAACCTTCACGCTCAGCTTCTACCGGAAGCGTTTCTTTTTAAAGGTTTCACATTCAATATATTTGCAACAGTAGTGCTTGTCGGCGGAACAATGTTCATTATGTGGCTGGGAGAAAGAATTACCGATCGCGGCTTAGGTAACGGTATCTCTCTTATCATCATGGTAGGAATTGTTGCACGGTTGCCGTTTGCACTTCTGGCTGAATTTACTGCCAGGGTAAACCAGTCTGCAGGAGGAGGAATTCTTATGCTACTGGTTGAAATAATTGTACTTTTCCTGGTATTTGTTGCTACAATCGCATTGGTTCAGGGTACGAGGAAAATCCCCGTACAGTATGCCAAGAGAATTATCGGCAACAAACAGTACGGTGGTGTTCGTCAATATATTCCATTAAAGATAAATGCGGCGGGAGTTATGCCGATTATCTTTGCACAGGCACTTATGATGTTCCCGCTGCTGCTTTCAGGATTTGATGCAACACGCGGTCTGGCAGCCACACTGTCAAACCCAAGCGGCTTCTGGTACAACTTTATATTTGCATTGATGGTAATAGCATTCACATACTTCTACACAGCAGTAACGGTGAATCCTACCAACATGGCTGAGGATATGAAGAAGAACGGAGGCTTTGTACCCGGTATTAAACCCGGCAAGAAAACTGCCGACTATCTGGATTCAATAATGTCAAGAATTACTTTGCCCGGATCAATTTTCCTGGCATTAATTGCAATTCTTCCGGCATTTGCAACAATCCTGGGAGTTTCCAACCAGTTTGCCTCTTTTTACGGAGGTACCTCGTTGCTGATTCTTGTGGGTGTTATTCTGGATACTTTGCAGCAGATTGAGAGTCACCTTCTGATGCGCCACTACGACGGACTGATGAAAACAGGCCGTTTGAAAGGACGCTCAGGGCTTTAATAAAAAATGTTCTTTGAATATATGATAAAACTGAAGACCAGGGAAGAGATTGAAATACTGAGAGAGAATGCTCTTTTAGTATCGAGAACTCTGGCCGAAGTCGGAAAACGTGTTGCTCCCGGAGTTACAACAATGGAGCTTAACAAATTTGCCGACTCCTACATCCGTGAGAACGGAGCTATCCCGGCTTTCCTTGGTTACAACGGTTTTCCCTATTCGGTCTGCATATCCGTCAACGATGTTGTCGTACACGGTTTTGCATCCGATTACCGGCTTAAGGAGGGAGATATTGTGTCTATAGATTGCGGCACCTACTCAAAAGGTTTTTATGGAGATTCAGCATATACTTTCCCTGTTGGAGAGATATCTGAAGAAGACAAAAAACTGCTTGAAGTTACAAGGGAGTCGCTCTACAGAGGAGTTTCCAGAGCAGTATCCGGCAACAGAGTGGGAGATGTGTCCCACGCGGTGCAGGATTATGCCGAGAGCAACGGATTCTCTGTGGTGAGAGAGATGGTAGGCCATGGGATTGGTAAAAGGCTTCATGAGTCTCCTGATGTTCCGAATTACGGAATCAGGGGTACAGGAAAGAAGCTCGAAGAGGGAATGGTTATCTGCATTGAACCTATGATCAATGCCGGTACCAAATCGATTGTCATGCACCCTGACGGATGGACAGTAAGCACTGCCGACAAAAAAAAATCGGCGCACTTTGAGCTGATGGTCGCAATCCAAAAAGGTGAACCAGAAGTTTTATCTACATTTGAATACATTGAAAACGGAAAAAACAGATTCAGGAATTAATTTAACAAATGGCTAAACAAGCAGCAATAGAAAAAGAGGGAACAATTATCGAGGCCCTGTCCAATGCGATGTTTCGCGTAGAGTTAGATAACGGACACGTGATAATAGCCCATATCTCCGGCAAGATGCGGATGCACTACATCAGGATCCTGCCCGGCGACAAGGTTAGAGTCGAAATGTCACCTTACGATCTGTCAAAAGGAAGAATTTCTTTCAGATACAAATAAAAGTTAAAATAATATGAAAGTTAAAGCATCCATTAAGAAGCGCAGCGAAGATTGCAAGATTGTAAAACGCAAAGGTCGTTTGTATGTAATATGCAAAAAGACACCCAAGTTCAAAATGCGCCAGGGATAATTTATTAATTTGTTAACAATAAAGAGAAAAGATAGATTATGGCACGTATAGCCGGAGTTGATTTACCAAAAAACAAAAGAGGAGAGATAGGGTTGACCTATATCTACGGTATCGGGCACAGCACCGCCAAAACAATCCTGACCAAACTCGGGATTGATTATAACACTAAGGTGAAGGACTGGAACGATGACCAGATTGCAGCAATCAGGGGAATAATCTCCTCTGAATACAAAATTGAAGGTGAGCTTCGTTCATCTGTTCAGCTTAATATCAAGAGACTGATGGATATCGGATGCTACAGAGGTATTCGCCATCGTATAGGACTACCTGTCAGGGGACAATCTACCAAGAATAATGCCCGTACAAGGAAAGGCCGTAAGAAAACAGTGGCAAACAAGAAGAAAGCAACTAAATAGAACCTAGATTATGGCAAAAAAGACAGGAACAACCAATAAGAAAAAAGTTGTAAAGGTGGATGCCTATGGACAGGCACACATATCTTCTACTTTTAACAATGTTATCGTTACACTGACCAACAGCACCGGACAGGTAATCAGTTGGTCATCTGCCGGTAAGATGGGTTTCAGAGGGTCAAAGAAGAACACTCCCTATGCTGCACAGACTGCAGCTGAAGATTGTGCAAAGGTGGCTTATGATATGGGTCTTCGCAAAGTAAAGGCTTTTGTGAAGGGTCCTGGCGCTGGTCGCGAATCTGCAATCCGCACCATTCACGGTGCAGGAATCGAGGTAACCGAGATTGTTGACGTTACTCCGCTGCCTCATAACGGATGCCGTCCAAAAGGACGCCGTAGAGTATAACCCTTTAATTCATTTTAAATTATTTGATATGGCAAGATATACAGGGCCTTCAACAAAAATAGCCCGCAAGTTTGGAGAGCCAATCTTCGGGCCCGATAAAAGTTACGAAAAGAAAAATTATCCTCCGGGACAACACGGTCTTACAAGGAAGCGTAAAAAAGTTTCCGAGTACGGAACACAGTTGAAAGAGAAGCAAAAGGTAAAATATACCTACGGAATTCTCGAAAGACAGTTCAGGAATATGTATGAAAAAGCTTCCAAGATGAAGGGGCGTAAAGGTGAAAACCTTATCCTGCTTCTCGAAAGCCGTCTCGATAACCTGGTTTACAGAATGGGGATTGCTCCCTCAAGAGCTGCTGCAAGACAGCTGGTTACACACTGTCACATAGTTGTAAACGGTGAAATCTGCAATATCCCCTCATCAATTGTTAAACCCGGAGATTTAGTAGGTGTAAGGGAGAGATCAAAGAGTCTTGAAGTTATTCAGGAAAGTGTTTCCAGGGGATCATCAAAGTTCTCCTGGATTGAATTTGACGGAGGCAAGCTTACAGGCAAATTGCTCAATCTGCCGGACAGAAGCGAAGTTCCCGAAACAATCAACGAGCAGCTTATAGTTGAGTTATACTCTAAATAAAAAATAAAATGGCAATATTAGCATTTCAAAAACCCGATAAGGTAATAATGCTTGATGCAACCGAGACTTTCGGTCGCTTTGAGTTCCGCCCTCTAGAACCCGGTTATGGTATAACAGTTGGTAACGCACTGCGTCGAATACTCCTGTCATCTCTTGAAGGGTATGCTATTACTGCTGTGAAGATACAGGGAGTTGACCACGAATTTGCAACAATCCCAGGAGTTATTGAAACAGTTGTAGACATAATATTGAACATTAAACAGATAAGGTTTAAGAGGATGATAGAAGGAGAGGATTCCGAAATTGTAAATGTCTCTGTAAGCGGAAAACAGAGCTTTAGTGCCGAGGATATCTCCAAACAACTTTCATCTTTCAAGATCCTCAATCCTGAACTGCAGATATGCACAATGGAACCGTCTGTTAAACTGTCAATGGAGCTCAGGATAGGAAAGGGGAGAGGATATGTCCCCGCAGAGGAGAACCGTCCTGAGGATGCCGCAATCGGTCTTATTCCGATTGACTCGATTTTCACTCCCATCAAGAATGTTACATATTCAGTTGAAAATTGGCGTGTAGAACAGAAAACCGACTTCGAGAAGCTTAACATCGAGATTACTACCGACGGATCAATACATCCGAAAGATGCTCTCAGAGAGGCTGCGAAGATACTGATACATCACTTTATGCTCTTTTCAGACGAGAAGATTACTCTGGAGACTCCTATTGAGGTTGTCAGCAGTGAATTGGATGAGGAATCACTCCGTATGAGGCACCTCCTTATAACCAAACTTGCTGATATGGAACTTTCTGTAAGAGCTCTCAACTGCCTTAAGGCTGCAGATATCGAGACCTTTGCTGAACTGGTATCTCTCCAGAGAACAGAGCTGATGAAATTCAGAAACTTCGGCAAGAAGTCACTCTCCGAGATTGACAATCTGGTTGAGCGCTACAAGCTCAACTTTGGAATGGATGTTACAAAGTATAATATTGAAAAGAAAGTTTTGAAACATGAGGCACAATAAAACAATAAATCACCTGGGCCGTAAGAGCGGACACCGCAAATCAATGCTTGCAAATATGGCTTCTTCCCTTATAATGCATAAGAGAATTGAGACAACGCTTGCAAAGGCCAAAGCCCTGAGAGTATACATAGAACCCCTTCTTACCAAGTCAAAAGACGATTCAACTCACTCCAGAAGGGTAGTTTTTTCTTATCTCAAACAAAAAGAGGCAATAACCGAGCTTTTTAGAATTGTTGCTCCAAAGATTGCTGACCGTCCGGGCGGTTACACCAGAGTACTCAAAACCGGTTTCCGTCAGGGAGACGCAACCGATATGGCAATTATTGAGCTGGTTGACTTTAACGAGGCTGTCATTGCTGCTGCCGCTCAGGAAACCAAGAAGAGCACTACCCGCCGCAGCCGTGCAAAAAAATCCGACACACCTTCTGAAAAAGCAGAACCAAAGATTAAAGCTCCTGCTAAAGCAAAAGCCCCCAAGGCAAATAAAGAGAAAGCAGTTGCAGTTGAAGCAGATGTTAAGGATGAAGTTGCAGAGGTTGTTGCAGAGGTTAAAGAAGAGATTAAAGATATAGAAGAACCTAAAGCCTAATTATTTACATCTGGAGTTGATTCTCCCGGTGATAATTCCGAAGATTGTGGAGGGCGAATATAGTTGAGAGAGAGGCAGAGATGCCTCTCTCTTAATTTATTTTAGCACTAATATGTTGATAATCGGATTAATTGTCGTAGCTTTGCAGCAATGACATTTAAAGAACTGAACGTAATCGAGCCAATATTACAGGCTCTGATACAAGAGGGTTATTCAACCCCGACACCAATCCAACAAGAAGCCATACCAATTATTCTAAATAATTCAGACATCTTGGGCTGTGCCCAGACCGGCACAGGCAAAACAGCAGCATTTTCTATTCCGATCCTGCAAATGCTGTACTCTAAAGTGAAACAAGGCAGAGACAAAGAGATCAAAGCCCTGATTCTTACACCAACCAGAGAATTGGCGATTCAAATAGGCGAGAGCTTTGCAGCATACGGGAAAAACACTTTACTGATACACACTGTTATTTTTGGCGGAGTGGGCCAGCAGCCTCAAACAAGAGACCTAAAAAGAGGCGTCGATATACTGATTGCCACTCCCGGACGACTTCTCGATTTAATCAACCAGGGATACATCAATCTTAAGACAATCGACTTTTTTGTTCTTGACGAGGCGGACAGAATGCTGGATATGGGATTTATACACGACATCAAGCGAATATTACCCTTGTTACCTAAAAAGAGACAGACACTTATGTTCTCGGCAACTATGCCGCAGGAGATTGCTTCTCTGGCAAATTCTATGCTAACGAACCCTGTTAAGGTTGCTGTGGATCCTGTCTCATCAACAGTGGATTCAATTGAACAGTTTGTATATTTTGCAGAGAAGAGAGAAAAGACATCTCTGCTTATTGACCTGTTGAATGACAAGAATAAGAAATCTGTACTGGTCTTTTCCAGAACAAAGCACGGAGCTGATAAAATTGCAAAGGCACTCTCAAGAGCCGGGATAGGTTCAGATGCAATTCACGGCAACAAATCACAAAATGCCCGACAGGCTGCCCTCAGTAAATTCAAGAAACATACAACTCGTGTACTTATTGCCACCGATATCGCTGCAAGGGGGCTGGACATTGACCAACTCTCACACGTAATCAATTACGATCTCCCTGAGGTACCTGAAACTTATATACACAGAATTGGCCGCACCGGAAGAGCCGGTTACGGAGGAGTTGCCTTGTCGTTTTGCGACCCGGAGGAGCTCCCAAGACTCAAAGACATTCAGAAGCTTCTTGGAAGGAAGATCTCGGTAGAACGTAATCAGCACTATAAAGCTGCAATTTAATCAGGATTTTACTCCTGGCGTTTATTCATTTACTCCTGACGTTTAATCACAGGAATCCCAATGGGCATCATATAAAGCGGCTCCTCTTCATCGGGGAGCTGCATTACTTTACGGACCTCATCGTCGTTGAATGCTCCCACAGGACAGGTACCAAGCCCGAGTGCCACTGCCTGCAGAAAAACATTTTCGGCAGAGTGGCCAAGATCCATACAAACATAACGTGTTATTTCTCCTTAAGATATCCGACAGGGTGATTCAACCAAAGATACTGAGTATCTGTAAGTTTAAGTTCATCTTTGATTGCCGCCTTGTTCATCTGAGCTCTGGGAACAGTTCCGAGCCCCATACCGGCACAAAAGAGAGCAATGTTCTGCGATACAATGCCGCAGTCAACAGCACCCATTTCGTAATAGTGCTTGTTATTGGGAGATCCGGCTGCATAACCGCGGTATTTTGAGATATCCGCAACCAGAAGCAGAATGGTGTGTGCCTTTGTAGATCTTTCCCCTTCCATAAAGGGACGGAGATCTGTCTTGTTTACCTGAATAAGGCAATGATCGGCAGAGTTGTAGAGATACGTTCCATCTGGTCTGCATACGTATAGAATAACATCCTGAGAATTCTGGGCTGTGGGTGATGTAAGTTTTTTGGATTCGGGACGGTTAATCCCTACAGCAGCCCAAACCAGATCTGAGAGATCCTGCAGTGAAAGTTCCCCGGGAGAATAAGCTCTTGTAGAAGACCTTACCCAAAGGGATTTCATAATCGAATGGCCTTTGTCAGTTGAGGGCGGATTTAGTTTTATTACATCACCGGTCTGCCCTTGCAGTGAGATTGAAAATAAGATAAGAGATAAAAAAGTAATTGTGTGTTTCATAGCCTTAATTCATATTAAGGTAATTTAACTTATTTTTTCTGTTTGACAAAATCAATACCCCAGTTTTATCAGACCCTCCTCTGAGGTCTGAGGCTCACCCTTAGGTTGCTTAACTTTAAATGAGTTTATGTTAAGTGTGATTCCAAGCCAGACGACCCTGGAGTTGCTCTTGCTGTTGTTGTTCAGATGGAATACCTCGTTGTCGCTATGGATGTTCCACTTTTTGGTGTTAAAAATATCTGTTACAGACAGGTTGCCTGTGATCTTTCCTCCAAGGAATCTTCTCTTGAGGGCAATGTCTCCGGTGTGGTAGCCCTCTACATTAAACCGGGGAAGGGATTGGGGAGAGATGTAAGTGTAGTATAGCTGCAAATCGGTTTTTTTGTCAGGATAGTAATTTATCCTTACTCCGGCAGTGCCTGCAAATCCCGATGCGTCAAGTGTAAGATTGTTTTCCCGTAATTCTGCAGGATCAGACGGGTCATCTATGAATTCATCGTAGAATATAGTCAATGAGGGGCTTACAGAGAATTTTCCTCCAATGTTTATTGTGGCATCCAGGTAGCTTCCATACTTGAAATAGCGGGGAACATTTACATAAGTTATCAGCAGTTTATTCCCTGAGGTAACATTTGTCACCTGAGCAATATAATCCTTTGTAAAGCTCACATAAATTCCTGTTCTCAAAGTGTTTTTGCTTCTCTGAAACGTATGTTCAATCTCTGCCTTGTCTGTCAGTTCAGGTCTTAACCATTTATTCCCTGACTCATAGGTTATGTGGTCAATCTGATTGATATAAGGGTTAAGCTGGGGGTAGGAGGGTCTGGTTATCCTGCGGTTATAAACGAAAGAGAGGCTGCCGGCATTGTTAAATCCATATTTAAGTGAGAGAAAGGGAAAGAGTGAGAATCTTTGGTCATAGATATCCTCTCCGGTGCTTCTTTGATTGAGTTCAGAGGTAAAGTATTCACCTCTTGCACCGTAGCGGTATTGCAGCCTCTCTCCGACTTTTCCTGACAGGGAGAGATACGCCGCATAAACATTCTCTTTGTGTTTGAGATCGTTGCTGAATTCGGTGTTTAATATCCAGTTATTTTGTCCCGCTCCCTTGTCATAAAAGCGATACTCAAAATTGTTCCATCTGGAAAGAAATTTTGCTCCTGTCTCCAGACGGATTTTGTTTTTCAACACTTTTATATAGTCTGTCTGCATTGCGAAACTGGTGGGCCTTCCGCCACCTTCTGAGCGTTGTATCAATTCGCCTTCTGAATAGTAATTGGCAGGTCTTGAGCCTTTTATTCCTGAGAATGTAATGTCAAACGACAATTCATTGATATCTTTTTCAAATATGTGTTTAAAATTTGCAGTTGCATCAATGTTCTTACGGGAGAAGTTGACATCGTTGACTCTTGTGTAAGCAGGTACTGATGATACGGGATTGCTGCCGGTGATCTCCTGCCGGGTATTCAATAAAGGGAACAATCCCTTAATGTTGAGCCCAAAGATATTTTTGCCGGCCGGAGTGTATAAGAGTGCCAGATTTGCCGAATGGATATTGTTTTTTCTCCGGGATTCGGCTGTCTGATAGATATTGTCATAGGGCTCATATATCTCCCTGGTGAGATCACTGCTGATTTGCTCAATCTCATACCTTCCGGAATATCCCAGATCAATTCCCCACTTACCGTTGTTATAGCTGAGCCCCAATCCCCCGTTCAGGCGGTTTTCATATCCCCCGTTGAGGGTGGCCATCATACTCTTGCTCCCGGCAAGGCTCCCTTTTGATATTATGTTCACAATCCCTCCTGACCCCTCAGCATCGTATTTTACATCGGGGCTTGTAATGATCTCAATATGTCTGACTCCGGACGCAGGAAGAGTGCCCAGAGATGAGAGAGTTGTGGGCTTCCCGTCCAGGAGGATCATTACATTCTTATTCCCCCGGATATAAAGATTATCTTCGTTGTCTATAGTCACTGCCGGATCGCTTTTTATAATTTCAAGAAGGTTCCCGCTGGCTGAGGAGGCGCTTTTACCCACATCAATTCTGCTCTTTTCTATGGATACGCTCCTCTCCTTCACTCTGCTTTCAACAGTAACAGAGGATAACAACTCTGCCGAAGGTTTAAGTTTGAGCACACCCAGATATGAAACTTTTTCCTTGACAGAAACTTCCAGTGAGATACCTTCGTAACCCATATACTCCACTCTCACTCTGTAACTGCCTTCAGGTATATCTTTGAGTATGAAACTTCCGTTGGCAGAAGTCAGCGTTCCCGAAATTGCACTTTCTCCCGATTGAGGATAAATGGCTACGCTGGCATAGTCGAGAGGACTACCGCTTAGGGCATCAGTTACTCTTCCGGTAACCCTGAAAAGAGCCGGAGCATTTGCAGAAACCTGACCGGAATTACCTAATGAAATTTGACTGTAAATATTTGATTGTACAGCAAAAAGAGAAATAATCAGTAACGTGAAAAATTTATAAACTGTGGATGGTTTGATTGACATTTTTACCTTATTTTATGCGAATTAAAAATTTATTTCAGGCCTTTCTCATCTTTGCAAAGGAGAGAATCAGTCCAAGAACAATGGACAGTGAAGCGGCAAACAGCACCTTGTACTGGTCGGGCAGCAGGAATGTGATGGTGTGAGCAGGTATCCAGAAGAGAGGTATGGTAACACCCACAATCTCCTTAATGAACCGGGGCCAGTCTATCACGCTGATAATCTGTGAAATGTCAGGCTTTTCACCTGAGAAGCGCTTATCTATGTAAACATCTGTAATCCTGTGAGAAGCCATAAAAACCGGGGCAAAGGTGAGGTTCATTATCGCAGAAATCAGAAATGCCCTGCGAAGTTTTGCCAGAAATACAACTGTTGTTGAGCAGCTATCGCCACATCCGGTACAAATTAGCCCTTGTGCTCCTGCTCCATCCACTCCGTTGGCAAAGATGCTGAACATGAGCACTATCATCATTCCCAGTATTCCCCAGACAAACATCTTGGGCAGTACTCCCTTAACCATTATCCATCTTTTATGAATCAGCCTTGCCGCCAGGAACTCCCCCATAATCGAGAGAATTGCAAATTTTACAAAACCCATAAGGAAGGGGTGCCGGGCAGTTGTTTCAATAAAGAGAGAGTGTGTAGGGGGAAAGATAAGAAACGCCGCCACCAGAGCCAGCAATCCTATCCAGATAATTGTTCCGTATTTTGACATAATAGTTTTTTGAGGGGACAAAGATAAGAAAAACGGAGACACCTTGCCACAGTTTTCGGCAAGTAGTTGGTTATGACTTAATTATGCGTGTCGGTTTTTTTTGGTAAGCAAGAACCTCAAAAAATGAACTTGCTAAAAGCCATATATTAAGTTACTTGCCGAAAACTGTGGCAAGGTATCTCCCAAAAAGCATCAATAAGAATCCCCAAAAAGCATCAATAACCATTAAAAATGAAAAAAAATCAATAACTTTGGCAATAGTTATTAAGGGTAATATTATGATGTATCTTAATAGAATGGCCGATAAGCAGCTTAGTCAAAATCTTGAGGCCTTTGGTGCTGTCTTGATTGAAGGACCTAAATGGTGTGGTAAAACAACCACAGCTATGAAACATGCAAAAAGTGTATTAGAGCTGCAAGATCCCGATACTAGAGAAGGATTTTTGGCAACCGCAAAAATTCGACCTTCATTATTATTAGCAGGAGATACTCCGAGACTGATAGATGAGTGGCAAGTGGCTCCGGCCCTATGGGACTCTGTACGGGTTATGATTGACAAACGAGGGGAGCCCGGGCAATTCATCCTGACAGGCTCTAACAGTATAGACAGAACTCAAATAATGCATTCAGGTACTGGCAGAATAACTCGCATGCAAATGTACCCTATGAGTCTGTTTGAGTCAAAAGAATCAATAGGCGATATTTCATTAATGGACTTGTTTGATAATCCTGGCTTTGATATTGATGGAGTAAAATCTAAAATGACTATTGAAGATCTGATCTTTGTAGCATGTAGAGGTGGCTGGCCAGCATCTTTAAAACCAAAAACATCAGAAGCTCAATTATTGATTGCAAGAGACTATATGAGAAGTGTTTGCGAAGTAGATCTTTCAACCGTCGACGAAATAAACAGGGATAAAACACTCGCACGCCTGATACTTAGAACTTACTCCCGCAATTTGTCGACTTTGGTAACAAAAACGACAATGATAAAGGATGTCAGATCTAATGTAGAAACTTTGGCCGAAAACACTTTCAATAGTTATATCAATGGTTTTAAGAAACTTTTTGTGATACAAGATATTGAGGCATGGAACCCTTCTATTCGTTCTTCAACCTCAATCCGCAGTAGTTCAAAACGAAATCTGATTGATCCGTCCATTGCCGTTGCTGCTCTTGGTTTGACTCCGGAAAAGCTTCAAATGGATTTAAAAACATTTGGATTTATTTTTGAGTGCATGTGCATACGCGATTTAAAAGCATATTCTCAAGCACAGGGTAGTTCTTTGTCATATTACCATGATAGGTACGATCTTGAAGCAGACGCTGTATTACATTTGACTGATGGTAGATATGCCTTGATAGAGTTTAAATTGGGAGGCAGTGAAGTCGAAGAAGGAGCAATGCATTTGTTGAAAATTAAAAATTTGGTGAGAGAATTTAATAAAACAGCGAAAAATGCTCAGCTTAGGGAACCCGATTTGATGATGGTAATAACCGGAGGTCCAATTGCATATACACGTCCTGATGGGGTTAAGGTACTACCTCTTGCATGTCTTAGAGATTGAGTCAGAAATGCACCTTGCCATAGTTTTCGGCAAGTGTCTTAATATCACGACAATATTAAAAGTGTTTTTTAGATGTTTTAGATTTCATGTAATCATCAAAAAATGTCAAGCAGAAATAACAAATAAACAGCTACTTGCCGAAAACTGTGGCAAGGTGCCTCCAATGCTCGTGGCAACTTACGGAATGAAATCGTGCCAACTTGTGAACTTGCGGAATGAAGTATCGCCAAATAAATAAGGACAGAGTTCTTGAGGAATAAAAAATGCCCCCGATAAAGGACGAGGGCAACCTGAATGTTTTCACAACGGAATAATCCTTATTGTGATTTGCTTCAAAATTTGACACGAATATAAAAATTAATTACAAAAAAACAAAACTAAATAAATTTAAATTTGCATAATTGAAATATATTTAGTTGATTTGGTGTATATTAATTAATAATATTATAATTTTATGAAGCGCGTCTTAGGATTAGATTTAGGAACAAGTAGCATTGGATGGGCCTTGGTTAATGAAGCAGAAAACTGTAATGAAGAGTCGTCAATTGTCAGATTAGGCGTAAGAGTAAATCCTCTTACCGTTGATGAGCTACAGAACTTTGATAAGGGTAAAAGTATTACCACAAATGCAGATCGAACTCTTAAGCGTTGCATGAGACGAAATTTGCAGCGTTACAAACTCCGCCGTGAAAATCTAATTGACATTCTAAAAGAGAATTGCTTTATTTCCGAAGAATCTATCCTTTCAGAAAATGGCAATAAGACTACTTTTGAAACATACAAACTTAGAGCAAAATCAGCTAGCCAAGAGATTTCACTTGAAGAGTTTGCCCGGGTTCTTTTGATGATTAACAAGAAACGAGGGTACAAGAGCAGTCGTAAGACAAAAGGAAATGATGAAGGACAGACTATAGACGGAATGGAAGTAGCACTTAAACTATACAATGAAAGCCTAACTCCTGGGCAGTTATGTTTGCACCTTATTAAATCTGGAAAGAAACATCTTCCCGAGTTTTACCGTTCAGATTTGCAAGCAGAATTTGAACGAATTTGGACAAAGCAGAAAGGGTTTTATCCGGATATTCTAACAGATGATTTAAAAGAAAAATTAAAGGGTAAAAATGAGAAAGTAACATGGGCTATTTGCAGAGATAATTTCAAGTGGAGTGAAACAGTAAGAGTGTGGAATAACGATGAAGCGAAGAACCAGGATATTATAATTGAAAAAACTCTAACAGGAATAAAGCGTGAAGGTAATGTTCAAGAGCAAAAAATTGAAAATTTCTATTGGAGATCAAAAGCAATCTCTGAAAAATTACATCCGGAAGAAATTGCGGTAGTGTTGTCTAAAGTAAATTCGCAAATTAACGGATCAAGCAATTATTTGGGTGCAATTTCTGACAGAAGTAAAGAGCTGTATTTTAATAAACAAACAGTTGGTCAATATCAAATGTCAGTATTGGAACAAAATCCAAATGCTAGCTTAAGGAATATGATTTTTTACCGGTTGGATTATTTAAATGAATTCAATACAATCTGGGAGACTCAGGCAAAATATCATAAAAAACTGAATGAAGAGTTAAAACAGGAAATTCGAGATATTATAATTTTCTATCAACGCAACTTAAAGAGTCAGAAAGGATTGATTAGTTTTTGTGAGTTCGAAAAAAAACAAATAGAAGTTGAAATTGAAGGTAAAAAGAAAACTAAAACAATTGGAAGCCGTGTAATCCCTCGCTCTTCTCCACTTTTTCAGGAATTTAAGATTTGGCAAATTTTAAATAATATGATAGTCTCTGGAAAAGGAAAAAATTCAAATAAAGATAAAGATGATACAAATCTACATTTTATGGATAATGAAAATCGATTATCTATTAATGGTGCTCGTGAATTGTATCAGGAGGAAAAGGAACTCTTAGCTTCAGAACTTTCAATAAAGGAAGAACTTAAAAAAGATGAGATTTTAAATTTATTATTTAACAATCCTAACGGACTTGATTTAAATTTTAAATCCGTACAAGGAAACTTGACTCAAGCAAAATTATTTGAGACATACAAAACCATTATTGAGCTCTCCGGCCATTCTTTAGACTTGAAGAAACCGGCAACTGAAATAGTAAAGAATGTTGAAGAGATTTTCTCCGGGCTTGGTTATCAGTCAAACTTTTTATGTTTTGACTCATCTAAGCCATTGGAAGAGCAACCAATGTTTAAACTATGGCATTTGCTCTACTCATATGAAGGAGATAATTCTGTTACAGGTAATGAAGGATTGATAAATAAAATTAATGAAATCTGTGGTTTTGAAAAAGAGTATGCCACAATTCTTTCAAATGTAGTATTTCAGAATGATTACGGTAGTCTTTCTACAAAAGCAATACGGAAAATTCTACCATACCTTAAAGAGGGAAATAAATACGACTTAGCATGTGAATATGCGGGTTACAAGCACTCGGCCAGCTCTTTAACTAAAGAAGAAATTGAGAATAAAGTATTAAAGGAGAAACTTGAAATTCTACCCAAAAATTCTTTACGCAACCCTGTTGTAGAAAAAATTCTCAATCAGATGGTTAATGTAATAAACACCATTACCGACATTTACGGTAAACCGGAAGAAATCCGTATAGAGCTAGCAAGAGATCTGAAAAAGAATGCCAAAGAACGAGAAGAACTGACAAAATCTATTGCAGAAGCAACAAGAGCACACGAGGAGTATAAAAGGATCCTTACAAAACCCCTTTCTGAAGGAGGTCAGTTTGGATTAACTTATGTGAACAGAAACGATATCATTCGATATAAACTATATGAAGAACTAAGAGAGAATGGCTATAAAACCTTATACTCTAATACTTATATTTCGCCTGGTAATGTTTTTAGCGGGGATTTTGATATTGAGCATATTATCCCTCAATCAAGACTTTTTGATGATAGTTTTTCAAATAAAACATTAGAATTAAAAAGTGTGAACCTTGAAAAAGGCAATAGAACCGCAATTGATTTTGTAAAAGATAAATATGGTGAAACTGGAAACGATAATAGCCTGGAAAACTATTTAAATCGCATTGAATCGCAATTTAAGAAAGGCGTTTTATCACGCGGTAAATATAACAAATTAAAAATGCAGGAGAAAGATATTCCAGAAGACTTCATTAACAGAGATTTAGGAGATACCCGCTATATTGCCAAATATGCCAAGACAATGCTCGGCGATTTTGTAAAAAGAGTAGTCACCACTACAGGCTCTATTACTGATGCTTTAAGAGAAGATTGGCAGTTGGTCGATGTTATGAAAGAGTTGAACTGGGATAAATATAATGCTCTTGGGTTAACTTATTATGAAGAAAACAGAGAAGGTAAGAAGTTGAAAAGAATTGTAAATTGGACAAAACGTAACGATCATCGTCATCACGCGATGGATGCTCTAACAGTAGCATTTACAAAAGATGCTTTTGTCCAGTATTTTAACAATAAGAATGCAAGTTTTAATCCAACTTCAAACGAATATGCTTTAAGGACAAAGTATTTCTTTAATAACAAAGCAATTCCACCTATGCCCTTGGAGGTGTTTCGTTCGCAGGCAAAACGTCACTTGGAGAACACGCTGATCTCAATTAAAGCAAAAAATAAAGTGGTGACACAAAATGTAAATGTTACAAAAAAGAAAGAGGGCAATAATAAAAAAATCCAACTGACTCCCAGAGGTCAATTACATTTAGAAACTGTTTACGGAAGTCAAAAGCAATATGTTGTAAAGGAGGAAAAGATTGACTCAACTTTTGACCAGGAAAAAATTTTAACAGTTGCAAAACCTGTTTACAGAGATGTGTTATTAAAACACTTGAAAATATTTGATGGAGATCCTAAAAAAGCTTTTAGCGGGAAAAACTCACTAGCTCAGAACCCTATTTATATTGATGAAAAACAAACAATCTCAATCCCTGAAAGAATCAAAACGGTCTCTTTTGAAACTATTTACACCATTCGTAAGGAGATAACACCAGATCTAAAACTGGAAAAAGTGATTGATATTAGAATTCGTAGAATATTGGAAACCCGATTAAAAGAGTTTGATAATGATTCCAAAAAGGCATTTTCAAATTTGGATGAAAACCCCATATGGCTTAATCGACAGAAACAGATATTAATAAAACGCGTTACAATTAAAGGAATCAGCAATGCAGAGTGCTTACACGAAAAACGGGACAAAGAGGGTAATTTATTATTGGATGCAGAGGGTAATAAACAATTTGTAGATTTTGTTAATACTGGCAATAATCATCATGTCGCTGTATATCGGAATGAAAATGGAGATTTGCAAGAATGTATTGTATCGTTTTTTGAGGCAGTTACCCGCAGAAACTTAGGATTGCCTGTTATAGACAAGACATACAGGGCTTTATATGGATGGAAATTCCTTTTCAGCATGAAACAGAACGAATATTTTGTATTTCCAAACGACAAAACAGGTTTTGATCCCAACGAAATTGATTTACTCGATCCGGAAAATTACGCATTAATAAGTCCTAATTTATTTAGAGTTCAAAAATTTGACAAAAATGGCATAAAAATGTTCAGACATCATCTTGAAACATCTGTAAAAGATGAAAATACTTTACAAGAAACTGCATGGAAAAGATTAAGTAGTCTTAGAGGTATTGATAAAATTGTCAAGGTGAGGATTAACCATATAGGTCAAATAGTTTTGGTTGGAGAATACTAATCAGCTGCATATAAGAAGAATATCATGATAAAAAGAACCCTGTATTTTGAGAATCCGGCCTATCTAAGTCTGAGAAATGATCAGTTGATTATAAAAATACCTGATGTTGAGAATAACGATACTCTTCCTGAATCTCTCAAAACAAAAAATGTTAGGAGTATCCCTGTTGAAGATATTGGAGTAATTGTATTAGATAATAGGCAAGTAACAATTACTCAAGGAGCTTTAGAGGCTTTGTTAGAAAATAATACAGCAGTTATTTCCTGCGATAGTAACAGAATACCTGTAGGCCTTATGTTGCCTTTATGTGGAAATACTATCCAGAATGAAAGATTCAGAGACCAATTAGATGCCTCCCTTCCATTGAAAAAACAACTCTGGCAGCAAACTATCCAGGCAAAGATTTCCAATCAGGCGTCTGTTTTAAAGATATGCAGAGCAGCAGAGGTACGCAATATGATGAAGTGGATTGATGAAGTCCGCAGCGGGGATATTGATAATATTGAAGCCCGTGCTGCAGCTTATTATTGGTCAAATCTATTTAAGAATTTTTATCGTCATAGAGATGGATTACCACCAAACAATCTCCTGAATTACGGATATGCAATTTTAAGGGCAATTGTTGCCCGCGGTTTGGTATCAAGTGGCCTTTTACCTACTCTTGGAATACATCACCATAATCGTTATAATGCTTACTGCCTTGCTGATGATATTATGGAGCCATATCGTCCTTATGTTGATAAACTAGTTGTAAGTATGTTTGATGAGGGGAAGGCTGATTTAGATAAAGATACGAAGATGCAACTACTCTCAATCCCTACTATTGATGTTATTATCAATGGACAACGAAGTCCATTAATGATAGCTGTAAGACAAACTACATCGTCGCTATATAAATGTTTCAGCGGAGAGAACCGTAGAATTATATATCCCGAAATGTAGTGGAAAGGTTTTCGGAATATAGAATTATGTGGATACTTGTTTTTTTTGACCTTCCTACTGATAGCAAAAAAGAGAAAAAGCAATATGCTGAATTTCGCAAAAAACTTGTGAAGGATGGATTTACTATGTTCCAGTTTTCTATATATTTACGCCATTGTCCTTCCCGAGAAAATGCTGATGTACACATTTTGCGTGTAAAATCCTCTTTACCACCTGCCGGTGATATTGGTATAATATGTATTACTGATAAACAGTTCAGCCAGATGGAAATTTTTTCAGGTAAGAAAAAAATAGAAGAGAGAGATATTCCTCAACAACTGGAACTATTTTAGTTCCTCAACAATATTTAATTATAAATTTTACAGTTATGTGAATGCTGAGTTCATTCTAAAATAACAAAACCCACCTCGAGAGTGGGTTTTGTTGACCGGAATAAGTTTGTTTTTTATTTCTATCCCAACTCTTAAATCGTTGATTTAATGTGTTTTCAACAGATTCAGCTGTATCCGGTATGTCAAAGATAAAATTTTGAAAGCAAATCACAACCAAATCTCAAGACTGGTTCTCAGGTTTCGCGCTGTATCCGGTATGTCAAAGATAAAATTTTGAAAGCAAATCACAACCAACTGCGATTGATGTTGTAGGAGAAGACTGCTGTATCCGGTATGTCAAAGATAAAATTTTGAAAGCAAATCACAACACTCTCTCCGTTCTTATTGTCTCCGTCTATGCTGTATCCGGTATGTCAAAGATAAAATTTTGAAAGCAAATCACAACCATGAAGACAGGAGTTGATGTCTATGGCGGGCTGTATCCGGTATGTCAAAGATAAAATTTTGAAAGCAAATCACAACTCGAAGTACAGGTTTGCCTCTGCTCTTCTTGCTGTATCCGGTATGTCAAAGATAAAATTTTGAAAGCAAATCACAACCTCACATCTGCCTTTCTGGTACGGCGTGGAGCTGTATCCGGTATGTCAAAGATAAAATTTTGAAAGCAAATCACAACTTCTTTGTGTCTTATGTTCGCTCCTATTGGCTGTATCCGGTATGTCAAAGATAAAATTTTGAAAGCAAATCACAACATACTCCCTGTAACGGATCTCTCCTGTGAGCTGTATCCGGTATGTCAAAGATAAAATTTTGAAAGCAAATCACAACCTGTGCCTGCCTGACCATAAATCAGGGCTTGCTGTATCCGGTATGTCAAAGATAAAATTTTGAAAGCAAATCACAACCCCTTTCGTCAGAACCCTCACCTTGCTATGCTGTATCCGGTATGTCAAAGATAAAATTTTGAAAGCAAATCACAACAATAAAGTGATAGATATTCCCCCATATAACGCTGTATCCGGTATGTCAAAGATAAAATTTTGAAAGCAAATCACAACGGGTCAAGACGGCCTTTGTTGTCTTTCTCGGCTGTATCCGGTATGTCAAAGATAAAATTTTGAAAGCAAATCACAACTCTCCGTCTTCTCATCCACCTGAATAACTGCTGTATCCGGTATGTCAAAGATAAAATTTTGAAAGCAAATCACAACAGCAACGAGTTACACCCTACTGAAAAACAGCTGTATCCGGTATGTCAAAGATAAAATTTTGAAAGCAAATCACAACTAGTGAGGATTAGGGGCCAACTTATTAATGCTGTATCCGGTATGTCAAAGATAAAATTTTGAAAGCAAATCACAACTAACTTTCCCGGCGTTGCTGTTTATAATGGCTGTATCCGGTATGTCAAAGATAAAATTTTGAAAGCAAATCACAACGCGTACCGACACCTATCTTTAATGATGTACGCTGTATCCGGTATGTCAAAGATAAAATTTTGAAAGCAAATCACAACGACCATACTGTGTTTGATATCGAGACGTTGAGGCATGGATGCGGAGAGAGATATGCCGGGTTAGTTAGGGAAGGAAAGGCACCGGAAGATAAAATAAATATATATCATATATTATTGAGGGTAAAACATATAAGCTAAAATAAAAAAACCGGTGATAAATCACCGGTATAATGGACGATGCGGCTGCACAGAAGTACCTCCCCTTCGTTAGGACAAATATAAACATTTTTTATTAATACAAAAAAGATGGATATTTCTGAATTCGCAAAAAGGTTTCCTGAGAAGATGAAGGAGGTGCAAGGTTTTGTTGAATCTGATGACATCAAAGATATTCTTGGGGTTGAAGCAGCGAATCACTTTAAAGAGTCGTTTGAAAAAGAAGAATTTACTGATAAAGCCCTACAGAAATGGCCTGATGTGAAAAGACGAAATCCTAACTCGCCAAGGGATGGTCACTCCGGCCCGACAGGGAAGTTCTCTGAAGCAAGGACGGTTGCTATGATACTAACAGGAGAGACGGGAGAATTGAAAAGCGCAATAAAATACAGATACGCCCCTAATGGGGTAACGGAATCAAATGAAAAGCCCTATGCAGCAGTGCACCAGTTCGGCTGTATCCGGTATGTTAAAGATAAAATTTTGAAAGCAAATCACAAGGGCTTAATTTGTGTTCCGAATGTTTTTATCTAATAATCAGATATTGAGTCATTGTTATTATACGGGAACCACTTACCATGCCAAAGGTCTAAATAAAACATCAGGATTCTTTTATCAAAAAGGATTGATGAATCAATTAACACCCCGGAGAGATGACCGTCTTTATCGGCCTCGGTAAAAGATTCATTAATCCTTGCGAAAAACTCCTCATCATCAGTACAGTGTTCAACAAATAGCTTTTCTCCTCCCCACTATAATTTGTAATTTTTGTCAGCATTTTGTGGAGGGCTCTCTTCCCCATGATAATACTTGCAAATCTTTAAAAATTTATCCATTTTCATTATATAAATATTTATTTTCATTCTTAGCTTTTCGAGGTAAAAAATAGGGTTAAGGTGACTAGTTGTCCGGATCCCTGGCTGATATTCAAAGATACAATTTTAAAAAGCAAATCACAAGGTGTGTTTTTATACCTTTTATTGCAACAAAAGACTTATAATAAACCTATTGAAGCATCAAAAGGTTATGATTGCTTAAGAAGTTAGCGCCTTGTAAGGCACCAAAGCATAAAGACATGACCAGATTGCCTGACAAAAACTCGCCAAATGGCGGAATGAAATCACGCCAAATTACCGAATGAATGGATAAATACTTATATTTGTTTTATAATTTTAGAGGATTGATGTCTATGAAAAATTATAAAACAAGAATTGCAGACTGGCTGTTAAAGGAGAAGCTTGAAATTATGGGAGCTGTATTAATTGAAGGTCCAAAATGGTGCGGTAAAACTACAACCGCTGAACAAATTGCCGGCTCTGTTTTATATGTAGATGAGCCTTCCAAAAAAGATCAGAATAAGAGACTTGCCAGGCTAAACCCCAAACTGTTATTGGAGGGTGCAACTCCAAGATTATTGGATGAATGGCAGGAAGCTCCTGAATTGTGGGATGCAGTAAGGTTTGATGTAGATCATAGAGATAACGGCTTTGGACAATTTATCCTGACCGGGTCAGCAGTTCCTCTTAATAAAGATGGTAGGGATAAAATTAGTCATTCCGGAACCGGACGCTTTGCATGGTTGACAATGAGACCTATGTCGCTGTTTGAATCCGGGGAGTCAAATGGTACTGTAAGTTTGAAGAATGATTTGTTTAAAGGAAATACGGATCTGGCATCCATCAACAAGCTTACTTTGGAGGATATAGCTAAACTAATGTGCAGAGGTGGATGGCCAAGGGCTACAATGATTGATTCTGATAATGCCCTGAAAATTGCCGGAGAATATGTTACAGCTATATCAAATATTGATATTTCAAGGGTGGACAATATCAAACGGGATCCTGATTTCACAAAAAGGTTGATGAGATCTTATGCGAGGAATCAGGGCACCCAGTCTTCAATTGCTACAATATATGCAGATATAGTAAGTCATGATACTGAATCATTGAGCGTAGAGACTGTTACTTCATATATAAACGCACTAAAGAAACTATATGTTATTGAAGATGTGCTTGCCTGGAATCCAAATCTTCGTTCCAAAACAGCTATCCGCACATCAGACACCCTTTATTATACAGATCCTTCCATTGCAACAGCATCTTTAGGACTAGGTCCGCAAGACCTGATAAACGATATAAAGACTATGGGACTGATTTTCGAAACTCTTGTGATAAGAGACCTGAGAGTTTATGCAGAAGCTAACAATGGTGTGCTGTATCATTACAGGGATAAATCTGGCTTGGAATGTGATGCGGTTATTTGTCTTAGGAATGGATCGTATGGTTTGATTGAGATAAAAATTGGTGGAGATGATGAGATTTCTGATGGAAGCAGGACATTGAAAGAGCTTAGCACAAAGATAGACACAGATAAAATGAAAGCACCAACTTTTCTGGCAGTTGTGACAGCTGTTGGAGATTATGCCTACAGAAGAGAAGGCGGAGTATATGTAGTCCCTGTCGGATGCCTTAGAGCCTAACACCTTGCCACAGTTTTCGGCAAGTGGCATAATATCAGGACACTATCAAAAGCATTTTTTTAGATTCTAGATGGTTACCGATAATTATCGGTGGCTGTCAAAAAAACCACACGCAATTAACTAACAATCAGGTGCTTGCCGAAAATTGTGGCAAGGACTCATTAAAATTCCTAACTTTAAGTAATCCCTAAAAATTAACACTATGAAAGCGAAAATTTCATTATTAGCAATGTTGTTTTTGATTTCCTGTATAACTCTCTCATTATCACAAGAAATACACAGAAATGTATTCAGACTTCCACAAACTGTTTCAGGCTACCATGTTTTAAAGTGCGATTTCCATCTGCACACTGTTTTTTCTGATGGTTCGGTCTGGCCTGTTGTGAGAGTTGAGGAGGCATTTGCAGAGGGTCTTGACGTAATTGCAATTACAGACCATGTTGAATATCGCCCTAGAATCAAAGAGATGGGAGCAAAGGATAGTGAAGTCTCTTACAATGCTCCCTATAACCTGGCAAAGAGTGCAGCGGCAAAATACGGTGTCATTCTTATCCCGGGTGTTGAGATAACAAAAGAGGTGCCTCCGGGACATTTTAATGCGTTGTTCATAAAAGATGCTGATCCTTTTGGGAAAAATTTCGATCCTGGTAATCCCACAAGAGGTTCTTTTATAAGAGGATCTCTTGGAGAAGCGAGAAAACAGGATGCATTTATTGTATGGAATCACCCCTGGTTTAGAACACATAATAACACATCTATATGGTTCCCTCTGATTGACTCTCTCTACAATGAAGGATACATAAACGGAGTGGAAGTGGTCAATTCCAGGCGCTACGATCCGGTAATTTTCAGATGGGTATTGGATAAAAATCTTACTAACCTTGCAAATTCCGACACACATAATCCTACTACCCTCAATAGAACGCTTCCCAGGACAATGACAATTGTATTTGCAAAAGAGAGGACTTCTGAAAGCATAAAGGAGGCATTAAAGGAGAAGAGGACAATCTCTTACTGCAATGATTCACTCTACGGTGATAGTGAACTTCTTGAGGCTCTGTTCCATAAATCAATTGAAATTAAAACATATTTTTCAGGCAAGAATGGTTATATCTCCTTTTCCAACAACACCTCCCTTCCTTTTGAGATTAAATTTTCAGATACCGGACGCATTAAAATCAGTACTTATTCCGGAGGGATCGCCATCCCTGCAAAAGGAGAGGCGGCTGTATTGATTTCGAATGACTCAATTTTCGAATCTTCCAAAGAGTACATAATCGGTATCAGGATTATGAACCTTGAAACCGCGCCAGGAGTACCGCTGACAACAGAACTGGTGGCAAGGTGCCCCCAGGTCAAAGACTCCCTATAATTGATTTTTCTCAAAAAAAAGACTCTGTAAGATTTATAAAGTATCAGATAGTTTATCATTTGCCGGGACTTTCTTTCAGAGAATTTTTAGCCTTTGAGAAAACTGTGGAATTCCCGTCCTACGACCTGGAAAACCTGCTGAAACAACATGTTTCGATCTCTTCAGAAATATCGGCAACCGTGAAAATTTTACCTATGTTTGAGAAATATCTTCACAAAGGATATTACCCTTTTTACAAGTCAGTTTACGAAGGATATGATTTCAGAATACAGGAGGTAATAAGGCAGATAATTGAATCGGACTTGCCGGCTATTGAGGAGATTCAGTATATCACTATCTCGAAAATTAAAAAAATGTTGATGATCCTGGCAGAAAAAGTTCCCCACACTCCCAAAATGGTTGATCTCTATAAAGAGCTTGAGACCAATAGAGAACATGGTTTAAAAATGCTCTACGCTTTAGAAAGAGGTGGCCTTTTGGCGCTGCTTACTTCACAAGTCAAAAGCTACAGAAGTTTTTCCAGACCCGATAAGATCTATCTAAATAATACAAACTTGATGTATTCACTATCATCCCATTCAGATATCGGCACAGTAAGAGAGACTTTCTTTTACAATCAACTTAATGTAAATAATGAAGTATTGATGCCTCCCAAAGGAGATTTTTTTGTAAACAGAAAATACCTCTTTGAGATAGGGGGACGCTCCAAAACATTTGAACAAATAAAAGATATTCCTAATAGCTATTTGGCAGTAGATGGCATTGAGACCGGGCATCACAATCGTATCCCACTGTGGCTTTTCGGCCTCTTATATTAAAGCTTATCTTTTGTAATAGTAAGTTGATCTTTTGTGATTATGTCAAATATTACAGGGGCCGGCAGTACCAGGGTTGTGGTGCGGCTGAAACGGGCAATGTTAATTCCGTAAAAATTGCCCTCTGCATCAAACACCGGGCCGCCGCACTCATCCGATTTTATATTGGCATCGTGTGCAAAGACTTTTTTAAACCCATCGAGTCTAACGCTTTTTCCTCCTTCAAATTTATCGGCGGAGTGTGTGCCAACCGGCCATTCACCGGGCTCGTCTATTTTGAGCATAGCCAAATCGTGCTTTACCCTGGTATTTGACTCTTTAAAAGCTATCCTGCCCAAAGTTACTGTTGACACCTCTGTTCCATCGGGGAAAATTGCAACATACTTTTTGCCGACTTGAACTCCGTGTGCAACTGTGAGGATATGTCCCTCCTTACTCACCACAACCCCGCTGAAATATGAAGGAATTTTCATTTTTCGAACTGTATCATAAAGGCAGATCCTCACACTTGCCGAATACCCTTTTTGAATAGCATTATCTACAAACCCTTTCAACATCTGAGGCTCCGGATTCTGGCCTTGGGCGTGGTTGAAACTAATAAGCGCTAAAACCATGAGCATCAGTAACACTACCTTTCTATTCATCTAACAAATTCTTTTTGTGACATTTTCTCTTTGACAGTAATATTCAACATTGGTTTAATTCCATCTCTTTAACAGCTTTTAATATGGCATTGAATTCTTCTGCAAAAGAAATCTGTATTTCAATTATTTCAAATTATACCTTATATTTATTGTTCTATTTATGTCAAAAAATAATTTAATATCGGATAAATTTAATACAATCTGTTTATGAGAAATTTTCACGGAGTTCTTTTTGCAATAGTTGCAGTTTTTTCATCTCTTCTCTTTTTAACCGGTGCTTCTGCTGCCGAAACCTCTGAGACACGGTTACTCAGATTCCCTGATATTAAGGGCGATAAAATAGTTTTCTCCTATGCGGGAGATCTCTATATTGTTCCAACAAATGGAGGAGTGGCCAGAAGGCTTACCTCCTCAATTGGCTATGAAATGTTTCCGAAATTCTCACCTGATGGCAAGATGATAGCTTTTACAGGCCAGTATGACGGTAACACTGAGGTCTTTGTTATCTCATCTGAGGGCGGAGAACCAAGAAGGATTACTTTTACTGCCACTCTGGGCAGGGACGATATAGGAGACCGTATGGGACCAAACAATATTGTAATGGACTGGACTCCTGACGGTAAGAAAATACTCTACAGAACAAGGGCATATACCTTCAATGACTTTACTGGGCAGCTTATGCTGGTCCCGGTTGAAGGAGGGCTCTCGGAGAAGGTGCCTTTGAAGAACGGAGGTTTTGCAAATTTTTCTCCTGATGGCAAAGAGCTGGCCTACAACTATATATTTAGGGAATTCCGCACCTGGAAAAGATATCAGGGAGGAATGGCTGATGATATCCGCATATTCAACTTTGATACTAAGGAGTCAAAGAAGATTACTGAAAACCTTAACCAAGATGTTTTTCCAATGTGGTCTCCAGATGGCAACAAAGTATTCTATGCATCTGACAGGGACAGCCATATGAACATTTATGAGTATGATAAAAATAGCGGAAACACAAGGCAGATAACCAAATACACCGAATACGATGTTAAGTTTCCATCGGTAGGAGATAACTATATAGTGTATGAAAACGGAGGCTATATTCACAGGCTGGATATGAGTAACGGAAAGTGGGAGAAGGTGACTGTAAACATTAATAACGATATTGCCTGGTCTCGCCCGGAGTGGAAAAATCTTGCGGGCAGTATCAGCTCTGTTTCACTTTCGCCAAATGGGGAGAGGTTGCTTGGAGTGGCACGCGGGGATATTTTCTCCATCCCGGCAAAGGAAGGGATTACATATAACCTCACCAATTCATCTGGAGCGAACGACAAGAGCGTTGACTGGGCACCTGACGGAAACGGATATGCTTATGTAACTGATAAAGACGGTGAATTCAATATCTGGTTTGTTGATGCTAAGGGTAAGGAGAGAAGACTCACAGATGTTAAGACTAACATACTTGGCTTTGAGTGGTCGCCTGATTCAAAGCATATTGCCTGGAGCGAAAAAATGAACACTCTCAATATACTCAATGTCGAATCAGGGAAGAATGTTGTGGTAGAAAAATCAGACATCAGCCCGATGAATAGCTATAACTGGTCTCCTGACAGCAAGTATCTGACATATACCCGCCCGGGTAAAGAGGTTGATTTTATAATGATTTTTGACACTCAAAGCGGTGAAAAACATCAGATAACAGATCAATGGTACAATTCGTCATCTCCCAATTTCAGCAAGGACGGCAAGTACCTGCTATTCTCCTCTGCAAGAACCTTTAACCCTACATACGGACAGACCGAGTGGAATCACGTTTATACAAATATGTACAAAATATATATTCTTCCCCTTGCCGCTGATGCCGACATACCATTTGCTCCTAAGAATGACACTGTTGCACTAACTTTGGAAAAACCTGCCGCAATCGGCCAAAAGGAGTCAGCTCCGGGAGGACAAAAGGAATCATCCACTGCCGGCCAGATGGAGTCAGCCAAAGTTGGTAAAAAGGGCTCATCTGACGACCAGAAAAAATCTGACACCTTAGGTAAGACTGATGTTGCCGCGACAGGCGGGGTGAAGTATGACTTTACAAATATCAACTCGAGGATTATTGAGCTGCCTGTCGCCCCCGGATTCTATGGCAGCCTTTATATGATAGGTAAAAACATCTATTACGGGACCAGAGGCGGGATGAAGATGTATGATCTGGAAAACAAGAAAGAGACGGAACTTAACGCGAATCTGTTCTTCTCAGCCGGATATAAAAAGGCTCTGGCTATCTCCGGAAAGAGTATGCAGGTAATAGAGGTGCCAAAAGGTCCGGTAAACGTAACCACTCCAATATCACTTTCCGGTGTTAAGAAACTTCTTGATTACAGGCAGGAGTGGATGCAGATATACAATGAGAGCTGGAGGCAGATGAGAGACTACTTTTATGCAAAAAATATGCACGGAGTTGACTGGGAAAAGGTACAGAAGAGATATGCACAGCTTGTTCCTTATATAAACCATCGTTCTGATCTTTCCTATGTGATTGGGGAGATGATTGGCGAGCTGAATGTAGGCCACGCCTATTCTCAGAACGGTGAACATCCCGAAGCTCCCAGAGTGCAGATGGGCCTGCTGGGTGCAGAATTTTCCAGAGACAAATCAGGATTCTTTAAGATTGAAAAGATCATAGAAGGTGCGAACTGGAGCAAAGAGACCCGTTCTCCGCTCACAATGCCAGGGCTTGGCGTTAAAGAGGGTGACTTTGTAATCTCTATAAATGGCCGCTCGCTCAAGGAGACCAGTGACATATTTGAATTTCTTGCGGGTACCGCAAAGACAGTGATTGAAATGGAGGTGAACAACAGGCCGGATGAGGCCGGGGCCAGAAAGATACTGGTTGAACCAATAGACAATGAGTCAGGCCTCAGATACTACAGCTGGGTGCAGAATAACATCAGAAAGGTGAACGAAGCAACAAACGGTGAAGTTGGTTACATTCATATCCCGGATATGGGTGTCCCCGGACTCAACGAGTTTGTAAAGCACTACTATACTCAACTCTCCAAAAAGGCACTGATTATTGATGACAGAGGCAACGGCGGCGGAAATGTATCCCCAATGATCATAGAACGTCTGCAGAGGACAATCACCTACTTCTCTATGCACACCAATGCAAAAGAGGGAGATTTGAACCCGGTAGGTACATTCCAGGGGCCCAAAGTTCTTCTGGTGAACGAGTATTCTGCTTCTGACGGAGATCTCTTCCCTTACAGGTTTAAGCACTACAAGCTGGGCACAGTTATTGGCCGCAGAACCTGGGGTGGTGTTGTTGGCTACAGCGGAACAGTTCCGGTGGTGGATGGCGGATCGATAGTGACTCCGTCATATGCACCCTTTGCCGCAGACGGCAGCGGATGGATTATAGAGGGTACTGGTGTTGAACCCGACATCAACTCTTTAATGATCCTTACAAAGATTTTATGGGTGAGGATGAGCAACTTAACAAGGCTATTGAAGTTGCCAAACAACAGATCAAGGAGTTCAAATACCTCCCCGCCAACATACCCCCGTTCCCCGACAAGAGTCCGAAGAGATAATTTGCGGATGAAAATGCTACGTGTCAGCAAATTTTGTAACGCATTATTATTGAGTGATATAAGATAAATTTGAAAAACTACAGTTTTTGAGAAATTCTTTAAACAACGAATAATCAGGTGGTTGGTAAATTTGCTGACACGTAACATCTCCCGAATGGTTTTCTTTTTTTCTGTACAATATGGAAAACTTTTCAGTAAAAAGTTTTACGAACCTTATTTAATTGTATTTGTTTATATAGTACACAAATAATTTCTTCCTATGTACAAACACGACAATCGAATAGTGTTGACTCTTGATGCAGGAGCCACAAACTTTGTATTTTCTGCAATGGCTGGGTCCGGGGAGATAATTGAGCCGATTACCTTTCCGGCATTTCCCGACAATCTTGAACAGACTCTTCTGACAATTGAGGCGGGTTTTGAATCGGTAATCAAATCATTGCCGTCAAAGCCTGTGGCAATAAGTTTTGCATTTCCTGGCCCGGCTGATTATCAGAAAGGACTGATAGGTGATCTTCCTAATTTCCCCTCTTTCAGGGGTGGGGTGGCACTTGGTCCTTTCCTCAGGGAAAGATTCGGTATTCCGGTTTTTATAAACAATGACGGGGATCTTTTTGCATACGGCGAGGCTTTGGCAGGTGCTTTGCCTGCTACAAACCAGTTGCTGGCACAGAGAGGATCAGACAAATTCTTCAGAAACCTGCTTGGCGTTACATTTGGTTCGGGATTTGGGGCAGGAGTGGTGATAGACAATGTTTTGCACACCGGGGATAATAGTTGCGGAGGGGATGTCTGGTGCTTCAGAAATAAATTGTACCCTGATATGATATGTGAGGAGAGTGTAAGTATAAGAGGAGTAAAGCGCTACTATCGTGAGTTAAGCGGGGCTGATACCTTAAAGCTCTCTACCAAAGATATTTTCGATATTGCTGATGGTACCAGAGAGGGGAACAGAGATGCTGCCAGACGAAGTTTCGAATTACTTGGAGAGGTGGCTGGAAACACTATTGCAGAAGCACTTACAATTGTTGACGGTCTTGTTGTAATAGGAGGAGGAGTTGCTGGTGCGGCCAAGTATTTTATGCCCTCACTCATTAAGGAGATGAATGGAAAACTTAGAACATTCTCCGGTGATACATATCCCCGAATGCAGATGAAGGCCTATAATCTTGAAGATGAGTCTGACCTCGACGAATTCCTCAGGGATAAGAGTACAAATCTTAAAATTCCTGTTTCATCAGGTGGAAAAATTATCTATTCTGAAGATAAGGTTGTAAGATTCAATCCGGTTCGCCAGACAGGGGTAACTGTTTCAAAGCTGGGTACCAACAAAGCTGTTGCGATAGGTGCTTATGCTTTTGCTGTTTCTAAAATCGGTCAGATTTAGAAATCAGAAAAACTGATATAATCACGGGAACATATCAAAAAGTAGCTCTGACTGAAATTATGCCAATGTTCTTTGGATTGCGCTTAAGGTAGTCAGTGATAGATACTTCGCTTAGAACTACCTTTTTAAAGGTATTTCTTTAATAAAAGAAAGATAGTTGTTGAAAATCTCAACGTCTTTTTCTTTATAATAACCATTCTCAATTGTTCTGTTTTGAGAAAACATTAAGGTAGAAAATACAGCCGGTATTGTTGCAGTTAGAATTGTTGCAGTCACTACTCTCATCATATATGTTTTAATCGCCATATTGCCGTTCTTGATTTTAACAAATATAGATTAAATTTAACTCTTTTTTTCTATATTTACTCCAACAAAAAGTGCTGTTCCTTTTATGAAAAATGTTCGCAAACCAGCTGTCGCAGGACAATTTTACCCGTCGGATCCTCATAAGCTTAAAGAGGAACTGAATCTTCTTTTTGCATCAGCATTGCCCAAAAGGTACACAGGAGTGAGGGCTCTGATATCCCCACACGCGGGGTATGTTTTTTCGGGAGGAGTAGCAGCATCGGCTTTCAATCAGGCAGAGGAAATCTACAAAAGGGTTTTTGTAATCGGGTCTTCTCACAGGATGAGTTTCAACGGTGCATCTGTCTGGAGTGGAGACGATTTTGAAATGCCCTACGGGAGCGAAAAAATTGACTCATCTGTTGGTAATTCACTCACGGCAAATTTTCCTGAGATTTTTACAAAAGAATCTTCTCCTCATACTTTTGAGCACTCACTTGAGGTGCAAATGCCTTTCCTGAATCATAAACTGACCCCGGGATACAAGGTAGTCCCAATAATTATCGGAACAAACAGGGTGGATGTCTGCAAGGAAATTGCCGCTGCCCTTAAACCTTGGTTTACACTTGATAACCTCTTTGTCATAAGCTCTGATTTTTCCCACTATCCCGGATATTCAGATGCTGTGAGGGCAGACACAGAAACAAAGGATGCTATCATCTCAAATAACCCGGACCAATTGATATCTGCTCTCAACAGATTAAAGGGAGAGCGGATTCCCCGATTGTCAACCCCCCTCTGTGGCTGGACATCTGTCCTTACTCTGATGTATATGACAGAAGATGACAATTCATTGGAGTACAATGCCGTGGAGTACAAAAACTCCGGAGATGCTCCTTATTATGGTGATAAGGAGAGGGTTGTCGGTTACTGGGCAATTGTGGTATCAGAAAAAGCTACGTCCGGAAAATTTAATAAGGAAGCTTTTATGAATAACGAGTTCATTCTAAGTGACAGTGACAAGAGTTATTTGCTTGAAATAGCCCGGGAGAGTGTAGTCTCTGCGGCAATTCATAATAGGCCGGGCAAGCTGCCATTGGAACCATCTCAGTTGAGCAACAATTTAAAAACCAATTGTGGTGCTTTTGTTACCTTGCACAAAAGCGGTAAACTCAGGGGGTGCATTGGTCACCTGACCGGTGAAATGCCTTTGTGGAAGATGGTGCAGCAGATGGCATATTCTTCCTCTGTAAACGACTACCGCTTTTCTCCTGTGAGTGAGAATGAACTTGAGGATATTTCAATAGAAATCTCTGTCCTATCTCCGCTTAGAAAGATCGGAAGCCCCGGTGAGATAACCCTGGGTAAGCACGGAATATATATTGTTAAAGGACACCGCTCCGGAGTCTTCCTGCCTCAGGTTGCCACTGAAACCGGATGGAGCAAAGAGGAGTTTCTAGGTCACTGTTCCCGCGACAAAGCCGGACTTGGATGGGATGGATGGAAAAACGCCGATATCTATATTTTTACGGCTGAAGTTTTCAGCTAGTTTCCGGCTTGAAATATTGTTTAATATTGTTTAAAGAATGTTTTTTATGCCTTAAAAGAGAGATTTTTATGCCCAGATTCCGGGGACTTTCTCTCCGCAATCCGGACAGAATCCGCTACCGTCACTCTTGATAGTAATCTCGACCCTTCCTACATTATATCGAGTTCTCTCTATCAGTAACTTCCCGCATTTCGGGCACAGTGTATCCTCCTGCCCTCCGAAAAAAAGATTCCCTGTGTAGACATATTTCATCCCGGCCTCTTTTGCCCGCTTTGTGGCTTTCTTGAGAATATTCTCAGGGGTGGGGGGGAGTAGCTGAAGCTGATAATTTGGGAAGAAGCGGCTAAAATGGATAGGTGTATCCTTAAACCCTTTCATAACAAGCCACTGACACATTTGGGAAACAACAGTGGGGTCGTCGTTCCAACCCGGTATCATCAGATTTGTAATCTCTAACCAGATACCTGCTTTCTTAAGCGTTTCAAGAGTTTGGAGAACAGGCTGCAGGCTGCCTCCGGTCAGTTTATGATATGTGTCTTCGTCAAAACATTTAAGGTCTATGTTGGCGCCATCTATGTAAGGACACAACTCTTCCAGTGGTTTCTGATTAATGTATCCGTTTGAAATAATCACACACCTGAGCCCTTTTTGTTTTGCAACTTTTGCAATATCAAGCATATATTCGTAGAAAACGGTGGGCTCGGTATAAGTAAATGCAATGCTGTCAGTTCCCTGGCTTATGGCCGCTTTTACAACCTCTTCCGGAGTTGTTTTGTGAGTCTTGTCAAGCGAAGGACCTTCCTGGGAGATTGTCCAGTTCTGACAATTAAGGCACCTAAGGTTACATCCCTGAGTTGCGATTGAAAATATTCTGCTTTTTGGAAAAAAATGGAAAAGAGGTTTCTTCTCTATCGGATCAACTGAGACAGAACATAGATTACCGTATGACAGGGTGTATAACACCCCCTTTTTGTTTGTTCTGGTTCTGCAAATACCTGTTGACCCTTCATTTAGGATACAATTGTGAGGGCAGAGAGTACAATGAATTTTCTCTCCTTCTAGAGCTTCCTGAAATAAGGCTGGGAAAAGTAAGTTATATTTAATGTTCGGTTGCACAATTTTTTGGTTTAAGTGTAAATAACAGATATTAAATAAGATCCTTCCCAAAGGTAATACATAATGTTGTATAAAACACAAAAAAAATAAATCCTGACCTTAATAAAAGCAGGAATACGGTTTGCGATAAGGGATGTTTATTAATTTTGAATTCCCTTTAGAGCTTTAATTTCATCTTCTTTGTACAGAGCGGTTTTGTGATTAAGCTTTGTTATATCTTCTATAATAAAATTTGCTTTTTGAGAGAAGCCGAGATTAATTAATTTATTTATAGCATATTTAGCTATATCCAGATCTTTGCAGATCAGATATGAGTAGAGTATCCACTCGGAAACTTTTTGTAGCTCTTCTGGATTAGAAGATCTTTTAAGGTAATTTTCATATCCGTTAAGTATAAGTGTGGAGAAGTATCTGTATTGTACTTTGTTGATTTCACATATTGTTTTTGCAATACTTCTTGCCTGTTCAGCTTCTTTTAAGTTTTCAGAACTTTTTACGGTAAAATTACTGTCAATGGCGGCAAGGAATGCTAGAGCCTGTGCGTCAATCTTTTCCGGGTCGTTGTTGGAAATATAGTCAGAGATATATTTTTCAAAAAGGGGGGCATATTTGTCAAACATTTTATGAATTCCATAATATTGTAGGCGTATCTCCGCTTCTGGTAATAACGAAATTCCCCCTCCAATAGAAGCAGAAACAATGTTATCCTTATTTCCGAAATCAGAGAATCTTTTCTTTATATCAAGTAACTCTTCAAGTTCTTCAATACTATCTTTCTTGGCAGAATTTTGTATAAGGTAACTTAATGATTTTAAAGCAGACCTGTTCATTTTTTTAAAGGTTGCTGAACTGGAATCTTCCTTGTATAGTGAATCTAGTATAACTACCGTTTTGTTCATTACTTTCTGGGAATATTCAGTTATATTCCCAAAAAGATTAATATTTATAGGCTCAATGCATTCATCCTGACTCATTAATAAGATGTAGTCATTTAACGCTTTTCCTCCATCACATCCGGTTTCTGAAAGCAATAGAACAAAATCTTTTAATAGGGCTTTATCATATTTTCCGGCTTTGAATTGTTCCTCATATTTTTTGAGAAGGCTTATTTTTTTGGATAAGCTAATTGCTTTCTCTCCCTCCAAAATTATTCTTATACTGTCTCTTGTTCCAGAAAACCTATATATCAAATTTTCATTATGATCTAAGAAGACAAATGTTGGATATTCAGAAATTGAAAATTTTCGCGCCAGTTCAGGACCCTCTCCTTTTTCTGCATTAACCTGAATATTAACGAAATGCTTATTGAAAAAATCACCCACACTGTTTAGTGGGAAGACCTCTTTACTCATTTTTTTGCACGGTGAGCACCAATCGGTATAGAAGTCAATAAATATCAGTTTGTTGCTTCCCTTTGAGCTGTCAATAGCTTTTGAATAATTTTGAAAAACAAATTTCACCCCCTGGCCAAAGAATGCCGTATAATATAACATAGGAAGCAGGGTCAGCAACAAATATTTATATTGGTTTTTCATCAGTTATTTTTGATAATGACTTTAAAATTTTATTGGCACGAAATATCTGAACCTTCACAACATCTTCGCTTGTGTCCATTATTGAAGCAATTTCACTGTACTTGAAACCATAGAAGATTCGATATTTATAAATCATCTTACATTGTAGGGGTAATTTTTCTATGCAGTTACGGATTTGATTGTATAGCTCTTCGTTTATATCCTCCATATCTTCCATATCTTCCATTTTGCTTGATTCAAGATATGTTATAGCCCAAAGCTGATTCTTGGAATCACGAATTTTAAGACTTCTCAGGTATTGCAGACACTCGTTTTTGACAGATATAAACAGATAGTTTTTTAAACTATGATTTAGCTGGATCTTATCCGAATTTTCCCAAATCTTTATTAAAACATTCTGTACTGCATCATAAGCTGCATCGGAGTCATATACAATTTTTCTGGCAAAAAGGAATAGCCTTCTATAATACCTGTCGAACAGATACCCAAAGGCTTTTTTGTCCTTATTCCTTATCTTATCAAAAATAACTTCATCAAGCATCTTTACTGCTCAGATTTATTTTTAGTCAATGATGTCTGATACCACTTTTTCTAAATTATCTCCTCTCAGATTTGTCGCGATAATTTTACCCTTACAGTCGACCAGGAATGATGAAGGGACGGCTGTTACATTGTACAATTTTGCAATTTTATCATTCCACCCTTCCAGGTTCGAAACGTGTGTCCATTCCAGTTTATCAAGAATTATTGCCTCTTTCCATTTTTCAGGATTGCTGTCTAGTGAGATACTTATTATGTCAAACCCATCATTTTTATATCTATTGTATATTTTTAATACATTTTTATTCTCTTTTCTGCAGGGAGAACACCAGGAAGCCCAAAAATCTATTAATACAATTTTTTTATTACTTATAAAACTATAAAGACTAATCTCTTTTCCTTCAAGTGTTTGACTGCTGAAATCAGGGGCAAAACCTCCTTTTGATAGATTTGAGCTTTTGGTTACTAAATTTTTGAAATCTTTGATTAGTAGCGAGGTTTTTATTTTGTCATCCATCTTCAGATATGCAGAGTCTAATTCTTCAACGGAAAATTCGTCAAGTCCGCCGTTCAGAGCAATGTATGCCAGGGGATAGCCCGGATTTTCTAAAGCTTCTTTGCAAATATTACTTTTTTGCCTGTTCAGTTCTTCTATTCTCTGAATATTTTGCTGCAGAAGCGAATCAGGCATTTCCAGCCCTTTGTCTGTATACTGCTTATTTGTAAGGGCAAACAAAATTTGTGCGAATGCCACATTCATATTGGTGTTTTCAAATTTTCTTATGAGAGAGTCTGTTTGATTACTTATAATTTTTGTTTTTTGGAACTCTTTTTCAACTTTAACATATATATCAGATTTTCCGTCTATGAACAGATCCAATTTAAAAGGAGCAAAGCGTATCTGATATTTGTCAGCCTCAATGTTATCCAATCCGAAAGTGAATTTACAATTACTGTCGAATGATGCAGAATCCAGAACAATAAATGAGTCCTTTTTATTATCGGTTTGCTTACCCAAGTAAACTTTTCCTCCCTCTTGTGCCCCGGAATATTCTCCATTCAGATTATGCCTTGTTTGTGCACAAAGAGAGAATCCATGCACAATAAATATAATAAACAAAATTAGTAATTTCATTATTTTCTATTTAAGTAGAAACTTATATCTTTCTTTTATATCAACTCTTATGCTATCAGCTATTTTCCGGAATCTTACTGCCTCCTTATAATTCCCAGCTAAATCCAGAAAATAAGCATAATTTTCAGGTTGATCCGGGAGAAGCAATCTTGCTACATCATCTATTTTTGTATGTCTCAGGCAATTGTTTAATACTAGACTGTCACAAGGATTTGCAAAATATTTTCTAATAATGTTGCTAATATCAAGATGCTTATATCTGAGTAAGCCGAATGTATTTGCATAATCCAACAGTTCAAAAAATCTCTTGTGATCATGCACGTAAGCAGAGTTGTAAAGCAAAAGTGATGCTATCTGTTCTTCTCTGTTCTTAAAGGAGAAATTATACATGTTTTCTAGCAGTACGGAGGCCCGGACAATATCATAACCGCCTTTAGCTTCCATCAACTGTTTGAAGTACTCTTTGGTTTTATGATTATACAGTTGTCCTGCCCATTCATTAATGCTACTCTCTGTATCTCTGAATTTCTTGTATAACCTGTTCTCCATAAAAGAGATGAAAACTGTGTCTTGGGGATCTTTGAAATATTTTCTAAAGAGTCTATATGCGAGACTGTCTGTAGAGATTATTTGATAGTTTAGTTCCTTTAACATAGTTGAGATAACTTTTGAGCTTATTTCCTTCTGATATGCTGTCTCCAACTGTTCCAGATAGTTGTATAAAAAAAACCAATTTTTCTTATTTTCTTCGTATTTGAGCGATAAAGAGATCCAAGACTCTTTTGTAAGCCCTTCCGTCATTTTTTCAATAAATACTTGAGGACTAAGGAATCCTGAGATTTGATATTTTACATTACCTACAGAATCAATAAGAAGATATGTAGGAAAACCGGGGATATATTCTTTGTATCTTTTATTAAGTACTATCCCTTCTCCTTTTTCCATATCTCTTTTTGTACAGATGAAGTTCTTATTCATAAATTCTCCTACTTTTTTGTCCGGGAATACCTCCCTGGCCATTCCTTTGCAGGGACCACACCAGGAAGTGTAACAGTCAAGGAAGATATATTTTCCCTTTTTCCCGGATACTTCAAGCAGTTCCTTCCAGGTACTGGTTGTATCAAAAACAATCCCTTCCTGTGCAAAAACTGTAATGACGCACAAAAAGAACAGGACTGAAAATAGTGATTTTTTCATAAATAAGCAATTTATCGTGGACGACGCGGCAATTCAATATCGAAATTGTCCCTGAAATAATCTTTGACAATGTTCTCTTTAACCTGGATATTCTCATTTTTCTGGTAAATGCTTTGCTTAACATTATCGGGAGTGTATACAATAAATGATACAAAATCCCCGAAATCCTGTGCGGGTTCTGTCTTATACCACGATGCGGTAGTTGATCCTGTATTCTGTTTCTTGCGACTTTTCCTCAGAATACCGTAATTTACTGTGACATCTTCTGAATTTGTAAAGCTAGCTTTGGCAAAACCGGTAGAACTAAGTTCAATGAACCTTAAAGGGATTGAAAGTCTGCCCGAATTTACCATTTTTTCTACAAATAGAGAGAGCCAGTTTTCAACAAGAAAACGCTGTTTTTTTAATTGTTCAAATCTTGTGGATGTGTATCCGATTATAGTATAGTTTGCTGTAATATTTCCATCCCATTCGCGAACTATTATTTCATTCCGGTATAAAAATCTATTACACAATGTGTCTGCCATTAAGATCTTAATTGGTAGATTTTGTCTTATAAATGATTGTGGAAAGACATCAAACACCCAACTCTTTACAGAGTCCATTACTTCTACCGAGACAGTTAAATTGGCATCTGTGTAACGAAAACCAGTCGTACCAGTTGGATATGACGATAGTGTGTTGTTCCAGTCCCAGGAAAACTCTTCAAAAGAAAATATGGGTTTGAATATTACACCATAATTGTTATACATTTCCTGAGCTTTTACCCCCACCGGATCTGAGTTGTTAAATACAGGTCTTTCTTCACTCATCTGGATTGTGCCAATGTATTGGTCATCAGACGAACAAGATGTGAGGGATACTATAATAAGAAGAGCTATTATTGATTTTAGTTTCATCGTTGAATATTTAAAATTTGTTAATTGATTTTAATTCTGTCAGGCCTTTCGTTTTCAGTAAGTAAATCATTAAATTCCAGCTCGTCTTTAGGAAAATTTAAAACATAAGCTAAGTCTTTCCCTTCAAGAACATAAACGTCACTAAACCAGGTATGAGTCAGAGAGGGTTGCCCTGTCCTTCTTAGATCCCACCATCTGTGAAATTCTTCAAAGCACAATTCTCTTCTTCTCTCCTCAAGGATGAAATTTGTTAAGGCTAAGTTATCAGGGAAGTCAGATCCATCCAGAGACGTATATTGGTATATCCTTTTTGATCTCAATGTGTTTAAATACTCAAGAGATTTAGAGATTATTGGACTATCAGACCTTGAATATGCTTCAGCAAGATTTAGATATACCTCAGCAGTTCTCATATTTTGAGAAAAGCGCGCTCCGTCATAGTAACTAACCTTGGCAGGACAATAAGAGGGATAAGCTAGTATTGAGCCAGGAGATCCTGATGGTTGTACGAACCAGTACGTTTTTCTCCTGTCGTTTGTCCCGTATAAATCTATCAGGGCTCCTTCTATGCCAGCTGATGCACTGATACAAACATCAGTCAGACCGACAGCATCGGATGTGTAATATAAATACCCACCAATTCCACCCATCGTTTTTATTGGATTAAATGTAAAAGCAATTTCAGGATTTTCAGAAGGAATAGTAAAAGAGACGGGAGTGTTTGTCCCAGATCTTTTTGGCGATATGGTGATTGTAGTAATATCTTTTAGGGCAGGATAAAAATTTAGGTATTCTTCTCCATACAAGATGCATTTTTCATAATCTTCCATATACAGGAATATTCGTGATGCCAGAATCAATGCACATCTATAATTAATCTCGTAATACGATCTTTCATAAATATCTTGCGACAGGCAATTTACAGATGTCTCAATATCTTCGACAATAAGCCTCCAGATTTCATTTATCGTTGCACGGGGATATTTTTTCAATGATGGAGTAGTAGAAGTTATTAGAGGAACACAAAGGTCATCGGCTTCTGCTTCATTATAAGGAGCCGAATAGAGGTTTGCGAGAACAAAATAGCCATAAGCTCTTACAAAAGAGGCTTGCCCCTTAAGTATATTTTTTTCTTCTTCAGAGCCTTTCATATCACCGAGGGCTTCAAGACAAGTATTGGCGGCAAGAATATTTTTGTAAAGATGCTGAAATAGATTGTCCTTAAATGTTCCCTGAGGGTTTTCAATATCTTTATCCCACTGGTATGCATAACGGCAATATGTTGCCTCAGAGTTGGAAACACTTGACTCAAACTGAGGATCAATGATCATTATATTATCTGTCATAACATCCACAAACCATCCATAATTATAAAACGATTGAAAGTATGACTCTCCCTGTAATAGCTCTTTGTAGTGCGAAACAGATGTTGGACGAATAAGATCCTGAGAGGATTGCTCCAGAAATTTTGAACAGGATATAACGAATGGTAAAAAGCAGATTATTAAATATATTTTTTTCATAGTAATTTTATTATTAAAAAGTTATATTCATACCAACTGAGAAGATTTTTGGAATTGGGGTATTTGAAGACCCAGATTCCGGGTCTCTTCCCTGCCATCTTTTGTCACAAATAATAAATAGATTTTCTGCCTGGAAATTCAGGATAAAGGATTCCAGACCAAGGTTCGATGCTTTAATGCCCGGTAGAACATAACTTATGTTTAAATTCCTTAAACGGATGTTATCTGTTCGGGCTACCCTTTCACTTGAGTAATCGTACATCTGAAGAGGATTTTTTGAAGAGGTCAGATAGACAGGTGCATCAAGTTCTTTTTTTGCAAGGGAATATTTTTCACTATCCCATATCGCGGGGATACTAGTATTTAATTCATCTCCTGATTCTCTCCATCTGTTGTTCAGGTCTTTTGAAACATTTGCCAGAGGATCGAAAACAGAATAGTAATTTGATCTGTAAACATTGGGTAATCTTGCCGAACCTCCAATAGAATATTGCATTCCTATTCCAATGTGAATTCTTTTGTACCGGAAACTCAAATCAACTCCCCCTGTCAGATCCGGAGTGATTTTGCCGGAATAAACCAGATGACTCTCTTCCGGATATAGTTCGTATCTTTTCTCTCCTTGATTATTGTAGAACATTGGAAATCCGTAATTTTCATTCAGACCGGCAAATTCGTAAGAGTAGAATGCACCTATGGGCTCATCTTCAATTAGAGCAATGCCGTTTATTTTGTCTGAATCGGTAATGTTAAAATCTTTGTTTGCTTCTAAAAGGGTATTCTTATTATATGAATATATAAATCTTATAGAAGAAAAAATATCTTTGTTTTGGTAAGGTATAATAGTTAACGCTCCTTCGATGCCTTGATTTCTGATCTTTCCCCCGTTGATCTTTACCAAATCGAGACCGATTACCTGGGAGACTCTTCTGCTGACAATAATTTTATCTCCGTATTTATCATAAATATCAAATGTTCCTGATAAAATACTCTCTCCATCTTTGTTCCTTGGTTTTAAAAGCTGAAAATCGATTCCAATATTGTATGACATTGTTTTCTCCCACCTTAAATCAGGATTTGGCAGATATTTATAATAGGATTCATCCAGTCCGGTTATTGGATTTTTTGAACCAACACGTATTATCAAGTCTGGAGAGGTAGCTTTGTCAATATTACCCTGTATTCCATAGGAAGACCTTATTGCCAGATAATTGATAGTTTTGCTCTCTTTCAGGAATTTTTCGTTACTCAAAGTATATTTAAGTGCGAGGGACCAAATCGGAAGAAACCTATATGCGGGATTGTCTCCGAAATTATTGGATCCGTCGGCCCTTACATTTCCGTTCAGTGTGACCTTGTCTTTGTAAGAATAAGTTGCGCTCCCTACCCAAGACATATTATTTGCAACATTATCAGTAATTGTTGGGTTTAGCGCAGTCAACACACCATAATAACCGGTTGTCAATGCCGGAGAGATGGTCTCTCCTCTGTCTGGCTGCCAACCGTAGTAAGAAGCTGTAAGACCTTTATATTTTACACTTCTTAATTCGAGTGCAGCCATAACATTGACTAAATGGATATCATTATAGAGATTGCTTAGTTCTATGGTATTCCTTAAGGAGTATGAATCTTTTTTTTGATCGTTGTTAGAGATAATGCCACCCCATGGAATTGGAGATGAGTCAAATTCAGCAGATCCCTGTTTTAAAGTTCCTGAATTCCATCCTCTGATCATTGAGACATAATTTGACTCCTCTTTTGCCCAGCTTTGACTGTTTGTTCGAGATTGGTCAAAACCTCCAAGAAGCTTATATTTGAGCCAGGAGAATATATTGTATTGAATGTTTAACTGGGCAGTAATGCCGGAGACATTGCTGTTTGATCCGGTTAAGTCCATTTCGTTAAGGATGTTGTATTTGAGTTCCTCTTTTGGCGCAGAAGTAATTGCAGTCTGAGATTTCTGCTGGGTCAGGTACTTGAATAGCGAGCCATCTTCATTATAGCAGGGGATTGTTCTTGAAGTTTCGTATGCATATGTATTGGGGTTCACCGAACTAAGGAATCCGTTACTATTAGAATATGAAGAGTTTATCTGTAACCCCACATACAGTTTCTTGTTTATCCAGGAATTGACTTTTGCAAGGGCTGAAAATCTTTCTTGGTCACTTCCTTTTGCTGTTCCTGTGTTCTTGTTATATCCGATAGAAGTATAATAAGTTGTTCTGTCAGAACCTCCGCTTACATTAACAGAGTGATTATGCGTGAATGAATTTCTGAACAGCAGTTCATACCAGTCTGTGTTCATCCCGACCATCTTTTCAACCTCTGATTTGAACTGATCGTAACTGAGTACATGATTATAGTAATCAAGAAGAAGTCCTTCATAGCCCAGATTTAAAGGTGTCCTGCTGAATTTTACATTATCTGAAATTATTTCCTGTGACAACTTAACTCTTTCTCCGGAGTTCATAAGTTGCAGATCTCCGTAACCAATTCTTTTGCTGAATGTAAGATTACCCGAATAGGCTACTGTTGGTTTGCCTATTTTCCCGTTCTTAGTGGAAAGGACAATTACTCCGTTAGCAGCTCTTGAACCGTAAATAGCCGTAGCAGAAGCATCTTTAAGAATTGTAATCGTCTCAATATCTTTTGGATTGACTCCGGCAATTGCATTCCCAATAAGGTACACAGCATCTGGGGAACTTAAACTTGACAGATCAACATTTACTGGATCCTCAAGTATAATCCCGTCCAGAACCCATAGAGGTGACCTTGTGCCAACAATTGACGAAGTACCTCTGATTCTGATTGTAGGTGCTGTACCAGGTTCTCCTGAAGTTTGCAAGACCATCATGCCGGGAATTTGACCCGTAAGCATAAGGTCAATTGAAGGTTTTGACAATAATTCAATATCGCTCAGATCAACCTGCACCACGGCACTTGCCATCTCTCGTCGGGAGAGAGTCTGATAACCTGTCTGGAATACTGTCTCTTTAAGCTCCATAGCCTCTTCTCTCATTTCTATGTTTATTACATCTCTCTCTTTTATCTCTATGTTTCTGGTTGTGTAACCAACGAAAGAAGCAACGATGATTCCGTTCTTATCGATTACAGTCAAATCAAATAAACCATCATTATCTGTTACAGTTCCAATATCTGTTCCCTTAATTCTGATATGGACTCCAGAGAGAGGCTCATTAGTATTTGAAAATACACGGCCTGTAATCTTCTTTTTCTCCTGAGGCTTTTGGGGTGCCGGCTTACTGATAATTATTGTTTTATCGTTGATTTTATAACCTAGTCCGGTTTCTTTAAGTAAAATTTCCATTACTTCTGACAACCTTTTATTTGTCGCTTTAATAGAAACTTTCTTGACTTTTTCAATATCATCAGAATTGTAAAGCAATGAGTATTTACTGGCTGCTTCAATTTTCTTAAGTACAGAAAGTAGTGTGACATTTTCTTCATTGACAGTGATCAACGTCTCTTCCTGACCAAATATTATCAGAGGATATAAAATCAGACAGAAGAGAAAAGTAAGCGATAATCTTTTGTTTAAGTTTCTCATTTTTTTGAGTATTTATTTAAGTTAGTCTAAGAGGTTTTTAATTAAAAAATTTTTATTCCTTTTTCTTCAAAGGTATAGTTCAGATATTCTGTATCTTTTAGCATATTCAGAACCTTATCGGCATTTTTATAACGCTCGATTTTTCCCGAAAACCTTAGTTTTGACAACTCGGAGTTATTTATTTCTATATTAACATTATACCATCTGGATATTTTTTCCATAATGTTAACCAGAGGTTCTTTGTCAAAAATAAACCAGCCATTTTTCCACGCAGAAGCAACTCCAGGTTCTATGTTTTGAACATCAATTGATTTGTTTTCTCTTTCAATATTAAGCCTTTGGCCTGATCCAATATTAAAGATACTTCCCTCTGAGATTGAAATTATAACTTTTCCAGATTCGACAGAAATATTAGAATAAGAAGAAGCTTTGTAAGAATTTATATTAAATGTAGTACCGGTTACAATAACATTGAAATCATCAGTTTTAACAATAAATGGAGATAATGTATCTTTGGCAACATCAAAAAAAAGTTCTCCCGTAACTGTCACTTCCCTTTTGTTACCCACAAACTTATCGGGAAATATTAGGAATGATTCAGAGTTTAACCACACTTTGGTCCCGTCAGGCAATGTAACAGAATACTCCCCCCCCCTTGGGACAACAATTGTATTTAATGCCGGTTGGAGTTCTTTCTCTTTGGAAGTGTTTTTCTTGGATGAATATTTTATCTGATTATTATTGACCTGAATATCTGCATATCCAATGTCAATAATACCGTTACTGTTACTTAAATCGATCTTATCCCCGCTGTTAGTTATAAGTGTAGCCTTTTTTGTTCCGGGAGGGATTTCACTTACTAACTTTTTATTGTTTGGATGATCTCGTATCAACAGAGGAATTGCAACTAAAGTCATTAAAACCATTGCAGCGGCACTGCAAAGTAGCACTCTGATCCTGTTTTTTTGCCGCGTTTGTCTAAAAACCTCCGGAATATCGCTTTTATTAAGATGAAGAAACAGATTTTTCTTAATGTTTTCAATCTTAAGTTCGTCGGAATACCTTAAAGAGTCAGCGTTGAATATCTCCTCTTTTGCTCTCCTGTAGAATTTTCTGTGCTTAGAAGAGTGTGAGAGCCAAGAAGAAATTGTTTTTTGTTCATTATCAGACAGATTGATGAATCCATCCCTGAGACTTTTATTTATTAACTCCCATTCTATAAAATTAGAATCATTGTTATCCATACAGATTTTATATCTATGATGAATAACAGAAGAAAAAAGTTAACAGCTTTTTCTTTAATTTTTGGATTATCAGATAAACATTCCGATCATTGACGCAGACATCAGCCCTCCAAGTGTCGCTCCCAGCAATGCTTTCATACCGAATGCCGAGAGTACGGGCTTTTGATTGGGAGCGATTCCTCCAATGCCTCCAATCTGGATCCCGACCGATGCAAAGTTGGCAAAGCCGCAAAGAACATAGGTAGCGAGTATTACAGATTTGGTATGTGCAAAGGCACCGGACTGGATTAACTCTGCAAGACTCTGATAACCCACAAATTCCGTCATTATTAATTTTTCACCGAGTAATCTTCCCACAAGGGCAAGGTCGTCTCCGGATACTCCGGTAAACCAAATAATTGGAGCGAACAGGTAGGAGAGGATGAACTGCAGGGAAATGCCTGAGTATCTTCCGTCGGTGATGTCTGCAATCCACGGATTGAGAGTTGTCCATTCGCCAATTTTTCCAAATATGAAGTTAAATCCTGCAATCAGAGCGTAAAAAACCAGAAGCATAGCTGCTACGTTTGCAGCCAGCTTAAGCCCGTCGGTTGCACCATTGGATATTGAATCCAGCAAATTCTTGCCTATCTTCTCCTTGGGGACCTCTACACTGTTGTCTATCTCCTCTGTCTGAGGCATCATTATCTTTGAGATGGCTATTGCTCCCGGAGCTGCCATTACAGAAGCAGAGAGCAAATGCTTTGCAAACTCAACCTCCATTAGTCTGTCACCTCCGCCCAGCATTCCAATATATGCAGCCAGCACTCCTCCGGCCATTGTGGTCATCCCTGCTGTCATTACCAGCATTATCTCACTTTTGGTCATTCTTGGAATATAAGCCTTTACCATCAGGGGAGCTTCTGTTTGTCCCAGAAAGATATTACCCGCTGTGGAAAGAGACTCTGCTCCGGTAAGATTAAGTGTCTTAGATAGAAGCCAGGCCATAACCCAGACAATTTTCTGAAGAATCCCCAGGTAAAATAGAAGACTTGTAAGGGCAGAAAAGAATATTATTGTAGGCAGAATCTGCAAAACAAAGATAAAACCAAAGTTGTTAACATCCATCAGAGAGCCAAACAGAAAATTGGATCCGGCTCTTGTCCAGTCCAACACAGCAACGAACATCTTTCCGACAAACTCAAATGTTACCTGAACAGCGGGGAAGGATATGACAGATATTGCAATAACCAGTTGTATAAGAAGAGAAAAACCTACTGTCCTCCATGAGATTCGTTTGCGGTCGGCACTAAACAGCCAGGCGATCAGAAGTATGACAGACATTCCGAGTAACCCTCTCAGTATGGAAATGATGTCAAAATTAAAAGTCTTTTTTGCAAGGATATCCTTGTATGGATTTGCTTTTATTGCGCTTTTTTCCTCAACTACTTCCTGAGCCGGTTGTGTCTGGGCAGATAAAGCTGCGGTATTGAGGGTTGTATCTTTTTGTGTTGACGATGTGTTTGTTACAGAAGCAGTAACGGTGTTAGTTGTCTGAGAAGATGCTCCCTGTGCATATATGCCTGACATCAGCAGCACAAGGGAGATAGTTAGGAGTAGTTTTTTCACAAAGGTTTATGTTAGAAGTTTACCGGAACAAATATAGGTATTAAATTATTATCTTTGGGCGGTGATTTTGTTATATGAAATTTGAAAAAACAGCATTCGACAAGGAATCTTCTGCATCCTGCTCTCTTCTCTACACCGATCACGGAGTCATCAATACTCCGGTTTTTATGCCTGTAGGCACTCTGGGAACCGTTAAAGCGGTGTATCACAGAGATCTGAAAGATGACATTGGTGCAGAGATTATTCTTGGGAATACATATCATCTCTATCTTAGACCCGGAACCGGAACGATACGGCAGGCCGGAGGGCTCCATAAATTTTCTTCCTGGGACAGACCCTTACTTACAGATAGCGGTGGTTACCAGGTATTTTCCCTTGCAGAAAACCGCAAGCTTACCAATGAAGGCTGCACTTTCCGTTCACACATAGACGGATCAACACATCTTTTTACTCCCGAAAATGTTGTGGATATCCAGAGGGAAATTGGCGCCGATATAATTATGGCTTTAGATGAGTGTCCTCCCGGAGACTCGGACCACACCTATGCCAGGAAGTCCCTTAAGCTTACCCAACAGTGGATGGAGAGAGGTATCCTCCACTTCGACAATACCCAGCCCTTATACGGCTACAATCAATCTCTATTCCCGATTGTTCAGGGATGTGTCTATCCCGATCTTAGGAAAGAGGCTGCAGAACACGCAGTTGCTCTTGACCGAGAGGGATATGCAATAGGTGGATTATCTGTTGGTGAGCCGGTTGAGATTATGTACGAGATACTGGAGGTGCTTGATCCGCTCCTTCCGAAAGACAAGCCAAGATACCTTATGGGTGTGGGAACCCCGGCAAATATTCTGGAAGGTATTTCGAGGGGAATAGATATGTTCGACTGTGTTATGCCCACCAGAAATGCCCGCAATGGTATGCTGTTTACTTCTGAAGGGATCATCAACATAAGGAACAGAAAGTGGAAGGATGATTTTTCTTTGCTGGATATAAACGGCACATCCTTTGTTGACATAACATACACAAAGGCGTATCTGCGGCATCTCTTTATTTCAGGCGAGATACTGGGCGCCCAGATTGCATCAGAGCACAACCTTGCATTCTATATCTGGCTGACAAAACAGGCTGCAAATCATATCCGGCAGGGAGACTTTACACCCTGGAAGCGGGAAATTGTGAAAAAACTGGAAAGTAAACTTTAATGGACAACAAATATAAGATAGGGACACTTGACAGATACATTATCAGAAAGTTTATCGGAACCTTCCTGTTCATACTGATAATAATCATAACCATTATCATAATATTTGACATTAGCGAGAAGGTGGACAATTTCGTCCAGAAGGAGGCCCCACTCAAAGCTGTCGTGTTCAATTACTATGGTACTATGATTCCTTATTACATAAATCTGTTCAGCCCGCTTCTGGTGTTCATCTCGGTTATATTTTTTACATCCAAAATGGCCTCCAACAGTGAGATTGTATCAATTCTCGCGGGAGGAATCAGCTTTAACAGAATGCTTTATCCTTATTTCTTGTCAGCATTTTTCATTTCACTTGTAAGCCTTGTGCTTAATCTCTTCCTCATTCCTCCTGCGAATGTCATAAGACTTGACTTTACAGAAAAATACATAAAGGAGAAATACTACAACACCGGAAAAAACTTCCATTTTCAGATATCGCCCGGAACCTATGTTTACCTTGAGTCCTTCAACAACACAACCAACACTGCCAGCAAGATAACCGTTGAGACTATTGAGGGACATACTATCAAGTCAAAACTCAGTGCAGAGAGCGCAAGATGGGATACATTAAAGAAAACCTGGGTGCTTTACGATTACTTTATCAGATACAATGACGGAATCAGGGAGCAGGTTGAGAAAGGAGCAACAATTGATACATTGATTCCCTTGTCTGTTAATGATTTCAACAAGCGCGAGAATATTGTCGAGTCATATAATTACCGGGAATTGAACGAGGTGATAAGAACACAGAAGATGAGGGGTGACAGAAGGGTGATCTTTGCTCTGATTGAGAAGCACACTCGTCTTGCAGTTCCCTTCTCGGCATTTATTCTCACGATTATGGGGGTTGCACTCTCTTCCAGGAAAAAACGAGGAGGGATAGGTCTTAATCTGGGAATAGGGATTGCACTCAGCTTTATTTATATTCTCTTCTTAAGATTCAGTCAAATGTTCGTTCACGCGGGGATTATGCCTCCCTGGATTGCTCTCTGGGTTCCGAACATTGTGTTTGCAATTGTCTCCTGGTTCCTGTACAGGATTGCTCCAAAATAGATAGTAAATCAGAAATTATTGCTTGTGAAAAATTATTTGGAAAGTTTTTCACTGATAGCACTAAGCATATCATTCACCATATCTTCGAGTCCCCACTTTGGTATCCAGCCCCATTCGGTTCTGGCGCAGGAATCATCCAGAGAATCAGGCCAGGAATCAGCAATAGCAGCCTTTACGGGATCTACGTCATAACTGAACTGAGCCTGTGGCAAGCTGCGTTTGATCTGTTCAAACAGAATAGAAGGGGAGAAACTCATCGATGTAACATTAAAGCTGTTGCGGTGGATGAGTTTCGAAGGATCGGCATCCATCAGCATCGTGCAGGCCTGAAGTGCATCAGGCATATAGAGCATATCCATAAAGGAGTCCTGAGGAATTGGGCAGCAGTAGCTTCCTTTTTTTATTACTTCGTAGAATACCTCCACTGCATAATCGGTAGTTCCGCCGCCGGGCAGTGCTCCGCTGGAGATAATTCCTGGAAATCTTACACTTCTGGTGTCAACGCCAAATCTCTTGAAGTAATAATCGCTGAGAAGCTCTCCGGAAACTTTACAGACTCCGTACATTGTCCCGGGGCGCATAAGGGTATCCTGAGGAGTGTTCACTTTTGGGGTTGAATCTCCGAAAGCACCAATGGAACTTGGAGTGAAGAGAGAAAAGTTGTATTCCCTGGCGAGTTCCAATGAGTTTAACAATGCTCCCATATTTATCTTCCAGGCAAAATAGGGATCCTTCTCACCGGTTGCAGAAAGAAGAGCTACAAGATTGTAGACTCTTTCTATGTTATACTTGCGTATAATCTCTCCGTATGCCTTTACATCCGTAGCATCTGCAGTTACAGCACGGCAGCTTTGGCCCAGCTTTTTAACGATGTCTTCCTTCAGATCTGCGGCAATAATATTCTCTTCTCCATAAGTTTTCTGAAGGTGAGGTATCAACTCTGTACCTATTTGGCCACCTGCGCCAATCACCAGAATATTCATTTGCTCTCTTGTTTATTTTTGTTTGAAAAAGGTAGGCAAATGTATGAAATATATAGGAAATCTCTATTCTTAATTACAAATTTCCAGTTCTATTTAGCTAAATTTGCTTTATGAATAGTGAGGAGCTTTCTGAAAATATCCGAAAATGGTCTGAGGAACTTGGCTTTGTAGCTTTTGGAGTCGTTCCTTACAGGCTTATGACCAGAGAGATAGACAGGTTTGAGAATTATCTCTCATTAGGTTATCAAGCAGGGATGAAGTATTTGGAACAAAACAGAAATATCAGGCGTGATCCTTCACTTCTTTTACCCGGATTAAAGTCCATACTCTGTTTTCTGGCCCCCTACCGGCACGGTATTTCTCCGGCTCAAGGAATGCCCTCTGTTGCCTCTTATGCTCTGGGACTTGATTATCATCCTGTGATAAAGGGAAAGCTAAGGAAAATCCTATCAAAAATTGGCGAAATATACCCTGACGCAAAAGGACGGGTCTTTACAGACTCAGCGCCTGTTCTGGAAAGAGAGTGGGCTGCCGGTGCCGGACTGGGATTCATTGGAAGAAACAATTTTTTGATTAGCAGGGAACACGGTCTTCACACACTCATCGGTGTAATTTTACTGGATATTCCTATCCCGTACACAAAAATGACCGTTAAAAGCGGATGCGGAAGCTGTCACAGATGCATTGATGCCTGCCCTACCGGAGCACTCAAAGGCAAGGGGCTTCTTGACTCCACCAGATGTATTTCTTACCAGACCATTGAAAGCAAAAAAGATCATCTGTCCGAGGAGACAAGGATAGATAGAAAAGGGTGGATATTTGGCTGTGACATCTGTATGCAGGCCTGCCCCTGGACAAAAACCGGAGAAAGGCATTGCTGGGATGAATTTCTGCCATTGAAGCACCCTTTGCTGCCAGAAGGGGTCAACTCTCTTAGTTCGGTGGAGTGGAAATCTATGGGAAAGGATAAATTCAATGAGATTTTTAAAGAATCCCCTTTAAAAAGGGCGGGATATGAGAAAATTATGGATAACTTAGATGCAAATGGATAACTTATATGCAGGTTAAGAAGGTATGAACTTACAGACTATAGTAAATGCAGAGCCTTTAGAGCACAAGATTTCCTACAGGCATAAGATTCTTTTTACAGGATCCTGTTTTGCCTCGGAGATTGGAACGTTAATGAAGAAAATGCGCTACAGGGCAGAGGTAAATCCTTTTGGACTGATGTACAACCCTGCCTCTGTTGCACTCACTTTGCAGCGGCTGGAAAACGGAACTCTTTTTACTGAGGAGGATCTCTTTTGCCAGGATGGCATATTCAAAAGTATTTTTTTGAGCAGCGAGTACGCAGCGCACTCTGCGGGAGAATTTTTAAGAACGAACAACGAAAGGCTGTCAGTTGCCTCATCTCACTTCAGGGAATCCGGCTGGATTATTGTGACTTTTGGAACCAGCTGGATATTCACCGTGAAGGATAGTGGTAACGTAGCCGCTAACTGCCATAAGCTGCCTTCATCAGACTTTTTCAGGAGCAGGCTTACGATTGATCAGATTTTCGATATTATATCCCCGTTTCTGGAACGTTCAAAGGATAAAAAATGGCTTTTTACAGTAAGCCCCGTAAGGCACTGGAAAGACGGAGCACACCAGAACCAGCTTAGCAAAGCAACGCTTCTGCTGGCAGTAGAGAGGCTGGTTGAGAAACACCCCAACGCCTTTTACTTTCCTGCATATGAGATAATGATGGACCAGCTCAGGGATTACAGGTTCTATGCCGAGGATATGATTCACCCTTCCGGCTCTGCAATCGGGTATATATGGGAAAGATTCAGGGAGCTCTGTCTGGAACCTTCTGAGGAACCGCTTATGAAAATTGTAAACAAACTGAACTCGATGGAGGATCACCGGCCACTTTTCCCTTTCAGTAAAGAGTACAAAAGGTTTGAAAATGAGAAGGAATCTCTTAAAACTAAAGTAGAGGCTGAATTGCGTAAATTATTCAATAATTACAATTTATAAGCTTGCAGACATTAAATTTATTACATTAAAGTCTTTTATAACTGTTTTTCAGGCAATAAAAGATATTTTTTGTTGTTTTATAGAAATAATAATTTTATATTTGTGCTATAGACTGGAAACTCAATACCTAACAGCTAAATTATGAACAAAGCAGAATTGATATCGGCAATTGCCGGTAAAGCAAGCTTAACAAAAGCAGATGCAAGAAAAGCGCTTAACGCTTTCATTGGTGCCGCAGGCGAAACTATGAAAAAGGGTGAAAGACTTACTCTGGTAGGCTTCGGATCTTTCTCAGTAGCAAAAAGAAATGCCAGAAATGGCAGGAATCCCAGAACCGGGAAACAAATCAAGATTGCTGCCAAAAAAGTTGTAAGATTTAAACCAGGTGCTGAACTGAACAAAATCGTGAAGTAAGCTCTGCTTGAATTATTGAAGAGGTTGTCAGTTAAGCTGGCAACCTCTTTTATTTGTAAAGAGTAAAGATAATCACGGTGCCGTTTGAAATATTGAGCCGTACAAGTTTTGATGAGACCTCGTTGAGGGTTCCTTTCCACCAGGAGTCGAAAACAACCCCTTTTAACGGGTATTTTAAACCTTCCGATTCAATTCTTACATCTGAGCCGAATGCAAACAGGGAGATCTGGTCTCCTATAGCTGCCTTAAAGCATCCGCTCTTCTTCATTGCTGTAAAGACGCCGTAATCGGTGTAAATAGCCACCGGAATCTCTGTTGTTGAAGCATATTCTGCCAAAAGCGATATATTTCCGATAGTGTGATCCTCTCTTTTGCCTGTTGCTCCCAGAATCGAGATTGAAACGGGTTTATGTGAAAGGGTATATTTGAATGCCTTTGTAAGATCGTTGCTCTCCTGATCGGGGTCCTTGTGGATGACTGAACAGTACTTCTCAATAAGTTCATTTTCTAATGTGTCCATATCTCCAACAACTGCATCAGGGATGATGCCTGTTCCTTCAAGCTTCTTTACTGCTCCGTCACAGCAAACAATCAGATCGGCCCCTCTGAGCAATCCCAGAGGGATCTGGTGGATGGGAAACTCACCGTCGGCGAGAATCACTGCATTTTTTACTTTCTCAGACATTACCTTCTCTATTCGAACTTGAACTTTTCAATGTTCCTGAAGCCCCTCAGCATCTCTTCTGCCGTCATTCTTCTTTTACCTGCCATCTGGAGTTCGGTTATCCCGATATAATTGTCCCTGCAGGCCACAAATAGCCTTTTACCGGCATCGACCACTATTGTGCCGGGACTTCCCGGGGGTATTTTCTCTGCAATATTGCAGCGGAAAATCTTTACATCTAAACATTGCTCACCGTCTGTGAGGCGGGAGTATGCTCCAGGATATGGACTAAGCCCCCTGACCAGATTTCTGACACTCTCCCCATTCTCTCTCCAGTCAATTTTCCCGGTCTCCTTAGTTAGCTTTGGAGCGGCAGAAATATTTCCTATTTGTGATTCCAGAACAGACTGTTCAACCGGACTGACTATACCCTGAGCAATTGCTCTGGCACTTTTGACCACCAGCGATGCTCCGGTTTCTGACAGCTTGTCGTGCAGGGTGCCAAAGTCGTCATCAACATCTATCGGGCACTCCTGACGAAAAAGGATGTCACCGGTGTCAATCTCCTTGTTGAGCATAAATGTTGTCACTCCGGTAATCTTTTCCCCCCTGATTATTGCCCAGTTTATCGGAGCGGCGCCTCTGTAGCGGGGCAGCAGGGATGCGTGCAGGTTAAAGGTTCCCAGAGGTGGCATTGACCATACAACTTCGGGCAGCATCCTAAAGGCAACCACAATAAAGAGATCTGCCTGATACAAGGCTAACTCTCCTAAAAAGACAGGATCCCTCAGAGAGTCGGGCTGCAGTACAGGCAAATTATTGGCAATCGCAAACTTCTTAACTTCAGATGAGTTAAGTGTGAGACCTCTGCCGGATGGTTTGTCGGGAGCAGTGACCACAGCGGCAATTTCGAAATTTTCTTCTAGCAGCCTGCGTAGGGGAACGACAGCAAAAGAGGGTGTCCCCATATATATTATTCTGGGTTTATTCATCTTCTCTTATTTTCCTTTTAAGGGGATTTTTGAACAGGTTTCTGAAGAAAGTCAGGTAAACCTCTGCATTAAAAAGGGACGAATCTCTGGTCGATTTCCAGGTAAGATAGGCACCTATCGGGAATAATACTGCTGTGGAAATCATAGTGCCCAGAGCTGCAGTGATTACTCCGTCGATGGCCAGTTTTTTACCTATCATATCTATAACCCAGTATATTACAAAGAAAAACATAGATACAACAACAGGTGTTCCAAGCCCTCCTTTCCTGATTATTGCACCAAGAGGTGCTCCAATGAAGAAAAATATAAGACAGGCAATAGAGAGTGTAAATTTCCTCACCCTTTCTACCCTTACCTTTCTTAGCGGATATGCATAACTGAATTCGTCTATCACATAGTTGTCGAGCATCACCATTGTGTTGATCAGGTTGGAAATGGAAGCTTCTATGACCTCTTTTTCCCTGAATGCAGATTCAAAAGTTAATATTGTGTCAACCGGAAAAGAACCCTTAACCCGCTTTTGGAATGTAGTATCAAATTGTGACGGGTAAGTAAAACCTCCGGCGTATAACAGATTTCTGAGCTGGTTTAACTTGATCTTTGTATAGACTGAGTCTATGGAGTCCCTGGCGTGATTTAATTGTTTAAGGTTCTGAGACATAACCTGATTGCTGAACTTACTTGCATCAGACCTCTTAAAGGCATAGCTGTCCAGGGATATAATCATTGATTCCTTTTTGAATCCTATCCTTTGAAGAGGGTAGGTGGTGTCAGAGGAGCTTCTTGGTGGCTCTTCATATGAGAATCCGTCGTAAAGGTTGAAGATAAGGTTCCGTTTGTCTGCAGTGAGTTTGATTGATCCTGAATCGGCCAGAGTGAGAGAAGTGTTGCCTCTTTTCTCGGTGTGGTTATATACCATTACACCATAAATCTGGCCTGTGTTCTCGTCTCGGTTCCTGATCCTTATGGTGTAGCCCTCAATTCCGTTGTAAAAAATTCCGGTGGGGATCTTTATCTCCTCCTTGGTCTTGGTGATATCATCCCTTAAAGCGTATATATTATTGTATGCAACCGGGATAAGGTTGTTTGAAGCGAAAAAGGCGGCTATGCTTATAAAAACCGAAACAACAACCAGAGGTGACAGGATTCTGGGAAGAGAGATTCCGGCAGCCTTCATAGCAAGCAACTCGTTGTTCTCCCCAAATGCACCCATAGTCATAATGGAAGAAAAGAGGGTTGAGAGCGGGAGAACCAGCGGAATCAGAGTTGCGGCTCCCCATCCGAGGAACTCGGCAATGACTCCGAAACCCAGTCCTTTTCCTACCAGCTCATCTATGTAGAGCCAGAGGAACTGCAAAAGCAGGGCGAATGCCACAATAATGAAAGTAAGGACAAACGGCCCAAGGAAGGACTTCAGTATGAGGATGTCAATTTTTTTCACTCTCTATTTTGTAGCCAGTTGTGTAAGTTTGTCGATTGCAGCAGTGAGTCCGGCGGGTTTCTTGCCTCCTGCACTGGCAAAAAAGTTTTGTCCTCCTCCGCCTCCTTCTATAAGAGGCGCAGCCTCCTTGATATCTTTTGAGGCGTTGTAACCGTGGGCAACCAGATCGTTTGAGTACATAAGCGAGAGAGTGACCTTTCCGGAGAACTCAACACCTGCTATAAAGACTGTGTTCTCCACTTCATTCCTGAGCGACATCGCAATAGTTTTTACAATATCAGGATGATATTCCCCTCTCAACATCAGGATGTTCATCCCGTTGATGCTAATAGAGTTCTCCAGCAACGACCTCTTAAGTGCCTCTGCTCTCTCTTTTAAAACATTATCAATCTCCCTGCGATATTCTTCGTTTTCAGAAACCAGTTTCTGGATTGCTCCGGTAAGATTAGGCGCATTTTTGAGCATCTGTTTCAAAGCTTTAAGTGTATCCTCGTTCTCATGGCATATGCGCTCGGCATATTCTCCGGTTACGGCCTCAATTCTTCTTACCCCTGCAGCTATTGCTCCTTCTGTAACTATTCTGAACAGACCAATATTTCCGGTGGCAGAGGTGTGAGTACCGCCACAAAGTTCTATGGAATCACTGAACCTGATAACTCTTACCCTGTCGCCGTATTTCTCACCAAAAAGAGCCATTGCTCCCATTTTTCTTGCCTCCTCTATCTCCACCTCCCTAAACTCATCCCTGTGGGAATTTTCTCTTATGTATCTATTGACAAGACTTTCCACCATACGAAGCTGTTCATCGCTCATCTTCTCAAAGTGTGAAAAGTCAAAACGGAAATAGTCGTAGCTAACCAGTGAACCCTTCTGCTCAATATGACTGCCAAGTACCTCCCTCAGAGCCCTGTGAAGCAAATGGGTAGCAGTATGATTATTAGCTGTGGAGATCCTTTTTGCCAGATCTATTCTTGCAACAAACACTGCTTTGGGATCAGATGGAAGTGTGTTTGAAAGATGAACCGGAAGATTATTTTCCTTTACAGTGTTGAATATCTCGATTCTCTCTCCGCCAGCGGATTCAATATATCCGCTGTCACCAATCTGACCGCCGCTCTCTGCGTAGAAAGGAGTTTTATCAAAGACCATCTGGAAATACTCTTTGTTTTTGCTTTTAACCTTGCGGTACCTGAGTATCCTGACCTCAGCTTCCCCTGCATCGTATCCGACAAACAGAGTCTCAGACCCGGGGCGGACAGTTATCCAGTCTCCCTCTTCGGTAGAGGTAGCATTTCTGCTTCTGTCCTTCTGCATCTTAAGGTGTTTTTCAAACTCAATAAGGTCAACTTTGAATCCTCTCTCTTTTGCTATCAGTTCTGTAAGGTCAATAGGGAACCCGTATGTGTCGTAGAGAATAAATGCCTCTTCTCCGGGGATTGTGCTAGATCCGGCGAATCTTTCCATAAGAGACTCGGTAAGTTTTATCCCTTTTCCCAGAGTTCTGAGAAAAGACTCCTCCTCTTCGTGTATAACCTTTTCAATTAGCTTCTGCTGAAAAACCAACTCAGGGAATGTGCTGCCCATTTCGGCCACCAGCCTGGCCACCAGTTTAAACAAGAAAGGCTCGTCCAGCGAGAGAAATGTATATCCGTACCTGACAGCCCTGCGAAGTATTCTCCGGATAACGTAACCTGCCTTTACATTGGAAGGAAGTTGTCCGTCGGCAATAGAGAAGCTGATTGCTCTTATATGATCTGCAATTACCCTCATTGCAATGGAAATCTCTTCTGAATCTCTGTATCCCTTTTTGCACAAAGAAGATATGTCGGAAATGATTCCGGTGAATATATCGGTATCGTAATTGCTGAGTTTCCCCTGAAGTGCCATACAGAGCCTCTCCAGACCCATACCTGTGTCGACATGTTTTTCCGGCAAAAGTTGCAGCTCTCCGTCTGCCTTGCGGTTGTACTGAATGAAAACCAGATTCCAGATTTCGATTACTCTCGGGTCACCTTTGTTTACCAGCAAAGAGCCATCTGTGACTGCTCTTTCGGAATCGCCCCTCAGATCGACGTGAATCTCGCTGCAGGGTCCGCAGGGTCCGCTCTCTCCCATCTCCCAGAAGTTGTCTTTTTTGTTGCCCATCAGAACTCTTTCAGATGGTAAGAACTTAAGCCATAAGTTATGAGATTCGTTATCCTTTTCTGTATTGTCTTCCGGGGAACCCTCAAAAACGGTTACATATAATCTCTCCCTGTCAATCTTGTAAACTTCTGTGAGCAACTCCCAGGCCCATTCGATAGCCTCTTTCTTGAAATAGTCCCCAAAGCTCCAGTTACCAAGCATCTCAAACATTGTGTGATGATAGCTGTCGTGCCCCACTTCTTCCAAATCGTTGTGTTTCCCGCTTACCCTGAGGCATTTCTGAGTGTCTGCAATTCTTTTATCCTTAACCTGAGTGTTCCCCAGGAACCACTCCTTGAACTGATTCATTCCGGCATTGGTGAACATCAGGGTGGGGTCATCCTTAACAACCATAGGTGCAGAAGGAACTATCCTGTGTCCTTTGGAAGCGAAAAAATCTAGGAATCTGTTTCTTATCTCTTTTGAGGTCATATTTGTCTATTGCTTTGAGAAACTAAAGTGAATCACAAAAATAGGTTTTTTATTAAAATTAATTAAATTTGCGCAAAAGAAACCTTAAGATTTATTGATGCCCAAAAAAAGTAGATATAAATTCAATCCTGAAACTCTGGCCTACGAACTTCACAAGATCCCCGCAAAGGTGAGATTGTCAAGGAGTTTTGTCGTGTTCTTGCTCAGCGTTGTACTCTCTGTGGGTTATTATGCCATCTACTCCGCTTATTTTAAGCTGGAAACTCCCAAGATGATCACACTATTGAGAACTTCTGAAGATCTGGAGAATAAACTTGAGTTGATGAACAAGAGGTTTGAGGAGACCAATCGTACTCTAGTTGCCCTGGAAATGAGGGACAATTATGTTTACAGACCGGTTTTTGGTATGGAAGAGATACCTTCTGAGGTGAGAGAGGCTGGTTTCGGAGGGGTTGACAGATACTCCTACCTTAAAAGTTTTGACCGTTCCGGAATTTTGTCCCGCACAGCACAGAATATTGATATACTGTACAAAAAGGCTTTTCTTCAGTCCAAGTCTTTTGACGAGGTTAACAATCTTGCCAGAAGTGCAGACGAACTCTCTCTTTGCGTTCCTGCCATTCCTCCTGTTGACATAACTTCAAACAGAACCAGGTTTTCCAGCAGTTTCGGATACAGACCCGATCCTTTCAATGGTCAGTACAGGATGCATAACGGCATAGACCTTTCAGGAAGAATAGGAGATCCGGTTTTTGTAACCGGAAACGGAAAAGTTGTAGAGATAGGATATGACTTCTTCGGATACGGGAATTTTATAATTGTCGATCACGGTTTCGGATACAAAACCAGATATGCACACCTTAAAAACAGTCTGGTATCGATGGGAAGGGGTGTTGTCAGGGGAGAGCAAATAGGTCTGATGGGCAATACCGGCAGGTCAAAGGGACCCCATCTACATTACGAAGTTATATACAGAAACAAGCCTGTCAATCCTTTAAATTACTATAATAGAGACATTGCGTCCGAAGAGTTCAAGGCACTTGTTACCCCAAGGGGATAACACTTTATTATGAGTAAGTACAAATTCAACAAAGAACAGCTCAGTTTCGTAGAAGATAAACTGGGCATCTCGGGAAAATTTGCCGTTGCTTTAAGATACCTGCTCGGCAGCATTCTCCTTGCAGTTTTATATTATATTGTATTCGCGCTTTTCTTTAACACAAAGGGGGAGGAGAGGATAATACAGCAGAACCAGCTTATGGAGCAGGAGTACAAAAAGGTAGCCGAAAAAATGGAGGTACTTGACAAAGTAATACTTGATCTTAAAGCAAGAGACCAGGAGATATACCTTCATTTGTTCAAATCTTATCCTCCTGACATATTTGAGGGGCATAGCAACTCCTCTCTATATTCCAGAATAGATTCGTCCAGCGACATAACTCTTGTGAATCTTACCAGCCTTAGAAATTCCAAGATGGAGGTTCTTACAAGACAGCAGGAAAAGAAGATTCAGGAGATATTAAGTGCCTTAACATCAATGTCTAATGTTACGGGAATACCTTCAATATTACCTGTTGAGAAAATAGGTCCATCACAAACAGGTGCCGGTGTAGGTAGAAAAATTCATCCCTTTTACAAAACCCCGGTGGAACATAAAGGGCTGGACATTCTCTCCCCGCTTGGTACTCAGATAAGAGCCACGGCAGACGGTATTGTTGAAGAGGTTGTAAAATCTGACAGGGGAAGAGGCAACCAGATAACAATCAGGCATGAAAGCGGATACAAAACATATTATGCGCATCTTGGAGATATTCTGGTGAGAGAGTCTCAGTCGGTAAGGCAGGGAGCTGTAATCGGAAGAGTGGGAAACAGCGGACTCTCTTTTGCACCTCATCTCCATTACGAGGTTACACTCAATGGGGAGGTGCTTGATCCTGTAAGTTTCTTTTTTGCAGAAATCACTCCCGGGAATTTCAGAGAGATGAAAATCAATGCGGTAAGTAACGGTCAGTCATTGGACTAATAATATTAACAGTTAATACAAACCTACTATGCCCTACAAAGAATTTAAGATAGAAAAGCTCTATTATTCAATAGGCGAAGTGGCAGAGATACTTGAAGAGAGTACATCTCTGGTCCGTTTCTGGGCACAGAAATATCCTGAATTTATCAAGCCGGCAAGGAATAAAAAGGGGAACAGACTCTTTACTGCCGAGGACCTCTCAAACTTCAGAATCATACACTATCTTGTAAAGGAGAGAGGTATGACTCTCGAAGGTGCAGCAAAAAGAATGAAGGATAACAAAAGTGGCGAGGATAGAAGGGTGGATGTAATATCAGCCCTGAACAGCATTAAATCCAGATTGCTTGAAATATCTGACTCCCTCTGATCAAAGAGGGAAAAACTGCAATAATTGACATTGGACATTTTGAAAGCGAATCGGGCATACTTGATTTGATGAAGACTCTTCTAACAAAAAAAATTACTAACTTTGCGGTTCTTATTGCAGAGAATAACGTTAATCCCATACAATACTATTAATATAGATTATGGCAACATCCAAAACAAAGAGTATTATTGAACCCCCTCTTGACGGAGGCACATTCATATCACTTCAGAAATCAGGCACAGAAAGCGACCTGAGTATGGAGACCAAGCTTCATCTTCTTTACCAGCTTCAGCTGACAGACTCCAAAATTGACCAGATACATCTGCTCAGAGGCGAACTTCCTCTTGAGGTTCAGGACCTTGAAGATGACATACAGGGACTCCGTACCAGATTGGAGAACCTTCAGGCAGAGCATAGGGACATTGAGAAATTCGTTGCACAGAAGAAAATCGACCTTGAGAATTCCAAATCTCTGATTGAGAAATATACCGGCCAGCAAAACAATGTAAAAAACAACCGTGAGTACGATTCTCTTACAAAAGAGATTGAATACCAGGAACTTGAAGTTCAGCATTCTGACAAGCTTATCAAGGAGAAAACTTTACAGCTTGCAGAAAAGAAAGAGGCTATTGTAAGCGCACTTGATGATGTCAAGGAGAGGGCTATTGACCTTGAGAACAAGAAGAAAGAACTTGAATCAATAGTCTCTGAGACTGCAAAGGAGGAAGAGGAGCTTTTAAAAAAATCAGAGGAGATCTCTTCTCAGATAGATGCCAGGATGCTGGCTGCATACAAAAAGGTGAGGCTAAATGCCAGAAACGGTCTTGCCGTGGTTACAGTAAGGAGAGATGCGTGTGCCGGATGTTTCAACAAGATTCCGCCCCAAAGGCAGATGGATATTGCCTCAAACAAGAAGATAATAGTATGTGAATATTGCGGAAGAATTCTGGTGAGCTCAGAGTTTGAGAAATAGACAATGGATTCTATGCCCTATACAACGAGGGAATTATTCTTCAGACATTTAGCACAAACTTCCCCCAATCCTTTAGGAATTGAAATCCTGAAAGCTGAGGGGGTTTTTCTTTATTCTCCGGACGGAAGAAAGTATATTGACCTTGTCTCCGGGGTATCTGTTTCAAATGTCGGGCATTCAAACCGGGAGGTGATTGAAGCAGCCTGCAGGCAGATGGAGAAACATATGCACCTTATGGTGTACGGAGAGGTGATTCAAAGCCCTCAGGTTGAGCACGCTAAGCTACTTACATCTACACTTCCGGATTCCCTGTCGGTGGTTTACTATCTTAACTCAGGTAGCGAATCTGTTGAAACGGCAGTTAAGCTGGCCAAAAGATACACAGGCAGAAGAGAAGTTATCTCCTTTAACAACTGCTATCACGGAAGCACTCACGGAGCTATGAGCCTTATGAGCGATCAGGTATTTAAAAGAGCATTCAGACCATTACTCCCGGATATCAGACACATAAACTTTAATTCTGAGGAAGATCTGCATCTAATTACAAGCGAAACAGCTTGTGTAATAATTGAGCCTGTCCAGGGTGAGGCGGGAGTAGTGCTTCCGGCAGAGGGATATCTGACAAAGCTAAGGGAGAGATGTAACAAATGTGGTACACTGCTTCTGTTTGATGAAATACAGACCGGATTTGGAAGGTGTGGAAAACTTTTTGCACTTCAAAAATATGAAGTTATTCCGGATATACTTATCTTAGCAAAAGCATTGGGAGGCGGAATGCCGCTTGGAGCAATAGTAACCTCTTCTGAAATAATGAATTGTTTCAAGAGCAATCCCGTTTTGGGGCACATTACCACTTTTGGCGGACATCCGGTTTCCTGTGCTGCTGCCCTTGCAGCTTTAAAAATTCTTCTCAGGGAAGATTGGATAGAAAAGGTTGAAGAGAAGTCCCTGAAGTTTTATGAATCGATTAAAGGGCACCCTCTGGTCAAAGAGGTCAGAACATCCGGCCTTCTTGCAGCGGTTGAACTGGGAAACAGTGAAAATGCAGAGAGGGTAATAAGGATGCTGTTGGAGGAGGGGGTTATGGGTGATGGATTTCTATTTTGTTCTACGGCATTCCGTATAGCTCCGCCCTTGTGCATAACCGGTGCGGAGATAGATTACGCACTTGAAAGAATACACAGAGTGATGGACAAAGTGTTAGCCGGGGAGATTAATTAAAGGCAGATTTTAAATAATATGGCTAAAGTAGTTGACAGAAAAAAGGGTAAGAACGACAAAAGTCTCGACATTATCAGCCTGGAGATGGGGAAAAGGCCCCCTCAGGCTATCGATATAGAAGAGGCTGTACTTGGTGCTCTTTTGCTTGAGCCCAATGCAGTCCCAGATGTTGTGGATACACTTATGCCCGAATGCTTCTACAAGGAGAGTAACCGTAAGATATTCTCGGCAATACTCTCTCTTGCATCGAGGCACGCTCCGGTAGATATCTTTACTGTATCAGAAGAACTTTCGGGGAGCGGAGATCTTGACAGTGTGGGAGGAGCTCTCTATCTCAGTCAGCTTAGTATGAAGATTGGTGCGGCAGCACATATTGATTACCACTCCAAAATTCTACTCCAGAAATATATTCAGAGAGAGTTGATTGGTATCTCTTATGAGATTCAGAAAGATGCCTTTGACGATTCCCTGCCTGTGGATGACCTGCTGGACTCAACTCAACAAAAGATTTTTTCTCTCTCTGACAGAAATATGAGAAGGGATACTCAGGCAATTCAATATGTAATAAGCCAGGCAATTGAAGATCTCCAGGCGACACAGATCGGAGAAAACGGACTTAGCGGAGTTCCTTCTGGCTACACATCCATTGACAGGATTACTCTGGGATGGCAGCCGGCAGACCTGATAATTATCGCAGCAAGGCCTTCTGTAGGTAAAACCGCTTTTGTTCTGACTATGGCCAGAAATATGGCGGTGGACTTTAATGTTCCCGTTGCTTTCTTTTCCCTTGAGATGTCATCATTGTCCCTTGCAAAGAGGCTTATGATCAGCGAAACGGGACTTGAGGCAGACAAAATAAAGGGTGGGAGGAAAATGGCTGATTACGAGTGGGAGCAGCTAAATTCAAAGCTTGCCAGGTTGGTTAAATCTCCTCTCTATGTTGATGATACCCCATCTCTATCAATATACGAATTCCGCTCCAAGGCCAGAAGGCTTGTTGTAAATGCAGGCGTAAAACTGATTGTTATAGACTATTTGCAGCTGATGACCGGGCCACCGGAACTTAGAGGCATGAGGGAGCAGGAGGTCTCAGCAATTTCCAGATCTTTGAAATCGATTGCGAAGGAGTTGAACGTTCCCGTTGTGGCACTATCCCAGCTTAGCAGGGCAGTTGTGAACAGAGGGGGGGCAAGAAGACCTCAGCTGAGTGACCTGAGGGAGTCCGGTGCGATTGAGCAGGACGCTGATATTGTTATGTTTATACACCGGCCTGATTACTACGAATCAATTGACGAGCATCCTGAGCTCACCGGGATGACTGATATAATAATAGCCAAACACAGAAACGGTGAAGTACGTGATGTACAGATGAGATTCCGGCCTTCGGAGGTGAAATTTGTGGATGCAACTGATATAGCGGTTGATATGAAAAGTTACTCCTCAGAGGGATTTGAGACAATTTCATCCAGAATGAACAAAGAAGAGTTCCGTTCAAACTCTGATTTTGAAACAGATTTTTAATATGAGGAGAGCCTTTTTTACCCTATTATTTTTGTTGACCGGCTTTGTAGCCATATCTGACAACATCAGACAGAGTAAAGTTCCAGAAGATATAAAAGATTCTATCCCCTTTTCAAACGATGAAAAGCTTACCTATCTTGTAAAGTATAAATGGGGAGCCATCAATTCTGAGGTTGGTGAAGTGAAACTGGAAACTTCCACCAGCTCTGATGTTTCGGGAGATACATTTTTTGTAACAGCAAACGGTTTTACATACAAATTCTACGACATTTTTTTCAAGGTCAGGGATTACTACGAATCCAGATTCACCTACGATCTTAAACCGGTATATTTTCACAGGGATATCAAGGAGGGGAAATATACTATGAAAAACTATATTTACTTCAATCCTGACAATAAGATAAAGGCGATTTATCAAAGAATGTCATCTCCGGTGAAAGACACTATGTTCAACGGAAACCCCGAAACTTTTGACATAATTTCTATGGTTTACAATCTCAGAGGGGTTGATTTCAGCCGGCAAGGAGAGGGCACAAGCTGGAACAGAAGCTTGGTGATCGACGGGAAAATTATAAGGGTAAACATAAGACACAATGGCAAGGCTGTAAAAAGTGTTCACGGACTGGGTAAATTCAACACAATTGTCCTGAGTGTATCAATGGATCTGGTTGAATCTGAGACCTTTAAAAAGGGAGATATGTTGCTGATCTGGATAACAGACGATAAAAACAGAATCCCGGTCCAGATTGAATCCCCTATAAAGGTCGGTAGCGTAATTGCAAGACTGGCATCCTTTAGCGGCCTTAAACATCAAATGACCAGCAAACTGCAATGAAAAAAGAAGAGATAGAACATAAAGGGATTGTGGTTGAAACAAATTCTTCCTTTGTTACCGTGGAGATAACAAGAAGCAGTGCCTGTGGTGCCTGCGGGGCAAAATCACTCTGCAATGCATCTGAGTCCGGAATAGGATTGATAGAGATACCTGCAGAGGGATATGCTCTTTACGAAAAAGGCGAGAATGTAAAGGTTTTTTTAAAGAGGTCTATGGGGTTTAAAGCTTTGTGGATATCATATGTGATCCCTTTGCTGGTTTTGATTATCATACTCGCTGCAATGACCCTTGTCAAAGCTCCGGAGCTGGTGGCAGGTCTCTCCGTAATTGGAGGTATTGCAGTATATTACTTCATAGTCTGGCTTTTAAGGGATAAATTGAAAAATGAGTTTATATTCACTCTGGAGAAAATCGATAAAAAATGAATACAGTTTTACTGACGGTTTTGGTTCTAAGCATTCTGGGACTGGTTTTGGCCCTGGTATTATATTTTGTTGCTCAAAAATTCAAGGTTGAGGAGGATCCCAGAATTGACGGAGTTCAGGAAATTCTGCCCGGCGCAAACTGCGGAGGTTGTGGTGAAGCAGGGTGCAGAGCTTTTGCAGAAAATTGTGTTAAGGCAGAAAGTCTGGATTCGCTTTTCTGCCCGGTCGGGGGGAACGAGACAATGAAAATGGTTGCTGAGTACCTGGGGAGAACAATTGATGAGAAGGCACCCAGGATAGCTGTTGTGAGGTGCAATGGTACCTGTGAGAACAGACCCAGGACTACAATCTACGACGGGTATGTTTCCTGCTCAGTGATGGCTGCCTTGTATGCCGGTGAGAGCGAATGCAGATGGGGTTGCCTTGGTGGCGGAGATTGTGTGGCAGTCTGTAAATTCGATGCAATTAAAATGGATGGTGTCACCGGCTTGCCCGTTGTTGATGAAGATAAGTGTACAGCCTGCGGAGCTTGTGTAAAAGCTTGCCCGAAAGCAATTATCGAACTGAGAAACAAAGGACCCAAAAACAGAAGGATTTTTGTAAGTTGTGTGAACAAGGATAAGGGAGGAATCGCCAGAAAGGCTTGCGGAGTTGCCTGCATAGGTTGTGGCAAGTGTGAGAAAATTTGTCCTTTTGATGCAATTACAATTAATAATTTTCTTGCTTACATTGATCCTGACAAATGTAAACTGTGCAGGAAATGTGTGGCAGAATGTCCTACAGGGGCCATTCACGAAATAAATTTCCCGGTAAGGCTGCCCAAAAAAGAAGAAGCAATCACAGTTGAACAGTAATCATTAACAAATATGAGCAGAACATTTTCACTTGGAGGGATCCATCCGCACGACAAAAAGATATCTGCAAACCGTGAAATCGGAGAGTTCCCTCTTGTTGATACAGCATACATTTCAATGTCCCAGCACCTTGGCTCACTGTCTGAACCTGTGGTGGCAAAGGGGGACAGAGTCTTGACCGGGCAGCTGATTGCTAAATCCACAGGCTTTATATCTGCCAACATACATTCACCCTATACCGGTATTATACATAATATTGAACCGTGGCCCGATCTTTCAGGAAATATGGTTCTGCATATTATTGTAAAAGTTGAGGAAGATGAGTGGATAAAAGGTATAGACTTAGATCCGTCTGTGGAGAGAAATATAAAACTTTCAAAAGAGGAGATAATAAAGAGGATAGCAGAGTGCGGAATAGTAGGCCTCGGCGGTGCTGCATTTCCAACTCACATAAAGCTGACTCCTCCTCCCGGGAAAAAGGCTGATATACTCATAATAAACGGAGCAGAATGCGAACCTTACCTTACATCCGACTACCGTCTGATGATGGAGAAAGCTGAGGAACTGCTGGTTGGGACAAAGATAATGATGAAAGCCCTTGGAGTGGAAAAAGCAGTTATTGGAATAGAAGAGAATAAACCCGGTGCCATAAAAAAACTTAAAGATACGGCGCGTAAAGATTACAGCGAAATTGAGATAGAGTCACTTAAAAAGAGATATCCTCAAGGGGGAGAAAAACAGTTGATAGACGCTCTTGTCCGCAGGAGGGTCCCATCAATGGGATTGCCTATAGATGTGGGCGTTGTGGTTCAGAATGTGGGCACAGCTGTTGCCGTTTACGAGGCCGTCCAGAAAAACAAGCCCTTGATTGACGGGATAGTTACAATCACAGGTGATTGCCTTCCCGATCAGAGAAATTTCAGACTTAGGGTAGGTACTACATTTGAAAAAATTATCGATGTAGTTGGCGGTATGCCACAAGAGGCCGTGAAAGTTTTAAGCGGAGGACCAATGATGGGCAAAGCAATTTCAAAACTCACTGCTGCAACGGTTAAAAGCACATCAGGTATTTTGTTCCTTTCTCAGGAGCAGACCAAAAGAGCTCCTGAAAACAATTGCATCAGGTGTTCAAAATGTGTTCAGGCCTGTCCGATGGGCCTGGAACCCTACCTGCTCAACAAACTTGCAAGAGCCTCCAGGATGGATGATCTGGAAGAGAATATGATACAGGATTGTATTGAGTGCGGGTGCTGTGCATACACCTGCCCCTCCTGCATACCTCTTCTGGACAACATAAGAATTGCAAAAGCATCTGTGCTTAAGATAATGAGAAGCAGAGCCAGAAAGTAATAACCAGAACGAGAATATGAAAAAACTGTTAGTTTCACCAGCTCCGCACATACACGGTCAGGAGAGTACAAGTAAACTTATGAGGGATGTGATTATTGCTCTCTCTCCATCTGTTGCCGTATCAGTAATCTTCTTCGGGCTTTCGGCAATAAAACTTGTATTGGTAGGTGTACTGTCTGCGGTGATTCTGGAGTATCTCATCCAGAAATACCTTATGAAGACAAAGGTGACCATTGGCGATTACTCTGCAATAGTTACCGGACTCCTGCTGGCACTTAACCTGCCCCCTTCAGCACCCTGGTGGATTGCCCTTATTGGTTCTGCTGTTGCAATTGGAGTAGCCAAAATGACATTTGGCGGACTTGGTCAGAATCTGTTTAATCCGGCTCTTGTTGGAAGGGTTTTCCTTCTTGTCTCCTTTCCTGTGATAATGACTGACTGGGCTATCCCTGAGTCTTTCATTACAGGTGCTGATGCTTCATCAGGAGCAACTGCCCTCTCAATAGTGAAGGAGGGGCTTTCCCGCGGAATGACAATGGATCAGATATTCAATGCCAATAATTTTTCATACGGAGAGATGTTGCTGAGCAAGATTGGCGGTTCGGTGGGAGAGGTTTCTTCTCTTGCTCTTTTACTGGGTTTTATATACCTACTTGCAAGAAAGGTGATAACAGCGCATATTCCGCTTTCAATAATAGGAACTGTTATGCTTATTACAGGTATTTTTTACCTTGCAGATCCCCTTCACTATCCGGATCCTGTTTTTAGCGTACTCACAGGAGGTATCCTCATAGGTGCAATATTTATGGCTACAGATTATGTAACCTCACCGATGAGCAAAAAGGGAATGGTCCTATTTGGAGCCGGAATAGGACTTATTACTGTACTTATAAGATATTTCGGAGCTTACCCCGAGGGTGTCTCCTTTGCTATACTTATAATGAATGCAACGGTTCCACTGATTAATATGTTTTTTAAACCCAAAAGATTCGGGAAGGAGGTAAAAAATGGCTAAGGAATCTACTCTTAAAAACATGGTGCTTACCCTTTTTATTGTGTGTCTGGCCACCTCAGCAATGTTGGGAGGGGCATACATACTCACTAAGGAGCCTATAGAGAAAGCCATTGTGGCAAAGATCAACAACTCCATTTTGGCTGTTGTGCCGGAGTTCGATAATGTACCTTCTGAAGATGTGTTTACCAAAGATCTTGACGGAGTAAGCTACAAGGTTTATCCTGCCAAAAAGGGTGGTGAGATAGTCGGGTATGCAATTGAAACTTTCTCTAACGCCGGCTTCGGAGGAAGGATATCTCTTATGGCTGGCTTTGGTGCTGACGGGACAATTCTGAATGTTACAGTGATCTCCCATTCGGAGACACCCGGTTTGGGAGATAAGATGGTTGAGGGTAAGAGCAATTTTTCAGTGCAATTCAAGGGTAAAAATCCTGCAGAATTCAAACTTTCAGTAAAAAAGGACGGGGGAGATGTAGATGCAATTACTGCTTCTACAATAACCTCCAGAGCCTATTGCGGAGCACTTGAATCAGCTTATAAAATCTTTTTGTTGTGTACAGAAAATCAGGTAAAAAAGGAGGCAGTAAATGAACAGAAATAATTTTTTGATAAAGGGAATATTTACGGAGAATCCGACATTTGTCCTTATTCTGGGGATGTGTCCCACACTCGCAACCACAACATCCGCCATTAATGGTATGGGAATGGGGATGGCCACAACTTTTGTCCTGATTGTTTCGAATATTGTGATATCTCTTATATCTTCACAGGTTCCCGGTAAGGTAAGGATACCTGTCTATATAGTGGTTATTGCATCTGCTGTAACTGTTCTTCAGTTGATTATGCAGGCATTTACACCAGGGCTTTACAATACCCTCGGGATTTTTATACCTCTGATTGTGGTAAACTGCATTATATTGGGCAGGGCAGAAGCCTTTGCTTCAAAAAACAGCGTAGGCGCTTCTGCTTTGGACGGGATTGGAATTGGGATAGGTTTCACACTTTCTCTTACTGTTATAGGATTGGTTCGGGAGTTGCTGGGAAGCCTCTCCGCATTTGGTTTCAAATTGGGAGGCGGAGACGGAGTGTTGGTGTTTGTTCTGGCTCCAGGTGCATTTCTGGTACTAGGTTACCTGATGGTACTCTTTAACGGATTAAAGTCAAAAATGAATAAATAAGCACATTATGGAATACATACTGATAATTGTTTCGGCCGTTTTTGTCAATAATATTTTACTGATGCAATTTCTTGGGGTATGTCCTTTTCTTGGCGTATCCAATAAAGTCAGTACGGCAACAGGTATGTCAGGGGCAGTGATCTTCGTGATTGCTCTCGCAACTCTTGTTACATATCTTCTACAATACTATGTGCTTATTCCTCTACGGATTGAGTTTATGCAAACAGTGGCATTCATTCTGGTGATAGCTGCTCTTGTTCAGATGGTGGAGATCATACTTAAAAAGATAAGTCCTTCTCTATATCAGGCACTTGGAATTTTTCTGCCCCTAATCACTACAAACTGTGCAGTTCTTGGACTTGCAATAATTGTGGTATCTAAGGAATTTGCATTTTCGGGCACTCCACAGATGTTCAACCTTGCACAGGCAGTAGTGTATGCAACTGCCAGCGCTGTAGGGTTTGGAGTGGCAATGATACTTTTCTCAGGGCTCAGGGAGCAGCTGGATCTCAACAATGTGCCAAAAGCTTTCAGGGGTACTCCTATTGCCCTTATTACCGCAGGTATTCTTGCTCTGGCATTTATGGGCTTTGCAGGTATTGTGTAAACGAGTTGTTTATTAAAAACTGAACTTATGTGTTTGCAGGATATTGAATTACTCATCAAAGAGGGTAGAAGGGCCGATGCATACAGGCTTCTGGAGAATTTGCTGGAGATGGAGCCGAATAACAGCCGGGCATGGTATTTTATGGGAAACCTTCTCAGGGGTAAACAGAGATGGGGCGAAGCAATAAATGCATTTAACCGTGCAGCTGAGATTGATCCAGGCTCTCCTGCGTCAAAAGCTGTGGAGTCAATATACGACATTCTGCGTTTTCAGAACACAGATCTGATGAATCCCTGATACATTGATATTCTTGTAGTTGCCAAGCCTTCAACTTCATCTTTGTTATGAGTGACGTGCAGTATAGTCTGCCCGGAAGATTTTAATTGTCTTAGTACCTCTTTTGAACTTTCTCTTAACTCTTCATCCAGCGCAGATAAAGGTTCGTCAAGCAGTAACACCCTTGGTTTATAAGCTATTGCACGTGCCAGTGCCACTCTTTGCTTTTCTCCTCCTGACAACGAGTTTGTATCTCTGCTCATCAGGTGTGTCAATGAAAAATATCCGGCCAGCTCTTCTACTCTTTCCTGAATCTGATGCTTTACAAATGAATGATTTTTTAAAGGATAGGCAATATTTTCAAAAACAGAGAGATGAGGAAACAGCGCATAGTCCTGAAAAAGAAGCCCTACTGACCTTTTTGAGGGTAAAACAAAACTAATATCCTCTCCTTGCAGAAAGATCTTTCCCTTATCCGCAATCCGCAATCCGGCAATAAGCTCAAGCAACATAGATTTGCCTGATCCCGAGGGACCACTCAAAGCAACATAGTCCCCCTCGTTTACACTCAGAGAAACAGGACCCAGAGTGAAACTGTCTGCTTTGTGTTCAAGCTCCTCTATCCTAAGTATGTTGTTTTCTTTGCTCATCTTTTTTGATAAATTCTTAGTAATAAGAATATCATCAGGGTAATTGCAATAAAGATAGCGGCAACCGGCCTTGCATAATCAATTCCGTAGGAGTTGAACCGGTCAAAGATCAGCACCGGTGTTGTCATCGGATGATATGCCACAATCACAACTGCTCCGAACTCACTCATACCTCTGGCAAACATCAGAACCATTCCGCTGATAACAGATCTTTTTGCAAGAGGAAGAGAGATGGTAGCAAAAACTCTCAGCCCGGATGCTCCAAGAGTTCTGGCTGCCTGCTCAAGCCTGACCGGAACAGCGGCAAATCCGTCTCTTGCAGAATTCACCAGAAAAGGGATGCTCACAAAGGCCATTGCCAGCCCAATCGCAAAGGGAGAGCCTATAAGGTTCAGCCCTGCACCCTCGGCCATAGAGCCAATCAGGGAGTCCCGGGATATGAATCCGAGCAGAGCAATTCCTGCTGCGGAGTGCGGAATTACAACCGGGATGTCAATTATTCCCTCTACCAACCCTTTTCCCGGGAATTTTTTCCGGGCCAGCATATATGCAAGCGGAATAGAGAATACTGCGGATATTATTGTCACCACGGAGGAAACAACAAGCGTCAGAATAATGCTCTCACTCACGGCAGGGTCCTTAAATGTTTCAAAAAGAGCCGGTGCCTTGACAGATACAAAAAGTCCCACCAGGGGCGCAACAAGAAAAAGAAGTATGATTCCTCCCAACAAGGAGAATACCAGAGAGATGTTATTGCTGATAAGCTTATGTCCCATAGATGATTTCAAAGATAAACAAATTTTATATCTTTGCATCATCAAGAATTATTAACAAATAAAACAAACACATGGTACTTAACAAAAGGATTTTTATCTCTCTGATGCTCGTGATTTTGATGCTCGGGACGTCAGGGCTTTATGCCCAAAGACCGGGTATGAGGGTTGCTTCAATGCAACAGGATCAGCAAACAAGTGTCCAGGACACAACCAAAAAAGCACCCGAAAAGGGACCTGTTACCATTGAAAAGTTCATCAAATCGGGCAGCAAGGTAATGCAGGGTTTAACTCCCGTTCTGTTTCAGGACGGAAGATATTTTCTGAATATTAATGACTCCATTCTCGGAAGGGATATTCTGATGGTAACCAGAATTTCAAAGGCCGCAGAAGGTATCCGCACCGTTTTTACAGGTTACGCAGGTGACGATGTCAATTCCGGCGTTTTTAGATTTGAAAAGGGGCCTAATAATAAAGTTTTTCTTACCAATGTGCTTGGAAGAGAGAGGGTAAAGGACAGCACCAGTGCAATGTTTCTCTCTGTGCTAAGATCAAATCTTAATGCCATCATTTCCACTTTTGACATCAAAGCAGAATCTGCTGACAAGACCCAAAGACTTATTGATGTAACAGATTTATTCAACTCAGATTCTGAAATTCTCTTTTTCCCGAAGGGGGGGGCTTCAGGCAAATCCTCTTTTAAGCTAGGCGGACTTGTTAGAGATGCATCATTCATTACTTCTGTCAAAACTTATCCTATAAATACCGAGATCAAAACTGTAAAGACATACAGCAGATCAAGCAGCGGAAATGCAACCTATGAGCTTAACAACTCATTCGTCTTACTGCCAAAGGTCCCGATGACTCCAAGGTATGCAGATGACAGAGTTGGATACTTTACAGAGAACTATACAGATTTCAGCTACGATCCGCAGGGCGTGAAAAGAATATCAATGATATCAAGATTCAGGCTCGAACCCAAACCGGAAGATGTTGAGAAGTACAAAAGGGGTGAGCTTGTTGAGCCTGCAAAACCCATTGTTTTCTATATAGATCCCGCAACTCCAAAAGAGTGGGTTCCGTTTCTTATTCAAGGTGTAAACGACTGGCAGGTTGCTTTCGAGAAGGCCGGATTTAAAAATGCCATTTATGCACTTGAAGCTCCTTTAAAAGACTCTACCTGGTCTCTGGAAGATGCAAGATTTTGTGCAATTGTTTACAAGCCGTCTGACACTCCTAATGCAAGCGGCCCTCACGTAAGCGATCCACGCTCCGGCGAAATTATCGAGAGTCATATCAACTGGTATCACAATGTAATGTCACTTGTAAGGAACTGGTATTTTCTTCAGTGCTCACCCGTTGATCCCGGTGCCCGCAAGATGACCTTTGATACTGAACTTATGGGTCAGCTAATAAGATTCGTCTCTTCGCACGAGGTCGGGCACACACTTGGGCTGAGGCATAATTTTGCAGGAACTGCCCAATATACTGCTGCTCAGCTTCGTGACCCTGCTTTCCTTAAGGGAAACGGTCACACAATCTCAATAATGGATTATTCCAGATTCAACTATGTGGCCCAGCCTGAAGACAACATTCCAAGAGAACTTCTCTTCCCGAGGATAAGTCATTACGACCTTTGGGCAATAGAGTGGGGTTATAGGAGATTCCCTGATATTGACGATCCAGTCAAAGAGATACCGATGATTAACAAATGGATCATTGAAAAGACACAGGACAAAAGATTTAAGTTTGGAACCGAAAGCAGTGCAAGTGATCCCAGGTTCCAGTCAGAAGATCTTGGAGAAAACCAGATGGAGACTAACGAGCTGGGAATAAAAAATCTTAAGCTGGTGATGTCAAATCTCGGAGAATGGACAAAAGAGCCCAATAAAGATTATGACAACCTGAGAACAATGCACACTGAGCTCAATAATCAGTTCCGCAGATATATCGGGCACGTTGTGAAATGGGTAGGCGGAGTTTACCAGGACTCCAAGGCTGTTGAAGAACCGGGGAATGTTTACACTATAGTTGAAAAAGAGAAGCAGCAGGAGGCAATGAATTTCCTCAACAGGCACCTCTTTGAAAATGCACCGGAATGGCTGGTCCCTTCTGAATATATGAACAAATTTGTAAGCCGTCCGGAGATGTATATAGAAAGGGCTTACACAGCTGCCCTCTCTTCACTGCTCAGCAAGAGGGTTATAATGAATCTTGCATCGGCAGAGAGAGAACTTGGCAACAAGGCTTACACTCTCAAAGATATGTTCGGCTCTCTTGACAGAGTTGTATGGGCCAACAAGGTTACAAACACAAATGACAGGATACTACAGAAACTTTATGTAGTCTCTATCTGTGATCTCTTTACCGGAGCAAATGCCGTGACAAGAATGGGGCCTCCACCTCCACCGACTTCAAATCCTAAGGATATTACTGAATCTTCTTCTGTCGCATATTATCAGATTTTAAATACTCTTAAATATCTTAAGGGGCTTAAGGTTAGGGACTTTAACTCAGAAGCACACTATGCCTACCTTATAAGGTATATGGAAAATATTTTGAGTGCAACAAAATAATAACAGGTTTATTCTATCGGCAGCAGTTTTTGCAATAACTGCGATATTGCTGTCAGTTGTACAATCCATTCCGGAAAAGCCGCTTCTGCTTGCAGAGCGGCTCTTTCCAAATGGGGGGTGGCTACAGGTAATGTTAATTTCCTCCTATGGTGCCTTCCTGTCTTTCAAAATGCAGTTCAGAGAGAGCAGAGCTATTTGGAGGATCCGCTCCTGGACTTTTTTCTCTTTCGTTTTTTATTTTCAGATGCTTCTGGGGATTGTTGCCGACTCGATTTTTCTTTTTAGCGGCAAACTTCACATTCCGGTTCCGGCAATTCTGATAGCCGGGCCGATGTACCGTTTCAGCTCCTGGTTTATGATAATTCTATTCCTGAGTGCAATATTGGTTGCCGGCCCGGCCTGGTGCAGCCATCTTTGCTACTTTGGCCCAATGGACGCTGCAGCCTCAGGAAATAGAAAAAAGAAAAATACAGCCCCGAATCATCTTCTCAGGATTTCAATCTTACTGATAACCGTTGCTGTGGCGCTTGTACTCAGGTTTATTTCCGGATCCGGCAATTTTGCAGCATTGCTGGCAATTCTTTTTGGAGTAATAGGGCTAGGGGTAATTCTATTTGTATCGCGCAAAAGAGGGTATATGTACCACTGTACTAACTTATGCCCGGTTGGGACTGTTGTCAGCAGACTAAAATATATTTCACCTTTCAGATTCAGACTTACGGAGAGTTGTACTAAGTGTTATGCCTGTACAAAAAGCTGTAAATACCAGGCACTTTTGCCCGAAAACATAGACAATTGCAAGATAGGATCAACCTGCACATATTGTGGCGACTGCCTTATTTCGTGCAAACACAGCGCACTGGAATACCGGTTTATGAACCTAACAGCAGAAAATTCGGAGAGGCTTTGGATAATAATAACAGTTACTCTGCATTCAATTTTTCTTGCAGTTGCTAGAGTTTAAATGTTTTTGTCAGTTATATCTTTTTCAGCGGATTATTCTCTTAAGGGGGTGGTTATAGATAAATACTCCAGAGAACCTGTTGCCTTTGCAACCGTTTCAATATTTCAAGGTTCCAAATTCACGACAACCGACACTCTTGGGAGATTTACACTTGATAATATGCCAACAGGTGGCGCAATAAGCTCTGTACTCGACTTTAAGCTCAAAGACGGTGATCCTGAGAACAATACCTGCAAGTTTACAATTGGGGCATCTGAAGCAGGTTTCAGCTCAAACGGGCATCTCTCCAAAAAAAACAAGCTACCTTGTTTCTGCCAGAGTCTCCTATCTACAGTTTTTGTTCAAGGTAATAAACCTCTCATTCCTAGGATTATGGCCTTTAAGAGACTTAATACCTGATATACTCCTCTGGATGAGTTCAAAACTTCGCTGGTTTCTGCGTGGGATGCATCAGGAAGAGGCTATCCTGATTATTCACAGTACAATTCGCAATATCTGGGGATCTTTAACCAACTCGATCTGAGGATTGATAATGAGTTTTATTTCAAAAAATTTGCACTCAAGTGCTACTTTGATATTCAAAATGTTACAAATTTTGAATATTTGACCGGAGATGTTCTTGTAAGTACCGGAACAATTGTAAATCCCGATGCACCCAGAGAGGAGCAGCGTTATCAGATGAAAAGAATTTCCATTACAGAGGGTACATTCCTTCCCACAATAGGCATCACCTTCGAATTCTGATTAAGTTCGTTCGTAATCAGTGTATATCACTTCCGGATTTCATTCTGCACAAATGGGAGAGCATCGGAGTAATCTCCTTCATATATTCCGTGGCAGCCTTAACGCTGCCGGGGATGCAAAAAATAAGTGATTTACCGGCCAGACCGGCGCAGCTTCTGCTCAACAATGCGTTTTTGTTGGTGCTTCCGTATTTGTACCTTATGTATTCCATAATTCCCGGCAGTTCCTTGTCAAGCATAGGTTTTACAACATCGGGGGTGATATCTTCCGGTCCAATACCGGTGCCGCCTGTTGTTATTATTACATCTGTGTTATTTGATATCAGGTCCTCCAATGTTTTTTTAAGCATCTCAGCCTTGTCAGGCAGAAGAATATATTTAATTCTGCCCGGTATCTTCTCGCCGCAAAGGTATTCGTTGAGGATACCCTGTACCACTGGCCCGCTTTTGTCCTCGTAAATACCGGAATATGCCCTGTTGCTGAGGGTTATTATGCAAAGACTGGGGCACGGCGAAGAGTGTTTCAAAACATCTCCTTTATTCAGTTTCCCGGGGCGGATCACTTTTGCAAACACCCCCTCGACAGGCATTGCACATTTTCCTGCAGTTCTATAGATTGCACAACCACTTCCGTGACAGCTCTTGCCAATCTGGGTAATTTCCAGTTCAACATCATCATTGTATAGCCTGTCACCCGGTTTAACAGATGAGAAATCCAGTCCGGAAGTTGTTATGTTTTCGCCAAAGTCACCGTGTTTGAACTCTCCCGAAATCTCCCTAGCAATTTTTTCAACCGAAGAGATGTCCAGTAAACTTACCTGCCTGTGCCACTCTCCGGCGTGGGCATCTCCCCTGAGCCCCTGTAACGTTAACTCTCCAAAGGGGATCTCTTCTTTTGAGGTTCCTTTCTCCCTCGATATGTTTACAGATAAAATTTCAATCCTCTCCATTCCTCAAATTATATTGTTTGTTTAGTTTTTCTAACCAGTTTTACATTTTCTATGGACATCTCCTTATCCACAGCCTTGCACATATCATAAATAGTCAGCAATGCTACACTCACTGCTGTGAGAGCCTCCATTTCGACTCCTGTTCTTTCGCTGCACTTTACCATACTAAAGGCAGTAATTCCGAAATTATCTTCGCTTAGCTTTACGTCTATCTTGGTGAGATTCAGAGGATGGCAAAGAGGGATCAGCTCGTGGCACCTTTTAGCTGCCATTATCCCTGCAATTTGCGCAGTAGTCAGTACAGATCCCTTTTTATTGCGGTTGTCCCTAATAAGTTCAAGTGTTTGACTTTTGAGACTGATATGTCCGGTAGCCTCGGCAGTTCTCAGGGAGACCTCCTTATCTGTCACATCCACCATATTTATATCTCCCTCGTGGGTTGTGTGTGAAAATTTTTTGTTTTCCATAAGTCAGATCAATTATCCTCCAATGTTATAAAAAGCCCCTGTTGAGTTGCTTCCTCCTCTTGATGGTTTGTGTTTTATAGCCGCCTCGATAGCTTTTATAGCTCCAAGTTCCTTAATATCAAAGGCGACATCACTAAAAAGGCAGGGCTTAAGTAATCCGGTTGCTGTCAGACGAAGCCGGTTGCATCGGGCACAGTTGCCACCGTCTCCCCCAATTACTTGTCCAAACTCTCCCCTGCATAAATCCATTAGAGGGATGAATCTCACCTGCAGATTATTTTTTTTTGCAAATTCGGCAACACCGACAGCATCTGGTTCTTTTGGGGAACTGTTAATTACGCAGTTGAGTTTGACAGGTTCGAGACCTGCATCCTTTGCTGCATAAATGCCTTTAATCAATTTAGTGATGTCACCACCACGGGTTATCTCTTTATATCTCAGAGGATCTGTAGTGTCCATACTGATATTGACCCTGTTAAGCCCTGCAGCCTTGAGAGTGTGGGCAAAACTTTCAAGCAATATGCCGTTAGTAGTTATTGTAAGCTCTTTGACTCCCTCTATCGATGAAATTTTTTCTACAAGCAGTTCAATCCCCTTCCTTACCAAAGGCTCTCCACCGGTGATTCTTACCTTTTCTATACCCATTGAGACGGCTACTTTGGTAAATTCAACTATCTGGTCAAAGCTAAGTATCTGAGAGTGTTTCACCAGCTTAATTCCGTCCGTTGGCATACAGTAAAGACATCTGAGGTTACATCTGTCAGTTACAGAAATTCTCAGGTATGTAATGTCCCTTCCCTGGTTATCTTTCATATCCCTAAATCTTTCTCAGTCGTGAGACTGTCTCCCACACCACAATTCCTATACTCACCGATACATTGAGAGAGTGCTTTGTCCCGAACTGAGGAATTTCAAATACCTCATCGCTTATGTCCAGAATCCCCTGATCAACCCCTTTGATCTCATTCCCAAAAACAAGAGCAAATTTGTTCTCTTTGTCCGGAGAGATATTCTGCAGTTTTGTGGAGTTCAGTGTCTGCTCAACTGACACAATCCTGTATCCTCTCTCCTTAAGCTCTCTGACTGCTTCAAGGGAGTTACCCCTGTAGCTCCAGGATACGCTCTCTTCTGCACCCAGAGCAGATTTGTGTATCTCAGCAGAGGGAGGGGTAGAGGAGATGCCGCATAGAACAACTTCCTCCAGAGCAAAAGCATCTGCAGTCCTAAATGCTGAGCCTATGTTGTGTCCGCTTCTGATGTTATCCAGCACCAGAATTACCGGTACCTTTGGTAACTCATTGAATGCTTTAATCGATAGACGGTTAAGCTCTTCCAGTGATAGCTTTCTGAACCTCATTTTTTTATAGCAGTTACAAATATAGGGAATATTAGCCTTAACAGAAGTAGAGGCTTTAAACTTTTGTCTATCTTTATTGTCAAATATAATCATTGACAATATTATTGATGAAAAAATCAGGGAAGTATATTATCTATTCAACGATACCTCTATTGTTAGTCGTTGCTTTTTTAGTTTATTACACCTTTTACCGCAAGTCAGAAATACCCGAAAATCTACCGGCTGCAAAACCTGCATCGGGCAGAGGTATGCCAGGTGGTGACAGAACATTACCTGTTTCTGTTCATATTGCAAGCTATATGATTGCAGATGACGGACTTCTTGTCCCGGGAACACTGGTCGCAAAAGACAAGGTGGAGCTTGCAAGTGAATTATCCGGAAGGGTTGTTGAGATTAACTTCAAGGAAGGTGAATCTGTTAAAAAAGGAGATATTCTGGTGAGGCTCAATGACGATGAACTTCAGTCTCAACTCACAAGAGCCGAATTTCAATACAAGCTTTTAGCAGAAAAGCTTAAAAGACAGGAGATACTTCTGAGCAAGGAGGCTGTCAGTCGAGAGGATTACGACCAGGTTTCCACTGAATTCAATGTGCTCAAACAAGATATTGAGCAACTCAAACTTAAGATTGAGAAGATGAAGATACGCGCCCCTTTCGACGGAATGATCGGTTTTCGTTATATTAGTCCGGGTGCAATGCTTATGCCTAACTCGAAGGTTGCCACAATAGTGGATGCAGTCAACCTGATTGTGGAATTTTCAGTTCCTGAAAAATATGTCTTCAATAACCTGATTGGCAGGAAAGTGAGTTTTGGGGTTGAGGGAAACAGTGAGAAATACACTTCGATAGTTTATGCTGTTGATCCTGAAATTGATATCAAGACCAGAACAATACTTATCAGGGCAAGGTACAGCAATCTCAGGGGAAATCTGAAACCTGGCATGTCTGCCAGAGTTTCACTTAGTTCCGACACAAAAAAGGAAAATATTTACATTCCAAACGAAGCAATAGTTTCAGGAGTCAAGGGTCACACAGTATGGCTCGTAAAAAAAGGCAAAGCTCAGTCTGTACAGGTTGAGTCAGGCTCCAGATCTGTGGATATGATGGAGATACTCTCCGGAGTTGAGCAGGGAGATTCCGTGATAATTACGGGACTTATGCAGTTGAGAGAAGGAATTGCTGTAAAGGCTTCAAAGAATTGACCAGTATATGAACATTTCAACGCTATCAATAAACAGGCCTGTTCTGGCAACGGTGATGAGTCTGGTCGTAGTAATTTTCGGGGCTATCGGATACACCTCTCTTGGTGTAAGGGATTACCCCTCTGTTGACAATCCGGTAATCTCAGTAAGGTGCTCTTTCCCGGGTGCAAATGCAGATATAATTGAAACACAGATTACAGAACCACTTGAAGCTGCCGTAAACGGCATTCCGGGCATCAGGTCTATTTCCAGCAGCAGCAGAGACGGCTCCAGCTCAATCACAATTGAGTTCAACCTGGAGGTGGACCTTGAGACTGCTGCAAACGATGTGAGGGACAAGGTGTCCGGAGCCCAGCGAAGATTACCTCCAGATGTGGACCCTCCGGTGGTGGAAAAGTCCGATGCTGATGCACAGCCGATATACACCATAACTCTGATGAGCGAAACCAGAGATATCATTGATCTGAGCGAATATGCCGAGGTGAATTTCAAGGAGAGATTGCAGACTATCAGTGGTGTAAGCAGCGTGGACGTGTGGGGGTCAAAACGCTTCGCAATAAGATTAAGGATGGATCCGCTGCTTCTGGCTGCATACAGAGTAACACCCCTAGATGTGAGGCAGGCGGTTACCCGCGAAAATATCGAACTACCTTCCGGTACAATTGAAGGCTCCACTATGGAGTTAACAATAAGAACTCTGGGCCGCCTTAAAACAATAGATGACTTCAACAATCTGATAATTCTTAGAAACGGAGAGAGGATTGTGAGGTTCTCTGATATTGGAACGGCTGAGATAGATGCAGAGAATACAAGATCCATTCTCAAAAGAGACGGTGTTCCTATGGTTGCCTGTGTGCTTACTCCTCAACCCGGTGCCAATTACATCAATATTGTGGATGATGCCAAAAAGGCTGTAGAAGAGCTCAAGAAATCCTTACCGGAAGATATAGAAGTGGGTGTGGGATTTGATAACACAGTTTTCATCAGAGATTCTATTTCTGAGGTTAAACAAACAATATTTCAGGCATTTATTCTGGTTGTGCTGATTATCTTCCTCTTTCTGAGAAACTGGAGGACAACACTTATTCCAATCATTGCAATTCCGATATCTCTGGTCGGGGTTTTCTTTGTAATGTACCTTGCCGGATTCACAATTAATATACTAACCCTTCTTGCAGTAGTTTTGTCTATAGGATTGGTGGTGGATGATGCTATAGTGGTGATGGAGAACATATACACTAAAATTGAAAAGGGAATGCCTCCAAAAGAGGCTGCAATAAAGGGTTCCGGAGAGATCTTTTTTGCAGTGATATCAACCACGATTACTCTTGTGGCTGTATTTTTCCCAATCGTTTTTCTACAGGGCGTTACCGGAAGACTCTTCAGGGAATTCTCCATTGTAATTGCCGGTGCGGTAATAATATCATCATTTGTTGCTCTTACTCTCACCCCTATGATTACCTCAAAGCTTGTAAGAAAAGAGAGCAACAAGGGTAAATTCTATTCATATACAGATGTCTTTTTTATTAAGTTAAACAACTTGTACTCAACATCCCTCAAGGCATTTATGAAGAGAAGATGGCTTGCCGGGGCATTCCTTGGATTGGCCATAGTCGTGATTGTGTATTTATGGGCATCGATACCAACAGAGATGTCCCCATTGGAAGACCGTTCTATGGTGTCAGTTTCCAGCACTGCTCAGGAGGGGGCTACGTACAGTTATATGCTTGACTACGCGGATGACTTGTGGGAGGTGATCCGTGAGGAGGTTCCCGAGAGGGACAAGGTTATGCAGAGGGTAGGAATGGGTTCAAGGAACCGCTCAAATTTTCAGGTGACCTTAGTCTCACCGGATAAACGGAAAAGGAGTCAGCAGGAAATTGCCGATGCTTTGTCTCCAAAAGTGGCAGCACTTACCGGGGCCAGGACATTTGTTACCCAGCAGCAGACATTTGGCGGAAGAAGGGGAGGGATGCCGGTTCAGTATGTGATACAGGCCAAAGATATTGACTCTCTCAGGCGGATTATTCCCCTGTTTATGTCAGAAGTTGCTCAGAGTGAAATTTTTGCCAACTCTGATATCAACCTTAAGTTTACAAAACCTGAGCTCAGTGTCTCTATTGACAGAGAAAAAAGTTCTCTGATGGGTGTTTCTGTGCAGAACATAGGCCAAACCTTGCAGCTTTCTATGAGTGAGCAGAGGATTGGGTATTTCATCAGGAACGGAAAACAATATCAGATTCTGAGTGAAATAGACCTCAGGCACAGAAGTCGTCCTTTGGATCTGGCAAACATATTCGTCAGAAGTGATGCAGGAGAGCTGATTCCTCTGGACAATCTCATAACTATGGAAGAGAGTAGCACACCGCCTCAGCTTTACAGGTACAACCGATTTGTTGCCGCCACCGTTTCTGCATCGCTATCAAAGGGATACACTTTGGGGCAGGGGCTTGAGGAGATGGACAGGATTGCACACGAAGTGCTCAATCCAAATGATTATTCTACAGCACTTACAGGGCAGTCCAAAGATTTTGTGGAGAGCACCTCTAGTCTTCTGTTTGCCTTTATGCTGGCAATGGTGTTGATATACCTGGTACTGGCCGCGCAGTTTGAAAGCTTCAGGGACCCCCTCATAATTATGTTCACTGTTCCTCTGGCATTGCTTGGAGCCTTGGTTTCAATATGGGCTTACGGACAGACGCTAAATATATTCAGCCAGATAGGGCTGATTATGCTAATAGGATTAGTTTCAAAGAACGGAATATTAATGGTGGAATTTGCAAATCAGAGAAAAATTGCCGGAAAAGAGAAACTGGAAGCAATTCTGGAATCTGCAGCTTCCAGATTCAGACCAATATTGATGACCAGCTTATCTACCATTCTGGGAATTTTACCGATGGTGTTTGCTTCCGGGGCAGGAGCAGAAAGCCGGGTCTCTATGGGAGTAGCTGTTGCCGGAGGGTTGATATTCTCAACGTTTCTTACACTATATATAATTCCCGGGATGTACAGCTATATTTCATCCGCCAAATCTAAAGAGAAAGAAGATGACAAATAGAACAAACATAATAGCATTTTTAACTCTTTTGTCCCTTCCGCTTAGTCTTAAGGGACAACAACCTTTGACACTACGTGAGTGCGTTGCATTTGCATTGAACAATAATTATTCAGTTTCGATTTCCGGCAACCAGGTGAAGATGGCAGAGAACAACGTTACTCTCTCTCCTTTTCTTCCGTCTTTGTCCTTAACAACAAGACAAAGTTCTGCTTCCAATGGTCAGAGAATGATGAATCAGAGCGGAGATGAGGTCTCTTCAACAAACAATTCCTTGTCTGTTCTAAGCGGATTAAATCTCACCTGGCCTCTTTTTGACGGTTTTGCAATGTTTGCCACCAGGGAGAAGCAGGAAGAATTACTCAATCAGGGGAAATACAACTTTCGCTCTGTGGTTGAGAATCTTGTGATGAAGGTTTCTACACAGTATTACCTGATAATCAGTCTTCAAAATCAGGTCAAACTGCTTGAGGAACTGGTAGGGATTTCTCAGACGAGGTTCTTTCAGGCATATACAAAATACACAATCGGGAAAGATTCAGGCTTGGAGTATAAACAGTCAAAAATCTATCTCAACAGCGATTCATCAAGCCTCCTGATGCAAAAGGAGAGACTTAAAAATGCCTACATAGATCTTTTCAGGATGATGAATGTCCCCCTGAATTCCGCTTACAGTATAAGTGACACTATAGTGCCCGAGCCGATGCTGATTATGGAGGATATGATAACAAGGGGGATGGACAACAACACTTCTGTTCTTGCAGCCGTTACCGGGGAAAGTGTAGCCGGGCTTGATATAAAAATTGCCGAATCTTCTGTGTATCCTTCACTGTCATTTTCAGGTGGATACAATTACAATCTATACCGGAACGACTATTTCCCTTCCAAATTTGATCTCTCAGAAGGGATTAACTGGGGATTTTCTCTTTCAATTCCGATATTTGATGGGTTTGAAAACCGCAGAAAAATTAAGAATGCAAAACTTTTTGCCGACAATGCCAGACTTACAACTCTGCAGATAAGGCAGGAACTGGAGAGCGAACTGATGCAGCTCTACAATCTTTACAGGAACAATCTCAGAATGATAGACTTTGAGAAAGAAAACAAGGAAACTGCATATCTGAACCTGGACGCAGCAATGGAAAAATATCGACTGGGATCACTTTCCGGGATTGAATTCAGGGACATTCAGCTATCATATATGAATGCATACGATAGAATGTTGAGTTCAATATATGAGGCTAAGGTTAAGGAGATTACTCTTCATCTTCTCACCGGGGATCTCTTCCCTTCTGAACTTGACCGCTAATTTCGAATAAATTTCTTTGGGGTCAGAGTGAAACCTTTTGAACGGCTTTTCTGAAAAGATGATCGATCTCTTTCGGGAATCTGGCACCGTTCCAGGAGCTGGTATTTGTCAATACCACCCACGAATATCCATCTTTTTGATTTTTTATGAAAGAACTGCTGCCCGAAAGGATGTCGGTTCTTGACCAATCTCCGTTGCCACTAATCTTTGACCATCCTGTCGGAAGTATACCCGGTGCAGAGATAGTCATCAATTCTATGCTTTGCGGCGATAGAATATCATCGATACCTGGCTTTCCATCCTCAAAAGAAGGAACGACTTCCTGGTTTTCGGGCTCATAATACTTTACTTCGTTCTCAAGTTTTTCTTCATAAAAGTTGGAACCCAAATGCATATCGAAAATCCCTGCAGGACGAAGTATCTCACTTTTTACATAATCCTCATAATCTTCCCCGGTTGTAACTTCTATAATTCTGGTCAGAATAAGATATCCGAGATTTGAATAGCGTGTTCCTGTGCCAGAAGTGTAACCCAAATTTCTCTCCAGAGAATAGGCGATTACATCGTCAGGAGTTGGAACTCTCTCCAGCTTCATCCTTTTCTTTATGTCGTGTGTGCAAAAGAGGGAGTCTCCGCCTCTGAGGGTGAATCCTCCTTTGTGCCTTAACAGGTGTTCAATGGTAATTTCCTTTACCCTTTTGTCCCTTATCTTTTGGAATTGCGGGATGTCCAGAATACCCCCGGGGGAGAATGGCTTGTCGCTCAGTCTCAACCTTCCATCCTCGTTCAGCTTCATTTGGCAATAAGCAGTAGGGTTAAGAGAAAAACTCTGAATACGGGCAGTTTTCTTCTTCTGCGGACCATTTTAAGCCAGGAAATTATTCCAGAGAGAATCTTACAAACACAGACTGGTCAAAGCGGATTTTCTCAAACTCAAGTACAGGTTCCTTGAATGCCTCGTCTGCAGCATAGACGGCAGATCTCATCTCCATAACATTTGACTTGATCATTCGCGGATTGTTGTCGTAACATTGGATAAAAATCACATTGCCAAGCTTTCTGCCAAGAGTGGTGACCAGCCTTTGGGCACTCTCCTTTGCATTCTCTGCAGCAGAAATCATAACATCTCTCCTGACCTGATCTGTGTTGGAAAGTGATGTTTTGGCAATGGTTACATCCGGAATCTCCAGAGATTCCAGCTCCTGAAACACTTTTACAAGAACATCGGTGCTTCTGATTTTAAGAGTGTAAGATTTGGAAGTGAGAACGGCATTCTTTTTAAGCAAATACTTCTGGAGCAAAGTAGAGATGTCCTGGATTTGCATATCCTTCTCAAGGTCAATGCCAAGAGCTGTCAGTTTCTTGAACATATCCCTCTCCTTCTTTTCAAGAGTTTTTGACCTGTTGTCCTGCTCACTTATAGTAATGTTAAGATATATTTCGTCAGGAGCAACCTCTTTTTCTGCCCTTGCAGTAATCTCTATGTAGTTCTGATCAATAAAATTCTTCTCCTGTGCAAACAGGGTGGCAGTTGTAAGGATAACAGCAGCCAGTACAAATGTTTTTCTCATTTTGATATTTTTTTATCTTTTCAAAAATACACAAATTGTACCATAATGCGAAACCTTCCGGGAAAGTATTCTATGAACAGCTTCCGGAAGGTTTGCCGTAAGGTTAACTAATTTTTTAATAAACTCCTCTCTCTGTGTATTCAGTGTGTAGAAGTTCGTGAGACTTGTGGCCCAGTGGCTCTTTCAGAAAGTCCTGATATATCTCCTTGATAGCCGGATTATCGTGAGATTTTCTGATAGGCTTGAGAGAGTCCTCCCTGTAAATTGAGGCAGCTCTTTTTTCCCGTATCTCCCAGGTTGTAGGGATAGCCTGCCCTCCACCTCCCAGACATCCTCCTGGACAAGTCATTACCTCAATAAAGGCGTAGGGTGACTTTCCCTCTTCTATCTGCTCCAGTAAAGTGCGTGCATTCTTAAGTGTGTGAGCGACAGCAACCTTGATTTTGGTTCCGTCAAGATCCAACTCAGCCTCCTTGATGCCTTCGAAGCCTCTGACTACTTTAAGGTCAATTGATGGCAGAGGTTTTCCGGTAATCACTTCGTAAGCTGTTCTGACAGCTGCTTCCATTACCCCTCCGGTTGCTGCAAAGATTGCTCCTGCACCTGTGGATATTCCCAGTGGAAGGTCAAACTCCTCTTCGTCAAGGTTTCTGAAGTCTATCCCTGACTGTTTGAACATCCTTGCTAGCTCTCTGGTGGTAAGAACATAGTCCACATCAAAAAAGTTATCCTTATCTGTGAGTCCAAGCTTGTTTTTCCAGTATCCGAAGGCAGAATTCATTTCTGGCCTTTTGCACTCGAATTTCTTTGCAGTACAAGGCATTATAGATACGACAACCATTTTTCGTGGATCAATGTTCAGTTTTTCGGCGTAATAGGTTTTGGCTACAGCACCGAACATCTGTTGCGGTGATTTGCAGGTTGAGAGATGATCCAGGGATTTTGGAAAGAAGTGTTCAATAAACTTAATCCATCCCGGGGAACAGGAGGTTATCATTGGAAGGGTTCCGTTGTTCTTTATTCTGTGGATCAGTTCAAAGCCCTCTTCCATTATTGTGAGGTCGGCAGTGAACTGGGTGTCGAACACTTTGTCAAATCCCAGTTTTCTTAAGCCGGCAACCATCTTTCCGGTAACCAGCGCTCCCTCTTCCATCCCCATTGCTTCTCCGATTCCTACTCTTATTGCCGGAGCAGTCTGTACAACGACATATTTCTGGTCATCATAAATATCGTTGAAAACTGTTCTTGACTCATCCTTTTCGCTAATAGCCGCTGTGGGACAAACGAGAGCACATTGTCCGCAGTACGTGCAGGCAACATTTCCGAGTCCTTTATCCTGATAGGTTGAGACTTTGGTGCGAAGCCCTCTTCCCGCGAAATCAATCGCATGAACTGTCTGAACCTCTGCACACACTGCAATGCATCTTCCGCAGAGAATGCACTTTTCCGGATTTCTTACAAGAGACAGTGAGGTGTCGTCAATAGGCTCAATCGGTTTGGTCTTGCCGTAAGATGCCTCCTTGATGCCAAGTGTGGCAGTCAGATCCTGGAGTTCGCAATTGCCGTTCCTCTCGCATATAAGACAATCCTTGGGGTGGTTTGCAAGTATCAGTTCTAGATTTGTTTTTCTGGCTTCATCAATAGAGGGGGAATTGGTCTTGACCACCATTCCTTCAGAAGCCTGTGTTACACAGGAGCGGACCAGTGTCCTGGCCCCTTTGACCTCTACTACGCATATTCCGCAGGAGGCATTGTGTGAAACATCTTTAAGATAGCAAAGCGATGGGATCTCGATTCCAATCTCTTTGCATGATTCAAGTATGGTTTTGCCGGCACTGACTTTGTATTCCCTGCCGTTTACAGTTATTGTTATCTTTTTTTCCATGGTTAATTCTCTTCGTTAACAGTTATATGGACATCACAGCGCAGGCATCTTGCTGCCTCGGCGTAAGCCTGAGCGGGAGTGTACCCCAGGCTGATCTCGTCAAAGTTCCCGGTTCTCTCTTCAAGCGGACGCTTGATGGAGTAGTGCCTGTTTCCGCCTTCAGGCTTTGATGGTACATCCATACCGATTATAAACTTTCTGGACAGTTTGTGGAATCTCTGTTTGCCCATTAGTTTGAAATCTATCACCTCTGCTGCTTTTTTGGCTGTACCCATAGCCTCAGCGGCTGTTCCAGGACCTGTAACTGCATCCCCGATTGCAAAAACTCTTGGATGGTTTGTTCCCAGATCAAAGTTGTTGGTATCGATGTTACCGTTGTTCTTAAGACCGATTCCAAGTTCAGTAACGAAATGGGCCTCTGTCTCTTCTCCGATGGCCATTATCACTGTGTCGCAAGCGATTATGAATGTTTCTTCTGTTGGGATTGCTTTGCGTCGGTTTGAAAGGTCAATATCGCCGCACTCCATCTTCATAAGTTCAACACCTCTCACTTTATTGGTTGCATCGGCAAGGATCTCTTTTGGATTGCAAAGGAAGAGGAAATTAACCCCTTCATTCTCTGCCTCTTTTATCTCATCCTTATTGGCCGGCATATCAGATTTGAGCCTCCTGTAAACCACAGTCACTTCTGAACCACACCTTAGAGCAGTTCTGGCAGCATCTATGGCAACATTGCCTGCACCTACTATTACCACATTTTTCCCCAAATCAGTATTCTTCCCGAGGGATACATCCTTAAGAAATTCCATACCAGAAAGCACACCGTCAAGATTGTTGCCCGGAATGCTGAGTTCTATGTCTTTCTGAGAACCTACTGCCAGAACGATTATGTTGAATTCCTTTTCCATATCTGCCAGTTTTCTGTCCTTTCCTATGGTAGTGCTAAAGACAAATTTTACACCTAAATCTTCTATAAACTTTATCTCTTTGGCAAGAGTTTCAAGAGGCAGCCTGTATTTTGGAATACCCCACCGGAGAACTCCTCCGGCTTCTGTCTCTGAGTCGAATACTGTTACATCGTGACCAAGTCTCACCAGATAATAGGCTGCAGTCAGACCTGCGGGACCGGCTCCCACTATTGCAATCTTTTTGTAGGTAGGATGAAGCTTCTCTTTGAGCAGTCTTTCATAAACCCTTTCTGCCTTACCTTCTGCATAAGCTGTATCTGATATGTAGCGGTGTATTTCTCCCTGTGAAACAGGAGCGTCAATGTTTTCCCTGCGGCATTTCATCTGGCAGTGGAAGTGGCAGATACGACCTATTGTAGAGGGTAGGGGATTGTCTCTGAGAGTTGACTCAAAGGCCTCCTCCAGTCTGTCTTCCTTAAGAAGCTGCAAATAACGCGGTATGTGCATATGTAGAGGACAACTATTTTCGCAAAGTGCAGTAAACAGATCCTGGCATATTCCGGGCTCACATTTCTTCTCAATCATATGGCGGTCGTACTCATCCTTGAAATACCTGAGTGTGGTGAGCACTGGGTTAGGTGCAGTCTGTCCAAGTCCGCACAGTGCAGTGCTTTTAATTACTCTTCCCAGAGTTTCCAGCTTATTGTAATCCTCAGGAACTGCTGTTCCTTTAGTGAACTTGTTCAATATCTGCAGGATCTGGGCCAGTCCCTCTCTGCAGGGTGTACATTTTCCGCAGGACTCTGCATTCGAAAATTCAGTGAAATATCTGGCAACATCCACCATACAGTTATCGTGGTCCATTACCACCATACCACCTGATCCCATAATTGTTCCCAGCGAGTTGAGGGATTCGTAATCAACCGGAGTGTTCATATAATCCACGGGGATACATCCTCCGGAGGGGCCTCCGGTCTGAACAGCCTTAACCCGCTTCATACTTCCAGTACCTTCGCCGATTTTAAAGACTATGGTTTCAAGTGTAGAACCCAGAGGTAGCTCTACCAGACCTGTGTTGCGAACCTTTCCTACAAGAGAGAATACCTTGGTTCCCGGACTCTTTTCTGTACCTGTTTTGGTCAGCCATTTGCCACCCTTTGATATTATTACCGGAATATTGCACCAGGTCTCAACATTGTTGATATTGGTGGGCTTCCCGTACAATCCGCTTTGAGCAGGGTAGGGAGGTCTGGGAGTCGGTCTTCCTGCTTTGCCTTCTGCACTTCTGATAAGTGCTGTCTCCTCACCGCAAACGAACGCTCCTGCACCCTCGACAATCTTTATGTCAAAGCTAAAGGAAGATCCAAAAATATTATCGCCAAGCAATCCAAGTTCCTTTGCCTGTTGGATAGCACGCTTGAGCCTTCTTACAGCAAGAGGGTATTCTGCCCTGATATAAACTACGCCTTCTGATGCTCCCATTGCAAATGCGCCGATGGTCATTCCCTCAATAAGCATAAAGGGGTCGCTCTCAATCTCGTTCCTGTTCATAAATGCACCAGGGTCTCCTTCGTCGGCGTTGCAGATTACATATTTCTGATCTTCCTCAACCTTTGCCATAAGCTCCCATTTTACACCTGTAGGGAAGCCGGCGCCACCACGCCCCCTGAGTCTGGAGGTTTTAACCTCTTCTATAACTCCGGCCGGAGTAGATTCGTGTATTGCTTTGTAAAGCGGAGCAAAACCACCTACAGCAATATACTCTTCTATATCATCCGGAGCAATTATTCCGCAATTGCGCAGCACAATCTTCTTTTGCCATTTGAAAAAGGGTATATCGTTCCAAAGGGGATACTCGGTGAGTCCTTTTCCGTATTCGAATTTTCCGGTGATAAAGTCCCACTCTTCTATTCTGCACAAAACATTTCTGAAAGGCATTATTCCCTTTTCTATTCCGGAAACAATTGGTATTACATCGTTTTCTGCAACCCTGTGAAGAATCACAAGTGGTTTGCCGGGGATATAAATATTTACCAAAGGTTCTTCTGCACAAAAACCGAAGCAGCCTACCTGCTTGAGCTGTACATCCAGTTTTCTCTCCTTAATAACTCGTTCAAAACTGTCGTATAGCAGTTCTGCTCCTCTTCCAATTCCGCAAGTGCCCATTCCTATTCCAATGTATGGGCGGTCAGGCAGAATCTTTCCGGCCGCTTTTATTCTTATCTCTTCCAGTTTAGCTAAGCTTGAGATTTTCATCTTTTTTACCCTCCTGTAAATTTTGTAAAATTTGTAATATCTGCTCAGATGTCACATTGCTGTATATGACACTGTTAACCGCAACAACCGGAGCCAGGGCACATTGGCCGAAACAGGCAACGGTTTTTACAGTAATTTGCTTGTCCTCAGTTGTGAAGCTGCTCTCTCCTGAATCCAGTGCATCCTTGCATCCGGGCAGTACAGAGAGATCATCCAGAAGCACTTTTGACCCTTTTGTATGGCAGGCAGTGCCCCTGCAGACAATAATAGTATTCTTTCCCTGAGGTTTGAGGTTAAAAAAGGAGTAAAAAGTGGCAACACTGTAAATTTGTGATAGTGGAACTTTTAATTTGCATGAGATGTACTCCATACTTGCAGGATCCAGAAACTTAAATTCGTTGGCTTCCTGGACCTCTTCCATAACTGTGAGGAGTTCTCCAGGTTTTCCTGCATTTGAGGCAATAATCTCGTCGATTTTTTTGGTCTCGACAAAAATTTCTTGAGTAGTGTTCATTAGCCTGATTATTATTTAGTTGTAAAACAAAAAATAGTATCGGTGTAATTAAGTGCGGTTAAAAATTGAAACCCTTTCACTACCATCTTGCGTTAAATATGTGCCAATTTTCAATGTAAAAATAACAAATTTTTAGACCAGACAAAAATTAATATTAGGGTATATTGAGTGTGCTGAGTCTTAATGATAGAATACGACGACATAAAATACCAGATACGATGAAAACAAAACTCAAAAACTTTACAGGAATACTGCTCCTTACTCTCTTTGTGTTTGTTTCTTACAGTGTTTACGCACAGGAAACCACAAAGGATTACATCACCATCAGGGGAGTAGTAAAAGACAAGTCATCCGGAAAAAATTTGCAGTACGCAAATGTAACAATCAGAGGTACCAATATTGGTACAATTACAAATCTGGACGGTGAATTCACCCTTAAGGTCAAAGATTCTCTCAATGCAAGCAGAGTCGAGATCTCTCTTATTGGCTACAATAACCATATCCTCACAGTTGGCAAGGAGGATCTCACCGGATTGAAGATTTACCTTAAACCTATGCCCAATCTGCTGGAGGAGATAACTATTTACGGAATGGATGCAAAAACTCTGGTTGCAGAGGCTATCGACAGAATTAAAGATAACTACAGCAATCAGCACAACCACCTGACCGGCTTCTATAGGGAGACCATCAAAAAAAGACGGACTTACATAAATGTAGCAGAAGCAGTTATAGAGATGTACAAAACTCCCTATACCCAAAACGTCTACAAGGATATTGTCCGTGTAAACAAGGGCAGAAAACTCATCAGCCAGAAGCCAGGTGATACTCTTTTTGTTAAACTGCTTGGCGGGCCGAACCTTTCAATCTATCTTGACATTGTAAAAAATCCGGATATGTTCCTAAACAAGGAGACGCTGGATGATTACAAATTTTTTATGGAGCAGCAGGTTATGATTGACGAGAGGCCACACTTTGTGGTAAGCTTTGTTCCCCAGGTTATTCTGCCCTATCCTCTTCATTATGGCAAACTGTATATTGATCAGAAAACCCTTACCTTCTCCAGGGCAACCTTTAGCCTGAGTATGGATGACAAAAACAAAGCGGCCCAAGCAATTCTAAAAAAGAAGCCTTTGGGATTGAGATTTAAGCCGGAAGAGATCTCTTTTCTGGTGACTTACAGACAAAAGGATGGGAAAAGTTACATCAATTATGTAAAAAGCCAGATTGAGTTCAAATGTGACTGGAAAAAGAGGCTCTTTTCTACCAACTATGCAATTGTTTCAGAAATGGTTGTAACAGCCGGAAGAGGAGATGCAATAAAGATTCCGGGAAAGCTTGCCTTTAATCAGGGGGAGTCTTTGTCAGATAAGGTTATGGATTTTTACGATGAGGATTTCTGGGGCGACTATAACATAATTGAGCCTGACGAATCACTGGAATTTGGGGTTCAAAAGCTTAAGAAGGCAAACACAAAATAAATCAAACCCTTTTTGTATCTTTGAAAGAGTATCAAACCTTGAGCATTGATGACAAGCGATCTTATGACGCTTTTAAAAATCAGGGAGGGGAATATCGAGGCCTTCGAAAATCTTTTCAGAGAGTTCTATTCCCCTCTTTTCTTCTTTTCTGTAACAATTACAGGCAGAGGAGATGTTTCAGAAGATATTGTTCAGGAGCTCTTCTACCAGATTTGGAAAAACAGGGGAAAATTGCTGATTGTGAAGACAATAAAGAGTTATCTATATGGGGCCGTAAAAAACAGGTCACTACAGTACACCCAGAGGGAGAGAGCAAGAAACATTGGCGAGAGTTCAGTCGTGAAAGAGATGATTGCAGACAGATCTCCTGATCCACAGCACAATCTGGAATACATTGAACTGGATGAGATAATCGGGAAAACACTTAAGAAGATGCCTGAAAGGAGAGCAAAAATTTTTTTAATGCACAGAGAAGAAGATAAAAAATACAGTGAGATTGCAAATGCTCTCTCCCTCTCCGTTAAGACGGTTGAGCTGGAGATAAGCAAGGCACTTAAAGTTTTGAGGAGAGAGATAGAATATTACATTGCTGCAATATGAAACCAAGATATTTTTACGATGAACGCACCGGCAGAGCCTGGGAATCTTTGTCTAAAAGACTCAAAAGAGACGGTTTGCTGCCTGATAATCAAGAGGTAAAAGGTTTCCGGTTTGCATACATACCTGTTTGGGCCGCTGCACTTCTGATTGTCTCATTTACGGTATTTTTTGCAGTCAGAAGTTTCAGAAATTTTTCTGCAGATACAGTATCCATTACCAATGACCAGGGAAACTCTGCATTTGTTGCTACCCTGCAGGACGGGTCAGCCGTATATCTTTCAAAGGGCGCCTCCATTACATATCCCCGAAAATTCAGTAAAGGTACAAGAGAGGTTTCCCTTAAAGGTGACGCCTATTTTCAGGTATCGCCCGACAAAGATCATCCTTTTGTTGTACAGACAGACCTGATTAATATTGAGGTGCTTGGAACCTCTTTCAGAATTAACAGTGCAGTTGGAAGTGAACAGACAATATCTGTAGAGAGTGGAAGTGTTATGGTAACTCTCAGGAGCAACGGGATTACTGCCAATACAGTAGCTGGTGAGACGGTTCTTGTAAGGGGTGAGGAATTGGAAAAGAGCCTGACTGTTGATGTAAGACAATTCGGCCGTTTTCTGGAGAGAATGCGTTTTAAGGATGCAAGACTTGAGGATGTTGCCGGAATTATCAACAGAAATTTTGACGGCCCGGAGATTATGATTGATCCTTCTGTCAAAGACAGGTTGCTTACTGCAACATTTTCCGACAATACACCTGAATCAATGGCCAGGCTAATTACCTTGGCTATGGATCTTTCATACAGGAGAGAAGGAGAGAAGATAATAATATTCTAAACCATACAGGGAGAATGACATATCTGACCAGATATTTCTCAATTGTGACAATCTCTCTTTTCCTGCTTTACTGCTTCTCAATATTGCAGGGGCAGGAAAAAAGAATATCAGTCGATCCCGTAGTGGAAATATCCGGGAAAGCTACTGTTTATGAGCATCTGAACAATATCTCCTCTCAAACCGGATTGTTGTTCATCTACGACAGTCAGCTCATAGATAACAATCTGGTGGTAAAGGTTCGTAAAGGAGAGTATCCTCTGAACCGGGCAATAAAAATTGTTACAGGGATTAATGATATCTCTTACGAACTGATAGACAGCTATATCCTCCTTTTAAGAGATAAACAGAAAGAAGACTCTTCTCCTGCTCCCGTTCCTGCCGGGAGAGATTCTGTAATTGTAACCACCGGAAGGATGACTGACAGGATAACCGGTGAGCCGGTGATTTACGGTTCTGTAAACATAAAAGGGAGCTCATCAGGGATTATTTCCAATCTTAACGGTGAGTTCAGGCTTATTCTGTCTGATTCACTAAAATCATCTGTTATAAGATTCTCTCATCTGGGATATCTTACCCGCGAGATTCCGGTTGCTGTTCTTGCCGGCAGAGACATTGAGATCTTTATGGATCAGAAGATCATTCCGTTGCAGGAGGTGGTGGTGAGACTTACCGATCCTTTAACAGCCATAAGGGAGATGATGGAGAGAAGAGGGGAAAACTATTCTCAAACACCTGCTTACATAACAGCTTACTATAGGGAGGGTGCAGAGTACCGCAACAGTCTGTCTCTGACAGAGGCAATTCTGCAGATTTACAAGACCGGATTCAGAAGCAGTGCAAATAGTGATCAAGTTAAGATGCTCAAAATGAGAAATATAATCAACAGGTTTGCCGATGACACAATTGTTGGAAGAATAAAATCTTCAATACACTCCTGCCTCTTGCTGGATATTGTTAAGAACCCTCCCGATTTTCTTTTGAAGGATCAACAGGTGAACTACAAATACACTTTTGCCGGCATCTCCTTTATGGACGGAAAGAGCCTTTATCAGTTCAGCTTCGAAAAAAAGAAGGAGATACTGGAGCCTCTTTTCAGGGGAGATCTTTTCATTGATGTGGACAGCTATGCACTGGTTAAAGCTGAGTTCGAAATTGACCCCGGGTTTGTGGAACAGGTTGCAGATCAGGTAATAATCAAGAAGAGTCGCAAACTGGATGTTGTGCCGGAAAAGATAGGCTATTTAATTACTTACAAAAAGATTGGTGACAGCTATTTCCAGGATCACGTAAAGGGCGATATGCGCTTTAAGGTTAGAAAGAAGGGAAAGCTGTTCAGCAGTCAGATGTCTCTCTGGTTCGATATGGCCAACTTCCACACAGACACAACCGGTGCAGTTAAATTTGCTCCCGGAGAGAGGCTCCCGGTAAGGGATATCTTCTCAGAGACAAGGCACAACTATGACCTGGGCTTCTGGGGCAATTTCAATATAATCCAGCCGGAAAAAGAGTTGATTGAGCTGCTGGAAAGGTATCGAACAGAAAAGTAAATTGCAGAGTTATGTTTCTAGTATCTCTTTCTGGGTGTGTATTTTGTATGAAGCAGGTGATGTGATTTATCGCTAAGGGGCTTCACCAGAAAATCATTGTATATTTTAATGATTTCAGGATTCAGGTGTGATTTCCTCAAAGGCATTCCGGCATCTTCTGCATATATAGCCGCGGCTCTCTTTCTCCTTATTTCAGGATTGGTCGGTATCGGCTGTCCTCCTCCTCCCAGACATCCTCCCGGGCAGGCCATAAATTCAATAAAGTGATAATTGGATGTTCCGGCTTTGACAGAGTCCATCACTGTTTTGGCATTTACCAGGCCGTGGGCAATTGCGCACTTAAGCTCAACACCCTCCAGAAATGACCACTCTTTGAGAGGTTTTTCTATCTTGATTGATGCTTCCTTTATCCCTTCCAAACCTCTCACAGGAGTTATGTTTAGATTCTCAAAAGGAACCTCTCTTCCGGTAACCAGTTCATAAGCAGTTCTCAAAGCAGCCTCCATCACCCCTCCTGTGGCACCAAAGATAACTCCCGCACCGGTAGATTCTCCCATCAGTCTGTCGTAATGCGTATCCTCAAGCTTCATAAAGTCTATTCCGGCCTGTTTTATCATTATGGCCAACTCCCGGGTTGTGAGTACATAATCTACATCCTTGTAACCACTGTCGTGCATTTCCGGCCTGTTTGCCTCAAATTTCTTTGCAGTACAGGGCATCACAGATACAGATACAATTTTGTCCGGATCGATCTTTCTTGCCTTTGCATAATATGTTTTAACAAGTGCACCGAACATCTGCTGTGGAGATTTGCAGCTGGAGAGATGACTCAAAAACTCAGGATATATGTGCTCAATGAATTTGATCCATCCCGGAGAACAGGATGTTGCCATTGGAAGCTTTACATCCGGATCTTTGTCGACCAATGCTCTTTTGAGACGAGTAAGAAGCTCGGTACCCTCCTCCATAATCGTGAGGTCGGCTGTAAAATCTGTATCCATAACAGCATCGAAACCAAGACGTTTCAATGCCGAAACCATCTTACCTGTGACTCTCTCTCCTGCGTCGAACCCCAGTTCCTCTCCAAGACCCACTCTCACTGCCGGGGCAGTTTGTATTACAACATATTTGGTTTTGTCTGCAATTGCACTCCAAACCTCTTCTATGTAATTCTTCTCCACTAAAGCTCCTGTTGGACAGTGAATTATGCACTGTCCGCAATTTGTGCAGACAACTTCGTTGAGCGATTTTTCAAAGAAAGCGGTAATTTTGGCGTGTTCACCCTTGTAAGCCATAGTCAAAGCATTCACCCCCTGGAGCTCTGCGCAGGTCCTCACACATCTCTGACATCTTATGCACTTGCTGTCATCCTTTATTATTGACGGGGAGTACATATCAATAGTGTAATTTTTGAATGGTACAAGATGAATGAAATCCTGCGTCATAATTTTAAAATCCGAAGCCAGCTTCTGTAATTCGCAATTGCCGTTTTTGTAACAACTTGTGCACTCAGCATTGTGCTCGGCAAGGAGCAGTTCAATGATGTGCTTTCTGGAGTTACGCACCTTAAGAGTGTTTGTAAGCACCTCTATTCCCTCTTCGCAAGGAGTGGCACAGGCAGGGGCCAGTCGTTTCTGTCCAACAATTTCGACAACACAAACCCTGCAGTTTCCTGCAACACACAAATCCTTGTGATAGCATAAAGTAGGAATTATTACCCCTGCATTCCGGGCTGCCTCAAGTATTGATATTCCTTTTTCCACTTCGAAAGAGGCACCATTTATTGTGATTTTTATCTTTTTTTCCATATTTGTAAGCTATTGGATATTAGTATATCATCTCTTCTCTGAAATTCTCCACAATAGAAGAGAAAGAGTTTGCCACAGACTGGCCCAGTCCGCATTTTGCAGTCAGTTGCATTGTCTCGGCAAGCTTAAGCATTTTGTCCAGGTAGGATGCGGGCTTTTCGCCCCTTTTTACAGCTTTTATTCCCCTGAGCAACTGCTGACAGCCTACTCTGCAAGGAGTACACTGTCCGCACGACTCCTCTGCAAAAAATACAAGATAGTTGTCAAGCACATTGAACATTGAGCGGGAGCTGTTAAAGATCATCATTGATCCTCCTGTCGGTAGTGAGATTCCAACAAGTCTTCCCTGATATCCGATGGTTGTCTCTGCAAATTTTTTCCTTGGTACCAGAAAGCCTGAAGCTCCTCCAACCTGAACAGCCTTTGTATCGTCATCGCCAAACTCCTCAACAAAGTCCACAAGACTCATCCCAAGTTCCAGTTCATAAATTCCGGGCTTAGGAGTGTCTCCTGAAACTGAGAATAGCTTGGTTCCCCTTGAAAACTGCACTCCCAGATCGTAAAATCTTTTGGAGCCGTATTTGAAAATTGTATATGTGTGTGCAAGAGTCTCTACGTTGTTGATTACTGTCGGTTTACCCATATATCCGAAAGAAGTGGGGTAGGGAGGCTTGTTTCTGGGTTCTCCCCTTTTTCCTTCCATTGATTCGAAAAGAGCGGTCTCCTCTCCGCAGATGTATGCTCCGCTTCCCATAAATATCTTTATGCTAAAGTCGAAGTTTATCTGCCGGCAGTAAAATTCAAACTCTTTTATAGCCTTGTTGAGTTCAGACTGAAGGAAGAAATATTCTCCCCTTAGATAGATATATCCCTGTCTGGCACCAATAACGTAACCGCAAATTGCAATTGCTGTCAATACCTTAAAAGGAACTTTGGAGAGTATCTCCCTATCCTTGAAAGTCCCCGGCTCTCCCTCGTCAGCGTTGCAAATCACGTACTTTACATCGGATTTGTCCTCGGCTGTAACTTTCCACTTTAATCCGGTTGGGAAACCAGCGCCTCCTCTTCCCTTAAGCTCTGAGCTGATGAGTTCGTTTATCAGTTCGTTAGGGGTACGGTGAATACTCTTTGTAAGCACCTCTTCCCAGTCGTTTTCATTCTTAAAGATGAAATCGGCTCTCTTAAGCAAATAATCAGTTGACATTTTCTTCCTGCTCTTCTTTACGGTTCATATAGCCTGTGAGTATCTCCCTTACTTTTTCGGGAGTGAGTTCTGTGTAAACATCGTTGTTTATGAGCATAGCCGGAGCCTTGTGGCAGAACCCGAGACAGTTGGTGTGAAGAAGGGAAAACAACCCGTCAGGAGTGGTCTCCCCAAGTTTGATCTTCAACATCTCCTGAATTGTTAGCAGGATCTGGTTCTCACCCTTCATTGCGCAAGTGATGGTTTTACAGAGCCTGATGATGTACCTTCCCATTTTTTTGTATTCCAGAAAGGAGTAAAATGTAGCTGTGCCGTAGACCTCGGTGGCCGGCAGATCCAGCTCACGGGCAATCTCGACCATAGAGTATTCAGACAGGTATTTTTCCTGCTCAACCACACCCTGAAGTATGGGAAGAAGGCTGCTGCGTTCTCTTCCATATCTGTCGGCAAGGCTTTTAATAAGTTCATTAACTGGTTTCATCCGATATCGGTTAAGTTAATAATTATCCCGTTTTTTGTTTCCGGGAACATATTTTTTATCACCTAAAGATATGAAAAAAAATATTTACACTTCTATATAAACAGTAATTTTTTACAAATTCGTACAAAAGTGCAAAGTTTAAAAAGCAGAATGCTTTTTGAGACTATAAATCAGATATATAAATCGTTCAAATTGATACGTATGACTTTCAATATGAAAGATAAAACAAACAAATTATAATTACACCACAATAATTTGATATGTAACTAAAGAATTCTTGCCTGACTAGCAGGCCGGGGAGCCTTGACTACTAAAATCCTGCCAATTGAGGAAGAGCTATTGGAGAGGCAATGTATAATATTCTTTGGACTCTCCACCAGCGAATCCTGTACAACCGGAACAGTCTCCTCACCAACCCTGACATCTATTGTTCCTTCCAGTATGTAAAAGAAAACGTCCACCGGGGTGATGTGAGGTTTGAGGCTTTCTCCCGGCTTAAGGGTTATGTGCATGACCTGTGCACTTTCATGGTCATACAGCTTGCGAACATCTACTTTATGCGGAGTTTCAACGATTTTACGCTCTTTCCATTTTACAATTTTCATATTTTTTTATTAATTGGTTTATGATTTTTTATATATTACATCAATTTAAGGACGGGACAGAGGTGTTAGCAAATTTTGTAAAACGCATATAATGAGTATTATATGCGAATTTCATAAAACTATAGTGTAACCGTTCGTTGAGCCCCGCCTATTTTGGTGCATTAAGGCTATCTACCTTTGTCTTCAAATAATAAAGATATGCAAACAGCACCACAAGCAGCGCGCCGCTATGAGATAGCATACGAAAGGTATGTATCCGGGG
>DIXE01000010.1 GCA_002428635.1 Bacteroidales bacterium UBA6088
TTAAACCCTTTATAAGGAACGACTAGTTAAAAATTTCGATGTAAAAATCGTAATTATCTCGGCAATAATTGCAGCACTTGGGCTAATATCCCTTTTCCTCTCCTATATAACCGTAGGATCAATTCTACTTATAATTTCCCTGGTGCTCTATTTTGTGAAATCCACAGCCAACATCTACACACCTTCGGGCAGCTATATCAAAACTGAATGCTGCTATTTTGACAAAGATCAGCTTGGAACAATAAAAGGAATTATTGAAAAGGGAATTACTGACGAAACTCCACCGTTCAAACTCTCCCAGAGTGGTAGCGGCAGATTGGATCTGGTATTTTCTGCAGACAAGGAGTTTGCCGCAGTGCAGCTCTATAGGTTTGTTCCTCACACTTACGAATCGGCTTCTGAAATGATAAGCTTTACAGGCAATGATGCTGCCAGGCTTGTGAAATATATCGGTAAGTGCAGAGCGTAAAAACCCGAATTACAGTTATTTGATTCTCCATACCGGTAGTATGAACAGTATCCCCAGTATGGAGAACATTAATCCGCTCATTGTTCCAACAGCAAAGGAGAACCAGAATCGTGCCCCGCTTCCGTCAAAGAGAAACGGGATAAGTCCCAGAACTGTAGAAACAATTGTCAATAGTATGGGAACTATCTTGAGATTAAATGCCTTTATGTAGCAGGAGAGGGGCGACATCTTTCTGCGTCCTGATCTTTTTGTTATATTATACTGGTTGATAATGTAAACGCCGGCATTTATCGATATACCGCAAAGCATTATCATTGAGGCACTACCCCCTTCATCAAACCTGAATCCGGTTATGTAAAAAGTAAGGAAGAGCCCGATGAAAGATACAGGTATCAACAGAAGGATGTATAAGGGCTGAAGCAGGGATTCGAACAAAATGGAGCAGATTAAATAGATGATTGCCACAACTATAAGTATCAACCATAGATAATTTACTCTATCCCAGGATCCGGAAAACCCGGATTCTCCGGCTTTGAATCCGATAGGTAATACCTCATCGTTAAGCCTATCTGCCTCCTTTTTCAAAACTCGCCTGGCAAGTTCGTATGAGCCGATAAAGTCATAAGAGACATTAAGAATATACTGCTGGTCTTCCTTGTAAATATCATTGCCTGATTTGCGCACCTGAACAGTCCCAATTTCAGGAACTCTTATGATAAATCCGGTGCCAAGGTCCAGGTATTCATTCTCGAAATTCCAGGTGTCAAAACTCTCTTTTTTTGAGGAAATCAGCTTAATCCTTATATTTTCATCTCCGTCGGTAAAAGAGCCTGCTCCTTGTTCGAGCAGTTGTTTTCTAAGTACGTAATATGCCATATCGGGGGTAATCCCGTAGCGAAGCAGTTTCTCCTGGTCAAAATCGATGAAATATTCGTTTCTGGGTATCATTCTGTCTCCATAGCTGCCACCATATACGCCGGGATCATTAACCCTCGGATTTTCGGAGAGGGCTCGTACTGAATTCTGGCAAAAATCGTAGAGCATATCATAGTTGTATCCGGTAACCTTTATACGATTGCTCTTGTATCCGGAGGAGTAGATATTGTTACTGAAGTTGTCTGTGTCGTCCAGTCCCGAAACAGACCAGTTTGCCCCTCCAAAGTCTATCGCTTTTGCAATAATCTCTCTTTTTATCATTTGAGGGTAAGAGGTGTTTTCGTACTCTTTCTTGAAGGTAATTGTAATAATGCCACTACTGTAGGAATTGACCGTTGTGACAAACCTTTCGATTTGAGGAAATCCGGAAAGAAAACTCTCCATATATACAATTATGTCATTCAACTGGTGGACAGTACACCCGTCGGGCAAAGACGCCTGTGCCGTGATTTCAGCCCTGGGAGCTGTTCCTCCAAAGTGTCTGGGCATTTTAGGATTTGCAAGAAAAAGCCTTAGAGAGCCTCCAAATCCCTTATCTATTATTGACTTAAGATTGCTCTTGTAAAATTCAGAACCTATGGTTTTATTGTATGCTTTGTGAAGAATATTTTTCTCCTCCTTTATCTCCGAGGGGAGCCTGAACACAGGCAACCCGAAACCCAGCACAAGCAAAAGGATAAAAATCCATCTGTGACTTCGCCCGAAGGAGATATACCGTGCATAAATACGGTTAAAGGATACCACCCTTCTTTTAAAGACAAGCCTTCCTCCAGAAGATCCCAGTTTCACCGGCCAGGTATCCACAAGGGCCGGAACCAGTAAGATTGCGATTGCAAGCGATACCGAAAGGTTTATTATTATCACTGCTGCAAATGCTCCAAGATTCACCTGTATGTCATCGGGAAGGAAAAAGATTACCGACAAAGCTCCGATAGTGGTGAGCAGAGCGGCCAGTATAGCCAGAAAAGCCTTTCTGTCACGGAACTGACTGTAATGTGATATCATTATTATGCAGGAGTCTATGACCATTCCCAAGGAGACCGTTATTCCGGCAAGCGCGTAAAAATGCACCTGGATATCAAAGAGATAATAAAATATAAAGGCTATAAAAATATTGGCAACAAGAGTGAATGCTATAAGGGCAAGGTATCTTGCAGAGCGACTGACGAGATAGACAAATGCGAGCAGGAAGAACAGAGAAAAGGCAATGCGTCTGATTATTATTCTGAGTTCCTCCTTAAGCCTTACCGACTCATCCTGGTCAATAGTTGCAGAAAAATTTTGCGGGAAATCCCTGCTCAGCTCATTGACTCTCTTTTTTACCTGATCGCACAGTGTGACGGTGTTTACCCCGGCTTCCGGATAGATTACAAAATTGATAGTGTTCAGCCCGTTGATGCGGTAATATCTATCGGGAAGAGGCTCTCTTACTATAATATCTGCAATGTCATCCAGTCTTATCACTCTCTCTCCGTAATATTTAACGGGAAGTTTTCCAAGAGTTGACCCGCTTGTGCCCGGCTCCAACCAAACAGTCATCCCCTCCAGGCTCCCTACTATTGACCTTGTAGCTGTATAAGTGTTAAGGGCTCTTTGAATTTCATCGGGAGTAATGCCGTAATTGTCAAGAATATCGGGGTCGAATATAACATCAATATTGTATGGCACAGCTCCGGAGATGTCTATCCGGTCCACACCGCTGATGAGTGAAAGCTCTTTTTTTATTACCTCCTCGGTGTAATCTCTGATGCTGTTTACAGGCAGGGAGGAGTTGACCTTGTATGTGAGAATGGGATAAGTGCTGGTCCCGGATGTGGATACGTTTATATAGGGATAGCTTACCCCTTCTGGCAGTTTTGGATATATCCTCCGGATAAGTGAGGCAATCTCAAAGCGTAAAACATCAATGTTTGCCTTTGGCTTAAGCACCACAGTAATTTTGCCGGAGCCTTTGCCGGATACAGAGGAGACACTTTTTACCCCGGAAACAGAAGATATTACACCCTCAAGCTGCGAGGTTACTTCTGACTCAATAACCTTTGCAGAGGCACCTCCCCAGCTGAAGCTCACAGAGAGGTTTTTCTGCTTTACTGTGGGGTTATACTGGATGTTCAGAAGAGGAGTTAAACCCATTCCGGCAACCACCATAACGGCAAACAGAAGTATTACAGAAAAGGGAGATAGCCTCATTTTCTGCGGGTTTTATAAATGTTGTAATAAAATACCGGAATAAAGAACACACTCACCAGAGTTCCGACAAGCATTCCACCGATTAGGGCCAGCGACAACGGATATTGAAGGTCTGAACCCATATCTCCTCTGACAAGGAAGGGGGCAATTGCCAGTATTGTGGTAAGGCTGGTCATAATAATAGGTTTCAGCCTTCTGCCTCCGCCTATGAAAATAGCCCTTAGCAGTGAATAACCCTCTTTTCTCAAACGGTTGATGGTGTCCACTTTGAGTATTGAGTCATTGATTATGATGCCGGACATAACCACCAGGCCGATCATTGACATAAGGTTTAGCCCGGAACCGAATATCCACAGAAATAAAAGGGCGGCAAAGACGTCGGTCACTATTTCGGATAGGATAATAAGTGGCTGGACAAGAGATTCAAACTGTGCAGCCAATATGAAAAACAGCAGCAAGAGGGCAATCGTGAGTATTATCGCGAGCTCCTTTATCATCTGCCGGTTTGAGAAGTAGCTTCCTGTAAAAGTGACATCAAACCACTCATCATTATTAGCCACCTCTTCTATATTGGCTATCACTTTTCTGACCTCATTGTCGGGCAGAGAGATGTTAAGAGGGTAGTAATCTACGGTTTTGCCCGATACAATGTTTTTCAGGTCTCTTATCCGGGTCTCCTTAAGAACGGTTGAGAGAGGAATTCTAACTCCATCCTGGTTTGTCACCGGCACTCCCAGCAGGTTTGTGACATCCTCCTCCTCTCCCACAATTACCGGGATCGAATAGGTTCCTTCGTTAATTGTAAAAAGTTGATTCTCTTTTGTCACATTTCTCAGGGCACTGCTCACATCTCCATACTGAAGCCTGTACATAGAAAGAAGTTCGGGATCAGCCACAAACAAAATCTGCTCCTGCCACAGCACCGGCTCTATGTATAGTTCCGGCATCTTTGCAGAGATCTTCTCCAGAAAACGGTTAAGCTTGTCGGGATCGGCCGCCTTGCTGTCTTTGCTGACAATTCTTGCTGTGAGGTTATACTCCCGGTCTGCAAATATCATATTGAAAATATTCTCTGCCGGGGAGATTCTTACCGTGGCCTCAGGGTACTTTTCTGTGATTGCCCCGGCAATCTTTCCTTCTACAATATTCAGTTCAGATGGAGTTTTGGCTTTAAGGTACAAAACAGCCTCAGATTCTGTGAGATCAGGAGTATGGGGAAGCAAAAACTGCTGAATTCCGGCAAATGTAGTTTTATGGGAGAGGTGATCACTGAATAACGATGAAACCTCTTCTACCCTTCTGTCATTTTCCTCAGTTGTCAAGGATTCGTTCCAGTCAATACTGACAAGCACATCGTCGTGAGTTACCGGAGGCAGTTTTGACTTGTCGATAACAGTGAAAATCAGATAGAGAGAAGGGATTGTTGCAAGAAACAAAACCCATACAAATCTCTGGTGCCTGAAGACCCACATCAGCCCCCTTTCGTATATTGCAACCAGGTCAACGGGCTTGAACCTGTCAATTAAACGGTTTGGTTTAGGCTCACCTCTTTTTAAGTAAAGAAGATAATAGTAAACGGGGATAACCAGCACAGCCACAAGCAGGGAGGAGACCAGACCAATGGTAACTCCCATTGCCTGGTCGTAAAAGAGAGATCCTGCAATGCCGCTAAGGAATACCAGCGGAATAAAGACGGAACAGGTTGTAAGAACTGAGCTTAGCATCGGAGCGAAGACCTGTCCAACGCCGTTTACAACAGCCTCTTTGAGCTGGTGTCCTCGTTCCCGGAGCTGGGTGATGTTGTCTATTACAATTATAGAGTTGTCCACCATCATCCCGATTCCGAGAATCAGCCCGGAGAGAGATATGATGTTAATGGAAATACCTGCAAGAAAGAAAAAGAGAAGTGAGACGATAAGCGAGAGGGGTATTGTGATAGTTACCAGTAAGGGAGACCGGAAGTCTTTCATAAACAGGAAAATAACCAGGCAGGCAAGCAGAGCGCCAATTATCAGGTTATTCCTGAGATTTGAGATAGAGTATGAGAGCAATTGCGTCTGATCCCTTGCAATAATAAACTCCACATTTGGATACTCTTTTCCCAGTTGTTCAAGTGTACTGTTGACAGAGGCCTTGAGGTCCGACATTTTTGAATCGGATTGCTTTATTATGGCCATTGAAACAGCCTGTTTGCCGTCTGAACGTGCAAGCCCCTTGTGCCTTCTGGGCTGCTGCTCCACTGAGGCAAGATCAGAAAAATCGTATATCCTGCCTCCGATATTTAGCTTGATATTCTCAATGTCGCTTTTGGAGCGGATCTCTGAGGAAAAGCGGATGTTCCACCTGTAATGGCCGTCCTTGATCGAGAGATCCCCAAGTTTTATATTACTGTTTTTAATTGCGCTTTCCAGTGTGGATGCCGATATCCCCAGATTCTTCATCTTCTCGGGATATGGAGTGACAATTATCTCGGGCAGGGAGAGACCGCTCATATCAACCAGTGCAATCTCGGGAATTTGTTCCAGACGTTTGCGAACAACGGCAACGGCAAAACGGCTCATTTCCAAAAACTTCTCCGAGCTCTCCACTTTAGGAGTCATATTGATGAAAAATGCCGGTATATCAGTCGCACTTGCCTTTGCTACCTTTGGACGCTCTATGTTGGTCATTGAGCCCATCGCCTTGTCAATCCGTTCATTGACATCCACGAACAAAAAATCAATATCTGATCCGTGCTCAAATTCCAGAAAGATCATACCTGCATTGTTGTTGGATTCGCAGCTGATCTCCTTTAATTTAGAGGTTGTAGCAAGCTGACTTTTAATTGGGTTGATAACCGAATTATGCAGCTCTCTTGCGGAGTACCCGGGGGCATTGACCTGAACAGTTATCTGAGGAACATCCACCTGAGGCATCAGCGACACCGGAATAAGACTTATGGCAACCGAGCCGAGCACTACAATTGCAATGATCGACATAGTAACAGCTATAGGTCTTTCTATGAGTTTGCCAATCATAGTATCAACGCCTTTTTATCTCTACATTGGAACCTTCTGCCAGATTCAGGTTTCCGGAGATTATTATTATGTCGCCCGGATTGAGCTCTGCATTTTTCTCCTTGTTTGCAACAACCGAATGGGAATCACTGTTGGACATCTCTATGGTTACATAGGTCCACATTGCCCTGCCGGTTGCAGGATCTATCCTGAAAAGCACATCAAAATTATCCCTCATTACCACAGAACTCTTTGGAACCACAAGCTTGTCCCTGACCAGATTTTCCAGAAATACCTTTACATTCATTCCCTCCATAAGCTTTCCCAAAGTATTGTCAACAACTGCCAGCACCTTAATCTGCCCCTTTTCGTCAACCAGTGGATTTATTTGAGTAACAGTGCCGTTGTAAAATTTCTCAGGCTCATTGTAGGAGCTCAGTCTTATACGACTGCCCGGTTTTACATATTTTATCTCACCTTCCAGAAGCGGGAATTCAACCTCAAAACGGGAGTCGTCAATCAGCAGACAAACAACACCCGAAACCTGTTCAAAGGGTTTTGCAGAAAAATTTGCAAGCTTTCCTGTGAACGGCGCCTTAAGAGAGGTATTCTCCAGATCCTCCTGAGCCTGTTTCAGTTCATTAAAACTGCTACTGTACCCGGTGCGGATCTTAATAATCCTGAGCATATTCTTTGGAGCATTTGCCGTGTCTTTTCCATAACCGTAACCTAACAATTCATTTGCAAGATCAAGTTCGGACTTCTCCAGCCTCTCTTCTGCCTGCCTGAGCTTGTAGAGAGCCTGTTTTGGATCAAGCCTGACAATAATCTCTCCGGCATTGACCCTATCTCCATTCTTGAAAAAGACCTTCTCTACCACTCCGGAGGTGTGGAGACTCAACTCGCTTTTCTGAACAGCTCTCAGCTTTCCGTTGCTGATAATCTGCTTGTAAAAGTCGCCCTTTTTAAGGACCATTGTATCCACCATGTTTTTTTCTCTCACAAATTCGGTTTTTGCCGCTCCGGACTCCTCTTCTCCGCTCCCTTCCCTCTGCTTGCAGCCGGCAATCAGTGAGACTGACAATAAAAGTATTAAACCCTTGTTCATATCTGTTTTTTTAGTTTTACAAGTACAATAACCGGATTGTCGTTTTCGTCGAGCTTTGCGGCAATTTTTTTAATCTTCTCAGAAGCATCTTTGTTTTCTGCATATTCGATAAAATCCAAAGCTGAGCAGAAAGATACGAGATAATCCTCAGAAGAGATATATTTTGGCCAGAAAACCGGCCATCCTGAGATGTCATCCATAAATCCCATCGTATTGCCACCGGCAGGCCGGTCCATAAGGGTAAACTCTCCGCTCTTTTTATTGAAAATGGCGTAACTATTGGTGATTTTTCTGGTGGATTGGGTTCCGTCGCGGCCAACCTCTGTAATTTCTATGGGGGCGTGTGCCAGGCCCCTGAGGTTTAACCAAAAATAGAGATAGTTATCGGATTCCATCAAATTGATTAGGGAAATAACATCGGAGGAGAAATCCCAGGCTGCACTGTAATTTTCCTTTGTTGTGCCATATTTTCCCCAATTGATGGTATATGCAGTATCAGATTCGATCTTTTCGTTTACAGTAGTTATGATATTATCGAATTCATATCGTATCCTGATCTTGTCCTTATACCTGAAAAGCCTTGCACTTATGGGCATTGAAGCAAAAAATGTATTCTGTTCAATTTTCACCTGAGAAACTACCTCTCTTGCCATCGGAACGGTTCCGGACTTAGATTCGGGGAAATAGACCTTGCCGATGAGGTTAGATAATGAATCAAAGGCAATGGCACACACGGCACTGCTTTTTTTATCGCTTTCATTATTGTTCGGATCAGAACCGGTTGAGCAGACATATAGATTGCTGTTCAGCTTATAACCGCTGGAGATGAGTCCGGAACTGACATTGTCTGTTTCGGGGGGATCAATTCGTCTGATAAAGGAGCCCTCCTTAGAGTATTCATAAAACTTTCCGGTGGATGCAAATACAACAATATGACCTGTTTCAGGCTCGACCTCAAATCCCGAAACGTCCGGGAACTCTTCCGAACCCCTGCCGTTTCTGTTGAACTTGCGGACAAATTCTCCCTTTTTATTAAAGATCCAGATCGTCCGGGTTTTATCCATAATATTGATATGTCCGTTTTCGTATGAGATAAAGTTCCTTGCGCCAGACATATCACCTACCAGTATTGAATCTGCTGTTTCAAGCGGAATCACCATTACATCATCTGCAATCTCACTCAGCGGAATAACCCTCCCTTTGCCAAGTGCCCCCGCTATATCGATATATGTGGCATTTTTCTCCTCTGTTTTGACTGTGCAGGAGAGCACCGCAAGCAGGAGAGCTGCGATTGAAACAGATTTAGAAATTCTTTTGTAGATTGATTTCATCTCATTAACTATTTTGCTAAAATCATTACCGGATTGTCGTTTTCGTCGAGCTTTTCAATTATCTTTTTGAGTTTGGGGGAGACTTTATGATTCTCTGCCCAGCGGATAAGCTCCTCTGCAGAGCAGAATGAGACAAGTTCTCCGGTTGAGGAGACATATTTTGGCCAGAAGGGGGGGCCGTTCAGGATATCTTCCCTTAAGCCGGGCATTCCCTTTTCCTGCTGATTGAGCAGCGTAAAATGACCGGTTTTTTTATTAAGGAGGGCATAACAGTCGGTTACTTTATATCTGTGAATCCGGCCGCTTTTCAGAATCATCTCCTTTTCATAAGGTTCGTGTGCAAGATCATTCAATCCAAAATTAAGAAAGAGAAAGTCATCACTTTCAAGGGGATTCCCTATCATAGTAGCAAATTTATTCAGGTTTGCCATACCTTCAGTACCACCCGGATTCCTAGTCTTTCCAAATCTGATAACAAAGGGCGTCTCAATCTTTTTGTCTGCAGAAACAGAAAAGATAGTGTCGTTGAAGGGGAAAAAGAATCTTGCCTGATCTTTATACCGGTAAATTTTTGTCCGGAATCCGATGGGTGTGAAAAATTTATCTGTGGTCGATCTACCAATTGGTACTACAGAATGTAAATCCATATCAAATGGATCTTTCGTCTGGAAATATGGTGCAGGAAAGAGGAATTTAAAGGAAGTATCTCCCGGAGTGAACAAAACCGCGACATACTCAGGATTTTCCCTGTAAGAAAAAAATATGACACCTGCATAGGTGCTATCGTTTACAAAGATTCCAGGGATAACCTCAAAACGGCTGTCAAAAGGGATCATAAATTTATTGAGGAACTTTCCGTAAGGATCATAAACTTTTACACACCGGTCATTTCCGGTAATTACTATGTTCCCTGTTACGGGCAAGACATTGGAATAAGTTGGGTGTGGATGTTCCTCCGGACCCCTTCCGGAACGGTCAAAGAGATTGATATGATTGCCTTTGATGTCAAATACCTGACAACCTTTTGTCATGTTTCGGTTACCAAGGAAGAACTTTCCGTTTTCAAAATAGATTTCCTGATTGTCGCCCACCAGTGAGCTATCGGAGGTTTGTAGCGGGATATATTCTATTTCTGAGACAACACTGCTGAGATCAACGATATTTCCCTTGCCGAGATTACCTTCAAGGTCAATAATAAGAGTCTCTTTGCTCTCATTTACGGTTTGATTGCCGGAGCAGGCTTGTGCAAGTATTAAGGTGATAACAAACAGCAGGCCGGTGAGGGTTCTTATAATTTTTTTCATATTTCAAACACATTGGTTTAACACAAATATAACTATAATGTTTAGTTGTGCAACTATTTCTTTAGTTTTACAAGCACAATAACCGGATTATCCTCTTCTCTTAAATCTTTTGTAATTTTTGAATGCCCCTTGAATTCACTTCCTTGTTCTTCCTTAAGTCTGATAAGATCCATCGCCTGGAAATAGCTTATCATATCAGACTCAGATGAAACAAAGAGAGGCCAGAAGGGTGGCCCTTCCCTGATGTCATCTTTCAACCCGCCAAGATGTTTAGAAGGTTCTTTGAGCAGGGTCAATACACCATTTTTCTTGCTATAAATAGCCTTAACATCGGTACTCACAATCCTGATCGATCCATCTCTTCCTTTTTCTGTATAAGAAAATGGTGCCTTTCCTCTCAGATCAAAATTCAGGAACAGATAATCACTGTTCTGATGAATGTCTGGGGACTTGGTAATTACCGGACTGTTATTTTGTATTTCAAAAGGGGAGAGATTCTGTTTGTCAAAGCTGAAATCTCCAAAATCAAATACATATAAAGGAGATAATGAATAATTGAGATTTAACCGATATACCGTATCGTTGAATTCTCTGGATATGTTTACTTGTGATTTGCACCTTGAAAAGTGGTATATATCACTGAATACCGGAACAAAACTGAATGTACCGTCTGGACTGGGAGGTTGAGGCTTAACTGATGGTGAAGGGAAAGTTATTTTATTATGGATTTTTAGGGATGAATCATAAATCAGAAATCCCTCTTCTTTGCCTCTGGGCTTGAAATTAGCAATATTGGCGGCAAATAATCCATTAGAAAGGATGGTAAAATTATAGAAATTAAAGGTTTTTTCGGGACTCTCAATTTTTTTGATGAATTTCCCGGAAGTATCAAACTCTTTAATATTGTTTCTTTCTAAAATCAGGATATTCCCGGTTTCTGGGTCAACATTAATATCAAAAATCTGCGCATACTCTTCCGGCCCATTCCCTTTTCTGTCAATTGTGTTTAAGTATTTACCATTTCTGTCAAATATCTTGCATACGTTATTGTTCGTTTCAAGAGGGATATATTCAATCATCGAAAAATAGTCGCTTAAATTAGCGACAGAGTATTTGTTCAGGGCTTTTGCAAAGTCAATTTTAATTACTCCGTTTGACTTGTCAGTCTGCTTCCCTCTTCCTGAACAGCAAAAGGGAAGAATAACTGCAAAAGCTGTCAGGGACAAAAAACCGATGATTTTAAAACTTCTCATACGTGAGAAATCCCCTCAAATTTCGTGCCCTTTTATGCCTGAAAATGAAGAAGTTCTAAAAAAGAAATTTACTTTGCGATAACAATGACCGGATTGGCCGCTTCCCCCAAATCTTTTGTTATATTTGAAAGCCCCTTGAATTCTGTGCCTGTTTCTTCCTGAAGCATAATGAGTTCCAACGCACTGTAATAATTTATCATTTCACAGGAAGAGGAGACAAATCTGGGCCAGAAGGGTGGGCCTCCCTTGATATCGTCATTAAGCCCGGGTTTTTTATGATAGGGTTGTTTAAGAAGGGTCAGAGATTTCTGTTCTCTGTTGAAAATTCCATAGACATTTGTATTTCTGGTAGGCTTGATTATCCCGGGAGCAAGAGAAATATTATCATAAGGTTCAGGTGCAAGGCCTCTCATTTTAAGAGTGAAGAATAAATTGCTGCCAATCTCATAAAAGGAGAAATATTTGGTGATGACAGAACTGTTTTCATCAATTGTTTTTGCAGCAAGCTCGGCAGGGTCTGCAGTGTATTTACCGAATCTGAATATGTACCAGGGAGAGAGGCTTAACTCCTCATTCAGAAGGAAGAGAGTGTCTGTACTGTTGCTGGTAAGGGTAATCTTATCAGCTAGTCTGCTGAATACAAACGGATCTGTTTTAACGGAATAGATTTTATTATCACCCTCTTTACCCTTTATCTCAATACTGCCGGATTTTTGAGTGTAATGCTTTCTGATATTTAGACAGGTGTCGTAAATAATGTACCCGCCTTCACTTCTTCCGTCCTCAAGATGAAATTCGTAAATGCTTGCTGCAATAAGCTCATCATTGACCAGTGTAAATCTCTGAAAATTTTTATCCGTTACCGGAGAGGCTATCTTCCTGATAAAAACGCCAAAGGAATTGTATTCGGTGATTTCTCCCCTATGGTCCATTATCATAATATTCCCGCTGACGGGAGAAACATACATATCTGAAATTGTAAGATACTCTCCGGGACCCCTGCCTATGTGATTTAAGGTTCTTAGGTATTTGCCGCTGCTGTCAAAAATTTTGCAGACATTGTTATCATCCGCCACAAAAAAAAGCCCTTTTTCGTGACAGATACTGATGATATTACCCAGGACTGAACTGTCATTTGTCTCAAGAGGAATGTAATCGACACTGCTGAAATATTTGCTTAGTCTCTCTTCGGAATATTTACCCACGCTCTTTTCAATATCGATCACTCCGGCTCTACTCTCCTCAGTTTCGCGGTTGCAGGAGCTTGACAAACAAGCAGTGAATAAAATAACTAATAGGCTGGCTTTAAGATCTGTCATAATTAAAAGAGCTTTATCAGTCCCAACCCGTTGAGGAGTATAACGGTGATAGCAACAGGAGCAAGAAATTTTAAAGAAAAGGTTATACTATTGAAAAGGAACTTGTTAACCGCAATAGTCCCATTATTGGATAGCTCATCCAGGTAATCGGCCTTTTTCATCTTCCATCCTACAAAGAGTACAATAAGGAGACCTCCGGCAGGGAGTAGAATATTGGATGAGACGTAGTCAAAAAAGTCGAATATATTCTTTCCAAAAATCTTTAATTCACTTAGGCTCCCCTCTGAAAGCGAGCATAAAAGCCCAAAGAACCCCACTGTTATGAAAGTGAGCAAAACGGCCTTTCTCCTGGACAATTTCAACTCTTCTGTGAGATAGGCCACAACTACCTCCAGAAGGGATATTTCTGAAGTAAGGGCAGCCACCAGCAGGATAACGAAGAATGCAGCAGAAATTACAGCTCCAAAAGGCATTTGTGCAAATATCTGAGGGAGAGTAATAAAAACCAGTCCAGGGCCTTCGCCGGGAGAGATGCCAAAGGCAAAAACAGCGGGCATAATTGCAAGTCCGGCCAGTATTGCAAAAAGGGTATCTGCCAGAGCTGAGGTAACAGAGATGTTAATAAGTTTCTCTTTTTTCCGGACATAAGATCCGTAAGTGATAATGCAGCCCATTCCCAGGCTCAGGGAGAAGAATGCCTGTCCGAGGGCGGCGAGAACACTGTCCGGTTTAAGTTTTGAAAAATCCGGATTAAAAAGGAAGTTAATACCTTCTGAGGCTCCGGGCAGGGTTAATGACCTGATTGCCAAAATTACAACCAGAAAAAAGAGAGCCGGCATAAGTATCTTTGAGTACTTCTCAATTCCGTTTTTTATGCCCGCTGAGACAATCAGAGCGGATATCCCGAGAAAAATCAGCATCATAACCGCCGGTCTGAAAGGCGAAGAGATAAAGTTCCCGAAGGTTGAGGCAAGTTTTTCACTGTCAGATGTAAGAAAGCCCGGTGAAAATGAACGGAGGATATAATCAATTGTCCATCCGCCAACAACGCTGTAAAAGGAAAGTATGCTCAAAGAGGCTATTATGCTTATGAATCCTATTGAGAGCCACCCTGACCGGGGTGCAAGTTTTTTCATTGCACCAAATGCATTTAACTGGGTTTTGCGCCCGATAACAAATTCCGAGAACATAATCGGGAGGCAGATGAGAAACACGAAAAAAAGATATAGGAGAATAAAAGCTGCACCACCGTTATTTCCTACCATATAAGGAAATCTCCAAAGATTGCCCAGCCCCACAGCAGAACCAGCTACAGCTACAAGTACTCCAAAACGGCTTGCAAAGCCATCTCTCTGAATTGTCATATAATAAGTATTAGGCAAAACAAAGTTAAAAAAAATCTGACTTTGCGTAACTTAAAATAAGAAAGGCTGTCTCTTTAATCCGCAAGGAAGAGACCTCCCTGTTATCTGTTTTCAAATCTTTTTGAAACAACCGCCCAGTTAATGACATTCCAGAAAGCCTCCACATAATCTGGTCTTCTGTTTTGATACTTAAGGTAGTAGGCGTGTTCCCACACATCCATAGCGAGTATGGGGGTTCCTCTCTTTTCGGCAACATCCATAAGTGGGTTGTCCTGATTTGGAGTGGAGGATACAAACAGTTCTCCCTTTTCATCGATATTCAGCCAGGCCCATCCGCTTCCAAAGCGTCCTTTCCCTGCATCAAGGAAGATCTTTTTAAGTTCATCAATCGAGCCAAACTTCTTGTTGATTGCAGCCTCCAGTTTTGCAGAGGGCTTTCCTCCCTTGAGGCTCATATTCTCCCAGTAGAGGATGTGGTTGTAAAAGCCTCCTCCGTTGTTGCGTACAGCCGGGGAGTGCTTGCTGATATTCGCAAAAATCTCTTCTATGTTCTTTGATTCAAGCTCAGTTCCTTTGATCGCATTTACAAAGTTGTCGAAGTAAGCTTTGTGGTGTTTGCTGTAATGAATCTCCATTGTCATTTTGTCAATGAATGGTTCAAGTGCATCATAACTGTAAGGTAGCTGAGGGAATTCAAATTTATTTATTGTAGTCATATTATTTTTGGTTTTATGGTTTTTAACTGTTCTCTCTGCCTGTGCGGAAATATCCGCCGGAAATAGCACAAAAGTAAGCGCAAGCAGGTAAATTGCTTTTTTCATTGTAATAGTTTTTATAGAATGATAACAGTTAAAGGGAGAATTTGTTCATCTGCGCACCAGCACAACAAATTCAAAGGGGTAATCGAAAACCTCTCCCCGTGGGAAGTAGTTGCGGGAGACTTCTCTCCACTCTGAGAAGTTGAGCCTGGGAAAGAAGGTGTCAGCCTCCTCTACCGAAACGTGCAACCTGGTAAGATAAAGCTTGTCTGCCAAAGAAATTGCCTGATTGTATATCTCGCCGCCGCCGATTATGAAAACTTCATTTTCCGAAGAATTAAGTGCGGCCTTAAGTGAGGGATAAACTTCAACAGAACCGTTAAAGGGCTCAAAATCAGCAGCAGAGAGCGACTTGCTTACCACTATGTTTCTACGGTTAGGAAGGGGTTTGCCTATTGACTCCCAGGTTTTTCTGCCCATTATGACTGTGTGTCCTGAGGTGAGTTTTCTGAAGTAACGCATATCTTCTGTGATGTGCCAGAGTAACTGATTGTCTTTGCCGATGGCTCCGTTATCTGCAACTGCTGCAACTATTGATATCATAATGAGTTGTTTTAGTCCTGAAGGGTTGTTGTTTAATCGCTGATTTATACCGAGATAGGGGCTTTGATGGCAGGCCAGGGATCGTAGCCCTCAAGTGTAAAATCATTGTATCTGAACTCAAATATGGATTTTACATCCGGATTTATAAGCATTACCGGGAGAGGCCGGGGGGTACGACCAAGCTGGGTCTTTACCTGTTCAAAGTGGTTGATATAGATGTGGGCATCGCCAAAGGTATGGATAAAATCCCCCGGCCTCAACCCTGTCACCTGTGCTATCATAATTGTAAGAAGCGAGTAGGAGGCAATGTTGAAGGGAACTCCGAGAAAAACATCAGCACTTCTCTGGTATAGCTGACAACTGAGCTTTCCACCGCTCACATAAAACTGAAAAAGTGCATGGCAGGGAGGGAGAGCCATTTTATTTACCTCACCCGGGTTCCAGGCAGATATTATATGTCTTCTTGAATCCGGATTACTCTTTATACCATCTATCATCTGTGAAAGTTGATCGATTTTCTCTCCTGTGACTGTCTCCCAGGCTCTCCACTGTCTGCCGTAAACGGGCCCAAGCTCTCCGTTTTGGTCGGCCCATTCGTCCCAGATAGTGACTCCGTTGTCATTAAGATACTTGATATTTGTATCGCCTTTGATGAACCAAAGCAGTTCGTGGATAACTGATTTAAGATGCACCTTTTTTGTGGTCAGAAGAGGAAAACCGTCAGCCAGGTCAAATCTCATCTGATATCCAAAAATGCTTTTTGTTCCGGTTCCTGTACGGTCGCTTTTCAAAGTGCCGTAATCCATTATGTGACTTAAAAGAGAGAGATATTGATTCATTTACAGGCTATGTAATATAATAATGTGATATAACCTGACAAATATAACCAATTTTCAAGATTGCGAGAGTATCTCCTGCACAATCCTGGTAACAGTTCTGAAGTCAATTTTTCCGCTGCTCATCATCGGGAGATCTCTTATGACAATGAAATCCTTTGGAAGGGCAATGTTAGGCAGCTCAGACCCCATTTTTTTAAGCATCTCGGTCTTGTTAACCTCAATTGAAACAGTTGCGATTATTGACAAGCCTCGCATTTCATCAGAAACATTCACAACACAGCAGGATACTCCTGCAGGCAGATGCTTTTCAAGCGTATTTTCAACTCTCACCAGCGACACCATCTCTCCGCCAATCTTAACGAACCTCTTAAAACGGTCTGAATGCCAGAGATAATTGTCCTGGTCAAAGTAACCCATATCTCCGGTATTGTACCATCCGTCCACAACAGCTTCTGCGGAAAGTTCAGGATCTCCGTAATAGCCTTTCATCACCGATGGTCCCTTAACAAGTACTTTTCCCACTTCACCTGTCTTGCACTCCTGGCCGGTTTCAAAATTTTCAATTCTTATATTCTGAGAGATTTGAAATCTCCGGGCTCGGACTTGTGCAGATATCCCCAGAAGAAGCTGGGGGTACCAACCATAACAGTAGGCTTCTCTTCGCGGGCTATTTTACTTATAGTCTGGAAATCGAGGGGATTGGCATAAGTCACCATAGTCATACCGTAGTAGAAGGGTACCCATAGATTTACAGTGAGGCCGAAAACGTGAAAGAAAACAAGGTTTGCCAGAATTATGTCAGTGTCGTAAATTTTAACATAGCCTCCAAAGTTTTCAATATTTGAAGAGATGTTGCGATGGGTCAGCTCAATAGCTTTGGGATCCTTCTCGCTGTCGCTTTTAAAAAGAACTACCGCTGTGTCGTTTTCATCTCCTTTGTGAATAAGACTGAGCAGCAGCTTTGCCGGCAGTTTATCTTTTCAAGCAAGGCTCTTGAGGCTATTACAGTTTTAAAACCGCATTTTTGTCGGGCATATTTCACATTTGCCTCAGCATCGGTCGAATAATTTATCATTACAGGAATTCTTCCACTCATAAGAACCCCCAGGGTAGCAAGAGCACACCCCGCTGAGGTGGGAATCATAATTCCCGTAAAACCCTCCGGATATTTTCTGAACCTTGCCGCTAGAATCAGAGATGCGATCAAAGCTGTGGAATAGGTAATTTTTTTCTCTGTAGTTCTGTCAATTATGGCCATTTTTGCTGAATGCTTGTTGGCCGTTATTATAAATTTTGATGTAGTAGCATTGTTTTTAAATTGTTTTTAAATTGATAAAAAATTTTGCGCTGCGAGATAGATAAATTTTTTAAATTCTGAAATCAGAGTGAAACAATTTAATAATAGCAAAAGAGATAAATAATAAACGATTATAATAAGATATAAACTGATCTTTGGGGGAAAGTATAATTAAATCAGTAAGAATTTAATTAACAAATTTTATCAGTTCTACTCTTTCTTGATAAAAAATACATTATTTTTGATACTAATGACTTATATTGACCAAAAGAAAGAAGAAACCTTCCTGGTAAGAAACAACCGGGATTTACAAATCATATACAGGAAATTTTTTCCTGTTCTTATGTCTTTCTCTTCTAATTATATTGACCAACCAGGTGTTTGTGAAGATATTATTCAGGATGTTTTTATTGAGTTATGGGAAAGGAGGGAGAGCTTTAATAAATTTAATTCAATTAAAAGTTTTCTCTATATATCTGTAAAGAACAGATGCTTAAATTATTTGAAACACAAAAAAGTAGAGGAAAAATATTTTGGGGACAGTAATAATCCTTATGAAGAGAAGCACTTCCAGGAGCTGTTTATAGAAGAAGAGACATACAGGTTGCTATACTCTGTAATTGGTAAGATGTCAGTTAAGACAAGGGAAATACTTATATATCACCTCTCAGGATTGTCCAATATTGAAATATCAATAAAAACATCCGTCTCTGTGAACACTGTCAAGACAGTCAAAGCCAGGGCTTACAAGGTAATGAAGAATTTTTTCAGGACTCAGTAAATATAAAGTAAAGAGGCTGTCAAAAATGACAACCTCCAATACTTTCTAAAAATCTGTTATTTTAGTATTGATTTAAGATATTCCGCAGTTCTGACGTCATTTGGTCTTGTCATATTGCTCTCAAGAACTTTTCCTTCCGGGTCAATCAGAATGAAGCGGGGAATACTTACTACCATAAAATCGTTGGACAAGTTTCTGTCTCTGGCATGTAACTGAACACCCTTCATATTGTCATCGATGACCATTTTTTTCCACGCCTCGGCATCCTTATCCGTTGAAATACTAACAAAAACAATGTTTTTCCCGTGTAGCTCCTCTTCAAGTTTGATAAGAAAAGGTATTTGTGCAATACAAGGTTTGCACCAGGTTGCCCACATATCTATGTAAATATACTTACCTCTGAATGATGAAAGAGCTATTTTGTTGCCATTGATATCGTAGAATTCATACTCTTTTATTGTTGCCCCTCTGTCAACATTCTTCCAGGTTGCTATGGTTTCGTTATATAATTTAACCTTAGAAGGATCTTTGACATATTTATAAAATATTTCAGAGACTTTCTCTATCTTTCCTATACCATTGCGTTTAAGATAATCGTAAGAATAGAAATCAATAAGATATTTCTTAACTTCCTCATCCTTTATGTTTTCCACGACATAATTCAAAGTTGTAACAGCATAATCGTAAGCATCATATTTGGCGATATCTTTTACGGCTAACAACTGCACAAGATACTCCATCATTCCTGTATATTCTTCCAGATACAGGAGAGAAGGATCCTCAAACAGGGCATTTTTAACAAAATTGTAGTAGTAGTCAGAGGGTTTATATGTCCTTTCTGTCCTTTTTCTCATAGAAGGGTAAGAGACGAGGGAAGTGTAGATTTTTGACCAAATCCTTTTACCCTCCAACGATGTAAAATCATCCTCGAAGGAGAAACTCTTGAGTTTATCAGTGGTCTTTTCTACATTGGTTTTAAGGCGATTGATAAATTCATCTTCTTCGCCACCAATTCCGGTGACTTTTGGAGAATTTTCAAGATCAGACAGATAGGTGTTAATTTTGGCGCAATCCCCGGTACAAAGAAGTTGACCGCGGGTTTCGCCCAGAATTTCAATATTTATCTTATCACCCGGACGAATAAAGATGTACTCCGGAATATTTGACCTCCCGAGCCTTAAGTATTGGGGAGAGTCAATATTCAGAATAATTTTTACGTCATTTCCGGGATTTACCTGTATAGTGTTTTCTTTTGCCGAGAGTTTGAAAGGTGTTGTTGAATTTTTAAAATTAAAGGTTACAACGCTCTGTTTCTGCTGAGCCGGCAATGAACCGGCAATCGACAGAATAGCAATAATTAAAACAATTTTTATTTTTCCCATTTTTTAGAATTTATAATCCATACTTACAATTTTACCGGAAACATTTCTATAGACAGTATCAATTTTTTCAACTGATCCGCTCCTGTCAAGTATCAAGACGTGCAAGCTTCCGTTTTTTCCTGTTTTTCCCTGTTCAGAGCTGCCAAGATATAATTTTGAACTATGAGTTGTTTGGCCGGCATAGTATCTCATATATAATTTATCAATCCTGCTGTTGGTAATTACTGTGTCCAGGTTGTAAATAGGCTGAGTTTTATCAAACGCCAGGTCATATCTGTAGAGAATATTGTCCTTAGCATAATACAGGTAAGGGTCAAGGATTGAATATGCATAATCTATGGCTGTCCCGATATGAGGCGCATCAGTGATCTCTTTCTTGTAATAGGCAGACATTGCTGATGCAAATGCAAGTGAAGCGTAGGAGAAATTAAGCTGATAAAGTTTTCCGGTTGAGGGGTCTTTAAATATTCCGTATCCTAAATTTTTCCATCCCGGGCTCATATTAATCAGTTCAAGTCCAACATTGTTTGGATCAAACGGCATTGTCAGCGGATTCTGGGTTCCAATATTTATTGGAAGAAACGCTGTGCTCAGATATTGAAGACTTTTCACTCCAACCATTACAAATTTATAATTTGTATTGTCGTAAAAAAGCAAAGAGGTTCCATTTACAATTGCACTTGGTGAAACATTTATTGTGGTGGGCTGCATCTGAGGCTTAAAGAATGTTTTTTCCTCTGTTCTCTGAGCATTTCTGTACTCCCTTACGTGAAGCTGATTATTGTTTATGATAAAATCATATCTGGCATCTAATCCGGTAATACCGTTATAATACCTTTGTGGTTTAATTACAGTAGGGGGGACAAAGAAAAATTTCTTATAATCGTATGTCTTTTTGAAATCCATATGATGAGTTATCGCTCCACCATTTCCGTCATCACAAAATATTACTACAGCGTTTAGATATGGAACGGCATTGGTTTTAATCAACCCTACACAAACCGGATTCTGCCCGGGATGTGAGTTATTTGCGTCAAAATACAGACTGCCTTTATAATTACGCAATGTATTTAAAATTCCCAACTCTGCATTTCCGTCCAGACTGCTTAAAACCAGCACCCCTTCTGATGTGGCTGCCTTGACTATTACGCTGAAAGTTCTTTTGCTGAACAGTCCGGTTTTTTTATCGGTAACCTTGTAAATCATTGTATAAGTTCCCAGAGATGTGCTCATTGGCAGGTAAAAATTGAGGTCTTTCTCTTTTGAAAGAGTGTCAGATTCCAATGCATAACCGCCCAGGTACCAATACCAGGCATAATCCAGATTTTCATCTGACGCCTCAAGTGTCTGGCTGATTTCGGTAGAGATCCGAATAGTGTCTCCTATCTGAACATTGAGAGTATTAATTGTGTCAAGAATAATCTCATTTAACTCAAATCTGTCGTATGTTCCAAGATCTTTTTTACAGGAAAAGAAAATGACAGACAGTATGCTTATAATTAAATATGCTTTTTTCATTTTTCAATATTTTTTCGATTGTCAATGTTAAATCCAGGGTTCAATAATTTGACCATTTTCATCATATTGAGGATAATTGTCTCTATAATAATTATTTACAGCACGGCCATAAGCATCCCATTTATAATTATAGCTACCTCCGTCATAGATATCAGGAATCTCAACTATATCACAAATTTCCAGTATTTTTCTATGTTTTGTCTGGCTGTAAACCCCAAAAAAACCGGAGTAAACAGACTCCCATATCTTAGGCTTAATAAGAATATCAGAAATTAGCAGAGATAACTCCTGTTTATAGAACACACCGTTTATGAAATTTTCATTGGCCACTATTCTCAGATACAGTCTTACTTTTTCATTTTTCAATAACGGATCTGTATTATATATTTCAACAGGGATATGAACCTTAAAAGAGTCCCTGGGCATACTAAAGGCTGTGCCCAGATTTTTATAATGGACAGAAGGAGATGCGGTTGTGCTATCTGACACTATTTCCATAGAGAAACTTCTGTCTGCATCACTTTTATACCCTCCAATTTCAACAGGGATAAGAATAGTGGCTGTGTTACCGCCTTTGTACTTGGAAAAGGTGAAGTCAATATCTGTATCACCTGCAAAATAAATGCTTGCTTTATCACTGTATACCTTAAGGTCGTTGTAAGAACAAGATCCAAGGAACAGCATAACGATTAAGCTGATTTTTATTATTTTTTTCATATTACTTAACTACTTTAATCAATTAAACCAAACTCAATTTCAAGATCAGGTATTGGAAGCACATAGGCTTTCTGTACATCCTCAACAACGGAGAAGGGGATTTCGGTATAATTCTTTCTTTTAATATAGAAAAAGAGCTGACCCTCTCCTATAAAAGTCTTTCTGTACTCCTTAAAAAGTTCCTCTTCCGGGACACAATTCCCTAAAACAAGAGCATTTGCTCCCTTAAGGCCATAGTAAGATCTTACGCTGTTCAATTGTGCGATGGCTGTTGAGTCGTCAGGTGCACATTCAGATAATATATACACCATCTCCTCAACTCGCATAAGCATTAGATTAGGCGGATTTCCGGTTCTTGGGATCGGCCTCATATATTTTCCCATAAACTCCTCGTTGCTGCCGGGATAATACTTGAACCAATCTTTGAACCGAGTGTCTAGGGAGCCATAAAGATCTGTTTCATAGATAACCTGTTTTCTTCCCTCTGACATTATAAGTTTTGAGTTAAGACTGGCTTCACTGTTAAAGTAACTATCACTGTTATCCCAGGTCTTTTCTGAGAAGAGTTGAAAAAGTTGTCCGCCTGTTGTATTTCTTTTGGCTATTGTTGCATATTCAGCTGCTTTTTCTTTATCTCCTTTCCAGAGATAAATTCTGGCAAGAGTTCCTGCAACCGCAAAATAATTCATTCTTTCATATCTGAAAGTAAAAAACTCAGGTGTATCTGTGGATGTTGTAACGGCAACGCCGCTATATTCAGGAGAGAGAGGGTCAACAGTCTTAAGTAAATCTGTAGCCTCCTCCAGATCTGCTATTGCAGCATCGAGAACCTGGGATACTGTCAGTTGCGGGAAGGGTTTATTGGTTACTTTATTGACATAAGGTATCGCTTTTGCATTAGGGCTTGCTGTATATGAAGGTGCGTAAAGTCTGAGCAGATCAAAGTGTAAAAATGCTCTCAGAGCCATTGCTTCTGCTTTAATCAGGTCATATTCAGCGGGGCTGAACAAACTCTGCTTCTCCTGCAGCCATGTTAGAATATTATTGATATTTGCGATTGTGTTGTATGATTCACCCCAAATATTGTTAATATAAGTTGCCGTTTCGTCATAATTGTAATTTGCAGTTGCATAAAAAGAATGCTGGCCAGATTCAACATTGTAATATTGAGCCAGTACATCCACAAATCCAATAGTAAGGTTAGACCCGTACAATTTTGTACCGGACATTTTGGTATAAACACCCAGAAGAGCAGATCTGAAGCCCTTGACATCATTGAACATCTCTTCCTCTTTAACAACCGAACGAGGATCGACATCAAGCCACTTTTCACAGGATGAAAGTGAAAATAATAATAAAACAAGTATATATAATTTTTTCATAATCAGTTCTTTTTAAAAAAGTATTCTCAATGAAGTTCTGAAACTTGATGAAAAAGGATAATTTATACCTCTCTCAGCCTTTACAGTTGTAAGTCTGAACACATCGTTCATTGAAAAAGATACTCTCATACTTTTTGCGCCAAACTTAGAGACGACATTTTTGCTGAAATCATAGTAGATATTTGCCGATGCAAGTTGAAGATAACTATAGTCCTCAATGAATCTTGATGTTGGCCGGGTTATAGAGTTGTCTCTAATATCTTTGAAAAATGTGATATCCCCGGGTTGTTTCCATCTCTCTTCAAGCACTCTTATATCTGTGTTATAGCGCTTGTCGGCATTTTCAACTCTCTCTACAAGCGTAGAATTGTACATCTGACCGCCCACCCTGTATCTGAAATAGAGATTCATAGAAAAGCCCTTGTATCCGAGGTTCAATCCGGCGTTTCCTTCCAGTTCGGGGTCGGAAACTCCTATTGGTTGCTGGTACCCTGCATTCCACACATCCACTCTTCTTCCGTCGGGTGTAATAAATATTTCCTTACCGTTTGAAGGATTTATTCCTACGGACTGAACACCCCAGATAGTATTAATAGACTCACCTTCTATATACCTTACTCTGGGTTTGTTGTCGCCACTTTCAAGTGCTTCATCCTGCGAGTCGTTCCAGGCTCTTAAGCTATTGGATATTTTCTCAACAGTATTGGTGTTCCGAATTACCCCAAAGTTAAGATTCAGATAACCATCCTTGTTCTTTATAAGATTTGCTTTCAGATATAACTCATACCCCTTGTTAAGCATCTCTCCCAAATTTTCTTTATAAGTTGAAAAACCCAGAGAGGGAGGTAGAGTTATATCTGTAAGAAGGCTGGAGGACTCGTTTCTGTAAATGTTACACATTATTTCGAACCTTTTCAGAAATGCCAATTCAAATCCGGCATTGAACTGATAAGTACTTTGCCATTTAAGTGACCTGTTGCCCATAGACATCATATATGATCCCATCATATAATTGTATTTGTCGGTCATATAATATTGATATCTGGTTATTGACTGGTAGGGGTCAAAATTCTGAGAACCTGTAACTCCGTATGATGTTTTAAGCCTTAGTTTATCAATTATCCTTGAACTTTTAAGGAATGACTCATTATGAAGATTCCACCCCAGACCGGCTGACCAGAAAGGAGCCCATCTGTCATCTACACCAAACTTAGAAGAGGCATCTGTTCTATACGAGAGATCCAGAAGGTACTTTGAATTATAAGAATAATTGACACTGCCCAGAAGACCGATAAGCCTGGAGCGGTTGTCGGAACCTGTTGGTTTTGAACCTTCGGGGTACTGCAGCCCGAAAATCAGGAAGTCAAGTTTTTCGGTAGGAAAACCCTGAACAGAGAATGAATAGTTTTCTCCGTCTATCTCCTGCATATTGAGCGCAATCCCGGCGTTTATCATATGAGCTCCAATATTTCTGTAATAGTTTAGCATAACCTTTCCGTCATAGGAGAAAGACTTTCCCTCCATGGACTGATAAAGCCCTCTGAGGTGATAGTTGGGAATGCTGTAAGTGAGGAAATCAGTATGATCTGCAGGTTTAAAAATTATTGATTCATCTTTTTTCTGGTTTACAGAAAAATTTGCCCTTAAACGGAGCACGGGAGTTATATTCCAGTCAAGGCTTAAGTTGTTGATAAACTGGCTGTAGGTGTTTTCGTCCTTTGTGTTCAGGATTGCGTTATACAGAGGATTGGGAACAGTCAGCCACCAGGATCCTGTTTCAAATTTTCTTACTAAGTTACCCTCACTGTCGTTAAAGGAAAAGTAGGGATTAATTTTGGCATACTGAGAAAATGTTCCGTAAGGAGAGTTATAGCCGGTGACATTGTCAAAACTCAGATAATTCTTGAAAGTAATATCCTTGTATCTGTATTGAAGCATAGAAACTATTCCCACTTTATTTCTGCTTGAACCTATCATTACTCCGGGATTGTTGTCGTAATAAGCATTCAGTGAGTATCTGAGAAGATTCTCTCCCCCCTCGATTGTGAGGGAGTGCTTATGTCCGACAGAGTTTTGAAGTGGTTTGTTAAGCCAGTAAGTGTTGTTTCCCATAAGTATCAGTTTAAGCTTGGCATTGTACTCATCTGACCTCTTTTCATCTTCGATAGCACTGGTTCCGGATTTGTCATAATAACCGGCTTGTCTTTCAAGTTCCAGCTTTTGTGTAGCATCAAGAATATTGTATCCCCTTAAATCGGGAATAGTCATAGAAACGTCCAGGTTGTAGGAAACATTGATAACTCCGGACTCAGTCTTTTTGGATTCAATTACAACAACGCCGTTTGATGCACGGGAGCCGTAAATTGCAGTTGATGCAGCATCTTTAAGAATAGTTATCGAACCTATCAGTGTAGGGTCCATATCAAAAACTTTTTCTGCAGTAATCTCAAAACCATCCAGAACAAATATCGGATTGTTGGGATTTCCCTTGTAATCACCAATAAGATCCGGCATACTGGCCTCTCCGCGGATTACAAAATTTGGGATGTTGTTTGGGTTTGACCCGGCCAGATCATTTTCAACCAGTTTAAAGGATGGTTCAAGTATTGATATTGCTGCCAAAAGATTAACAGGATTGGTATTTCTGAGCTCTTCCCCGGTATAGGATGCAACTGCTCCGGTAAAGCTCTCCCTGTTTCTCTCAAAAATTCCGGTTACAATAATATCAGACATTCCCATTGATGTCTCAATCATCTTTACCGAGATCTTCTCTCTTTTGCCAATCGGTATCTCCTGAGTCTCCATACCCATAAATGTAAATACCAGAGTTTGTTTTTCGGGATTTTCAACCTCTAGTTTATAGTTTCCATCGTTGTCGGTAACAGTGCCCTTGTTGAGACCTTTCACAATAATTGTTACCCCGGGAACAGTTGCACCAGTTTCATCTGTAACAGTTCCTGTAATGATTTTTTTGTTGTCCTGCTTTGCGGGAAGAGGCTCCTGACTGCTCCTGCCCTTTTCTGCAATTACAATCACGCGGTTGTCAATGTTAAAAGTAAGGTTGGTGTTTTTCAGGCATTTTTCCAGTGCGCCGGAAATTTCCTCGTTAGTTACATTTACATCAACTGGTTTGGTGTCCTTTAATGATTTCTCGTTGTAAACGAATGTGAACCCGGTTTGAGACTTGATCTCACTAAACACTTCTTTAAGAAACACATTCTTAAGTGAAAGGCTGACCTTGGGTTGAACGGAGTCTGCCCTTACCTGAAGAGGGATTAACAAGATAAATAACAGTAGGGTCATTGGGAAAATTTTGCACGCTTTCTTTAGAATGTTGAAAGGATGTCGAATAATCCAATTTTTTTTCATAAAATTGTAAGTTAATTAAGGTTTAAATTTTTTTAAATCTTTGAGTGGGAAATGTGGGAGCATTTCCCACTCTTTATTTAAATAGGTTATTTTATATGGACTTTCATATCTTTTTTAATAAAAATTTTGACAGTATTTGTATTATTGATTAGTTCGACAATTTTATCCAAAGAGATGTCTCTGCTGACTTCAACAGTAAAACTTTCATTACCAGCATCCGGATTGTCAAAAACATATTCAAATCCATACCACATACTAAGATTGTACATAATATCAGAGAGGGATTTGTTGTTGAAATATGTCATGCCATCTTTCCAGGCAGTATATTCGTAAACATCTACCAAATGTTTTTCAGCTGTTTTTTCTATGTTTTGATAAACAGATTGTTCTCCGGGCGCAAGATTAAGAGAAATGTTTTCTGCCGAGAATAGTACTTTTCCTGTGCAAAGGGTTGTTTTAACTGAATTTTCTCCCGGATAAGCCCTTACGTTGAAAGATGTACCAAGCACGGTAACCTTTGTATCGTTAATATTGACAATGAATGGTTTTTCGAAATTTCTGGATACTTCGAAGAACAATTCACCTTCTGCGTAAACTTCTCTTGAATTTTTACTGAATTTGCCGGGGAATCTTATTTTTGAGTTACTATTGAGCATCACTCTGGTACCGTCAAGCAAAGTGATAGTCATTCTTTTTGCTGCCGGAGTGACTATCTCTATCATTTTTGGCTCGTCAGTCTTTTCTGATGGAGAAACCAGTTCGCAAACAATTACGTCGGATGTGTCCTTAATGATTATTCCTGCTTTTGTTATCTCTTCTTTGTTCCTGGAAGTTATTTCCATTTTCTCTCCATTGTTCAGAATGAGAGAAGGAAGAGCTTCATTGCTGCAAATACTGCTATAAGGAATATTTTTAACTGATTCTGTACCGAACCTCTCAACAAATATCCAATAAGAAAGGGCTAGGGGTATCAGCAATATTGCTGCAATACGGATTACTCTTTTAAAAGTTCTTATAACAGGTCTTTTTCGCTTAGATTCAAATTGATTTCTTAAGAGATCATAATTTTTTGCTTTGGCTAATATATTTTCGGGATTTGTAATTCTATCGTACAAAATCCTGTTCTCTTCTGTTTGAAGCCAACTCTCCAAAACCGATTCCTCCTGAGGTGTTAACCTATTGAGTATCTTTTTGTAAATAAGATTTGATATGTTGTTCTCGTCCAAATTATTGTGCATAATCTGCAATTGCTTTATATATAAAACAACTTAAGACAAAAAAAGAATGACATCTGGTTATATCAATTACAATATTATCTTAAAAATTGAAATGACTTTTTATCTTTGTAAAGTGTTAAACTTAAAAACAGAGAAAAATCTTCTCTGCCGAAAAGTAAACCGGAACAAATGGGCAACGATATAAAACAGGATATCAATGAATTCGCAATAAAATCTCTGACCGACATCAAGCGAGGGGATCAGGAGCTCTTCTCCCGTTTGTTTAAAGAGCATTATGGCAATCTTTTATCCTATGCCTGCAGATTGCTTTCCGACGAATCAGAAGCAGAAGAGTGCGTCCACTCGACATTCTGCCATCTGTGGGATATAAGAGAAAGGGTAGAAATCAGGGACTCCGTAAGGTCTTACCTCTTCAGATCTGTATACAACCGTGCCGTATCTACGCTTCGACAGAGAAAAATAATCTCCAGATATGAAGAAAAGGGTCTTTCTGATCTCTACTTTACCAGGGTTATACAGAGTCCGCAGGCAGAGATCAGGCTTATCACATCTGAGACGCGAAAAATCATCGAGACAGCAATCGATTCTTTGCCGGAAAGATGCCGGGAAATATTCATAAGATGTAAGATAAACGGACAAACATATTCTCAGGTGGCCGGTTGTAAACAGGAACAAGAAGTACAGT
>DIXE01000013.1 GCA_002428635.1 Bacteroidales bacterium UBA6088
CTCACTAACATGGGGGTTTCATAAGTAAAAAAAAGTTTATCGGTTAAAAAGGAAGGTCGTCAAGTGGTTCTTCCTCTGATTCATCTGACTTGAGTCCGGCATTCCTGGTGTCTTGAGGGCGGGACTGCTGCAAACCAGCGTTATCTGTCCTCTTGCCAAGCAATTGTATAGAGTCGGCAAGGATCTCAATTGCATATCGTTTTTGTTCAGACTGATCAACCCATTCCCTGGTTCTGATTTTTCCCTCAACAAATAACTGGGTTCCCTTCCTGACATATTTTTCAACTCTCTCAGCAAGAGCTCTCCAGCATACAATATTGTGCCATTCAGTCTGTTCTTGCCAGTTGCCGCTTTTATCCCTGTACCGTTCGGTTGTGGCAAGTGTAAAATTTGCAACAACCGCATCATTTTCAAGATGTCTTATGTCCGGATCTTTACCGACATTTCCAATTAACATTACTTTGTTTAGCGACATAACTATCTAACCTTAAAATTTATGACAAAGATAACAAACTTTAAAGATTATCGGTAAACAATCTCATAGAGTCGCGATCGGGCTCCCTCCCTGTAAAAATACTGTATGAGGCAATTGCCTGATTAAGCAGCCACAGAGTTCCCGGAAGGTATCTCACTCCAGGTTGTGACCTAGTAAAAGATAGATTTTCACCAGTATAGTTAGCGTCAAGAATTACCTTTCCGGAAAAATCCGCCTCTTTTAAAAATTCTGGTAAAACAGGGAGAGTATTCACAATTGTTCCCGAAATTTTCAGGATTTTGTTTAATGATTCCGGCCCGTGAAATTCAATCAGTTTTTCCCAGTCAAAACCTCTGCTTTTCCCGGGACTTCGGTTGACAACTTTAACCTTAATACTTTTTTTACTGAGTATGTATGCTGCTGCCTTTCCGGCTCCTCCGTATCCAAGAACAACTGCTTCTGAACCTTCTGCAATGAATCCGCAGAGAGATTCCCAAACTCCGGATATATCAGTATTAAAGAGAATCAGCTCTTTTTTCTTATAAACCATTGTGTTTGCGGCACCTATGCTTAGTACCTCCTCCTCTGCACGAGCACCTATTTTGGTAATAAGCTCTTTGTACGGAGCTGTTATATTGATTCCATCATATCTTTCAGTTTTGAATCTTCTTAAGGAGTCCTCAAAGTCAAGTGCTTCGATAAGATCGTAAGTGTCAGCAGGGGATGGATAAGCAGCCTTGAATAACATCGGGCTGAGACTGTGCGATACAGGATTGCCGATAATACCGAATTTCATTCTGGTTTAATATTTAACAGCTCTTTGTATAAGTGCTTCAAAACAAATTATTGCAGCGGATACTGATACATTAAGTGAATCAACAGAACCTTTCATCGGTATTTTGAGTCGATTGCCGGCCTTTTCTCTCCAAAAAGAAGAGAGACCATCGGATTCGCTCCCCAATATTACTGCACAGGGTCCGGTCATATCGCAGTTATAATGCCAGTGCGAGGCTTCAAGTTCTGTTGTGAGTATATCAATTTTGTTATCCCGGAGCCATTTGTAGCATTCTTCAGAAGTGGTGGCTATGCACTGTGTTGTGAAAATTGCACCAGTGCTTGATCGTATAATATTAGGATTATACAGATCTGTAAGAGGGTCACAAACTATTACTGCATCTACTCCGGAGGCATCGGCCGTTCTTATCACTGCGCCTAGATTTCCCGGTTTTTCGACCGATTCCAGAACGATAATCAGCGGGGAGGCAGACAATTTAATGTCACCAATCTCAGGATTCCGGCTCTTAACAGTTGCCACTACGCCCTCAGTGCTTTCACGGTATGCAATTTTTGAGTAAAGTTCCGGTGTAATAGTAAAAAGGCTCCTGCATTTAATTTCCCTGAACTCCAGAGGATCGACAATTTTTTGATTAATAAAAAGAGACTCGATCTCAAATCCGCCTTGTATGCACAACTGCAGTTCTTTCCTGCCTTCAGTGACGAATATTCCCATCTCCCTTCTGGAGCGGGAACTCTCCATGAGGTCGGATAATTCCCTGATTCTTGCATTTTTTGCTGAGGAGATGTGCTCAATGTGCATTACTGTAGTTTTTCGGGTCTCATTTGCGGGAAGAAGAGGACATCCTGAATTGAGGCGGTATTGGTCATAAACATCACGAGCCTGTCAATGCCTATTCCCATTCCGGAAGTTGGAGGCATTCCATATTCAAGTGCTCTTACAAAATCCATATCAATGAACATCGCTTCATCATCTCCTTTTTCCTTAAGCCTCAACTGTTCCTGAAATCTTTCCAGCTGATCTACAGGGTCGTTCAGTTCACTGTAAGCGTTAGCAAGCTCCTTGCCGTTTACAAAAAGTTCAAATCTCTCTGTGAGTGCAGGATTTTGACGGTGTCTCTTGGTCAGAGGAGACGTCTCGACAGGGTAATCAGTTATGTAGGTGGGTTGAACGAGATGATGCTCACAGTACTCTCCAAATATAGCATCTATCATTTTTCCGGCTCCCATTTTTTCATTTACCGGAACATTGAGTTTTTTGCACACCTGTCTTATTTCCGACTCTTCCATACCCTCAAGATCTACTCCTGCGTACTCCTTTATGGCATCCAGCATAGGAAGTCTTCTGAAAGGCGCCTTGAAGCTGATTATGTTTTCTCCGAGCATGAATGTGGTGTCGTTATGGATAGCAAGAGCAACCTGCTCGAGCATTTTTTCCACAAATTCCATCATCCAGAAGTAGTCTTTGTATGCCACATATATCTCCAGCACTGTAAATTCCGGATTGTGAGTCCTGTCCATCCCCTCATTCCTGAAATCCTTGGAAAATTCATAAACTCCGTCATATCCTCCAACAATGAGCCTTTTGAGATAGAGTTCATTGGCGATTCTCAGATAGAGCGGAATATCAAGAGCATTGTGATGAGTAATGAAAGGTCTTGCGTTGGCCCCCCCCGGTATTGGTTGAAGTATGGGTGTCTCCACCTCAATGTATCCGTGTTCGTTGAAGAAATTGCGCATAGTGTTGATTATCCTGCTGCGCTTGATAAAAAGCTCCCTTACCCGGGGATTGACAATAAGATCCACATATCGCATTCTGTATCTAAGCTCGGGATCAGAGAAAGAATCGTAAGTCTGACCCTCTTTCTCCTTTATTATTGGCAGTACACGGAGAGACTTACTCAGCACTTTCAGATATTTTGCGTGTATTGTAAGTTCACCTGCCTGAGTGATGAATGCGAATCCGATTATTCCGACAATATCACCTATATCCAGCAACTTTTTAAATACAGTGTTATACAAGGTCTTATCTTCTCCCGGACATATGTCATCCCTTTTTACATATACCTGAATCCTGCCCTGATGGTCCTGAAGCTCAAAAAATGCTGCAGCACCCATTATCCTTCTGCTCATTATCCTTCCGGCTATTCTGACATCTTTCAGATTGCCCTTCTCAGAGTCGTATTGCTCTCTTATCTGACTAGTAGAGATGTTTACTTCAAAAGCTTCTGCAGGATACGGTTCTATACCCAGTTCACGCATAATCTTCAGGGACTCTCTTCTGTTTAGTTCCTGTTCGTTTAAATCGGAGTTCTCCATTTGTGGATTTTATGTATTAACTGGCAAATTTAATTTTTTTTATCAACTTCAGAAAATATTGAATACCTTTGTAAAGATATGGCCATAGAAAAAAAATGGATTGTTAAGGAGCCCGGAAATCCGGCACTTGTTCGTCAGTTGGCTGCCGATCTAGGTGTAGATCAGACACTTGCAAACCTCTTAGTCCAAAGAAACGTTAGGACTGTCAACGAGGCCAGATCATTTCTCAGGCCTCAGTTAAATCAGATAAACGACCCATTCCTTATGAAGGATATGGACAAGGCTGTAGAAAGGCTGTTCCTGGCACTTGAGAGACAGGAGAAGATACTTATATACGGCGATTACGATGTTGACGGAACAACAGCCGTAGCATTGGTTTTTTCGTTTTTGAGAAGATACGGAGATGAAAATCTGGACTACTATATTCCAAACAGATATGCAGAAGGTTATGGAGTCTCTCTAAAGGGTATAGATTGGGCTCATGAAAATGGGTTTACTCTTATAATTGCTCTGGACTGTGGGATAAAAGCAATCGAGAAAGTGTTGTATGCAAAGGAGAGAGGCATTGAATTCATAATATGTGACCATCACCTTCCTGATGAACACCTTCCTGATGCTGCCGCAGTACTAGATCCCAAGAGAATCGACTGCGGGTACCCGTTTGATGATCTTTCCGGTTGTGGGGTAGGATTTAAATTTATGCAGGCTTTTGCATACAGGAAAGGGATTCCTTTTGAAGAGCTCCTTCCGCTGCTAGACCTTCTTGCTGTAAGTATTGCATCTGACCTGGTTTCTATAACAGGGGAGAACCGGGTACTGGCTTACTTTGGATTGAAGCAGTTAAACCAGTCCCCCAGAAAAGGTTTGTTGTCAATAATCAAACTCTCCGGATTGGAAAAACATATGATAACAGTCGACGACATTGTCTTCAAAATAGGCCCCAGATTAAATGCTGCCGGCAGAATGGAATCGGGAAAGACAGCCGTTGACCTTCTGACTTCACGAGATGATGGAGATGCAAAGATAATCGGGGATACAATCAATACTCACAATAACGACAGAAAGAACGAGGACAGGAAGATTACACAGGAGGCGAGTGAGATGGCAATCCAGTCAATAGATTTCATCCATAAAAGATCTACTGTGGTTTATAACCCGGACTGGCACAAAGGAGTTCTCGGAATCGTTGCTTCAAGACTTGTGGAGACCTACTATCGGCCGACAATAGTGCTCTGCCGCTCAAACGGCTTCATTACCGGTTCTGCCAGAAGCATTCCCGGATTTGATCTTTATGAAGCAATAGAAAAATGTTCAGACCTGCTTGAGAATTTCGGTGGGCATATGTATGCTGCAGGACTTACTCTCAAGGAGGAAAACTTTAAGGAGTTCTGTGAAAAATTTGAATCTGTAGTTGCCTCAAAAATAACTGATGAATTGCTCACTCCCGTTGTTAACATTGATACTTATCTGGATTTTAAACAGATAACTCCGAGATTCTTTAATGTGCTCAAACAATTCCAACCCTTCGGGCCCGGAAATCCATCGCCGGTTTTCATCTCCGAAAGAGTTTACGACAACGGTAACGGAAGAAAGGTTGGCAGTGAATCCGGCCATCTTAAACTCGAACTTATCCAGGAGGACGATTTTCACAGGCACATTTCTGCCATTGCCTTTAACAGATCGGAGCATTTCGAACATCTTAAGTCTGGTAATCCGGTGGATATCTGCTACTCGATAGCCGAAAATTATTACAGAGGTATTGCAAACCTTCAGCTCATAGTCAAAGATATCAAGCTCATTGAGGAGACAATCTGACAATCTCCTCCAATATCTTCTGAACACATTCTTCTGCACTAAGCAGGTCAGTATCAATAATCAAAGAAGAACACTCCAGGTAATCTTTGCTTCTAATTTCAGCGAGGGCGATTATTTTTTCCAATAACTCATCTTCACCGGCATCTTTGATAAGAGGCCTGCTGTTTCTATTGTTTAGAAGTCTTTTCACAAGGGTGTCGGGCCGGGATCTGAGAAAAACACAGAAAGTGTTCTCTTTTGCGAGCTTTCTGTTCCAGGCAGATGTCAATGTACCACCCCCCAGAGATAGAACTAATTTTTCCTCTTTTGCCGCAATTAAGATTTTGCTAAGGCATTCACTCTCAATTTTCCTAAAGCCATCTTCACCAAGTTGTTTGAACAGTTCATTAACAGAGAGTCCCACTTTATCTTCAATGTAAAAATCAAGATCGGTATGCCTGCAGTTCAGTTCCTGTGCAAGCATAAGGGCGACAGTGCTCTTTCCTGCCCCCATCAGACCTGAGAGAGAGATTATCATAATCAGAACAGGGTTGGGGATAACTCATCTGTAGTGTTACCGTTCTTTTCAGGTTCATCTCCGTTTGAATCCAGTACCTCTACCTTTTTTTCTTTTGCCAGAGGCTCTGTGAAAGAGATCTCTCCCACTTCAAAGGTGGTGAGCTTCTTACCTTTGGCCCGGAAACTTTTTACACCAATAAATTCTTCGATGTCAATGTATTCGGGAGCCCTTTTTGAGTTTTTCCCGGTAAATTTTATCTCAATCTGAGGATAAGTGTCCTCTGATACGCTGTGAAGAAAAGAGCCAGGGGAGTCACTTATGAAATTAGTAACAATGTTGTCGTTGGGTTCAAAGCAGAATCTTTTGACATAAAAACAGGACTGCTCACCGTCGTAATAAACAGCAGTAAATACTTTGTGTGGATTCAGCTTTTCAATAAGCAAAAGTTCTCCCTGATACCGATTGCTTAAATCGTAATTTGTGGTGTAATACTCACCATTTTTGCATACAGCAAGTATGTGATCATGGTTAAGGAACTCACCGAGGAATATTCCTCTGGAATCTGTGTTAAGCCTGCTGATATCTTTGTCAAACCAGATTGGCTGACCTCCAAACTGGGAGATGCCTTCTGACTTGAGTTGTATTTTGTGTACCGGGTTTTTACTCAAGATGTTTCCCAATGAATTTTTGTTCTTGATAGCAAGTTTTGCAAAATCAAATTCAAAAATCAGTTTTTTTATTTTTGGTCTGGGCCTCAGGAATACTTTAAGAACTTCTGCCTCTCCGTTGGGATTGGCAGTGAACCAAATAACCTGGGAACCCTCCTTGCTCTGAGTAAGATCGTACTCTTTGTCCCTTGATGCTCCGGTTACGGAAAACCTCTTTACAAAGAAGTCCCCGCCTTTGCCATTTTTGTAGACAACATTGTAGATGCATCTCTCGTCGTTTTTCTTAAAGACGCCAACGTGTATTATATCCTTGCCAACGAAATCCTTTTCACTGATCTTTATCACCTTATATTTCCCCGACTTGAGGAAAACAATAATATCGTCAATATCTGAGCATTCGCATATAAATTCAGCGTTTTCGTCCCTTTTAAGATCCATTCCGACAAATCCTTCTGTCCTGTTAGCGTAAAGCTTGGCGTTGGTGGCTACCACCTTTGTAGCCTCAATAACTTCAAAATTGGACAATTCTGTTTTTCTTGGGAATCTGGAACCGTATTTCTTCTTTAGCTGAGAGTAATACTTAATTGTATAAGCAGTAAGATGTTCAAGGTTGTTACTTGTCTCTTCAATTTCTGACCATATATTTTTCAAAGAATCCTCAAGCTGTTTGATGTCAAAAGAGGATATTTTTCTCACAGGCTTTTCCACAAGACGAAGAACATCAGCTGAATCAACCTTTCTCTTAAGCTGGCTTTCATATTTTTGAAGCTCAATAAGCACACCTTCCAGTTGACTACTCCAGCTTGCAGCATCTTTTTCAAGAAGGCGGTACACCCTGTTTTCAAAGAAGATTTTCTCAAGAGAGGTGTAGTGCCACATATCCTGTAGCTCTTCAAGCCTTATTTCCAGCTCATTTTTAAGGAGTTCGCGGGTAATTTCTGTATTGTGTTTAAGAATTACATCTACCCCGGGGAAATTGGGGTGATTTTCTTTTATAACACAGGAATTCAGAGAAATAGACATCTCACAATCTGTGAATGCATAAAGAGCATCTATGGTTTTGTCAGGTGAAATGTCATTCTGAAGATGTACTACAATTTCTACTCCGTCAGAAGTATTGTCGTCTACTTTTCTGATCTTGATCTTACCTTTGTCATTGGCTTTTAGAATGGACTCAATAAGTTTGGATGTTGTCTGTCCAAAAGGCAACTCGGTAATAGCAAGAGTCTTCTTGTCCAGTTTTATGATTTTTGCCCTGACTTTGATAATTCCACTACGCATACCCTGGTTGTATCTTGAACAATCTGCCATTCCTCCGGTAGGGAAATCGGGATAAATGGCAAACTCTTTATTGTTAAGATATGCAACTGAGGCATCAATCAGTTCATTAAAGTTGTGAGGAAGAATTTTTGTGGTCAGACCAACGGCAATTCCCTCTACACCCTGAACCAGAAGAAGTGGAAATTTTGCAGGAAGGGTAACAGGTTCCTGGTTTCTTCCGTCATAAGAACTCATCCACTTTGTGGTTTTGGGATTAAAGAGAACTTCGTTTGCAAACTTTGTCAGCCTTGCCTCTATGTACCTTGGAGCTGCTGCGCTGTCACCGGTGAGAATGTTCCCCCAGTTGCCCTGACAGTCAATAAGAAGATCCTTCTGCCCAAGTTGTACAAGAGCATCTCCAATGGAAGCATCGCCGTGTGGATGGTACTGCATTGTGTATCCAATGATATTGGCCACTTTGTTGTATCTTCCATCATCCATTTTCTTCATTGCGTGAAGAATTCTCCTCTGAACGGGTTTAAGACCGTCATCGATATGAGGTACTGCCCTTTCGAGGATTACATAGGAGGCATAGTCCAGGAACCACTCTTTGTACATTCCTGTAAGTTTATACCTCTTCTCTCCGTCGAAGATTAGTTTGTCATACCTGCTACTCTCCTGGAAGCCTGCTTCACCTTCAGGATCAACCTCTTCTAATTCAAAATCAAGATCTGGGGTGCTCATTTTATTATCTCTCTATTCCTGGATATACCCGAACTGCCTAAGTTTTTTCCTGTCTTCTCTCCAGCCGGGATTTACCTTTACAAATACCTGCAAATATACCTTTTTTTGGAAAAAAGATTCCATATCAATTCTTGCCTGTGTAGCAGTTTTCTTTAGAGAAGCACCCTTGTTACCAATTAATATTCCCTTCTGGGAGTCTCTCATTACATATATGACAGCATCAATATTGTATATCAGGTCGTTTTCCTTGAATTTCTCAATAATGACTTCGGTGGAGTAGGGAATCTCTTTATTGTAGTTTAAAAAGATCTTTTCTCTAATTATCTCAGATGCAAAGAATTTAAGGTTTCTGTCAGTTAGTGCTTCTTTGTCAAACCAAGGGGGGCTTTGGGGTATAAGAGAGAGAATTCTGTCAAAAATTGTCTTAACATTGAAGTTCTCTTTTGCTGATGCAGGAATTATTTCTGCACGAGGTACAAGCTCGCTCCAGGCAGCGAAAATCTTTTCCAGCTTTTGCTGGTCTGTAAGGTCAATTTTGTTGATTACGATTAAAACCGGAGACGAAACATTATTTAGTTTTTCGATGTATTCAGGGTTTTTCCCGATTTTTTCAACAACATCTGTGATATAAAGTATAATATCTGCATCTCCAATGGCAGTTTCCACAAAGTCCATCATGCTTTCCTGCAGCTTGTAACTGGGCTTGAGTATTCCAGGTGTGTCAGAAAATACAATCTGGTAATCCGGACCATTGACTATGCCCATTATCCGGTGTCTTGTTGTCTGAGCTTTTGCCGTCACTATGGAGAGTCGCTCTCCGACAAATGCGTTCATTATTGTGGACTTCCCCACATTGGGGTTACCTATTATGTTTACAAAACCTGATCTGTGAGATGATTTATTTTCGTCACTATTCATAGGCACCCATCTTAAGCATAGAAATCTCCTGCTCTGTAAGAAATCTCCATTGCCCTCTCCTTAGGTTTTTCTTGGTCAGTCCAGCGTAAAATACTCTGTCAAGTTTTTTAACTCTGTAGCCTAACTGTTCAAACATTCTTCTGACTACTTTGTTTCTGCCGGAATGGATTTCAAGCCCAATCTGACTCTTGTCTTCTTCTATGTATGAAAGGGCATCGGCTTGTACCATACCGTCCTCCAATACAACGCCATCAATAAGTTGTTTAAAGTCAGAACCTGAAAGATTTTTATCCAGAAATACGTGATAAATCTTTTTCTGAAGATTCGAAGGGTGAGATAACTTTTCTGCAATCTCTCCGTCATTTGTCATAAGAAGAACCCCTGTGGTAGCTTTGTCTAACCTGCCCACTGGAAATACTCGTTGGGAGCACTTGCCGGCAATAAGATCCATAACTGTTTTTTCTGCGTTGGGGTCTGTAACTGTTGTCACAAAATCCTTTGGCTTATTCATAAGTATATACACCTTCTCCTCACCTTTCAATCTCTCTCCGTTAAAGCGAACATCATCAGAAGATTGAATCTTGGTACCCAGTTCGGTTATTATCTGTCCGTTTACTGAAATCAGCCCGGATGTGATGTATTCGTCTGCTTCCCTTCTGGAACAGACTCCCGAATTTGCAATGAATTTATTGAGTCTTATGCCCTCTTCTTCAAGTGCTTTTCTTCTTCGGGGTTTTGGAGTGTACTCACTGGCAGCAACTCTGTCAGATGATGGTCTGCTTCTGAATGGTCTGTCATCCCTTCTGTCGCTTACTGATCTTTTTCTCCTGTCGCCTTCCGATCTCTCTCTTCTGTCACCAGCCGGTCTCTCTCTTCTCTTGCTTCTTTCTCTGTCCGGTCTGTCTGATGATGGTCTGCTTCTGAATGGTCTGTCATCCCTTCTGTCGCCAGTCGGTCTCTCTCTTCTCTCGCCAGTCGGTCTCTCTCTTCTGTCGCCAGCCGGTCTCTCTCTTCTCTCGCTTCTTTCCCTGTCCGGTCTGTCTGATGATTGTCTGCTTCTGAAGGGTCTGTCATCTCTTCTTTCGCCAGCAGGTCTCTCTCTTCTTTCGCCAGCAGGTCTCTCTCTTCTCTCACTTCTTTCCCTGTCCGGTCTGTCTGATGATGGTCTGCTTCTGAATGGTCTGTCATCCCTTCTTTCGCCTGCCGGTCTCTCTCTTCTTTCGCCTGCCGGTCTCTCTCTTCTGTCACCAGCCGGTCTCTCTCTTCTCTCGCTTCTTTCCCAGTCCGGTCTGTCCGATGATGGTCTGCTTCTGAATGGTCTGTCATCCCTTCTTTCGCCTGCCGGTCTCTCTCTTCTGTCACCAGCCGGTCTCTCTCTTCTGTCTGAAGTAGGCCTGCTTCTGTAAGGCCTGTCATCCCTTCTATCCCCGGAAGGTCTTTTCTCTCTGGCAGATTCCGGTTTGCTTTCAGAACTCTGTTCTCTTGACTGCCCGCCATCCCGGCGGCTGTCGCTCTGATCTGTGTAATTTTTCATTAATGATATATTCAGCGGCAAAGTTATGTGAATAAGAGATATTTTCCTATTTTTACAACCAATATTTATATTCGGCCGAATCTGGACAATATGGTTGTGCTAATCAGTAAAATACTTAAAAGACTTGGGTTTACACCTTTACTTAAGGAGAACTTTCAAGTTGCGATAAACTCAATCAAAACGACCAGACTCCGCTCTACACTTACAATTCTAATAATTGCAATAGGTATTACATCTCTGATAGGGATTTTAACTGCAACTGATTCGATTAAGGCTCTTATGAAAGAGAATTTCGGAAGAATGGGGGCAAATTCATTTACAATCAGATCACAGTTTTCTGAAACTGGTTCAGTTACAAGGAGGGCAAGAATAATTAACGACAGGAATATTACTGCATCTCAGGCTCAGGATTTTGTTGAAAACTACAGGTTACCTTCCATAACAACAATTTTTGCCAATGCAGTCAATAATGCAACAATTAAATACGGTTCCGTCAAGACAAATCCAACTGTTACTGTCAGGGCTGTGGATCAAAATCATATTGGATATGCAGGGGCAATAATCGATAAGGGAAGAAATCTGAACAACCGAGACCTGGAAGCCTCAGCATTTACTGCTGTGATTGGGTCGGCAATCGTAAAGGCTCTTTTTAAAGGGGCAGATCCTGTTGGTAAGGTGATAAGTGTAGGTGCTGCAAGGTATGAGGTTGTTGGAACAATAGTCCAGCAGGGCAGCACTTTTGGCGGGAGTGTTGACAATCAGGTTTGGATTCCTTTGACCAACGGGAAAAGCACTTTTCTCAGTGATCGATCTTATTATGTAATCGGAATTGTTCCCGCAGAGGGAGTCCCTCAGGTAAAAGCGATGGATGCTGCCGAGCAGCTATTCAGGTCAATCAGAAGATTAAGTCCCGTAGATCAGTCAGACTTCAGACTGACAAGGTCTGATGCTGTTATGGAAGACATTATGAAGATTATGTCTTATGTTACAATAGCTGCATTTGTGATAGGAATTATTACCTTGCTTGGAGCTGCTGTGGGACTTATGAATATTATGCTGGTATCCGTAAAGGAGAGAACCAGGGAGATAGGTACAAGGAAAGCCATAGGAGCAAACTCGAGTACAATCAAGCAACAATTTCTCTTTGAATCAATCGTTATAGGGCAGATCGGAGGTCTGTTAGGAATAGTTCTGGGAATTCTTGCCGGGAACATAACTGCTGCAATAATGAAAACTCCCTTTGTGATTCCTTGGTTATGGATGTTTTTCGGTGTTTTGGTCTGCCTTATTGTGAGTGTCGCCTCAGGTTACATACCTGCCGTGAGAGCTTCCAAACTTGATCCGATAGAGGCTCTCAGGTACGAGTAACCGATTTCCGGAAAATATCTTTTGTCTACTTTAGCTTGAAGATATAAGTTATTGTCCCTTCTTGTACAGGAGGAGCAGAGGAACTGAGATTGAATTTTGCCTTCAAAGCAGCTTTCCTGGCTGCTTCCCACAGAGTCTTATCCTGCACGGTAGTTCCGGAGGCTCCCGGAGTAGCGCTAATAACACTGCCGTACTGGTCAACAGATATCTTTACTACAACTTTGCCGGCTTTGTTGACGGTGTAATCTGGTTCGGGAAGAGTTCCCATTAGAGTTCTCCCCTGGAGTCTTGCAGAGGGTTCACCCTCAATACTTCCTGTTTTTGTATTTCCCTCCTGGTGCCCGGCTGACAGATCTTCGGTTACTCTCTTTGCCACCTGTGGTGCCGTAGAATCTGCGTTGGATGAACTTGGGAACAGAGCTCTCTTATCTATTGGTTTGGGCCTTGGTGCTTCGTACTTTTCAACATCCCCGAAGTCTCCCATTGTGGTTTTGCTCCCCTTGTTTGCTTCAGTTCCTTTAATTGCAGACTTTGATTGCTGAACAAGCCTGATCTCCTTTTCAGGATCAGGTCTCTCTGTTCTTGGTTCAGGTCCTGCTGTAACTCTTACCGGTTTCGGGGGCTCAAGTTCAAAATTAACCTCGATTCCTACCTCTTCAGGAGGGGGATACACAGATTTGAATCCTGTGGAAAAAAACAATAAAAGGGAAAGCAGGTGCACAGTAACAGCCATTGTTGCACCTATAACACGTGCTCTCTTCTCTTCCTCGGTTTTTTTTATGGGAAATCTGGTCATTTTTTATTCCGGTGCTGTAGCAAGTATTATCCTGTATTGGTTTCTTTTGGCAATATTCATAACATTGACAACTTGTTCCATTGGAACGGTCTTGTCTACGTGGAGTGAAATTGTGGGATCCTCCGAATTCATTAACTGCTGCTGTACGACAGGCTCAATTTCAGCAAAGGGGATAGGCGTGACATTACCGTTGATGTGATATGAGAATGTGTTGGATTGCAGGTAGTGTTTAATTGATATGCTAACTTCTGGTTTTGAGGCTACCTGATTACTGCTCTTGGGCAGAAGCAGCTTAAGAGCGTTGGGATTAACCAGAGTAGATGTAATTAAAAAGAAAATCAGCAATAAAAATATAATGTCTGTCATTGAAGACATACTGAATGAAGGTTCAACCTTTGCCCTGCGTTTAAATGCCATACTCTTTACTATTTATTAGCCGGTTCGTGTAAAAGATCCATAAATTCGATAGTGTAGGTTTCCATTTTATACACAATATCATCGATCCTTGCAACAAGGTAGTTGTATCCGAAGTAAGCCATAATCCCAACAATAAGACCTGCTACTGTTGTGACCATTGCTGTGTAAATCCCTCCTGACAGAAGTGTGATATCTACATTGTTTCCCGCTTGGGACATATTATAAAAGGCCTGTATCATTCCGATTACTGTTCCCAGGAATCCGATCATAGGAGCTCCTCCGGCTATTGTAGCAAGAAATGCAAGATTTTTTTCCAGCCTTGCAATCTCAACATTACCTGTGTTTTCAACTGCAGTCTGAATATCTGTAAGTGGTCTGCCGATTCTCTGAATTCCTTTTTCAATCAGTCTTGCTATAGGCGTTTCGTGAGACTGGCACATATTAATGGCAGCCTTTATTTTTCCTTCGTGGACATAGTCGTGAATATTACGCATAAAATTCTCATCTACCTGAGAGGCTTTTCTGATTGCCCACCATCTCTCGCCAAACAGATAGACAGCGATAATGGATAGTAAAAAGAGAGGGATCATAAGCCATCCTCCTTTAAAGGCCATCTCAATGAGTGAAAAGGATAATTCCTCCTGTACAGGTGTAACAAGTTGTTGTGCAGCTTCTGCAGCCTCCTGGCCAACTGCTGCGATAATGTGGAAGATCATACTATGTATATTAATCAATGTTATATCTCACAAAAATACAATAATTAAAAATCCCTGCAATATTAAAGGATTATGAATACAATAACAGCAAACGGACAAAATCTATGCCCGTTTACTGTAGAATTGAAAAGAATGAAATTAAACTCTAAGAAAATTTTTATGCAGTCTGTTCCTCAACGGTAGCTTCAGGAGCGTTTTTCTTAACAGATTCAATTCCATTCTCACAAGAAGCCTTGCTCTCGTACATCTCGCTTGATCCGATTATCTGACCGTTGGTTGCCTTGAGGTTAAACTGATATTCTCCGTTTTTTCTAATGGTAATTACAAATTTCCCCATAAATTTTTTTTATTTAATTATTTTCAACAGGGGGTTATACAAATTTAACAAAAATTATTTGGATGGTTTAATTTTTTTATATATTTGCAAATCTTAAAGTTGATACCGAACGAGTTTATGAGGTCAAAAGAGAACAGATGTACAAACGGAGAAAATCCTGAGCCTGCAGGTTCAGGAAAGATGACTCCATTTGTATCTGCACCCTCTTTTTACAAGGTATCTCAGCATTTCCTAAGTCTGGTTCAGATGGTGGTGGTCTGCGGAATTATTTCTTCAGTCATTATTACTCTAGTCATTATTAGCCCGGTTTAGGATCCAGTTATAGCGTAATTTATTTTCGCCCGCTTTAACAGGATCCTGTTAAAGCGGGCCTAACTTGTTTTATAATATTTGAAAACCAAGACAATGGAACCATTAAAAAGTGAACAGACAACTAAAGGCAGAAAAATGGCCGGAGCGAGAGCTCTTTGGAGAGCCAACGGAATGCAGGAAAATCACTTCGGCAATCCAATAATTGCTGTTGTAAACTCCTTTACGCAGTTTGTCCCCGGACATACGCATCTGCACAACACTGGACAGCTAATTAAGGAAATAATTGAACAACAGGGTTGCTTCGCTGCCGAATTTAACACAATTGCAATTGATGACGGAATAGCAATGGGTCACGATGGAATGCTATACTCATTGCCATCAAGGGATTTGATCGCAGACAGCATTGAGTATATGTGTAATGCTCACAAGGTGGACGGAATGATATGCGTCTCCAACTGTGACAAGATTACCCCGGGAATGCTTATGGCAGCAATGAGACTCAACATACCGGCAGTATTTGTTTCTGGAGGTCCGATGGAGGCGGGAAGAATTGATGGTGAAGATGTTGACCTTGTGGACATTATGATTAAGGCAGCTAACAACGATTTTTCTCAGGAGGAGATCTCCCGGCTGGAGATGGATGGATGTCCAACCTGTGGGTCCTGTTCAGGGATGTTTACTGCTAATTCAATGAATTGTCTTACAGAGGCGTTGGGATTGGCACTTCCTGGCAATGGAACCGTATTGGCTACACATACACACAGAAAAAAACTCATAGAAAAAGCAGCAGATCTAATCGTAAAAAATACTCTCGATTATTACAGAAACGGGAATGTAAGAGTTCTTCCAAGATCAATTGCCACAAGAGCGGCTTTTATAAATGCAATGTCGCTCGATATCGCAATGGGGGGTTCTACAAATACAGTGCTTCATTTGCTTGCTATTGCATACGAGGCTGGAGTTGAATTTTCGATGAATGATATCGATGCATTATCCAGAAGTGTGCCGGTGCTGTGCAAAATTTCTCCAAACGGGAAATATCACATTCAGGATGTAAACAGGGCCGGAGGTGTGATGCGGATTTTGGGAGAACTCGACAGAGGAGGTTTGATAGATACCTCTGTCTTAAGGATTGACTCGGCTGCGTTAGGAGAAGTAATTGCATTGCAGGATATTACAAGAGACGGGGCCGGTGAGGATGTTTTAAGCCGATCTCTTTCTGCTCCGGGTTTCTTACAAAGCAGAGAAATGGCTTCACAGGATAACTATTATGTCAATCTGGATAAAGACGCAGAGGGCGGTTGTGTAAGAGATATTTCCAATGCTTACTCAAAAGACGGCGGTTTAGCTGTCCTATACGGAAACCTTGCACCCGACGGATGCATAATCAAGAGTGCAGGAGTCGATTCCGCACTTTACAAATTCAAGGGAAGAGCTGTGGTTTTTGAGTCTCAGGAAGAGGCCTCAGAAGGCATTCTGTCGGGGAAGGTTAAGAGAGGAGATGTGGTTGTAGTCCGGTATGAGGGTCCAAGGGGCGGTCCGGGCATGCAGGAGATGCTTTATCCGACATCTTACCTGAAATCAATGAAACTGGAAAAATTTTGTGCTTTGATTACCGACGGACGTTTCTCCGGAGGTTCTTCCGGACTTGTTGCAGGACACATCTCTCCGGAGGCTGCTGCGGGAGGAAATATTGCTCTTGTGCAAAACGGAGACTGTATATTGATTGATATTCCGGAGAGAAAAATCGAATTGGAGGTAAGCGAAGAGGAATTAATGCTCAGAAGAAGCAGGTTGTTAAAGAAAGGGAGACTGGCATTTACTCCTGAAAACAGGAAAAGAGACATCAGTAAATCCCTCAGAGCTTATGCTTTGAATGTATCATCCGCCGACAGGGGAGCAGTAAGAGTTATTGATTAAACAGTGGTTGTTATGTTAAAAAACAAGATAAGCGGTGCCGAGGCTTTATTGAGATCTCTCTGTAATGAAGGTGTGGATGTTATTTTTGGTTACCCTGGAGGATCAATCATTCCATTGTACGACGAACTATACAGGTTTAACGGCAAAATAAGGCATATACTTGTAAGACATGAGCAGGGAGCTGTGCACGCTGCAGAAGGTTATGCGAGAGCAACAGGCCGTGTTGGCGTTTGTATTGCAACCTCTGGTCCGGGAGCAACAAACCTTGTAACAGGTATAGCTGATGCGATGATGGATTCGACTCCTCTGGTATGTATTACTGCTCAGGTTATTGCCAGCAAACTGGGTACAAATTACTTTCAGGAGGCAGATACTGTAGGCATAACGATTCCGGTTACTAAATGGAATTATCAGATTACATCTGCCCGGGAGATTGCTCAGGTCCTTGCCAAGGCTTTTTATGTGTCGCGTTCCGGCAGACCCGGGCCGGTTCTGATAAGTCTTACAAGAAATGCTCAGGTTGAGATGACTGAATATGAGTACGAGAATTACACTCCGCCATCTTACAAGAGCGAGAATATTCTGCCGGATCAATCTGTTTACAAGGAAGCTGTTAAGCTGATAAATGGAGCCGAAAGGCCATTGATAATAGTTGGGCAGGGGGTTATTATTTCGGGTGCAGAAAAGGAGGTACTTGATATTGCAGAATCAGGTAATATTCCGGTCATTTCTACTTTAATGGGTCTTTCATCAATCCCAACCTCTCATCCCTTGTATGCCGGATATGCCGGGATGCACGGTAATCTCGCGCCAAACCTTATGACTCAGGAGAGTGATCTGATACTGGCAGTGGGGATGAGGTTCAGTGACCGTTTAACAGGGAACCCCTGCAGGTATGGACCAAAGGCAAAGATAATCCATATTGACATTGACAGGTCGGAGTTTAATAAAACAGTCAAAAGCGATCTCTGTCTGCTGGGGGATGCCTCATTGATATTGAAGTTAATATGTCCCGGGATACAATACTTGCCCAGACCAGAGTGGCTGAGATTCGCAGAGGAAAAATGGAAAATTGAAAAGCAGAAAGTTATTGCCAAACAGCTGAATCCGCCAAACAATCAAATATCAATGGCAATGGCTGTTGATGCTGTAGCAAGGATTGGAAAAGGAGAAACAATTGTTGTCACAGACGTTGGTCAGAACCAGATGTTCGCTGCGAGGTATTCAAAATTCAATAAAACGAGGAGTATGATAACCTCAGGGGGGCTGGGGACTATGGGTTTTGGTCTGCCTGCCGGCATAGGGGCAAAGTTGGGTGTGCCGGAAAGAGAAGTCGTGGTAATTGCGGGTGATGGAGGAATTCAGATGACTATGCAGGAACTTGGCACTATCATACAGTCAGATGTTGATTTGAAGATAATGATACTCAACAACAGTTACCTTGGGATGGTAAGACAGTGGCAGGAGCTTTTCTTTGAGCACAGATACTCCTTTACATATATGGTAAATCCTGACTTTCTGAAGATTGCTCAGGCATATAGAATCTCTTGCCGTAGAATTGAAAAACCTAAGGAACTGGACTCAGGAGTAACCCAGATGTTAAATCACAAGGGTTGCTTTCTTCTTGAAGTCACCGTCACAAAAGAGGAAAATGTTTTTCCAATGGTGCCATCAGGGGCACCTCTGAATGAAATATTAATGTAATCGTAAAAACAACTGATTATGAAAAGAAAGTACATTGTAGTAGCTTTTATCGACAACCAGATATCGGTGTTGAACAGGATCACATCTGCTTATTTAAAAAGGCATATAAATATTGATAGTCTTAATGTGTCCGAATCTCACATAAAGGGAGTCAGTACGATCGTTATTTCTGCGAGGACTAATGTTGAGACTGTTGAAAGAATTGTCAGCGAACTTTACAATATGATTGATGTTCGCAGTGCAGATTATTATCTTCCGGAGGATCTGATTTATAAAAAAATGGCTCTCTATAAGATTGATGCAAGTATAACAAAGCAAATAAAGAGTGTGTCTTGATTTATTATAGAAACTAAAAATTATTTACAAATGGCAAAAATCAATTTTGGCGGAGTAGAAGAAAATGTAATCACCCGCAACGAATTTCCTCTTGAAAAAGCACAGAGAGTGCTTGATAATGAAGTAGTAGCAATTCTTGGATACGGTATCCAGGGGCCGGGACAAGCTTTAAACCTTAAAGATAATGGTTTTAAAGTCATTGTTGGTCAGAGGAAAGGTTCACATTCCTGGGAAAAGGCACTCTCAGACGGATGGATTCCGGGTCTGGATTTGTTTGATATAGAAGAGGCCTGCAGCAGAGGAACAATAATTCAGTACCTGCTTTCGGATGCAGGACAGATACAGTTGTGGCCTACAGTAAAAAAGTATTTGACAAAAGGAAAGGCTCTCTGCTTTTCTCACGGTTTCGGAATAACGTACAGTGACAGGACTAAGATTATACCACCTGATGATGTTGATGTGATATTGGTGGCACCAAAAGGATCAGGTACATCTCTCAGAAGACTTTTCCTTGAAGACAGAGGGCTCAATTCAAGTTACGCAATCTACAGGGATGCTACAGGCAAGGCTTTCGATCGTACTATTGCACTTGGAGTGGGAATTGGTTCTGGTTACCTTTTTGAAACCACCTTCAAGAAAGAGGTGTATTCAGATTTAACGGGTGAAAGAGGCACCCTTATGGGAGCTATTCAAGGCATATTTGCTGCGCAGTACCAGGTCCTCAGAAGTAAGGGACACTCTCCTTCCGAGGCTTACAACGAGACTGTAGAAGAGCTTACACAGAGCCTGATGCCCCTTGTTGCAGAGAACGGAATGGACTGGATGTATGCCAATTGCTCAACTACTGCCCAGAGAGGAGCTCTGGACTGGTGGAGAAGATTCAGGGACGCCACTCTTCCTGTTTTTCAGGAACTTTATAAACAGGTTGTTGCGGGTAATGAGGCACAAATTGCTATTGACTCAAACGGGAAGATTGATTACAGACAAAAACTGGAGTCGGAACTCTCCGAATTAAGAGATAGTGAAATGTGGAAAGCCGGGGAGGTAGTAAGATCACTCAGACCGGAAAGGAAAAGTTAGGATTTAATTGCTAATTATGTCATATTTCCCATCGTTAAAAGATATTTCTCAGGCACGGCTTGCATTAAACGGAATGGTACAGCTGACTCCCCTGACTGTGAACGACGTTTTGTCAGAAAAATTCGGGGCAAATATTCTTCTGAAAAGAGAGGACCTACAGATAGTGCGCTCCTATAAGATCAGGGGTGCTCTGAACAAGATAAAAAGCCTGACTCAGGAACAGGTCAATAAAGGAATTGTCTGTGCAAGTGCTGGCAATCACGCTCAGGGAGTAGCGTATACCTGCAATAGCCTTGGTATAAAAGGCTCTATATATATGCCCGTTACCACTCCAAGACAGAAAATTCAGCAAGTGAGAATGTTTGGAAAAGAGTATGTTGATGTTATACTCATAGGAGATTCATTCGATGACGCTAATAAAGAGGCCCTAAGGTACTGCAAAGAGAGTGAGAAGAGTTTTATTCATCCCTTTGATGATCCAAAGATAATTGAAGGGCAGGGTACAATAGGTATAGAAATTATGCAACAGACTCAGGTAAAGGTTGATTACCTTTTCGTCCCGGTTGGCGGAGGTGGTCTTGCTGCCGGGCTTGGTGCGTATTTCAAGCAAATAAGTCCTGAAACAAAGGTGATAGGAGTAGAGCCGTCAGGTGCAGCGGGTATGGCTTGCTCAATTAAACAGGGCAAAGTAACTGCTCTGGACAGGATTGATACATTTGTGGATGGTGCAGCAGTTAAAACAGTTGGTGACTACACTTTTGAAATATGCCGGAAGGTACTTGACGATATTGTGGTTGTGCCAGAAGGGGCTGTTTGTTCTTCCATTCTTGATTTGTACAATCTTAATGCTATTGTTGCCGAACCGGCAGGAGCTCTTTCGATAACAGCGCTGAATCTTTATTCAGAAAATATTAAGGGGAAAAATGTTGTATGTATTATAAGCGGCAGCAACAATGACATTACTAGAATGGAGGAGATAAGAGAGCGGTCTCTTTTGTTTGAAGGCCTTAAACATTACTTTATAATCCGTTTCCCGCAACGCTCAGGTGCATTGCTCTCATTTATAAAAGATGCACTGGGACCGGGAGATGACATAACCTATTTTTCATATTCAAAAAAGACGAACAGGGAGCAGGGTCCTGCAGTCCTGGGCATTGAACTGGCAGAAAAGAATGATTTCGAACCTTTGCTCATAAGGTTGAATGAGAAGAATATAAAATATGAGTACCTCAACGATAAACCGGATTTATTTAGTTTTTTAATATTATAGCTATGATTACAACAGATTGGTCGAAACTTGCATTTTCCTATACAAAAACAAACACAATCATTTTTGCCAGGTTTACGGATGGTGCCTGGTCTCCGCTGGAAAGCAGCCGGGATGACAGGATAACAATAAGCTCTTTATCCGGTGCACTTCATTATGGAATTGAGGCATTCGAAGGTTTAAAGGCTTTTAGTGGTGCAGACAAAAAAACAAGATTGTTCCGTCCATTGGACAACGCCAGAAGACTTAAGCGATCTGCAGATTTTCTTGGAATCCCCTGTCCGTCAGAAGAAATGTTCCTTGAGGCTTGCATAAGAGCCGTTACTGAAAATATTGATTATGTTCCCCCGTATGAAAGCAGGGCTTCATTGTATATCAGACCATTTCTGATTGGTATTGATCCTCAGATTGATCTGGTCTCTTCTAAGGAGGTTATGTTCATTGTTGCGGTGATTCCCGTAGGTTCTTTTTCCGGGAGTGCCATGAAACCTGTAAAAGCACTTGTGGCCAGTGACCACGACAGGGCAGCACCAATGGGAACAGGTAGTTATAAGATCGGGGGCAATTATGCTGCAGCAATGCTTGCCGGAATGAAAGCCAAAAAGGAGGGGTACTCGGCAATTTTATATCTGGATTCACAAAGAAGAAAATATATTGATGAATTTTCATCTTCAAATTTTTTTGGGATAAGAGAGAATACTTATACTACTCCCGATTCAGCCAGTGTACTTCCTTCAATTACAAACAATTGTTTACTTCAGCTTGCCTTGGATGAAGGTATGAAGACTGAAAGGAGAAAAATCCCTTTCTGGGAGCTTGCCGATTTTGAAGAGGTAGGAGCCTGTGGAACTGCTGTGGTAATCAAACCTGTTTTCCAGATAGATGACGAAGCAAACAATTTCACATATTTAATAGGGAACAGCGACTTTGCCGGAGAGAAAAGTCAGCTTTTATACAATAGACTGACTGCAATTCAGTATGGAGAAGAACCTGACTGTCATAACTGGTGCACTCTCCTCTAGGATGAGTATTTTTTGCTTTTTTCTATGATGTTACACTTTCCCGGCTAAAAAAAATATTAATTGTTGAGAATTTTAGTCTGATTGTTGATTGACTCCTGGTGGATTGCTTTGAAAAGGTTAATTACCAGCTCATCACTAAGATGATGCTCCCTGCCTTTTGTAACTGCACTTTTTACTACATCACTCCATCGGGATGGCTGAAATATGGTGATACGGTTCTCCTTTTTGTACCGACCTATCTTCTGTACAACACTCATCCTCTCCTCCAGTAAAGAGAGCAGTTTGTTGTCACACAAATCAATTTTCTGCCTCAGATCATCAAGGGTGATCATCAATAAGGAATTTTCTGTCTCAACACTTCTTATTGTCAGATTTTTAAGTATTATGTCTAACTCAGCCGGAGTAACTTGTTGTTCTTTATCGCTTTTGGCCTCCACCGGATTACAATGGCTCTCAATTATTAATCCGTCATAATTCAGGTCAAGAGCTTTTTGAGAGAGCTCCAGTATCAACTCTCTGCTGCCACCCATATGACTGGGATCGCACAAAAGGGGAATTTCCGGCATTTTCTCTCTAAGTTCTATAGGAAGCTGCCACTGTGGAACATTCCTGTATCTGGTTTTGTCGTAGGTTGTAAATCCTCTGTGTATTGCCCCAACCCTGGAGATGCCTGCACCCGCAAGCCTCTCAATGGCACCGATCCATAAATTCAGGTCAGGATTCACCGGGTTCTTTACAAGAACTGGAATATCTACTCCTCTCAAAGAGTCTGCAATTTCCTGGACAGCAAAAGGGTTTGCAGTAGTACGGGCTCCAATCCAGATTATATCCACACCATTCCTCAATGCTTCGTAAACGTGTTTTACGTTTCCAACCTCTGTTGCCACTTTCATCCCCAATTCACTTCTTATGCTTCTGAGCCACTCAAGCCCTTCTGCTCCCACACCCTCAAACTGGTTTGGTCTTGTTCTGGGTTTCCATATCCCTGCACGGAAAATCTCAATTCCCATTTCTTTGAGTTGTTTTGCAGTACTCATTGTTTGCTCTCTGGTTTCTGCACTGCACGGCCCGGCAATAACAAGAGGCCTCTCAGGCTTTTTTAAGCCCCATCCTTCCAGCTGATTTTTTAATTCTGATTCCATAATTATATTATTTAAGTATTTTTTTAATTTTGTTGGCTTCGTTTATTAGCATATACAATTCATCATTTTTACCACTGGCAATCAAGTGCTCAAAATCATTGAGTTTGTCAATATATGCTTTTAGAACGACCATTATGTTGTCTCTGTTCTGTTGAAAAATCGGCACCCACATATCTGCGGAACTTTTTGCCAGCCTTACTGTTGACTCAAAGCCTCCACCTGCAAGTTCAAATATTTTCTTTTCGTTTTTCTCCTTCTCCAGAACAGTCAGAGACAGAACAAAAGAGCTTATATGCGATATGTGAGAGACATAAGCTGCGTGGACATCGTGTTCAGTGCCTGGCATATTGATAATTTTCATATTCAAGGCTTTATACATTTGTGTAACAACCTTGATTGCTTTTGCTCCACTTAATCCTCTGTCACAAATAATTGCTGTTTTGTTATCAAACAGACCGGAAAAGGCTGCTTTTGGGCCTGAATATTCGGTTCCGGCCATAGGATGAGAGGCTACATACTGTTTTCTGTTCGAATGCCCACTAACTAAAGTAGCAATGTTACCCTTGGTAGAGCACATATCAGTGACCACCTTGTTCCCACACCTGTCAAGTATCCCGGGCAGTATACCCAACGCAGCATCTGCAGGAGTTGCAACAATTATCAGGTCCCCTTTGTCAACACCATCTTCAAGTGAGGCAAGTTCATCTACAATCCCTCTTTTAAGAGCAGTTCCTGCGTGATTCCTGTTATTATCAACGCCAATGACTTTGGAGGCAAAATCTCTGTTTTTCAGATCAATGGCGAGTGATCCACCAATAAGTCCCAACCCGATTACTGTTATTACCATACTGGTATCTTTATTTCAACTTTTGTAACTCTTTGAATAGCTTCTTCAAATACCTTTTGATTTGCGCAAAGCGAGATTCTGGCATATCTTTTTCCATTGCTTCCGAATATCTCTCCGGGTGAAATAAATACTCCTGCCTTGTAGAGATAAAAATCACAAAAAGCATAACAATCTTTAAAAGAATCAGGAATTGCCGCCCAAACAAACAGCCCTGTCTGATCCTTGTCATATCTACAGCCCATAATTTCGAAAAGCCTGTAAACTAATTCTCTGCGTTTGAAATATTCCCTGTTCAGGGACCTGTACCAATCTTGTCCGGCCCCGAGGGCTGCGGTGGCAGCCATTTGAATAGGCCGGTACATCCCACTGTCCATATTACTCTTGATCTTCAATATGTAACTTATAAAAGAGGAATTACCTGCGACCATTCCAACCCTGAAGCCCGCCATATTGTGAGATTTGCTCAGGGAGTTCAGTTCTATTGCAACCTCTTTTGCCCCTTCTGTTTCAAAAATGCTTATAGGATTGTCGTTGAGGATGAAACTGTATGGGTTGTCATTGCAAATAAGAATCTGGTGCAGTTTCCCAAATTTCATCAGTTTTTTGAAAAGCTCACTGCTTGCCCGTCTTCCTGTGGGCATATTTGGATAGTTTACCCACATAAGCTTTATCCCTGAGAGATTTGATGATTCCAGAGCTTCAAAATCCGGCTCCCAGTTATTTTCTTCTTTGATATCGTACTCGATAACTTCTGCTCCTGTTAACAGAGAGACTGAACGGTAGGCAGGGTAACCGGGGTTTGGCACAAGTACTTTATCTCCCGGATTTACAAATGCCATTGTAATATGCATTATTCCCTCCTTTGAGCCCATCAGAGGAAGTATCTCCCCTTGAGGATCGAGCCTGACCCTGTAATAGTCCAGATACCAATCGGCAAATGCTTTTCTTAGTTCCGGAATACCATTGTAGCTTTGATAGCCATTGTTTCCGGCCATATTTGAAAAGTGGGATATACATTTTGTTGCCACTTCCGGAGCCGGCATATCGGGATTCCCGATTCCGAGGTTGATAATCTCTTTACCATCTGAGTTCATCTTTTCAATCTCTTTTAGTTTTAATGAGAAGAAATACTCGTTAATCAAAGAGGTTCTTATTGCAGGTGTAATCATTTTATTGTCAATTATTGTGAATGGATTCCATTGATTGAGGAGTGTGGGCATATTCTCCCAGGATATTTATCTCTACAGCGCAATTTGATATCTCCTTAAGGGATTTTAGATACCTATCGTAATCTTCAAATATGACATCCACATAGAATAAATATCTGAACTCCTGACCGATTATTGGCATACTCTGAATCTTGGTAAGATTGAGTTCGTTCCTGGCGAGAATGGTCAGAACATTTGCAAGGCTTCCTTTTTGGTGTTGAAGGGAGAAACAGAGCGATGCTTTTGTCAGAGGAACATCTTGCCTGTGAGAGGGGCAATGTGATAAGAGAAATTCGCTTCGGTTTTCTCTTTTATCTCTGGCTAATACCAGAAAGCGTGTGTAGTTCCTTTTATTTGTCTCAATGCCTTCTGCCAGTATATCAAGTTTGTACTTTGACGCAGCCAGCTCTCCCGCAATTGCTCCTCTGCCGTAAATAACTTTTTCTCTTATCTCCCGGGCACTTAGCGCAGTGTCATCCGACTCCACAAGCCTGATTGACGGAAATTGTTTAAAGAAGCTTCTGCATTGGTTAATTGCCATATAATGAGAATGAACCTCCCTTAACTCCTCTATCCTCTGCCCGGGAAGAGCCATTAGATTTTGTTTTATCCTTAAGTACTCTTCTCCTACGATGCGTACTACTGATTCCCTCAACAGTGTGTAGTTAGACAAAAGGCTCCCGGCTACGGTATTCTCAATTGCCATTATTGCGTAATCGGCCTGATTTTTTGCCAGAGATTCTATGGTTTCCTCAAACGTATAGCACTCCAGTACTGAGATACTCTCTTTTTTGAAGAATTTATGGGCAGCGATTTCGTGAAAAGATCCGCTTATGCCTTGGATGGCCACTCTTTTTACTCCGGGAACGGAGGAGGTTTTTTTTATCATATTACAAAAAATAAAAAACCCCGCTTTTGGGCGGGGTTTACATATATTCTTACAGATTATTAATTATCAGTTTATACACGACAACCCCGCTCTACTTCTAAAGAAATAAAAATAAAAGAAGCAATAAGAGGAGATATGTCTTTGAATGCTATTCACTGTGTGTCTATCAAAATCTTTGCAAATATGAAAATATTTTTTTGAAAGTGTGTTTTTTTTTGATTTTTTTTTGAAAAGGACTCAGGCTGGCTAATTTCCTGATAGACTTTTTAAACCTGCAACGGATAAAATCAATGTTATCAGAAAGAATATGCGCCAGAAAGTCACCGGATCCCGAAAGAAAAATATCCCCAGTATAGATGTTCCAACAGCACCAATCCCCGTCCATACAGCGTATGTGGTACCTTTAGGGATAGTCAGAGTAGCCTTGATTAACAAAGCCATACTGATAATCAGGGCTATAACAAAAGCTCCATACTATAGTGTTGCATCCAATCCTGCTGCCTCTCTTGCCTTACCCAGACAAAAAGCGAATGCGGTTTCAAACAATCCTGTAACTATAAGAATAATCCAGTTCAACTCAGTTAAATTTGATTTGTTAAAATATTTACCGGCATTTACTTGCTTACAACCTCCCAGCTTTCGATTTCTCCCTCAACTACCCTGAAAACCGGATGAGTATCGAATTTATCAATTCCGAAAAATTGAGTGTATCTGACAGGATCACGTTTTTTCAACTTCTCCAGAAGATGAGCTCTCTCATAATCCATCTGTCCGGAAGTGACTTTGATAATATTTACTGCGGAATTTACTGTGATCTTCACGGGATCAAACCTGTATCCCCGCTTATGTGCCTCCTCCATTACTGCTGCCAGGTAATTGTTAATATCTCTGAGAGGATCTTCTGACATTTTAAACCTGATGAGCTGCGGGTGATTTTTATATCCTTTTGTTTTTCCCTCAAGGACATTCTTTGCCAGAAGAGCCTCTCTCCATAATGCTACCAGACCTTTTGAGTCAAGATATTTAGGGTGAACCGACCAGATTCTCATGAAATTTGCTATCTTTAACAATAAAAGTATAAAGAAATATGAAAAATTTAAACATTATGCCACTTTTAATCGCAATACCTCTGTTGAGCCTTTCTGCCTGCGCTTCTATCCCTAAAGGGGCTGTGACTCCGTTTGATGTTAACAAATACCTTGGCGTTTGGTACGAGATTGCCAGGATTGATTTCCGTTTTGAAAAAGATATGAGTAATGTTACTGCAACCTATTCCCTCAACAGTGACAACACAATAAAAGTGGAAAACAAAGGTTACAATTATGTTCTCAATGAATGGAAAGACGTTGTTGGAAAAGCCAGGTTTGTAAAGGAGAAGGATGTGGCAAAACTCAAGGTCTCATTCTTTGGACCGTTTTATTCCTGCTACAATGTGTTAGCTCTTGATCCTGATTACAAGTATGCGCTAGTCGCTGGCAAGAGCCTTAAGTATCTCTGGATTTTGTCACGTGAGAGCACAATTCCGGAAGAAGTTAAAGCTTCTTACCTTGACATAGCAGTAAAAATCGGGTACAATATTAATTCACTAACCTAGACTGAGCACAAACCTCAATAATAGCTTGATATTAGTTAATTATCTTTATTTCTGAACTTAGTTCAACTATTTTTTTGTAAGAGGCTCTTACCCCGCAATATTTCTCTTCTGATAACTCTACTGCCTTTTTAAGTTTATCTACAGGCAGATCTTTACCTTTGAATTCATAAATTACGTGCATCTTCTCAAACCTGACGGGGTGTTCATCTCCCAGTTCTCCCTCGACAATTACGTTAAGCCCTTCTGGTGTGACATGCATCTTTTCAAGTATTGATATTACATCCATAGCAGTACAACCACCCAGAGCAGAAAGCATAAGAGGTTTCGGCCTTGGGCCGCGATCCTTGCCTCCAAACTCCGGATCGGCGTCAAGAACTATCTTATGTCCGTTTATTTCAGTTTCAAAAGCCATCTCTTCCAGCCATCTGGTTTCTACAGATATTTTCTTCATCCGTAAATAATTTATATATT
>DIXE01000004.1 GCA_002428635.1 Bacteroidales bacterium UBA6088
CTAATTATTCAGTAGACCCTAATTAAGCCCAAAAGTATAATACCGGAAAGATCCGGAATAGTCGTTTCCATGAAAAATTCAGTACCTATCAGAAAAGACCGTGAAGTTGTGCGTCTACAAGGTCAATAACCACGCTCATATCCTCAGGACGATCCTCGAACTTGTTATCATCTACATCAATTACCATTATCTGCCCGTCTTTGTACCCCGATATCCACTCTTCGTATCTCTCATTCAGGCCGGAGAGGTAGTCAATTCTGATTCCGGTTTCATATTCTCTGCCGCGTTTGTGAATCTGGGAGACAAGGTTTGGGATTGATGAGCGCAGATAAATCAGAAGATCGGGAGGTTTAACCAGAGAAAGCATCAAATCGAACAGAGATTTGTAATTTTCAAAATCTCTTGAGGACATCAGCCCCATACTGTGAAGGTTGGGGGCGAATATCATTGCATCCTCGTATATTGTTCTGTCCTGAACTACATTCTCAGACGATCTCTGGATATCAACAATACCTTTGAAGCGTTCCTTAAGAAAATATATCTGCAGGTTGAATGACCATCTCTGCATATCGTTGTAGAAATCTGCCAGATATGGATTGTTGTCAACCTCCTCATATTTGGCATTCCAGTTGTAATGTTTTGAAAGTAATCTTGTTAGTGTGGTTTTTCCACTGCCGATGTTCCCTGCTACTGCGATATGCATAATTTGTTGTTTAGAATTAAACTGAGTAAATGATATATACAAATTTAGAAAAATCTTTGGTATTTTTGTGGAATGACCGATACACTTCAACACAAAGGCAGAAGGAAAATTTTACTTGAGCAGATATCAAAAAGGTACAACTTTGATAAACCGCTTCTGACTGCAATAGGAAGAATCCCGAGGCATTTGTTTCTGGATGCCGGGCTGGATCACCTGGCCTATCTTGACAGACCTTTGCCGATAGGGGCAAAACAGACAATATCACAGCCATATACTGTGGCAATGCAGACTCAGCTTCTTGGGCTGGGAAGATTTGACAAAGTGCTGGAAATTGGAACCGGATGCGGGTACCAGACAGCTATTCTTGCAGAGATGGGGATGAGAGTATTCAGTGTTGAGAGACAGAGATCACTCTTTCTTCAGGCTCAGAAAAACCTGGCAAGATTGGGCTATCACACGCCTCTGCTTTTTTACGGAGATGGTTTTGAGGGAGTACCTAAGTTTGCACCCTTCAAAGGGATATTGATAACCTGTGGTGCCCCCGAAATTCCTCAAAAACTACTCAAACAACTTGCTGTCGGGGGTAAAATGGTGGTTCCCATTGGATTGGACATTCAGAGAATGATTGTAATAGAGAGGGTTGGTGAGGATGAATATATTTCTACTGAACACGGAGAGTATAAATTTGTTCCTATGCTGGAGGGTGTGGAAAAATAGAGAAAAGATATGATGCAGATAAAAAGATTTTATTTAAATGATCTCCGCGAGTGTACTTATATACTTTGGGATCAGACCAACGAATGTGTAATTGTAGATCCTGGGTGCAACACCGATCCGGAGAGAGACAGAGTTGCAAAATTTATAGAGGGAAACAGCCTTAAACCGGTAAAGCTTCTTAATACCCACGGTCATTTTGACCACGTTATGGGTAATGCCTTTATTGAAAAAAAATGGGGTCTCAAAACCCATATCCATCCGCTGGACAAGCCTCAACTTTTGAGAGCCGCCTCCTACAGCGAAATGTTCGGATACAAAGTGGAACAGCCCTCTTCTGACACTGTGGATATAGAAGAGGGAGACGAGATAAAATTCGGGGAATCTGCACTCAGGGTCATCTGGACTCCCGGCCATACCCGGGGGGGTGTAGCTTTTTACGCTTATCAGGAAAAGACTCCCTTTGTTATTGTTGGGGACAGTCTTTTTGCAGGCAGTGTGGGAAGAACAGATCTTCCCGGTGGTGATTACGAGGAGCTGATGGATTCTCTTAACAACAAAATACTGAAGCTTCCGGGTGAAACAATAGTTTATGCCGGTCATGGCCCGCAGACAACTATCTCTGCCGAACTGGCCTCAAATCCCTTCCTCAGATACGAATAGAATTGTGATACAAATGGACAGAATTCAATTATTTTTCCTCATACCGCTTCTTTCTTTCTGCAACAACTTAAACGCAGATTCTCCTCCTTCCGATACTACAATTGTTTCAGGTGTTAACCAGGTGGTTAGAATTCCGGAACTTCCAAAAGAAATCTCATTTGCAGGAGAGAATGTTCCTCTTCACTATTCCGATGTAAGGGAGGCTCTTCAGCGGGAGATGACAATAATCAGCTACTGGCACGGATCTCTTACCTATATCATCCAGCTCGATAACCGTTACAGGAAGGAGATAATCCGAGTACTGAAAGAGGAGGGAGTGCCGGAGGATTTTTATTATCTCTGCATAGCCGAAAGCGGACTTCAACCTTTGATATCTCCTGCCGGTGCAGAAGGTTACTGGCAGTTTTTGAGAGGAACGGCAAAGGAGTACGGACTTACAGTTGACGAAGAGGTTGATGAAAGGTACAATATCGAAAAATCAACCAGGGCTGCTGCGGCATACTTCAAAAAAAGCAAAGAGGAATTTGGAAGCTGGACTCTTTCTGCAGCATCATTCAATATCGGGCCGGATAATGTAAGATACCGGGTAAAAATACAGAGTGAGAGCAATTATTACAATATGCAGTTCCCTGAGGAGACCGGGAGGTATGTATTTCGTGCTTTGGCTTTTAAGATCATTATGGCTGATCCGGAAAAATATGGTTTTTTCATTGACCCGGACAAGCTTTTTCCTCCTCTTCGCTACAGGGAGGTTGATGTAAAGGGGGCCGTAAGCAACTGGTCTGATTTTGCCAGAGAACACAAAACCAACTTCAAGATTCTCAAGATCTACAATCAGTGGATAAGGGCAAATATGCTACATAACAAGGCCGGAAAGAGTTATAAGGTAAAAGTTCCCGAAGAGGGCTACAGATGAACAGAATAGAGGTTAAAGGAGCAAGGGTTCACAATCTTAAAAACATTGACGTATCCATCCCTCGCAACAAACTAGTTGTGGTTACCGGTCTGAGCGGCAGCGGCAAATCTTCCCTTGCATTCGATACTATCTTTGCAGAAGGTCAGAGGCGATATATGGAGACTCTGTCATCCTACGCCAGACAGTTTATCGGAATCCCTGAGAGGCCGGATGTAGAGAGCATTACAGGCCTCAGCCCGATAATTGCCATAGAACAGAAAACAACCGGAAGAAATCCCCGTTCTACAGTGGGAACCATTACAGAAATTTACGATTTTTTAAGGCTGCTTTACGCCAGGGCATCAATAGCCTACTCTCCTGTAACCGGAGCAGAAATGGTGAAATACACCGACGAACAGATTGTATCCCTGATAATTGAAAAGTATAAAGGAAGAAGATCCCTGTTGCTCGCTCCACTGGTATCGGGGAGAAAAGGTCATTACAAAGAGCTTTTTGAGCAGCTTGTGAGAAAGGGATTCCGGCAGGTAAGGATAGACGGTACCCTGGAAGAGCTCGCCTCAGTAAAGCCTCTTGACAGATACAAGGCCCACTTTATTGAGCTGGTGATAGACAAACTTCTTCCCGACCAGGACAACAGGCCAAGAATAAGAGAATCGGTTATGACTGCTCTTCAGCAGGGGAAAGGAGCTATTGCAGTACTTAATACAGAAAAGGGTCTGATTGAGCATTTCAGCAAACATCTTATTTGTCCCCAGTCCGGAATCTCCTACCCTGAACCTGCTCCCTACTCCTTTTCCTTTAACTCTCCCCAGGGTGCCTGCTCTCATTGCAAGGGGTTGGGAGTGATTATCAAGGCAGATCTTGGCAGGATTATACCTGATGATTCCAAGTCGATAGCCAAAGGAGGGATAATTCCCTTTGGGCCACTTAAAAACAACAACCTGTTTGAGATAATAGAGTCTATTTCAAAAAAATACGGCTTCTCTCTCTGTGATCCTATCAGGGAGATCCCCGAGGATGCACTCAATACTATACTATATGGATCAGAGGAGTTGTTCAGAGTAGGAAGCGGTGCTGCTTCCCAAATGAGGACTTTTGACGGAGTTTTGTCCCGAATAGAGCAAAACGGGATTGACAACGAAGACCTGACCGCTAGAAAAGAGAGGTTTCTGGAGGAGGTTCCCTGTCCGGAATGCAATGGTACAAGGCTTAAGAAGGAGGCACTTAATTTCAAAGTGGCCGGTCTTAATATTGCCGAGGTTTCTGCAATGGATGTTTCTGCATTGTGCAGCTGGGCAGAATCAGTAGAGGAACATCTCTCTTCACGGCAGAAGATGATAGCAAGAGACCTGATGAAGGAGATACGCGAGAGGTTGGGGTTTTTGAAAGGTGTGGGTCTGGAGTACCTCGCTCTGAGCAGAACAACAAAATCCCTGAGCGGAGGCGAGAGTCAGAGAATCAGACTTGCCACCCAGATAGGGTCAAAACTGGTAAATGTGCTCTACATACTTGACGAACCCAGCATTGGTCTTCATCAAAGAGATAATGTCAAGCTGATATCGTCATTAAAGCAGCTCCGGGACGAGGGAAACTCAGTGATGGTTGTGGAACACGATCAACAGACAATCGAAAGTTCTGATTATTTGATTGACCTGGGGCCCGGTGCAGGCGAGAAGGGGGGAAGAGTCCTTTTTGCCGGAGAGCCGGGTGTTATTGCAAAACTATCAGAAGATCAGGTTAAAATGCACAACAGCTTTACCCTGGACTATCTCAAGGGAATAAGATCTTTGTCTCCTCCCAAAGAGAGAAGAAAAGGAAAGGGAAAATTCCTGGAGTTGAAAGGGGCAACCGGGAACAATCTTAAAGATGTGGTGCTAAAAATTCCTCTCGGATGTTTCATAGGAGTAAGCGGAGTGAGTGGCAGTGGCAAATCATCCCTTATCAATCAGACACTTATGCCGGCACTAAGCAACATTATCAACAGGTCATTGTATCCTGTGCTTCCCTACAGGGAGATTTCCGGAACAGAAAATATTGACAAAGTAATAGAGGTGGATCAGTCTCCGATAGGCCGGACCCCGAGGAGTAATCCGGCTACCTACACTGGAGTGTTTACAGAAATCAGAAATCTGTTTGAGATGACACCTGATGCCAAAACCAGAGGATTCAGGGCAAACCGCTTTTCCTTCAACGCCCGCGGAGGCAGATGTGAGTCGTGCAATGGCGCCGGGGTGCAGATAATTGAGATGAACTTTCTTCCCTCTGTCCACATAAAATGCAAGGAGTGCAACGGAAAAAGGTATAAACCTGATACACTGGCTGTCAAGTACAAAGGTCATTCAATCAACGATGTGCTTGAAATGACAATCACACAGGCAGTTGAATTCTTTGAAAACATTCCGAAAATTGTACACAAGCTAAAGACTCTGGAATCGGTAGGGCTTGGATATGTCAGACTTGGCCAGTATTCAACAACCCTTAGCGGTGGAGAAAGCCAGAGGGTTAAACTTGCAACAGAGTTATCCAGAAAGGGAACAGGTGACACTTTGTATATTCTTGACGAGCCAACAACCGGGCTCCATTTCGAAGATGTAAAGGTGTTGCTTGCCGTTCTTCAGAAGCTTACAGATCAGGGAAACACGGTGATTGTTATTGAACACAATCTTGATGTGCTGCGTGCAACAGATTATATATTTGATATGGGTCCCGAAGGAGGTGAAAGAGGTGGCAGAATTGTTGCAGAGGGAACACCGGAAGAGCAGAAGAGCAATCCAGTATCAGTAACAGGCCGCTACCTGTAAAGAGATCATTTTGGGAAATAATTTTATGTAAACAAAAGAGAAGATGAAAGAAGAGATTAAAGTGTTTTGTGAAAACCTTGAGAGAACCTACGAATGCAAACCGGGAACAACACTCCGGGAACTGCTCGATATGACAGATTGCCGGCAAACTCTGCCGGTGCTTGCAGCTATTGTGGATAATCAGCTCAAGGAGTTATCTTTCAAAATCTATGTTCCGCACATCGTCAGGTTTATTGATTATTCCCACAGAGACGGACAACGGTGCTACAACCGTTCCATAATATTTGTGCTGCAGAAGACTGTAGCGGAGTTGTTCCCTCAATATTCGCTCGTGATAGACTACAATATGCAGAATGGAATGTACGGAGAGCTCAGAGAGCTTGAACCGGAAGAGGACGGATCTCCCAATGTGGTTAATCTCAGTGAAAATGAGATTGATGCTATAAGAAACAGGATGCAGCAGCTCATTGATGCCGATTTGCCTTTCACACGGGAGAAGTTACCTACACAGGAGGCAGTGGAAATTTTCAGGTCTCAGAACAAGCCTGAAAAGGCAATGTTGCACGAGGTTAGGGGAAGATTCTTTACAACAGTTTATTTTCTGGACGGTTACGCCGACCATTTTTATGGTCCTCTCACAGAAAGCACCGGTGCCTTAAGCAGCTACAAGTTCGAGTCTTTCAGCAGAGGCTTCCTCATAAATACTCCACCAATAACAAAACCATACGAAATTGTAAGATTACCTTATCAGTATAAGCTTTTCGATGTTTTCAAGGAGAACTCCGACTGGTGCTCAATTCTTGGAGTTAAAGGGGTTGGTGCCCTCAACCAGGCAATACTGGAAGGAAGGGCAATTGACCTGATACAGATAGCAGAGGCTCTTCACGAAAGAAAATACGCCGATATAGCCGATGAGATTTTCAAGAGAAGACAGGGAGTTAAACTGGTTCTTATTTCCGGACCTTCAAGCAGCGGAAAGACTTCGACTTCAAAAAGAGTTGCTCTGCAAAGCCGTGTGCTGGGACTCAACCCTTATATAATTGAGATGGACAATTATTTTGTGGACAGGGAGAAAACTCCTAAAGACGCCGAGGGTAATTACGATTTTGAGGTTCTGGGTGCATTGGATGTAGATTTTCTCAATCTGCAACTCAATCAGCTTTTCTCAGGAGAGAGGGTTCAGCTGCCAAAATTCGATTTTGCAACCGGGAAAAGATTTATGAATGGAGCGACATTGCAACTTGGAGATAAGGATATTCTCATAATGGAGGGAATTCACGCTCTCAATCCGAGACTGACAGAACACCTTTCTCCGGATAAATGCTTCAGGATATATGCTTCGGCACTCACCTCCCTGTCTCTGGATGAAAACAATAATATTTCCACTTCCGACAACAGGCTCATCAGAAGGCTTGTAAGAGACGGACAGTACAGAGGAATCACTCCCGAACAGACAATTCTCAGGTGGCCCAGTGTCCGCAGGGGTGAGATCAACAACATTTTTCCCTTTCAGGAGAATGCAGATGTAATGTTCAATTCGGCACTTATTTACGAGCTTCCGGTGCTGAAATTCTATGCAGAACCCCTGCTCCGGAGGATCTCTCCGGCTTCTCCCGCTTCTACTGAGAGTATAAGGCTTCTGAAGTTTTTGTCTTACATTCAGGAGTTACAACCCTCAGAAATTGCTACAATAACACCCACTTCCATAATCAGAGAGTTTATCGGAGGAAGCAGTTTCAGATACTGATACTATCGTGATATCCACATTGTGGGATTTTGCTTGACAGTTCCGTGCCAAAGCTGGAAGTGGAGCACTGATCCATCATCCTGTACTGCAAGAGAGCCAATTTTCTGAAGTGTGGAAACCCTTTCCCCGCTCTTCACAAATAACTTATCCAACTTGGTATAAAAGGTAAAGTAGTCTCCGTGTTGTATGAGTACGCACTGATTATAGCCGGGCATGACCAGTATCTGTTTTACAACTCCTTCGAACACAGAATAGACATCTGCCCCGGCATTGGCTGCAATATTGACCCCATTGTTGAATGGCAGGGTTATGTTCTTAAAAACCGGATGGTTATGTTGACCGAACTCCTCCACAATAACACCTGACTTTACCGGCCAGGGAAGCTTGCCTTTGTTGCTCCCGAAGTTATCCGAAAGCTGACGGTCAACTTCACTCTCTTTGTATTCAGGGCTCTTTTTTTCGCTGGCTGCTTTTGCAAGTATTCTTTCAATCTCCTTGTTAAGGCGTTCTACCTCCTTTCTCTTGGAAGCAATCTGTTGCCTCATCTCTTTCTCCCTTTTACTAAGCTGGACAGTGACATCTTTTGCCTTTTTCTCCTCTCTGGCCAGGGTTTCAAACTCCTTCTGCTTGTTTAGCTTTGCAGATAGAGAGCGGGTCATCGCTTTTGCAAGCTCCTCCTTCTCTCTGGAAATGTTCTCTGTTTTTTTGTCAATTTCTTCAGCCATTTGCCTGATAGTCTCGTGAAAGCTGCGGAAGTAACTCCATCTCCTGTACCCTTGCTCAATGTTCCTGCTTGCAAGAATATGCATTATCCAGTTTGTCTTGTCACGATGCTTGTATGCCTGATATATAAGTATGGAATAACTATTTTTAAGCTCGGCGAGTTTTGCATTCAGGTCTCCGATTGTAGCTTCTCTGGATGTCACTTCGCTGTCAAGCCCGGCTATCTCTTTCTCCAGCTCTGTAATCAGCTTTTTACGTGAAGATATTTTTTTTCTTATGAAATCAAGCTCTTTTGTATTTGCCTGTTGCTTTGAAATTGTGCTGGAGAGTTGTTTGTCCAGAAAAGCTATCTCCTCCTCAAGCTGTTTTTTTCTGCTACTCTGTTCGCTCACGGTTTGTCCCAACAGAGGAGTCAGTAGAAAAAAAGCAATGAATAAAGAGACAATTTGTTTCATCGGTTTCTGTTTTTTAGCTTTTGCTCAGCCTTTGCCGCAATGTTCTGGGAGGGGTCGAGCTTATCGGCCTGACTCCAGTATATCGATGCCAGGTCATACTCTTTGAGAGCATAAAGCACTTCGGCGTAATGATCCAGTATTGTGGCATTTTCGCTTCCGCCGTATATCATACATTTTTTTAAAGCAGCCTTGGCCTCTGTGTCTCTCCCAAGCAAATGGAGTATCCAGGCATAAGTGTCCAGATAGGTGAAGTTTTCGGGTTCTTTATCTACAGTTATTTTGCTCATCTCCAGCGCTTTTTTCAAATCTTTCCCTCTCTCGCTCAGGAAATAGGCATAGTTGTTGAGGGTGGGGAGATGTTCAGGTTCAAACCGGAGGGTTTTTTTGTAGTAACGGAAAGCTTCTCTGATATTGTCATCCTGGTAGTTAAGATCTCCGATAAGTGACAATGCTCTAACAAAGGTTGAGCTGTCTACTTTAGCCACAACAATAAGTTTCTTAAAAACAGCAATCGCATCTTTCAGGTTTCCCGACTGCGCCAGGGCTATTCCCCTGAGCTCCATAAATCCGGGGTTGTCGGGAGATAGAGTCAGAGCTCTGTCTGCACTCACAGCCAGAGAGTCCCACATATTCATATAGTAGAGCAGGGAGAGATACTCTTTGTGAGCATCTTCTGAATCAGGGTATATGTCGAGGTTTTCTTTAAGAACCATTAGTCCTTTATCCATCTCTCCCTTCTGTACGCTGAACATTGCGTAGGGATATGCTATACTGCTGTCGGGACGATGAGTCTGGTAAGCTATGTTCATCATAGTGTCTATCTGAGGGAGGAATGTCTGGACAAATCTTTGCCCCGAGAGTAACTGTTTAATGTATCCTGATTTCATTGAGGGATTTACAGTTTTGTCGGCCATAAAAAGATAAATATTCTCAAAATATGGATCGAAATCCCCTTTTATCCTGTATATCTCAGCCTGTCCGAAAAGTGCAGGAGCAAATGTGGGATCTGCTGAGAGGGCTTTCCCGTAATAAGCTAAAGCCATAGTGTCGTTTTGTGCAGAAGAGTAATAATCTCCCAGTAAAGTTGAGGTTCGGGGAGTACCATACTCTCTGTCAAACTCTTTAAGAAACTCGAATGCCTCCTGTTGGCGCTTCTCAAATATCATCAGGTTGTATCTGGTGAGTCCGGAGGCTTCGCTTTTACCAAGATTGGTCTCAATGTCGTCCACTATCTCTCTGGCTTTTGCGGTCTCGTTTTTTTGTGCATAGAGCTCTATCAGAGGCTCATATAACTCTACTTTCTTAGGGTATCTTTGTCTTAGAATTTCAAAATGTGAAATAGCCTTATCTTTCTCTCCCGATGCGAGGTATATCCTTGCCAGCTGATTCCTGTACCAGTGGTTGAGGGTATCCAGGATGAGTGCTCTCTCCATAAGAGTTGCTGCATCAGTTAATTCTCCGCGAAAAAAATGTATATTCGCACTGTAATAAAAGAGAGCATCATTCGTAGTGTCCACTTTTATGAGCTGGGAAAAGATCTTTTGAGCGTTATCATAATTGCCTGCATTATACTCTGCAAGCCCCCTGAGGAAGCTGTGTACTTCATCGGACTCCTGGGCTCTGGCGGAGATATATGTGGGAAAAGAAGCAAAGAGGATTGCAAACAGCAGGGAGACTATGGAAGTGATTCCGGAGATTGATTTGAATATATGCATCTGGCACGATTATTTGTACATTGCAAAGGTAATCCTTTTATAAAATTTTTATTGGCTGTGCAACGAAATATTGCTATTTTGCATCTTATAATTGCAAGTGAATGAACACCACTTCCAGGGAGTTTTTTAACGAGGCGGAGCTGTTGGAATCCTGTGTAAAACAGGACAGAAGAGCACAGAAAGCACTCTACGAATTTTATGCACCCAGGATGCTCACACTCTGTATCAGATACATAGGGGACAGAGAGCGGGCGTGGGATCTTCTCCACGATGGATTCATCACTGTTTTTGAAAAAATTGGAAGTTATAGCGGAACAGGCTCTTTTGAGGGATGGATGCGAAAGATATTTGTGAACACAGCTCTTATGGCACTCAGAAAGGGAGATGTACTCAGATACAGCGAAGAACTTGTTTCTGTTGAGAGGGAGGCTTCAGTAGAGCAATCGGTGCTGGAAAGCATCAATTCAAAGGAGTTGCTCAGATTGATAGCCACAATGCCTTCCGGCTTCAGAACGGTCTTCAATATGTATGCACTTGAAGGCTATTCTCATCAGGAGATAGCTGAGCAGTTGAAGATAAGCGAAGGGAGTTCCAGGTCTCAGTTAAGCAGGGCAAGGGTATGGCTGCAGGAGAGACTCAAGAAGCAAATGCAGGAAGGGAAGAGGTAAAAAAAGAGATTGAAAATTATGCAAAATAAAGAGTTTGACAAAAGGATCCGAGAGATGATGGAAAATCATCAGGAACCGCTTCCTTACGGTTCCTGGGATAAAATTGTCTCTACCCTTGAGCACAGACGGGCTGGAAAGATCTACATGCGCAGGTCTCTCTATGCTGTTGCATCGGTTGCTGCTACTCTTCTCCTGTTTCTTTTTATTAAGGGAGGTCCCTCTTCGGATGTAATTCAGGACAATCCCGAGTACACAATAACCGCTGATCTTGTCAAACCAAAAATTCAGGGCGAAGTTCCGGGCGGAAAAATTTCTCCGGTAAATCTACCGGTAAAGAGACAAAAAGGCTACACAGAGCAACCGGAAAAATCCGGAATAGTCCCGGGGGAAGCATCTTCAAAAATTGAAACAAAACCGCTGGCAGAAAAAGCTGATGCCGAACATATAACTGTTACAGAAAAAACTCCTGTTGAGGAAAAGACAACGGCTACAGACAAAACAGATAAAGTGACTGTTGTAAAGGAACCTTCGACCGGAAAATCGCGTGGCAGGCTGCTTGGATCAATGGAAGAGAGGGTTGACAGATTTAGAGGTTTGTTTAACGGGAAGAAGATTTCTTACGGCCTGTCAACAAACTATACCCCTTCTGTTTACAGCAAGTCCATAAACCTGCTATCTGTATCTCTGGGCTATCAGAACGACCTTGTTCCGGCGTCTATCAGAGAATATGTACAGAGTCAGTCGGTTACAGATTCTAAATACTCAATGCCTCTCACTTTCGGTTTGCAGGGGCAGGTTGAGATTAACGATAAAATATCAATCGGCTCCGGTCTGAACTACTCTCTGCTTGTATCTAATTATCAGGATTTCACCCCCACCAGCCGTCTGGATGTCCAGCAGTCACTGCATTATCTTGGAATTCCTGCAAACATCTATTTCAATCTGCTCAGAAACGACAGACTTAAACTTTATGTTATGAGCGGACTTGCACTTGAAAAGGGTTTATCGGCCAACTACAGAATTGTGGAAAACGGGGTAAAAAGAAATGAATCCGGCAAGATTGAAGGTGTTCAGTTCTCAATGAGCGCAGGTATTGGTGCTGAACTTAAGCTGAGCCACGATCTGGGACTATACTTCGATCCTACGCTGGCATATTTCTTCAAGGGTAAACAGCCTGAGAGCATCAGAACCGCACAGCCTCTCCAGTACAAGTTTGAAATCGGAATGAGATTCAACCTCTGAGATGTCTCTTGCAATAGTAATACTGAACTGGAACGGAAAGCATTTTCTTGAAAGATTTCTTCCGCTTCTGGAAAAAAGGTCACGGATTCCGGGGGCCTTTATAGTTGTTGCCGATAACGGTTCAAGTGATAATTCCTGCGAATATGTAGAAGAAAACCACCCTGGAGTGCTTCTGGTACGCATGGAATCAAACTTTGGGTTTACAGGTGGTTACAACCGTGCACTGGAGAGCATTGAGGCTGACTACTTTCTGCTCTTAAATTCTGATGTGGAGGTTTCACGTGGGTGGCTTGATCCGCTCGTTCAGGCTATGAATTCAAATCCAAAGATGGGAATTTGTATGCCAAAGATAAGGTCGGCTTATAGTATGAACACCTTTGAATATGCAGGGGCTTCAGGCGGATTTATAGACTTTTTCGGATATCCGTTCTGCAGGGGAAGGATTTTGAGCAGGATTGAAAGAGATGAAGGTCAGTATGATCAGAGTATGGAGATTTTCTGGGCATCCGGAGCTGCCATGTTGATACGCTCATCGTTGTTTAGGGAACTTGGAGGTTTTGATGACAGCTTTTTTGCACATATGGAGGAGATAGACCTCTGCTGGAGGGCAAAGCAAAAGGGCTGGCAGGTCTGGGTTATTCCCGAATCAATGGTGTATCACGTTGGAGGCGGAACTCTTCCCAACAACAATCCGATGAAACTCTTCTATAACTATCGCAACAACCTTGTGATGCTATACAAGAACCTGCCCGAATCAAGGCTTTACATTACTTTTATTATAAGGTTTTTAATGGATTTTGCAGCTTCGGTAATATTCTTGCTGCAATTCAAATTCAACTATTTTGGAGCTGTAATAAAGGCCTATGCCGATTTCTTCAGGAAAAAGAGCGGGATCAAACGAGACGACTTACTTGTAAACCGCAAGCTTACAGGAATATACAGGGGCAGTATTATTCTGTCTTACTTTCTGAGAGGATCCAGACTCAGATTCTTTGATATTGGAGCAGATATAACCTGATCTTTTTGCCTGACCTCACAGTAGGTCTGTTACCCTCTCCAGTCTGGTACCTCTTGATCCTTTTATAAGAATTGTTTTTCCCGACAAAGGATTTTTTAAAAGATACTCTTTAAGAGCCAGCGAATCGGGGAAGAAATTTGCTTTTAAAAAAGCAGAATTACCTGCTGCTGCAGCAGAAAACTCATTCCCCACAAACATAAGATTTTCGGGAGAGATCTCTGCAATGTAGTCCAGAATGGCTTTGTGCTCTTTTTGTGAATCTTCTCCCAGTTCGAGCATATCGCCTATAATAAGCGCACAGGAGTCAATCCCAAGCTGCCTGAAATTGGAGAGAGCTGCCATCATACTCACAGGATTGGCGTTGTATGCATCAATAATCAGGGTATTGAATTTTCCTCTGACCATCATTGAACGGTTATTCTGAGGAGTATATTCAGATATTGCTCTTAAAGCAGCATCCCGCGAAACATTGAAGAACTCCCCGGCGCAGAGTGCAGCAGCGACATTATCGGCATTATACTCACCGAACAGTTGTGTAGAAAGTATTCTTCCTTTGTTCAGTCTTATTGTCAGAAAGGGATTGTCTGCAGTTGACCGGACAATTTCTGCTCCTGAGAATTTTATTCCGTAAGGGATGCAGGCAACCGGCTCTCTCTCTTCTACCATTTCGCAAAGAACGGCATTGTCTGCATTGACCAGAATTGTTCCGCCTTTGGCTTTAAGAAAGTCATAAAGCTCACCTTTTGCTTTTCTCACCCCCTCTACTGAGCCGAATCCAAGCAAATGAGCCTTGCCGACATTTGTGATGAGCCCGCATTCAGGCTCTGTGATTGATACAAGAGTTGCTATCTCGCCGGGGGCACTTGCCCCCATTTCAACAACGCCTATTTGTGTAGAAGAGTCCATACTAAGAAGGGTAAGCGGCACGCCTATGTGATTGTTCAGGTTCCCTTTGGTGCAGGTGACCTTGTACTCTGCAGAGAGCACGGCTGTTATAAGCTCCTTTGTGGTAGTCTTTCCGTTTGTGCCAGTCAAAGCAAGAACCGGAAGGCCCAGCTCTCTTCTGTGGTAAAGTGCAAGCTGCTGCAATGTTTTAAGCGTATAATCGCACCTGATTATTCTTTCGTTGACCGGGATCAGCGTGTCGTCAACAACTGCATATTTCGCTCCCTTTTCCAATGCGCTCAGGGCAAATTTATTTCCGTCGAAATTATCTCCCTTAAGTGCAAAAAAAATGGTCCCGTCTTTTACCTCCCTACTGTCTGTGCACACTCCTGTGCTATCCAGAAACAGTTTGTATAACTCATTTATATCCATAAGATACTTTTAATTGAAAAACATCAGCTCTTTCCTGTAGAACCGAAACCTCCTGCTCCTCTCCCGGTTTCAGAAAGTTCTTCTACCTGGTTCCAGTCAACTCTTTCGTGGCGGGCAATTACCATCTGAGCCACTCTTTCTCCGGGATTAAGCACAAAGGGTTCAGAGGAGAGATTTACAATTATCACCTTGATCTCTCCCCTGTAGTCAGAGTCTATGGTTCCCGGACTGTTAACCACCCCTATTCCGTGTTTGGCTGCAAGTCCGCTTCTTGGCCTGATCTGTGCTTCGAAACCTTTTGGCAGTTCTATGAATAGTCCGGTAGGAACAATCACCCTCTGAAGCGAACTTAGGGTCAGTTGTTCCGGGATATCTGCCCTCAGATCAAGACCGGCAGAATGTTCGGTCTCGTATTTGGGCAAAGGGTAGGGGGAATGGTTTACAATCTTAACTTCCATATAGATATTTTTTCGATTTTAAGATAAATTGCGATGTAAATAAGAATCATTGAGGAATGAATCAGATATTTCAATATATTGCTTACAGGAGGTATCAGTCCTGAAATGAAATATATAGCCAGACCTGCTGCAATGAATCCGATAATTCTTTTCCATCTGTATGGGATTGGATAGTATCTGTTGCCCAGATATAGGCTCAGAGCCGCCATTGCAAGATAACTTGACAAATGCCCCCAGGCCGCTGCATAGTAGCCGTAACGAGGCATAAACATCAGGTTTACGGCAAGTGTAATTGCAAGTCCTGTAATGGTTATCAATATTCCGTAGTTGGTCTTGCCCGAGAGTTTGTACCACATAGAGATATTAAAGTTCAACCCAAGCAGAAGATAAGCCATGAGCATAACCGGCACTACAGTCATTCCGGGGCGAAAATCCGGCCCGACAACAAGTTCAAGTACGTCTATAAAGAGCATTATCCCCAGAAAGATCAACATACAGAATGCCGTAAAGTGCTCCGTGACTTTGGCGTATTCCTCCCTTTTTTTGCCTTCCTGCTCCTTCTCCCTTGAGAAGAAAAAAGGTTCGGCTGCATAGCGGAACATCTGTATAAAGAGCATCATAAATGTTGCAAGCTTTGCAACGGCAAAAAATATTCCCAGGTCTGAACTCCAGTCGCGCTCAGCGGGAGTGAGGTGTTCAAAGAGCAGTCTGTCGGCAAAATCGTTAATTATTCCCGGAAGCTGGGTCACCATAAGCGGCAGGGAATAGAGCATCATCTTTTTCCAGAGCTTTCTGTTAAAGCTGATCCTGATTTTTAAAAGCTCCGGGATGAATATTATCAGAAGAACAATACAGCTAAGAAATATTGCAAATATGATATAGGTAAAATCGGGTTGTGGAGAGATAAATTTGCCCAGCAAATTGCCCGGATATCTTGTCATCAGAATAGGAGCTCCAAAAAAGAGAACAATGTTAAAGAGGGTTTCTGACAGTATCTTAACGGTTTTGATTACGGCAAACCTGAGTGCTTTGTGTTCAAACCTGAGTTTTGCAAAGAGAATGGAGGTAAAACAGTCAACGGCTAGTATTGCACCAACATAAACTATTACATTTGAGAATCCCGGATAACCCATTGCAGAAGAGATATTCCCGGAGAAAATGGCAAGAGCTGCAAAAAAGATGAGAGAGAGCGACCCAACAGTAATGAGAGCATTTGAAAAAACCTGATGGGGATCATTGTCCTTGCTGGCGAAACGGAAACAGCCGGTTTCAAGTCCCATAATCAACACAACCTGAAAAACTGCAATATAGGCCAGAAAGTAAGCTGCCACTCCAAGACTTGATGTTGAGAGAGTGTATGTGTAAAGTGGCAAAAAGAGAAAATTGATAAGCCTGGCCAGAATGGTGCTCATACCGTAGATAACAGTCTCTTTGGCAAGTCTTTTGAATGGATTGCTGCTCCCTTGAGGATTGCTCATAATCAGTTTGATAGTGCTTTTGGTTTGTAAATCAGAAATCCTATGTTTAACTGCGGGAACCATTTTATGGGTGACTTTTCGTAGTAAGAGGCAGAGAGAGTTACCGGACCTACCGGAGACTGCAAGACTGCTGCTATATCACCCATAAAGCATCCTCTTGGGAAATTGTCAGAAAAAGATGTTGAACCATCTTCTGTCACAAGCAACTCTCTGTAGGGCTGAAAGTACGCTCCTCTTATGTGAAGGAACAGTGCCCTTGAAAACCTGAATATTGGTGTAATGGAGACACCCATAAACGAAGGTGCCCGGTTGGCGGCAAGCAGAAGAGTACGGCTGTGGGGAAAGGGCTCAAAGGATGGCATTATCATCAGTGTTGAAAACCTGTCTCTCATAGGTGTTCGGCTTGAAAGAACAACATCGGCACTCCATCCGAGAGTGAAGGATTCTGTTATTTTTTCGAAAGACTCAGTATAATATCTGAATGAAAAAGTTGAATGGGGTTCGTTTTTCACAGGAGTTCTGCCCAGCGAGGTACTGCCGGGAGTGTAATCTTCGCTTAGTTTTGTAAAACGAAGAGATATCCTGCTGTTCATCCCCTCGGAAGGGTATATCTGATAGTTTGTCGTGTTCCTTTCAACCATAAGGGAGGGAGAAAAAAAAGAGAAATATGTTTTGTCAGGGATGTCGTAAGATGTAAATCTTTCGTTCTGATAATACTGGTAGAAGTTCCTTCCCATTGCCAGCGAAAATTTTGCAAGTATATTCTGATATATGTTAACAGGAGTAGCTAAACTCATCTTTGCAAAAAGCTCATTCTCCTGAACGTTGCTGGCCTGGGTGTAGTTTGTAAAGAAGTTGGTCTGACTTCCTCCAAAGTAGTCAAACCTGTGTGTTGTAAGCTGCACCTCGTAGTAGGCAAGTGGTCTTACCGAAAAATCCTGACGGAAGTAACCTGTAAATCCGGTGTAAAACCTTCCCAGGTTTAAATCTGCATATGCTCTCCAGGGATTTGCGGTAAACTTTCTGTATTCTGCACCAACATAACCCTGGTTAAGAGAGGATGACGAGATGTTTCCTCCTATGGAGAACCTTAAGGCAGGGGCTGTGTTTACACTTAGATATATGTCAAACAGAGAATCCCTTTTCATTTTAGCCACAGGAAAGAAATCCTTTACTAATCCACTGGAAATCACCCTGTAATAACCTCTTTTCAATTGTTCAAAATCAAAATATCTGGTTCTGTTCTCTCTAAAGGTCTTGTCAATGAATTCTTTCTGTTCATGTAACAGAGTGTCTGAAATTATCACATTTTCAAAAACCAAAGGAGGGCACTTTGTCCTGAATTCCAGTCTCCTTTTAAGCAAATCTTCTGCCTTTACCCTCCTTTTCACCCTTTCCCTTATCTGTGGCATAAGTTTCATTGTATTCCGGTACCCCTCTTCTACAATTTTATCGATCTTTTCGAAATCGAGCAGACTAACATCTTCAAATTTTGAGTCTATAAGTATTCCTCTCTCCTGAGGGATGTCGTAATTTGTTTCTGCAGTAAGCATACTCTCTATCTGGGAGATGATATCATCTGATTTGGGATGTCTTGAGAACTGGGTTGCACACTTAACGCCGATTATATAATCCGGATTGAAATCCTTAACCATCACGTCCCATGGAAAGTTATTGTAAAAACCTCCGTCGAACAAAAGTGTCGAATCTATCATTATCGGTTTAAAGAAGAACGGGAAGGTCATAGAACTTCTTATTGCAGAGCCTAAATCACCTTTTCTAAGAACAACAGATCTCTTGTTTGCCACATCTGCTGCCACGCACCTGAATGGTATCATCAGTTTGTTAAAATCATATCTGGCAACGGCAGAAGGTGATGCAAAAAGCTGTGTGACTGCCAGATCCATTGAAAAAGGGGATATCAGGCTTGTAGGAAGGTTAATAGAGAGCTTTTTTTCGCTTTTGGGTGAGATTGTAAAGCCAAACATCTCTGCAATAGCCTCTTTTCTGTAAAGATAAGTGGCAAAATATGGTTCCTGCTCCCCGCTGTACCAGGACTCAAACTCTTTTGACCGGAAAAGAGTGAGCATCTCCTCTGTTGTAAGACCAATTGAGTAGAGACCTCCAACTATTGCTCCCATCGATGTTCCGGCAATATAATCGATTGGTATTCCGTTCTCCTCCAGTGCCATTAATGCACCTATGTGCGAGAGCCCCTTTGCCCCTCCACCGCTGAAAACAACTCCGACTCTCTGGGCGGTAAGAAGATATGGACAAAGAGATAAAGCAAAGAGTATGACAAGTTTCTTTATTTGCATTATCAGGGTAATTGAGGTAATTTTGTCACAACTAACAAAGGTATATAAAAAAATCTGAAATAATACCCTTGAATTATGAAAGCAAGCTTTTTTAAACTACTGATTATCATTCCGCTAGCCCTTTATTCCTGTAAAGGAGGAAAACAGGCTGAGGATTCCTCAGAGCAGACAAGTACAAAAGACACACTAAAAATGCAGACTAAACAACTTTTTGACCCGGCAACGCTTCCGGAGGAACCGGTACTGGACATCAACACCACAATGGGAACCATCAGGATCAAACTTTACAAGGAGACCCCGAAACACAGGGATAATTTTTTAAAGCTTGCCTCTGAAGGATTTTATAACAATGTTTTGTTTCACCGTGTTATTAACGGGTTTATGATACAAACCGGTGATCCTTTGACCAAGGATACCCTCAATGCCAATTCATTCGGGACCGGCGGACCAGGATACAACGTTCCAGCTGAAATACTTCCACAGTTCAACCACAAAAAGGGCGCACTTGCAGCAGCCAGAAGAGGAGATCAGGCAAATCCTGAGAGAGAATCAAGCGGATCGCAGTTCTATCTTGTTCAGGATGCTCAGGGCTGCAAACAGCTCGATGGTGCCTATACAATCTTTGGAGAAACCATTATGGGAGAAAATGTGATAGACCTTATTGCATCTGTGCCTACAAATCAAAGGGACAGGCCTTTGAACGATGTGAGAATTATCAGTATAACTCCTGTTCCGTAAGCAAAATAGATCTTTTACAGGAGGTCAGCCCATCATCTCCTTCATCTTCTTTGCCATATTAGAGGCAAAAACAAATTCATTCAGCACTTTGTGACTGGATGTGAGTATGTTGTTCTTATCTCCCTCCCAAACCAATTCTCCCTTATGTATAAATCCGACATGATCTCCGATCTCCATTACTGAGTTCATATCATGGGAGTTTATGACTGTGGTGATATTGTATTCGGCAGTAATCTCAGATATTAGCTGATCAATGACAATTGAAGTAAGCGGATCAAGTCCGGAATTGGGTTCATCGCAAAAGAGATACTTGGGGTAGAGTGCGATTGCCCTGGCAATACCCACCCTTTTTTGCATCCCTCCGCTCAATTCGTTTGGATAGAGATTATTGACATTAACAAGGTTAACTCTTTTAAGACAGAAGTTTACTCTCTCTCTCTTTTCCTCGCGACTCCAGTCGGTAAAAAAATCCATAGGGAAGCGTACATTTTCCTCAACGGTGGCGAAATCAAAGAGGGCACCTCCCTGGAAAAGCATCCCGATTTCCTTTCTGATGTTTTTTTTGCCATCAAAGTCCAGAGAGCTGAACAGGGTGTCTCCATACCAGATTTCGCCACTGTCAGGCTCTAGAAGCCCTACCAGGGTCTTGAGCAAAACAGTCTTTCCGGAACCGCTAGCACCTATTATCATCGAGCACTTTCCAGGTATATATTTAATGGAGATATTTTTTAATACCTGATTTTCTCCGAAAAATTTGTTAATATCTTTTACTGTGATCATTTTGATTAAGTCTTCTTTCTGATACTTTTTTAGTTAAGCATTAGTTGTGTTATCACCAGATTAACAACAAGTATCGAGATACTGCTTACAACAATTGCTTTGGTGCTGGATCGTCCTACTCCAAGCGAACCGTCTGTGGCATAATAGCCATAGAACGAAGATACGCTTGTAATTACAAAACTGAATGCCGACATCTTGATCATACTGTAATAGATGTAGTAGGAATTAAAGGCATACTGCAGCCCCTCTGTGTACTGTCCCATATTGATAACTCCGGTGAAGATGATTATGCCAGCGCCTCCCAGCAATCCTAACATAAAGCTCATAAGCATCAGCAGGGGATTGAAAATCACAGAACAGGCAATTTTGGGCAATATCAGATAATTGGCGGAGTTAATACCCATCATCTCCATTGCATCTATCTGCTCACTTATCCTCATACTGCCGAGTTCAGACGAGATATTGGATCCAACTTTTCCGGCCAGTATGAGTGCAATCATTGTGGAGCAGAACTCCAGCACCAGACTCTCTCTTGCCATATAGCCCACATACATTTTTGGGATGAAAGGATTTTCTATGTTATAAGCTGTCTGGATAACAATTACTGCGCCGATAAAGACCGAAATTACAGCAATTATGGGGATTGAACTTAAGATAAGTTTCTCGGTATCAATAATAAATTGCTTCCAGAATATTCTCCATTTGTCAGGCTTTACAAGGACCATCCTCATAAGCAGATAATATCTTCCGAAGAGCTCAAGAGTGTTTTTCATTTTTCTCTTTTATTGTGAGACATTACAAAAGTACTCTTTTTTAGCTATATTCGCACCTGAATTTTTAGAAGTAAAAGGGTGATATTAAAAACAGTGTACCATATTGCATTAAGGCTTTTCTACCTGCTAGTGCTGTTTATGAGGCCGTTCAACAAAAAAGCGGCCCTGTTTTATGAAGGCAGAAAAGGTCTTCTGGCAAAAATATCATCATCTGTAAAATCAGAAACACCCATTGCCTGGTTCCATTGTGCCTCTGTCGGAGAGTTTGAACAGGCAAGACCTTTGATTGAGAGATACAGAAAACTTAATCCCGGGCACAAGGTGCTGCTTACTTTCTTTTCACCTTCCGGGTACCAGCTGAGAAAGAACTACCCGCTGGCTGAGTGGGTTTTTTATATGCCGCTGGACATAAAAAGAAATGCCGTTAAATTCCTGGATGCAGTCAATCCCAGGGTTGCAATATTTATTAAGTATGAATATTGGTTTAACTATCTGTTTGAGCTCAAAAGAAGAAGGATTCCATCCTATGTGGCTTCTGCCATATTTCGTCCCGACCAGAGATTTTTCAAGTGGTACGGATCTATATTCAGGAAGATGCTCAGAACTTTCTCACATATTTTCGTACAGAACGAAGAGTCTGCGGAACTGTTGAGAGGAGTCGGAATAAAGTGCGTTACGGTAACCGGAGATACCAGGTTTGACAGAGTTGCAGCCGTAGCAGAAGAGAGTGCAGATGTTGAGTGTGTAAAACTCTTCTGTGGAGGAAAATGCTGCTGGATTGCAGGCAGTACCTGGAAGGAGGATGAGGAGCTGATATCCTCCGTTCACACAAGTCTGCCGGGACACAAACTGGTTATTGCTCCTCACGAAATTGAGGAGGGGCACATCCGGAGGCTGATCTCACTTTTCCCTTCATCTAAAGTTATCAGATACAGCAGTATTAAAAATTCTGAAATCACACAGACTCTTTCTTCAGAGATTAAAAATTCTGATGTTCTGATAATAGATGCTATAGGCATACTCTCCTCAATATACAAATACGGCTCTTTCGCATACATCGGCGGAGGTTTCGGATCAGGAATCCACAATATTCTGGAAGCCGCAGTCTATGGAATCCCGGTAATTTTCGGCCCGAAATACAAAAAATTCAAAGAGGCGGCCGATCTTATAGAAGCCGGCGGATCTATGTGCGTAAGGGACAGGGAGAGCTTAAGCCGGACACTGGTTATGCTGTTCTCTGATCCTAACGAGAGAAATTCCAGAGGGAAAATATGCGGCGAGTATGTCAATAATGGCAAAGGGGCTTCTGATAAAGTTTGCACAACTATTCAGCGCTGGCTTCTGTAGGAGCAACTCTTTTCCCGAAAAAGGGGCAAAACTCAGAAGTTGAATCTCACACCTCCGCTTAGGTTCCTGCCGAAACCCCAGTATCCTCTGAAACTGTTGAGAGAATGATCTGCCCCATCCTTTCCCCTCTCGATAAACGACTCGTCAAACAGATTGTTAATATTCAGAAACAATGTGCTTTCAATTCCTTTCCATTGCTTATGCCACCTTGCTCCAAGATTAAGAAGATCGTATTCAGGGAGCCTGAATGAGGGTTGACGGTCCTGAGGATTGTTTCTCAGAGTCGGATCGAAATCGGCGTAGAAACGATCGTTATAACTCCATTTAATGTCAAATTCCAAACCTTTTGCAATTTTCAAAATTGCAGACAGATATATTTGTGTCTGAGGGGAATCTCCCACCGGTAAGCCGTCACTGTAAACGGTCACCTGATCTGCAAGAAGTCCGGAATATTCATCGTAAATGTTGGCTTCAACATCGTTCTCCCATCTCCATTTTCCCAGGGAAGAACCACCGTCCAGATACAGCCAGTGAAGAGGATTCCAGGTTACAGTGAGCTCCACTCCGGTGTGAAGAGCATCCAGCCCTTGCACCATATAACGATGAGTGATGTTGTCCAGCTGCTTGTAAGGGTCAGACACTATTGTCTTGTTGATCCAGTATGCCCCGTAGCCGTTAACTTCCAGAGTAAACCTGTCTGAGATGTATCTGTATCCGAGCTCTGCCAGTGCATTTTTTTCATTTTTGACATTTGAAGTTATCTGATTGGTGCCGGTTGAGAAAAACAGGTCAGAATAGGGGAGTCTGCTGTAGACGGCGGCATTGATGTAATATGAGGAGTTTCTGGCGGGTTTGAAGAGAGCTCCCCCCTTTATGCTGAATCCGGTTGCCCGGGCCTTCTCGCTGTATATACCGGTAGCAAGGGAAGAGGGAGCCTCTGTATAATTGTATTTGTCCCACCTTTGGTAACTGTTATGCATAAGTGAAACTCCTCCTCTGAGATTCCATTTACTGCTGTTGTAAAGAGCAGACAGATACATTGTCCCGTGATTAATTATTTTGCCGTTGTAGGTGCGGATATAGTCTCCCACGGCTTTGACAGGGTTGCGGCCGGCGATTCCGGCCAGGGATTTGGAAGCATAGTCCTCATGCCAGAAGCTGCTTCCCAGCAGATCTGTAATTTTCTCCTTCTCCCAGGTTGAGTAATATTGAAGGTGTATGCCGGCCTGTATTGATGTCCTTGAGTTGATGGTGTAATCGGTATGGTGTCTGAAGCCTGCCTGAGTGTGTCCGGCAAGATAATCACTTAAAATGTTTAATGCACTCTCCTCTTCTTCATTTGCCTCAATAACAGCGTCCCAGTCTATATAACCATCTTTTCTGAAGTCAACTATTCTTTTCCCCTTACTCTCTGACCATCTTCCCCCACCGTCCCCGACAGAGAGATAGAGCGTGTTGGCTGCCTCCAAACCGCTTCTTTTTGCGCTCTTGTAAAAATGGTTGAGAGTTATGTATGGTTTATGGTAAAAGTTCTTGCTCAGGTTAAAGGGTTTTCCCTCCCTGTATCCCCAGTTTTTGTTGTATTCTCTCCCGTAGAAATCTTTTTCCTGTGCGCTGAGCCTCACTGATCTTTGTTCATGGGTTTCGGGTGATCCGAGCATTGTGAGAAGCAGACTGTTCCGGCTGTTGATCCGTTTGCTGAGATTAAAGAGATAGGCACCAGAATTAACACCCGTTCTCTCTACATATCCGGCTCCGCGGGTATATGATCCGGAAAGAGATACAGCCCAGCCTCCCTTCAACTCACCTGAGCTCATATGAGCCGATATTTTTGTCTGCCCGTAATCTGTTATGAAAAACCCCGCAGAACCCTCTCTTTTTGAAGAGGGCCCTTTGGTGATTATGTTAATTGTACCGCCTACAGAGTTGTCAGAAAGCATAGAGGCTCCTATCCCTTTCTGCATCTGTATGGAGTGTGTGGCGTCGGTTAGTCCCAGCCAGTTGTTCCAGAACATATTTCCGGTGACCAGACCCGAGATGGGAATTCCATTGAGAAGTACCGATATGTTCTCCTGTTTGAAACCCCTGATGTTGATCCTTGCATCTCCGTAGCTGCCGGATTCGCTGGTGGCAAATATGCCCGGATTATTTCCGATTAACTCGGGATAGGTGGTGTTTACAGGTCTTTTTGAGATCTCATCGCTGTCTATGAGCGTGAGCCTTAAGGGTGAGTTTTTTTCTGTCACAAATCCAGAAGAGAGAGTGATCTCTCTGAGCAGAAATGTTTTGGCAGAAGTAGTGTCGCTTTTTTCTCCACGTTCTGTTGCGTTGGAGAATTCTTTAAGATCAGCAGAAAAAGCTGCTGAAGCTGATTGCAGTGTGATGACTGTCATCACTATCCTGCATACGAGGATGATATTTTTTGTTCCCATAATTTCTTCTTCCTTCCAGACTTTAACTGTCGGTACCGTAATTAAAACGGTTCTGCCGTATGGCTCGCGGACTTTACCGCCGATCGGGAATTACACCCTGCCCTGAAGATTTAGGTTGCAAATGTAATAGTTTTTTTACAAAAAAGTATCAATTCAGAAATAATTTTTAATGATAATTGATATAATTGGGGGAAATCCTCCCCGCGTGCAGATGGGGACCCTCCCTTTTGAAGAAAGTTCTTTTTTGTTTTCGGAAATGTCCTTTTTCTTTCCGGAGATGTCCATTTTTCTTTTAAAGCAGTTCTTCCTTTTTCTCAAAAAATTATTCAAACCTTGTGAGGTATTTAAATACTTATAAAATATTGCCGAAAAATTTGCCGTCAGCAAATTTTGTAAAATGCAGATAATGTGCAATTTATGCAATTTCCAAAAAACTCTAGTTTTTGAAAAATTCTCTATATAGCACAATTACAATAAATTATAAAATTTGCTGTTATGTACACGTTGTTGGTGAGCTATGATTTGGTAAGTGTTTTTTTGGAGGGCATCTGTATGGAGAGCATTTGTAATAAGATCTTTCGTATGGTGATTGCTCATTTCGCTGAGGGGTTGTTGTATAAAAAGAAGGCTGCCATATGTAGACAGCCTCTTGATTATAAGAATTTTAACCGGCAAATTACCGGTTAAAAGCAGAAACAGTTTTTAGTCGTTGAGTGAGTAGCGGAAAAATCCGGTTACTTTGACATCTTTGTCGATACTGCTGAGATATGCTCCAACGGAAATTTTGCCGTCCTTAACGAATGTCTGTTCCATAAGGGTGCTCTCCTTGAAGAATTTGTTAAGCTTACCCTGAGCAATCTGTTCAACCATATGCTCCGGTTTGCCCTCATCTCTGATCTGAATGCGGTATATCTCCAGCTCCTTGTCAATCACTGACTGCGGACAGTCATCCTTGCTTATCGATACAGGGCTCATAGCTGTGATCTGCATTGCTATCTCCTTGCCGGCTTCGTGGCTGATCTCTTTTGTGAATCCTACGATTGTAGCAAGTTTACCGTTCATATGAATGTATGAGTCGATGTGGGGTGCCTCAAGTTTGCTGTAGGTGGCAAGGGAGTGCTTTTCGCCGCTCTTCCCTGTTTGCTGGGTAATAGCATCCTCGATTGTTTGTCCGCCTATCTTCACTCCTTTTAAAGAGTTGAGGTCTGCAGGAAAACTCTCAAGAGCAGCATCAGCAATTCTGTTTGCAAGCTTCTGAAATTCTTCGTTTTTTGCAACGAAATCAGTCTCGCATCCCAGACAAACCAGGATTGCTTTGTTTTTATCTTTATTCACTTTTGCAATTACAGAGCCTTCTGTGGTCTCTCTGTCGGCTCTTTTTGCTGCAACAAGCTTACCTTTTTCTCTGATGATGTCTTTTGCCTTTTCGTAATCACCGTTGGCCTCAACCAATGCATTCTTGCAGTCCATCATTCCTGCTCCGGTCATTTGACGTAATTTGGCAACATCTGTTGCTTTAATATCCATATTATTGATTTTTAAATTAAACAGGTTAACAGAACCTATGCTTTCTCTGCGTTCTCTTCCGGAGTATTATCAGTTTCAACCGGGGCTTCAATGGTCGTATCAACCGGGGCTTCAATGGTCGTATCAACCAGGGCTTCAATGGTCGTATCAACCAGGGCTTCAATGGTCGTATCTTCCTGAGCTACTGCAGGTGTAGAAACCTGAGCTTCTGCAGAAACTTCTGCTTTTTTAGGAGTAACTACGGGAGCTTTTTCTTCTGCAGGCTCGGATTTTTGTGTTTCCTGAGCAGGATTGAATTGTGTGGTTCCCGGTTTGCGGGTACGGATTCTTTTGCCAGAAAGATCTTTACCTGACTCCTGGATGCTCTCCTTATCCTCTGTGCCTTCCTTCTCCTTCTCGAACTTTCTTTCCGAAAGTCCCTCTGCAACTGCCTGGCTTAAAACTCCCATTATGTAAGATATCGATTTGGCCGCATCGTCATTTGCCGGGATTACATAATCAACTGGACCCGGATCGCAACAAGTATCAACCATTGCAATCACCGGAATATTAAGACGATTGGCCTCTCTCACTGCGTTCATCTCTTTCTGGATATCGATGATAAACAGGGCTGAGGGAAGACGATTAAGGTCGGCGATAGAACCGAGATTCTTTTCTAGCTTTGCTCTCTGGCGGGTAACCTGAAGCCTCTCACGTTTTGCAAGAGTTTCGAATGTTCCGTCGGTAAGCATTTTGTCAATAGTGTTCATCTTTTTTACTGCCTTGCGGATAGTCGGAAAGTTTGTAAGCATTCCTCCCGGCCAGCGTTCGGTTACATATGGCATATTTACCGCTTTAGCGTTTTCGGCAACTATATCTTTTGCCTGTTTTTTTGTTGCAACAAACAGAATCTTTCTGCCGGCGCGTGCCAGCTGTTTCATCACGTTTGCAGCTTCCTCTATTTTGATAACGGTCTTATGCAGGTCTATGATATGGATCCCATTCTTCTCCATAAAGATATAGGGAGCCATTTTTGGGTTCCACTTCCTTTTGAGGTGCCCGAAGTGTACTCCTGCATCAAGTAATTCCTGGAAATTTGTTCTTGGCATTGTTAAATACTTTTTTGTTTTTTTTTATTTCTCTTTACATCAACCGGCAGTAACGATTTTTTCGGTCTTTCCGGTTTTCCGCAGCAGGACAAATACTGGTAGCTTATTAAAAGATCCTGTAATTTTAAATCCGTGCTGTGCAGGGTAATCAGCAAATAAACGACATTCTATCGTTTGCTGAACTGGAAGCGTTTACGTGCACCGGGCTGACCTGGTTTCTTTCTCTCCACCTCGCGGGGATCGCGGGTAAGAAGGCCGTTCGATTTAAGTACAGGACGGTAATTCTCTGCGTCAATTTTGCAAAGAGCTCTTGCAATGCCAAGGCGTAATGCCTCTGCCTGTCCCTTGATCCCGCCACCGTCAAGATTGACATTAATGTCAAACATAGCCTGTGTATTGGTGAGTTCAAGAGGCTGCTTCACTATGTACTGAAGGGTTTCCTCCTTGAAATAGCTTTCAAGGGGTCTGTCGTTGATAGTGATGTTACCTTTACCTGAGTTTACATAAACGCGAGCAACTGCTGATTTTCTTCTTCCAAGGGCGTTAATTAATTCCATGCTCTGTTTAAATTTCGGTTAAATTGATTTGTTTTGGTTGCTGTGCCTGGTGAGGATGTTCCGGACCTTCATATACAAAAAGGTTGCGGAACAGTTCTGCGCCAAGTTTGTTCTTTGGCAGCATGCCCTTGATTGCATGCTCTACTACGGCCAGCGGTTTGCGATTAAGCAACTCCTTGGGAGTTTCGAACCTCTGCCCGCCCGGGTAGCCTGTGTGTCGTACATACACCTTGTCCGTGAGCTTTTTGCCCGTCAGACGCACCTTTGTGGCATTTATGACGATGACGTTATCGCCGCAATCCACATGTGGGGTGTAGTTGGCCTTGTTTTTACCGCGTAGGATCAATGCAACTCTGGATGCAAGTCTTCCAAGAATCTGATCGGTAGCGTCAATAACTACCCACTCCTTGGTGACATTTGCTGCATTTGCCGACACAGTCTTGTAGCTCAATGTGTCCACTTTGTTGATTTTTAAGTTAATATATTAATAATGTTGCGATTTCCCTAAAAAATAGGGGGCTGCAAAGTTAGGATTAATTTTTAAAGTGACAAAATCCTGCTGATTTCGTACAACTTTTTATTTATCTCGTTTTGCAAACTACAGGCCTCATCGAAAGAAGTATAAGCTATCTGATTGTTTATCTGTCCTATCATAACTCCGTAGTGACCCTCAATCAGAGCATTTACCGCTCCGTACCCCAGCTGGCTTGCCAGCACTCTGTCGTTGCAGCTTGGTGAGCCGCCTCTCTGGATATGGCCTAGGGTAGTAACCCTGATTTCATAATCGGGGAGTCTCTCTTTTACTTTTTTTGATACCTTAAATGCCCCTCCGGTATCCTCGCCCTCAGAAACAATAATTATTCCGGAGGTTTTATTTTTACGCCTGTCTCTCTCCATATAGCTGCAGAGCTTCTCAATATCGGTGTGGATCTCGGGGATCAGAGTCGCTTCTGCACCGGTGGCAATTGCAGTGTTCAGGGCAATGAATCCGGCATCTCTGCCCATAACCTCCACAAAGAAGATAATATTATGAGAATCGGCAGTGTCTCTTAATTTGTCAATTGCAGATACGGCAGTGTTAATGGCGGTGTCAAAGCCTATTGTCGTATCGGTGCCGTAAATATCGTTATCTATTGTGCCGGGGATGCCTACAACAGGGTATCCGAACTCTTTCCAGAGAAGATTTGCACCCCTGAATGATCCATCTCCACCGATAACTACCAACGCATCAATACCGGCCTCTTTAAGGCTTTCCATTGCCTTTGCCCTCACCCTTTCCTCTTTGAACTCAGGACATCTTGAGGACTTGAGTATTGTTCCTCCCTGGGAAATAATTTTGGAAACGGAATGAGACTGCATTCCGATAAACTGTTTGCATATCAGCCCTGAGAAGCCCCTCATAATACCTACAACCTCAATCTGGTTGTAAATTGCAGTCCTTACTACGGCTCTGATAGCGGCATTCATTCCGGGAGCATCTCCTCCGGAAGTAAGTACACCTATTCTTCTGATGTTGCTGCTATACTCCATAAACCTGAATTAAGCTGCAAAAATACTCTTTTTTATTAGTATTCAAATTTATACTTTTGCGCTATGAAAATTGCAGATACAGATCTCGGTGAGAGACCTCTTTTTCTTGCCCCGATGGAGGACGTTACAGACGCATCCTTCAGATTTATCTGCAAAGAGTTTGGTGCCGATATGCTCTACACCGAGTTTGTCTCTTCTGACGGATTGATCAGAGATGCAAGAAAGGCTCTGCAGAAGCTGGAAATATCCGATTACGAAAGGCCTATCGGGATACAGATATACGGTCACATACCCGAGGCAATGGTTTTGGCTGCAAAGATGGCTGAGGCTGTAAATCCTACCCTTATCGACATTAATTTCGGTTGCCCGGTAAGCAAGATCGCAGCAAGAGGAGCCGGGTCAGGGATGATGCGCTATCCTGATAAAATGGTGGAAATTACCAGAATGGTAGTTGACGCCGTAAAAATACCCGTTACTGTAAAGACCAGACTTGGCTGGGATGAGAACAGCAAAAACATTCTCTCCCTTTCAGAGAGACTTCAGGATGCTGGTATTGCTGCAATCACCATTCACGGCAGAACAAGATCCCAGCTGTATAAAGGAGAGGCAGACTGGACTCTTATCGGGGAGGTGAAGAATAATCCCAGAATAAGTATACCGGTGATAGGTAATGGCGATATTTCAACACCCCTTATGGCAAAGGAGGCTTTTGAAAGATTCGGGGTGGACGGGATAATGATTGGCAGGGCAACCTATGGAAGACCCTGGATATTCAAAGAGATAAAACATTTTTTAAAATACGGGGAGCCAATGCCTGAGATGACAATCTCAGAAAAAGTTGCACTTGCGAAGCGGCACCTGCTTAAATCTATAGAGGTTAAAGGGGAGAGAAGGGGCGTGCTTGAGATGAGAAGGCATCTGTCGGCGTACTTTAAGGCATTACCCGGTTTTAAAGAGTACAGGCTTAAGCTGGTTACCGAAAACGACCCTGAGGTACTTCTCAAAACGCTGAATACTATAGAGTCAGTATATAAATAAATTATCAGAAAAATACCATTGGACAATATGATAGAAACAATCTTAAACAAGGTCATACTCTTTCCCTTGTACATAATTCTCAAAACGCGGCATTTTCTTTTTGATACCGGGGTTTTTAAATCTAAAAAATACAATATACCCATAATATGCATAGGAAACCTCTCTATGGGCGGGACCGGCAAAACGCCACACACAGAGTATCTGGTAAGGGAGCTGATGCCCAGATACAGGATAGCCGTACTGTCGAGAGGGTATGGAAGAAGGTCCCGCGGCTTCAGAATTGTTAACGAAGACGACACTGCAAAAGAGTCAGGTGATGAACCTCTGCAAATGAAGAAAAAATTCAGGGACCTGACTGTTGCCGTTTGCTCCTCAAGAAGGGAGGGAATTGACAAATTGTTAGCTCTTCCTGACGGGGAGCGGCCCGGCGTAATTTTGCTCGATGATGCCTTTCAGCACAGATGGATTTCTCCCTCTCTCAACATACTTTTGACAGATTATTCTTCTATCGACAAGAGAGACATTCTCTTCCCGATCGGCCATTTGAGGGACCTTCCTTCACAGATGAAGAGAGCAGAAATTGTCATTGTAACCAAATGTCCTTCAGAGCTTAATCCAGAAGAGAAATTCCGATGGGAACGAAAACTGGATCTTAGGCCTTCACAACAACTTTTCTTCTCTGCTCTGAGGTACAACGAGCCTGTGAACATCTTCCCGGAGGCAGACAGAAGATATGTTTACTCAAGGTATGCAATACTGCTCACTGCTGTTGCAAATCCCACTCTTTTACACTATCAGGTGCTAAATGTGTATAAAATCGTAAGGAAGATAAATCTGAGAGATCATCACAACTTTGGAACATGGGATATATACAGGATAAACCGACTGGTAAAACAATTGCCTAAAGCAGTGATATTCACTACAGAAAAAGATGCGCAAAGGCTAGTTCACAAAAAAAGAATCTCTAAGGAGGTAAAAGAGAGGATTTTCTACATTCCGATAGAGGTAGTTATGATTTCAGAAGACAAATCATTTTCAGAACACCTCTCTAAAGCATTGATATAAAAGTTATTGAAAATTCTGATTTTTTTCAGAGTGCATTTTCTTCTCAAAAACAAGTTAACAGGTTACGATTTGTAAATTGTATTGTTTTTTTATTTAAATTTGTTTCATTGAAAAACTCATTTTTACAAGAAAAACAAGTGTAAAAACACTTTATTATTTTACTAACCTAAATACTTAAATTCATGTATGTTTCAAAGAAAAGAAGACAGGCGGCACGAATAGTGCTGTCGGTTTTTGCCCTCCTGCTTTTGGCAGGATCCATCTGGGCACAGAACATCAAGGTGACTGGTATAGTTACCGATTCAAAAGGAGAAAGCCTCGTCGGGATATCTGTTCTCATAGAAGGGACCAGAACAGGTGTCGCTACTGATTCCAACGGAGCTTATGAAATTTATGCTCCTCCGGGAGCTGGTCTGGTTTTTTCAGCAATTGGTATGAAAACGGAGATAGTTCCTGTTAAAAACAGGAGTGTAATCAATGTCATAATGACCGAAGATACGCGGTTGCTGGAAGGTCTTGTAATAGTAGGTTTTGGTACACAACGGAAGGAAAACCTTACAGGTTCGGTTGCAACGGTAGATGTAAACAAATCCCTTCAGGGGAAACCGATCGTTGATGTGGCAAAGGGGCTCCAGGGTGTTGTGCCTGGCCTTACCATAACCTATTCAAACGGGGGTATCAACAATGCCCCGGTGATCAATGTCCGAGGCATGGGCTCTATAAATGCCACAAATAAAAACGGGGGAGCGCCCCTGATAGTTGTGGACAATGTTGTCGTGGATAATATCAATTTTATTAATCCGGAGGATATAGAGAGCATTTCAGTGTTGAAGGACGCTGCTTCCACTTCAATCTACGGAGCGAGGGCTGCATTCGGGGTAATGCTGGTCAAGACAAAATCCGGCAAGAAAGGAGAAAAGTTTACCGTTTCATATTCAAGCAACTACGCCTTTAGCACTCCCACTTTACTCCCTGAGTTTGCCAAGGACCCGGTAGCTGAAATACAGGCAACGGATGCAGCGCTTTCAAGATTTGGAGGAACGGGGATGGAGGTATTTGGTATGACTGCTTCCACCCTTATCCCGGGGATACAAAAATGGCTTAGTACCTATAAAAATAACAGGGACGGAGACAAGATGATATTAGGGGAAGATTTTGGCATAGTGAACGGAAGAGTGAACTTTTTCAGGATATGGGATCCGGTAGAGGTCATGTTCCAGTCGTGGATACCCCAGGTAAATCAGAACCTGCAGGTTTCCGGAGGGACTGACAGACTAAGCTTTTATGTTTCGGGAGCTTACAATTACCAGGAAGGTGTGTTGAAAATCAATACAGACAAACGCAACAAATACAACATGACTGCAGGAGTCAATGCAAGCGTTAACAAATGGCTCGACCTTGAGGTAAAGATAAACAGCCGTCACTACACTTATGAAGAGCCATACATAGGATACATGGATCCCTATTATACTATGTGGCGCTGGGGATCTTACATGCCTTACGGAAGTTATACGGATGAGAATAATGTAAGCGGCTATTTCAGGGGTGCACATGGTTTTCTTTCGACTGCGCGGATGAACTCTGAAAAGGAGAGTTATACCAATTCCGGAGTAAATGCCACTATAAAGCTCACTAACACCCTTAACCTCAGGACAGAATTTGCTTACAGTACTATAAACCGCCTTAATTATGTCCATGGCGGCACCGTGCAACTCTGGGATTACTGGAGTGCCAGCCCCCCTCTTCGTATGAACACTTTAGGCACCGGATCAACAGACAGGGTGGAGTACTCTTCAAAACGATACACTCAGATAACATCCAATACGTACGCTACATACAATGAATCATTTGGGGACCACTCCGTAAAAGTTACCGCTGGTGTTAACTTTGAAAACGGGGATTATATATATCATAACAGCCAGAGGAGAACCCTGATGGATCCTGAGACAGGAGAGATCCCCCTTGCGACAGGAGACCAGTATGTGGACGGAGACCATACGGACTGGGCTGTAGCAGGTATTTTTGGCAGGATCAACTATGATTATAAAAAGAGGTATCTCCTGGAGGTTAATGGAAGGTATGATGGTTCTTCAAACTTTCCTACAAGTTCAAGATGGGCATTCTTCCCTTCATTCTCTGTCGGTTACAGAATATCAGAAGAGTCTTGGTGGCAAAGTATCAAGGATATAGTTTACGATGCTAAAATAAGGGCTTCGTACGGAAGTATCGGAAACCAGGATGTGGGTGCAGACAGGTTTATACCGACAATGACCACCTCTTCTGCCCTTAATTGGCTGAGTACTTCAGGTACACGACCAGTATACACTAATAACCCGGCTAATGTATCTTCTATGCTTAAATGGGAGACAATTAATACTCTTAATGTAGGTTTAGATATGGGATTCTTTAAGAATGAATTGTCAGTTGTATTTGACTGGTTCATAAGGGATAACAAGAACATGATTGCACCGGGTACTACACTGCCCACCACTTTTGGAGTAGGAGCAGCATCCCAGAATACAGGTTCTCTAAGAACATCCGGGTGGGAGGTAGAATTAAGCTATAACCACAGCTTCGGGAATGATCTCTATGCTTATGGGACAGCCACTTTGTCAGATTACCGTAGTAAGATAACCGAATGGACCGGTAACGATTCAAAGATGCTCTACACTAACTATGAAGGCAAGGTCATCGGCGAAATATGGGGCTTCAAACATGCAGGATTTTTCAAAGACGCAGAAGATGTAACAAGTTCTCCAAGCCAGGTGACACTCCAGAACGGATCTTTTGTCTATGGCCCCGGGGATGTTAAATATGTTGACCTTGACAACAGTCAGGCAATAAACGGAGGCACCCAGACTCTGGACGACCACGGAGACCTTACTGTAATCGGAAATACTACACCAAGATACCAGTACAGTCTGAGATTAGGTGGAGGATGGAAAGGGTTTGATTTCGACCTTTTCTTACAGGGTGTGGGTAAAAGAAATCTGTGGGGGACAGGGAGCATGGTGATTCCTCTCTACAATGCGGCAAACAACACTATGTACGAACACCAGATGGACTTTTGGACTCCTGACAACCAGGATGCATTTTATCCTAATCCCGCTGTTGCAAGCGAAACAGCTTCAACCATATCCAATATGGCCGGTCTCTCCAATGCCGCTGCCGCAACCGGAAGAAATTTTTACCCACAGGATAAATATTTGCTGAACCTTGCATATTTGAGACTTAAGAACCTTACCATAGGCTACACAATTCCGGCCAACCTCACACAGAAAGTATCGATTGACAAAGTCAGGATATATGTAAGCGGTCAGAATCTGTTTGAATTTAAAAAGACAAATCTTCCGGTCGATCCAGAAATAACATCAGGCTCTCCTTCTTTTAACGCTTATTATGGAAGGACCATGCCATTCACCAGAACATTGTCATTTGGGATACAGGTTTCATTATAAAAAAAAGAGAGATGAAAAATATATTTACTAAAGCAATATTAATGTCGCTGGGAATTGCCCTCCTGACATCCTGTTCGGATTACCTTGATAGAGGTTCAAAGGTGAAGTTCACTGACGACAATTACTGGACAAACGAAAGTAATGTTAAAACTTTCGCCTGGGGCTTCTATGACAGATTTTTCGGATATGGTAACGGAACATCCACAAACGGGGATTTTTACTGGACCACATTTTCCGATGACCAGGCTTTGCATTCAGGGATTAATACATTTCCCACTGCCGCTCCTGCGTCCAGCACAGATTGGAACAATGCATACATTTATATCCGCAAAGCAAACCTGTTGCTTGAAAGGGTAGACAGGGTCCCTCTGACCGATGAGGCAAAAAACCATTACAAAGGCATCGCCAGGTTCTTTAGAGCATTTGAATATGCAAACCTGATCAAAAGGTTCGGTGATGTTCCTTATATTGACAAATTCCTTGATCAGTCAGAAACAGATTTGATATATACTCCAAGAACTGTAAGAAATTCAGTTGTTGATAACATCATGTCCGATTTACAATTTGCAGCTGAAAATATAAGGACCAAAACAAACACAGATGCTAACACTGTTAACAGGGATGTAGCCAATGCCCTTCTTTCCAGAGTGGCATTGTATGAAGGCTCGATAGCCAAGTATCACAACAACGATGCTACAAGAGCCAATGCACTGTTCACGATTGCCAAGAATGCGGCGGCAGCGGTAATGTCTCAAGGATACAGACTAAGCACCAATTATAAGGACATTTATTCAAGCATATCTCTTGCATCAAATCCGGAAGCGATCCTTTACAAGTATTATGTAAAAGGAACTTTCATGCACAGCCTGACAGCATATCTGAATTCTACTACTCCGATCAGCGGGGCTACTAAAGACCTGGTTGAAGCATACCTCTGCAATGATGGGAAAGCAATAGGCACAAGCACACAGTATCAAGGAGATGCTGATATAAATAAGGTTCTTGCAAACAGAGATACCCGTCTTTCAGATGCAATAGGAAATGTCCTTGCCTACAAGGGAAATCCAGTTGGAGGTCTTATTTCGTCAACCGGATACCTTATAAAGAAATTCAACAACGCTTCAATTACCGGGAACGACCTTAGCCAGATAAACATGAACTACACTAATGCTCCTATCTTCTGGCTCGCCGAGGTTTATCTCAACTATGCAGAAGCTGCTGCTGAGCTTGGAACCATTACTCAAACGGATGTTGATAATACGATAAATAAGTTGAGAACAAGAGGAGGAGTGGCTTCTCTGAACATTGCCAGTATCCAGGCAGATCCAAAAAAAGAGGCAGACGTTAGCGCACTATTATGGGAAATAAGAAGAGAGCGGCGTGTTGAATTGGCCTTTGATGGATTCCGTTCCTGGGATATCCGCAGATGGAAAAAGCTGGGGTACCTTGATCCTACTGTAAAACCGGACATATTTAAAGGTGCCAAAGTGCCTGCTCAGACATCAGGATTGCTTGTGGACGGCAACATGTTTATTGTTCCCTACAGCAATATTTCATTGCGAGTAGTCACCTCACCCAAGCATTATCTGGATCCGATACCTACCGGGGTAAAATCTTTATACGATCTTCAGGGAGTAGATTTCCCACAAAATACAGGCTGGTAGGCTGTTTGTCCGTTATAGGATAAATGATTAATATTTTGAGGGATTGAATCCATACACCGGGATTCAATCCTTTTTTTCATGCTGCCTCGCCACTTTTTTATTATCTTTGTTTAGTTTTAAAAGTTATTGATATAAATTATTAAACAGCAAATTATTATGTTCAACAGAGAGGTATATGTAAACCGCAGGAGCACTCTTAAATCTTCAGTAAAATCAGGGATATTGCTCTTTTTAGGAAATTCAGAAGTTGGATTTAATTATCCTTCAAATGGTTATAAATTCCGACAGGACTCCAGTTTCCTGTACTTTTTTGGGCTGGACGAACCCGATCTGGCTGCAGTGATTGATGTTGAAAGCGATGATGAGATAATATTCGGGAACGATGTAGACATTGACGATATAATTTGGATGGGACCTCAGCCTTCAATGGCAGACAAAGCCCGTAATGTGGGAATTACCAAAGTCTTTCCTCTTGGGAAAATAGATGAATATATTGGAAAAGCTCTTAAAAGTGGCAGAAAAATCCATTATTTGCCCCCCTACAGGGACAGCAACAGAATTACCTTGAACCGCATGCTTGAGATCCCCTTTGAAGAGCTTAAGAGTAAGGCTTCAGAAGAGTTTATTAAGGGTGTTGTGGCTCTAAGGGAGATCAAAACTCCGGAGGAGATCCGCGAAATGGACGATGCAGCCAACATTGGCTACGCAATGCATTACACTGCGATGAAGATGCTGCGAACCGGAATGGTAGAGCAGGAACTGGTCGGGGTTATGGAGGGAATAGCACAATCTCAGGGACACATGTCTTCTTTTCCGATTATTCTCTCGCAGAACGGAGAAACATTGCACAACCACACTCATCATCAGATTCTTACAGAAGGGAGACTGCTTGTGATAGATGCCGGGGCAGAAAACAATGCGCACTATGCTTCTGACTTTACCAGAACCCTTCCCTGCGTAGGGAGGTTCACAGAGAGGCAAAGGGATATTTACACAATTGTTTCACAGGCAAACAATCTTGCAATAAGTCTTATAAAACCCGATGTATCATACAGAAGCATCCATCTCTCTGCCATAAGACTTCTTACTCAGGGGCTGAAAAACATTGGACTGATAAAGGGGGATACAGATGAGGCTGTTGCCTCTGGTGCAACTGCTCTTTTTATGCCTCACGGTCTGGGTCATCAGTTGGGAATGGATGTTCACGATATGGAGGATCTGGGAGAGAATTTTGTCGGATACGATGATCAGGTTAAAAGGGCAGACCAGTTCGGTCTAAAGTCACTAAGGATGGGGAAGGTTCTTAAGGCAGGTCACGTGATTACTGTGGAACCGGGATGTTATTTTATTCCGGCACTCATAGAAAAGTGGAAGAAGGAGAAAATTAACGCCGCATTTATAAATTTTGAAGCACTTAAAGACTATTACAATTTTGGAGGTATAAGACTGGAGGACGATGCTCTGGTTACCGAAAAAGGCAGCAGACTACTTGGCTCGGAAAGACTTCCAATTACTGTTGAGGATGTGGAGAAGGAGATGATGCAGTAACCTTATCAACACTTTGCGACCTTGCCAGAGATGTAATAAGCTTTGTCTCGTATGCCAGCTGGTAAAGCTCAGAAATTATCATTGCTGTTGCACCCCATATTATGTAGTCTTCCTGAATATATGCAGGCACCTGAGTATATGTAGTGATATCTGATATATTGCTCCCAACACTGATATCCACCTTTTTTGAAAAGGCGGGATTCATCTGCGCAAGGGGTATAATACGATATCCGCACACCTCCCTGGAATCCGGAATTAATGTCAACTCCCTTTTGGCTACAGATAGTACAGGATAGATTATAAAATTGCTTGGCGGAACATACAAAGGAGTAAGAAGTCCGAGAATATCAATATCAGCTCTTTCAATGCCGAGTTCCTCCCGGGCCTCTCTGGAGGCCGTGTCGGTAATATCTTTGTCGCTCTTTTCATATTTGCCTCCGGGAAAGGAGATTTGCCCGGAGTGCACACCAGGGTAACTGTTTCTTTGTATGACAATAAAACTGGTGTGCAGGAGACTGTCGGAGAAAGGCTCCTGTTCAGAGGGAATCATTACAATGAGAACTGCCGATTCAACTGCTCCCTCGGGCACAGATAATTGCTGAATGTCGGAAATTCTGTGGTGCGGGGCCATCTTTATTTGGGCACTTTTGCCGGGAAGATTTGACAGGAAATTCACAGCTGACTTATTTGGTTATTGAGAGAGTTTTAAGCAGGAATGCCCATTGAAAAGCTGTCTCTTTAATGCTGTCATAACGCCCTGTTGCCCCGCCATGGCCGCTCTCCATATTGGTGTAAAGCAGCAGGATATTATCATCTGTCTTGTTTGCCCTGAGCTTTGCCACCCATTTGGCAGGCTCGTGGAAGAGAACCTGGGAGTCGTTTAGTCCGCCTGTGGCAAGAATGTGAGGATAATTCTGAGGTTTGATGTTATCGTATGGCGAATAAGAGAGCATATATTTGTAATATTCCTCAATATTAGGGTCTCCCCACTCCTCATATTCCTGAGTGGTAAGAGGAAGGGAACTGTCAAGCATGGTGGTCATTACATCAACAAAAGGAACCTCTGCCACAATTGCATTAAACAGATCAGGCCTCATATTGGCCACCGCGCCCATAAGTAGACCTCCTGCACTGCCTCCGGTAGCATTGAGCTTTTCCGGAGAGGTGTAACCTTCGCTTACAAGCTTTTCTGCACAGGATATAAAGTCGGTAAAGGTGTTTATCTTATTTTTAAGTTTGCCATCCTCATACCACTGTTCACCCATTTCGCTCCCGCCTCTCACCTGCGCAATTGCATATACGAATCCCCTGTCTATGAGGGAGTATGCAGAGACGCTAAATCCCGGATCGGTGCTGGAGCCGTAACTTCCGTAGGCATACAAAAGAGCCGGATTTTTACCGTTTCTCTTCAGTCCCTTTTTGTAGACAACAGCCATAGGGATCTGAGTACCGTCACTTGCTCCGGCCCAGATCCTCTCCACAGAGTAGTCTTCTGGATTAAATCCGGAAGGGACCTCCTGCTCTTTTAACTTAACACTCTCCCCTTTGGGAATATCAAATTCGTAAAGGGTATTCGGGCGGTTAAGAGAGGTGTACCAGTATCTGAGGGTGGCAGCGTCATATTCCGGATTGCCTGTCAGGGATGCGGTATAAACTGGTTCGGGGAAGCTTATCTGTTGAACACTGTTGTCTTTAAGCGAGATTACCTTTATCTCGCACAAACCGTTTTTCCTCAATTCCAGCGAGATGTGATCTTTATGAACATCAACGGATTCAATTCTTACTGCCGGATCGTGTGGAATCACAACTTCCCATAGAGCAGTGTCCCGGTACCCGATGAGTGGTGCCCTGTAAAGCATACCGTTAAGTTTGCTGCGGTCTTTGTAGCGGATATAGAAATGCTCTTTATGATGCAGTACATTGTACTCCACATCCTGCTGCCTGGGCAGGAAAACTTCGAATTTCCCCTCGGGATTATCTGTTTTTAAAAGCAAAAATTCTGAGGTTGTCGTACTGAAACTTCCAATCATAATGAAATCATCGGTTTTACTCCTGCCCACAGAAATGCTGAATCTAGGATCTTTCTCTTCGTATACCAGTTTTGGTTTTCCCTTATCAGGGTTGCAGCGGTACACCTTGCTAGGACGAAGAGTTTCGTCAATTACTGTATAGAACATTGTTTTGTTGTCGTTTGCCCAGGCTACGGATGTAACTCCGTTTGCGCTGAAAGAGAGCTCATCATTATTGGTAAGATCCCTGACCTTTAAAATATAATCGGCAAAAGAGCCAGTTTCGTTAAAAATATATGCGGCCAGCCTGTTGTCAGGACTAACTTCATAGTTGCTAAAAACCATAGCTTTTTTACCCTCGGCCATCTTATTGACATCGAATGTTATCTGCTCAGGAGCATCAGGGGAACCCTCCTTTCTGCAATGAATCCGGTACTGTTTTCCCTTCTCTGTGCGGGAGTAGTAGTAATATCCGTTCATAAGCACAGGATAGCTCTCGTCATCCTCTTTTATCATGCCCATTATCTCGTTGAATATCTTCTCCTGGAGTTCTTTTGTAGAAGCCATCACAGTGTCTGTGTATGTGTTTTCTGCATTAAGATATTCAATTACTTTGGGATTTTCCTTGTCTTTAAGCCAATAGTAGTTGTCAATTCTTGTATTGTCGAATTCCTTGAATTCCTGTGGTATGGCCTCTGCTATAGGAGGTTGAGGGAAATTACTTTGTTTCAAAATCACCTGTTTTTGTTGGTTGCAAGACTGCAGTGCTATAACTAAACACAACAGCAAAAGTATGTAATTTGTTTTCATAATTGATTTAAAGGATTTACTCTGACCTTTTGAATTTAATGTAAACCTGGGTGGAATTAATAATATTCTGCCAGATGCTGTAAGTTGCCAGACCTACGGAAGTCATCGGGTTCAGATATGCAAATGACATCCACATAGCCAGCGCAATATTCTTTTGTCCCATTCCCTGTGTGCCTGCAACAGGCTCATTGTGAAGTGTTCCGATAATATGACCGACGGCAAACTGGGCCAGGCACATAATAAGTGAAACAACAGCGAGTGAAATTACAGTTTCCAGTGTACTTCCCGGACGGGAAAGAACATAAGAGGCCGATTTGCCGATAACCAGAAAAAGAGCAATGCTCCATAGCCAGAAAGAGAGCTCCTGATTATTCTTTAGATACGAGTGTGCCCTGAACAGAAACTTTTCCATTATAAAGTTTATTATCAATGGTATGAGTATGAGCGGCAATATTTGCGAGCCAATTCTGAAGGAAGATTCCAGAAATGGAACTTCAGAAGATCCTCCTGCAAATGGGAGAAGAAACGGTGCTAATAATGCCGTAAGGAGGTATGAAAAGAGCGTAAATGATACCAGAGCCTCAATTTTGCTGCCCAACATAGAGACAATGACTGGGGCAGATATTGCAACCGGACAAAAGAGACAGATAAAAATCTGCTGTGCCAGAAGAAGGTTCCAGTTTTTAAGAGCAATGAACAGTAAGGTTGATCCTGCAAACTCTATAGCCAGCAGAATAACAATCATCCGGGAAATTCTTATCGAATTGAATGACATTCTGCTGTAGGATATCAGCAGCATTATACCGATTATCCAGGGTATCGATTTGTTGGCTGCCAGTACGGTGTTCGGGAACAGGAAGCCGGTTAAAACTCCTGCGATCATAGCAGTAGGCATAACAGCACTTTTCAATTTCTTTGCCATAAGCATACTACAAAGTTAAATAATTTACTATATTTATAGTGTTTAAATCTCAGCACAGAAAATTCTTACTGCTAATACTTATTTGTTATGAAACCCCCATGTTAGTGAGC
>DIXE01000034.1 GCA_002428635.1 Bacteroidales bacterium UBA6088
CCCCGGATACATACCTTTCGTATGCTATCTCATAGCGGCGCGCTGCTTGTGGTGCTGTTTGCATATCTTTATTATTTGAAGACAAAGGTAGATAGCCTTAATGCACCAAAATAGGCGGGGCTCAACGAACGGTTACACTATAGTTTTTGAGAAATTCATTAAACAGCTAATGGTCTGATGGTTGACAAATTTGCTAACACTTGGCATTTTCCGGTTGAACCCGTCTCTAAGATTGAATTTTATCTAAAAATTTCCGCAATCATACAGCGGGCAGAACCTCCTCCGTTATTCTCAATAGCCGTCAGTGAGGGAGCAACTATTTCGCAGTAGCTCTCCAGTTTATCTGTCTGAGATTTACCCAGTGATCTCCTGGCTCTCAGGGACATAATCAGCAGAGCCTTTCCATCGGCACTTCTGAGTTCCAGCATATTGCCTGCAAAATTATCCATCTGTTCAAGGGATATTTCTATAAGTTCCTTGTCGCTCTCCTCCACCAGGTTAATGAACTCTTCCCTTTCGCTGATATCCCTGATTGAATCCAGACAGGAGAGAACAAAACGGGAACCGACACACATCATCACATTTGTGTGATAGACAGGATTTCCTGATGAATCAAAAGAGTTGAAAAGAAAATAGCTGTAATCCATCTCGTCGCAGAACTTCTCAAGCACTGTTTCGTTTGTCCTGGGAGATGCACAGGCATATACTACTCTTTTGTCCCTGTCCAGTATCATACTTCCGGTACCTTCCAGAAAAAGCCCCTTTTTCTCCCAGATTGTCAGATCAACCCTCCTTTTAACCGGGAAAATTGTTGCTATTGACTCAAGTACGTGAGGTTTTCTCTCCATTCTCCTGTTTGATGCAAACATCGGATACAAAACCAGAGCTCCATCTTCGTGAGTCGAGAACCAGTTGTTGGGAAAAACTGAGTCAGGGGTGTGAGGTTCGGGAGTGTCCTGCACAACTGTAACATTTACATTCTTACTCCTGAGCAGGGATACAAAATCGTCAAACTCTTTAATAGCTGCAACTGATGCATTCTCTCCGAAACCCTCTTTCTGAAAAAGGTTATTTGCAGCAGTTTCGGGATTGAAGCAGAAGTTTACCGGCCTCACCATCAACACATTTGATGTTGTCTGCATAGGCTATTCGAGAGATTTGAGTGACTCCTTTATTATCCCTATCGCCTCCATCAGTTCATTCTCCTTAATTATCAGAGGGGGTGCAAAACGAATAATATGTTTGTGCGTAGGCTTGGCGATCAGCCCCTTTTCTGCCATTGTTTCACACACATCCCAAGCTTCCCTGCCATTATGAGGCTTAATTACTATGGCATTCAGCAACCCTTTACCCCTTATCTTCTCTACAAAAGGTGATTTAATGGAAGCCATCTCTCTGCGGAAAAATTGCCCAAGTTGCTCAGCCTTTTCCGCAAGCTTTTCATCCACAACAACCTTAAGCGCAGCCATTGCCACCTTGCAGGCAAGCGGAAATCCTCCAAAAGTAGATCCGTGCTCTCCAGGTTTTATGTTCAGCATTATATCGTCGTCGGCGAGCACTGCAGATACCGGGAGCACACCACCTGAGATTGCCTTCCCCAGGATTACCATATCCGGTCTGATCCCTTCGTGATCACAGCAAAGCATCTTGCCTGTCCTTGCAATTCCGGTCTGAACCTCATCGGCTACAAAGAGAACATTGTACTCTTTGCACAAATCGTAACACTTCTTAAGATATCCGTCATCAGGAACAAACACTCCGGCCTCTCCCTGAATAGGTTCTACAAGAAAAGCTGCAATTTTGTGTCCGTGACTCTTTAACACCTCTTCCAAAGCATCCGGATTGTTGTATGGGATCTTAATCAGCCCCGGAGTGAATGGACCGAATCCTCCGTAGGAATCGGAATCTGTTGAAAGTGAAACAATCGTAATTGTACGCCCGTGAAAATTCCCTTCGCAGCCGACTATCATCGCCTCATTCTCTGCGATTCCCTTTTTATCGTAGCCCCAGCGTCTTGCAAGTTTGAGGGCAGTTTCTACAGCCTCGGCGCCGGAATTCATCGGCAGGAGTTTGTCATAACCGAAGAGGTTGTGCATAAATTCCTCGTATGGGCCCAAAGTATCATTGTAAAACGCTCTGGAGGTAAGACACAGGGTAGAAGCCTGAGAGGTAAGTGCCTCTACAATTTTAGGATGACAATGTCCCTGGTTTACTGCAGAATAGGCCGATAAAAAATCAAAATATCTCTTTCCGTCAACATCCCATACATATATGCCCTCTCCGCGGGAGAGAACCACAGGCAGAGGGTGGTAGTTGTGAGCTCCGTAAATCTCTTCTTTCTCAATGAATGCTTTGGCTTTGGGTGTTATTTCCATGCTAACATTTTTGTCCAAAGATAGCCCTTTTTTTATAGAAAAATGTTAATAAGATGTTTGTAATTCCAGATAATAATCTTACCTTTGCATCCCGTTTTATACGACAATAATACTTAAAGCAAAGATTTATAACCAATTATGCCAACAATTCAACAGTTAGTACGCAAAGGCCGGGAAGTTATTGTGGAAAAGAGTAAATCCCGTGCTCTTGATTCGTGTCCTCAGAGACGCGGTGTGTGTGTAAGAGTTTACACCACAACCCCCAAGAAGCCAAATTCGGCTATGCGTAAGGTTGCCCGTGTACGCCTCACAAACCAGAAAGAGGTTAACGCGTACATCCCCGGTGAAGGTCACAATCTCCAGGAGCACTCAATTGTGCTTGTTCGTGGCGGTCGTGTAAAAGACCTTCCGGGCGTTCGCTACCACATTCTTCGCGGTGCACTTGACACTGCAGGTGTAGATGGCCGCAAGCAAGGCCGCTCACTCTACGGAACAAAGAGGCCCAAAAAGGGTGCAGCCGCAAAGAGTGCCACTGCAAAGAAATAACTCTAATACTAAATAGTTAAAATCAAATGAGAAAAACGAAGCCTAAAAAGAGGATTCTACTTCCTGATCCTAAGTTCCACGATGTGCTGGTTACACAGTTCGTGAACAATCTGATGATCCAGGGGAAGAAGAGTATCGCCTACGGTATATTCTACGATGCGATGGATATAATCGGCGAGAAGATGAAAGATTCTGACAAGGCTCCGCTGGAGATCTGGAAAAAAGCTTTGGAGAACATCACTCCCCAGGTTGAGGTGAAGAGCAGAAGGGTCGGAGGAGCAAACTTCCAGGTACCAACAGAGGTGCGTCCCGAAAGAAAGATTTCATTGGCCATCAAGAACATGATTCTGTACGCACGCAAACGCTCTGCCCACTCTATGGCAGAGAAACTTGCATCTGAAACAATGGCAGCATACAACAATGAAGGTGCTGCATTCAAGAGAAAAGAGGATATGCACAAAATGGCTGAGGCCAACAAAGCATTTGCTCACTTCCGCTTCTAAGCTCCTACAAATTTAATGGCAAGAGATTTAAAATACACCAGGAACATCGGTATCATGGCTCACATTGATGCCGGTAAGACCACAACTTCTGAACGCATACTTTACTATACAGGTAAAAACTACAAGATAGGAGAAGTTCACGAGGGCGCTGCCACTATGGACTGGATGGTTCAGGAACAGGAGAGAGGGATTACCATCACATCTGCAGCCACCACTGCTTTCTGGAATTATAACAAGGAACAGTACCAGGTTAACCTTATAGACACTCCGGGTCACGTCGATTTTACGGTAGAGGTAGAAAGGTCACTTCGCGTACTGGACGGCACAGTTGCAACTTTTTGTGCAGTTGGCAGGGTTCAGCCACAGTCTGAGACTGTATGGCGCCAAGCCGACAAGTACCGTGTGCCAAAGCTGGCATATGTGAATAAAATGGACCGCGTAGGAGCTGATTTTCTTGCAGTTATCGATGAGATGAACAGCAAGCTTGGCGCCCACGCAATTCCGATTGTTCTTCCCATAGGAGCAGAAGACAAATTTGAAGGAATAATTGACCTGATCTCAAGAAAAGCCTACTATTACGAGCAGGAAAGCAAAGATCTGATTAATTATGTTATAAAGGAGGTCCCCAGGGCAATGGAGGCTGAGGTTGATGAATGGAGGGGCAGGATGATCGAGTCAATTGCAGAGTATAATGATTCAATTCTCGAGAAGTTCTTTGAAGGCCCAGACTCAATTACAGAAGACGAAATTATCGACACTCTCCGCAAAGCTACCATAGATATGGCAGTTGTTCCAACCTGCTGCGGATCATCATTCAAAAACAAAGGAATACAATACCTTCTGGATTCAATAGTAAGGTACCTCCCCTCTCCGCTCGACATTGGAGATGTTAAAGGAATAAATCCCGATACAGATAAAGAGGTTATCCGCAGGGCCAATATTAAAGAACCATTCTGTGGTCTTGTGTTCAAGATTGCAACAGACCCCTTTGTAGGGAGACTTGCCTTTATCAGGGCATATTCCGGCAAACTGGATGCAGGTTCATATGTTCTCAACACCCGTTCCGGAAAGAAAGAGAGGGTTGCCCGCCTATATCAGATGCACTCCAACAAACAGAATTCAATTGATTTTGTTGAGGCCGGAGACATCTGTGCAGCAGTGGGATTCAAGGAGTTACGCACAGGCGACACAGTCTGCGAAGAGACTCATCCCATTGTGCTGGAATCAATTACATTCCCTGATCCTGTTATCGGACTTGCAGTGGAGCCAAAGACCCAGAAGGATCTGGATAAACTCGGGCTTGCACTTTCAAAACTATCTGAAGAGGATCCCACTTTCACCGTTAAATCTGACCACGATACCGGACAGACAATTATCAGCGGAATGGGAGAGTTACACCTTGAGATTATTGTTGACCGCCTCAGAAGGGAGTTCAATGTAGAGATCAACCAGGGTGCACCTCAGGTGAACTACAAAGAGGCAATCCGCTCCTCTGTACAGCACAGGGAAGTCTTTAAGAAACAGACCGGAGGCCGTGGAAAATTTGCTGATATTATAGTTGAGATAGGTCCTGCCGATGAAGGCGTTACCGGACTTCAATTTGTTGATCAGGTAAAAGGAGGCAATATCCCCAGAGAGTTTATTCCATCTGTGGAGAAGGGCTTCAAGGCCGCCCTGTCAAACGGTGTTCTTGCCGGATACGAGGTTACATCCCTTAAAGTGATACTAAAAGACGGTTCATTCCATCCTGTGGATTCAGACGGCCTGTCATTCGAGATCTGCGCAAGGTATGCCTTCCGCAAGGCTTGTCCAAAGGCAAATCCGGTAATCCAGGAGCCGATAATGTCTCTGGAGGTTGTTACCCCTGAGGACTATGTGGGTGATGTTATCGGGGATCTTAACAAACGCCGTGGACAGATTACCAATATGGACTCAAAAGGCAACGCCAGAATTGTAAAGGCCAAAGTTCCCCTTTCTGAGCAGTTCGGTTATGTGACAGTTCTCAGGACACTGACATCCGGAAGAGCTACCAGCACTATGGAGTTCTCACACTACACAGAACTTCCGCCAAATCTCGCAAAAGAGGTAATCGAAAGAGCCGGCGGCAAGAAATTCAGCGATGATTCTGACGAATAACCGGAATGATATTAATGAATACTCGAAATGGACTTGACGAATAATTAAATTGATGTATCTTTGCAATCCCAAAATAGAAAGTTGGTAAACAAATATAGAAAATGAGCCAAAAAATTAGAATTAAACTTAAATCTTACGATCATATGCTGGTTGACAAATCTGCAGACAAGATCGTAAAAACAGTAAAGGCAACCGGTGCTGTTGTAAGCGGGCCGATTCCCCTCCCCACCGACAAGAAGATCTTCACTGTAAACCGTGCAACCTTTGTAAACAAAAAGGCACGCGAACAGTTTGAACTGAACTCTTTCTGCCGTCTGCTGGACATCTACAGCTCAACACCCAAAACCGTTGACGCTCTGATGAAACTCGAACTCCCCAGCGGTGTTGAGGTTGAGATCAAAGTCTGATAATATATTTCCCGGGCCCATAGCTCAGTTGGTTAGTAGCACCTGACTCATAATCAGGGGGTCGCTGGTTCAAGCCCAGCTGGGCCCACATATTCAAAGAGAGATTGATAAATAATTGTCAGCCTCTCTTTTTTATTTATATCTGTTATCTGTATCAGTACGGAAAATCCTCCCCAACTGCGTTGGGTCCCCTCCCTTTTCGGGAGCCAATGTTTTCCTTAACTGACACAGATAACAGTTAAGACCTAAATATCAACGTATTACTGTTCTAAATTATCTGGTAAAAAGAAACCGGATTTTATAGAATAAGTGTCTGGAAGAATTAGCATTAGCCAACATTCATCGTATATGCTTTTATAGTTTTGTAGGTCTTTTTCTTTTCTATAAACTGCTTGTATAAGTAAATTGTCAGTAATTGAATCTTCATAGTCTGCTCCATAAAAGGGAAATATTCGAAATTTATTTGTGTTTTTTGAATAAATCTCGATACTTGAAAAGAAATCATTTGATACCATAGGAGATTTAAGGCTCATACCAGTTTTGTTATTGGTTTCTGGATGCTTTTTAAAAGGGTATCTAATTGACCGCCTTCAGTTACATAACCTACAGTAATGCTATCTGCAAGGTTTATCATTAGTTTGTTACGTGTCTCGGCGGTTTCTATAGTTATACGTTTAACGGTATTTTCAAATGGTGTAATGATTAGCAGCCGACCTTGTTCCAATGGTTTTTTAAATTCAGGTCCTAATTTTTCTTTTAGACCTCTTGCCAATACTAAAATGATTGGTTGTTCCCCTTTGAGTAAATAGTGTAATACATCTTTTTCTATTTTGCTGTGAAAACCACTGATAACACAATTACCGTTTTCTCTTTGTTCAATAGCCCAATCATAGCACTTTAAAACAGCACTTGCCGGAATCTTTCGACTACATAGAAAAGCTGTTTTCTTTAGCTCCAATAATATCTCATTTCCTAAATGCTGCTCTATCTTCATCCCACATTTTGTTTAGCATTATTGCTTGTTTCTTTTTAACAGGTAGTCTGTAACCTTGTAACCTCCTGCCTTTTTTGACCCCTCATATTCAATTGCCCCAATTTCCTTTAAGAAAGCAACATATCTTTCAACTGTTTTGCCGGATTTATTTAATTCTTCCGCAATCATATTTACATTCAAGCTACCTTTCTTTATCAAGGCCTCAATAACAGTTATATATATGCCCTTTATTCCCTCAGTTAATCCCTCAGTTAATCCCTCAGCAATAGCTTTAGAAATAAGAATATTTAATCCCTCACTTATTCCCTCACTTATTCCCTCATTATAATTAAACGGGACTTTAACATCAGGAAATACAACACTTACAATACTATCTTTTTGAATCCAGACCGGCTCTTTAAAACCTAGTTCTCTACATTGCGCTATCATTCTTACAGTACCAATACCTATTAATTCAATCCATTTTCTCAAGAAGAAAATATGAGCAATGGTAGGATTAACAGGGACAGATAAATGATCTTCTGATAAAGATTTTATACTAATCCCTCTGGGTAAACCACCGTAACTGGAAATTTGCAGCTTATCAGGATAAACATTAATCGCTATTTTGCTTGAGAATGAAGAGTAATCTCTATGAATAAAAACATTAAGTATTGCTTCTCGAATGGCTAATCTAGGGAAGTTAAGTTTATCGGTGCGTTGCCAGTCAGAAGTTTTAAAAGAACTGGAAGTGCCATACGTTAAATCAAAAAAATCTGTAATCTGGCGTACAGAATTAAATAGATTTCCATCAAAAATCTTGTCGTATAAAATTTTTTCGCCTGATTTATCTGTTTTAAATACTGATAATCTAACCATTACCTGAGGAAAATATTTAACGGGATTTTTTCCAAACAAAACAACAGCTGCATTAGTAAAGTCTCCATTTTTGTATAGACCGTATTTACTGTCTTAGCCCTAAAATAGTGGATAAAGCCTCTTGGATATTCTCATACCTCAAGTGGCAAATATCTGTCATATTCATTCCACAACAAGAAATATCAGAAGGTTGTATTGTTTGGCAAACATGATGATAGAATAAAAAACTTTCTGATGTACTGTGTTTCGTTCATGCTGATCTGAAAATAGGGATCATGTGTTTTTTTTACAAAGCACACATAATCTGCACAATAACAATATGAGCAATACCCTTTTAGGTTTAACATCAGGAAAATATTTTATTTACAAAAGTTCTTTGTTTTTACCTTTCAGGGCTTTCGCATTTTTTCTGGTAATTACGCTTTTCCCGGTTTTCTCTTCAATTTCCTTTCTGGTATTTCCGGCAATGGTTCCACCTTGTTTTGCTATTTTTCGGTTTTGTTCAAATGATTTGGGTTTTTTCTCTTTCGATATTTCTGTGGTAGTCGCTTCGGCAAGCATATTAAGTACTAATTCGAGGTTGGACATATGGTCGCGAAGGTTTTCTTTTTTCAACCCTTTAAAATTTTTGAACTGTTTGGTTGTAAATCCTGCCCATGCTTTGGTTATTTCATTGGTAAGAATAGCATATTCCTGCCCTTTTTTAACTCCACGGATTTCCCATTCATCTGTTAGGGCCTTTCGTATCTCTATGCTTTTTAGGCGTTGGTTGATCCATTCTTTTGAGTACCCTTTTTTAAAGTATGTTTCCATAAGGCGATCAATACCAATTTCCGGGTCTTCTATTTCATCAATTCTCTCCCTTCCGGTTTGAGCCAACCACATTTTAAACGGCTCGGCTTTGGGTGATGGAATACTTTGTATTAATCGAAAAAGTTGCTCAGTATCTGCCACATCCGTTTTGTAAAATTTGCCATCTGCAGACTGCATTTTCAGTTGGTTACAATTTGTAACCAACTGGCTTCCTTCCTTGTTTAATCTGTGTTTTAATACTTTCCAGTAGTTATTAGGATTTGGGCTGTCAGTTAAAACACCAACAACATCAACTATGGAAAAATACCATTTTTCTTCTCCCTCGTTCCACAAAGAACGAATTTGTTGCTGCCCGAATAGTTTGATTGCGGTTTCTTTTTTCATCTTTAAAAACGGGTTACATCACAATTGAGTATCTGATTTCTCTTTCTTGGCGTAGGCTACGGATATGTTCACAGAGCTTGCTCATGTTGTTATGTGTTGTCTTGCCAAACATTGGCAAAATTACATATAAATCTAAATAAAGTTGATGAAAAACTTTTGATACAGCTATATCATATCCAATAGTTTTATGTGATGGCGGAGTGGTTTGTTTATTATTAGTTTTAAGAATGAAATTTTTTTCAACATAATGATGTGTTCATTGACAATGAACACTCAATTTTAATGAACATTTTTGAATTGAGCAAAGGATTAAGAAGAAATATACCCATCATTACAAGCTTTGAGAAGCTCATCCCAAAAACATTGCAGCATTTACTGCGGTAATCTTATCTGCAAAGGTTATAGTTGAGGGGTCATTGGTGAGTACAAAGCTGTGTATAAGAGGCTTATCCAGTATCTCTTCCAGGTTGTTAAAATGGCGGATGTCATTTTTATTCACTTTATCTGTCATTTTAATTTTAAAAGCAAAATAGCCATGAGGCGTTTCTATCAGAAGGTCTATTTCTCTGCCTCCCTGAATGCGCAGATGGTAGAATTTCGCTAATATCTGCAGTGTTTTTGCCTGCTTGTACATCTCTGAAACTATCAGACTCTCAAATTCCGCACCTGTAATACCGCCTCTTTTTTGAAGAACTGCTTGTAACACTCCGTTATCCATAAAGTGGATTTTTGGTGCCTTTACCAGTTTTTTCGTCTGGTTTCTGCTCCAGGCCGGAAGGGTGATTGTCTGATAGCTGAGATCCATATATTGGATATAACGCTGTACCGTTTTCACATTCAAGCCTATATGATTTGCCAGAGAAGAGGCATTAACCACCGTTGATGTCTGAAGGGCTGTTGCATGCTGTAATTTAATAAATGGCTGCAGATCGCGAAATGATGTCAGATCACGTACATCCCTCTCAAGGTAAGTTCTCACATATTGATTAAGCCATAGATAGCGTTCCTCGTCTGTGAGAGAACTATCGGTAAGAGCAGGATAACCACCGAACTTACAATAATATTCCCAGGCTCTCTGTTTTTCTGCCATCCGTTTATCCAAAATAAAAGAGGGCAGAAATTCTACGGGGGCATCCGGCTCTGTTAGAAGTTTCTGAAAACAGGAGTGAATTACCTGCTGGCTAAAACTATCTGTCTGAATTTCGGGAAGAGTAAGTGGAAACAGGTCGACAATAACACATCGGCCTGCAAGACTTTCTCTTACCTTCGAAAGCAGAAGCAACTGGCTTGATCCCAATAATATATAATGAGTTTCCGGAAACTGGTCATAAACAGATTTTATACTCTCTATCAAAATGGGCTCTTTCTGTATCTCATCCAGTATCGCATTGGGATACATTAATTTCCATTGGGAAGCGGTTAACTTTTTATATTCTGCTGCAGATATAGGATCTTCAATAGACAAGTAGTAAAATTCCCGGAAGAGCTCACGTGCAATTGTGGTTTTGCCGGTTTGTCTTGCTCCGGTAAAAACAATTATTCTTCCAAATTTTGAATCAGCAATTTGAGATATGTACTTTGTGACACTTCTTGCCTTCATATTTGTAATTTTATTCCAAATATAACGGTAATATTAGGATTTTACAAACGCGCCTTGCTAAGATCAGCCAAAAATCTTCATCGATGTTTTATGTTCCTCTGCGTCGTTGTTTCCTTCCTCTGGTCACCTCAGCACCTCTCCAAGGTACTGCTCCATTTCAATCTCGGTTAGTCTTCTCTTTTGAATGATCCCTTTTGAGTCAACGATGATATACTGAGGGACATAGGTTATCTGATAAAGATCTCTGGGAGCGCTGCTCCAGTAACGCAGATCAGAAACATGTATCCAGGGTAGGTTATCCTCTTCGATGGCCTGGAGCCATTTCTCCTTTGAGTTATCAAATGAGACAGCCAGGATTTCCAGTCCTGAGGGTTTGAATTCCTCATAAATTGCTCTGAGCTGGGCGTGGACCTCCCTGCAGGGGGCGCACCAACTTGCCCAGAAATCGAGTATGGTCAGTTTATTGGAAGAGTATACATCAGAGAATCTGATAATCACACTATCCCGATCAGGTATTGCAAAATCAGGTGCCTTCATACCGGGTTGGATCAGTTTCAACTGGGAGAGAGCTGAGATAATAATTTCAACATCGGCATTGTCGGTAAAATTCTCAGAAGAGAGAAAATTGGCCAGTCTCCTCTCAGTCTCTTCCACAGGCAGGGCATCTACATTGTTAACAAGATTTTTCAATGTATAAAATGAAAGAGGGTATTCATCCATCAGCTCTTTCTGGCAATTAATCAACTCTGCCTGTATGTTATTGAAGATCTTTGCAATTTCACTCTTTCGTTTGGGAGATGTCAGCGGATTCTGATATTCGGCATTAAGTTCGCTGAATTTATACTTTTGAGCAATCTCCTGCTCTTTCTGCCTCTCCCTGTTATATATAGCCTGATTCTCCCCTCCTTTAACATCAGCGTCACCAAGGTTTTTATCGAGAGAGGCAGTAAGAGTAAAATCATCATTTTCAAGAAAAATCCGGGTATATGCACTTGAACCCTCCACCATCAGATAAAAAATATCAGGGTTATCTACCCTGCCCCTGAATAAAAACTTCCCTTTTTCAATTTTTCCTGTGTCTGCAACAGACATATCACTGTTAAAAAGATATACTGTTCCGGAATCAATAAGTGAAAGCTCGCTCAAGATCGTACCTCTTACAGTATAACCCTGGCTGAAGCGGCAGCCGGAGATAATGACCATACACATAAACACAATATATCCAAAGGGTAAGCGATTCATAGAATTTATTTTGTGTCCTTTTAGGGCTTGGTTGTTTTCAGGTCTTTCCGTAGAAACCAGCAACTGATGATTTCCCTGGTTTAACGAGTACAATATACAAAAAAATCTGATTATTGAAGGTTAAGATTATTGAGCAGGCTTAGTTCGGATTGTTGAGCCGGCTCACATCTGTTTATTATACCTAACCAGTCCTGATTCCAGAAATTCCCGGTATGCCTTGATATCTTCATTGTAAGAGTAGGGCTTTGCAAGCGGGTTACCCTGATTGTCGAGCAGGACATAAAAGGGCTGGGCGTTTGCTCCGAATTTATACCTTTGAAGGTAACTCCACAAATCTCCTTTTGTTCTGAGCTTTCTGTCCGTTCCGTTTTCGCTCACCATCACAGGCTCTTTAAGAGGTGTTTTATCATCCACAAAGAGTGTCACCAGAATATACCTATCGTTGATAATCCCGCTTATCTCTTTGTCCGTCCACACTGCCGCCTCCATCTTTCTGCAATTGACACAACCGTATCCGGTAAAGTCGAGAAGCACAGGTTTACCGATTATCTTTGCAAGTTCCATCCCCTTTTCATAATCGTTCTGCTTTGCGTGAACAAAATTATTGTAGATGTTCCATTTCTGTGTGTACATCGGTGGAGTGAATGCGCTGACCAGTTTGCACGGAGCTCCCCAGAGGCCGGGTATCATATAGGCGGCAAGCAGCAGGGACAGTATTCCGGTGGTAATCCTTATCGCACCTATCCTCTCCTCAGGGTCAGCACTGTCCATTTTTCCCTCAATCACCTTGTTCCCGTCTCTCCTACCACTCATCTTGTTCTCAGCTAAATTCCCGATCTGCTTGTTTTCCCTTTTTATTGTAAAAAACCTTTTAATCCCCAGCATATACAACCCCATCAAAAGTGCAAGAATTATCCAGATTATCAGGAAGACCTCTCTGTTCAGAAGGCCCCAGCCGTAAGCCAGGTCAGCCACAGAAAGGAATTTGAATGCAAAAGCTATCTCAATAAAGCCCAAAAAGACCTTTAGGGTAGTCATCCAATTCCCCGATTTTGGTGCGTTGTTCAACCAGGCCGGGAAAAGAGCAAAGAAGGTAAACGGCAGAGCAAGGGCAAGGGCAAAGCCCGACATCCCGATTGCAGGGCCTGCTATGCTGCCCAGGGTTGACATCTCTACCAGCAGAAAGCCGATAATTGGGCCGGTGCAGGAAAAGGAGACAAGGGTGAGAGTGAATGCCATCAAAAATATGCTTAGGAATCCCTTGCTAATCTCTGCTTTATGGTCTATCCCGGTTGACCATTTTGCAGGCAGGGAAAGTTCAAACAATCCCAAAAAAGAGAGTCCGAAGAGCATCAGTAGCAAAAAGAAAAATATGTTGAAAAGTGCGTTAGTTGACATTGCATTCAGGGCACTTGCCCCGAAGATTCCGGTAATGATCAGCCCCAAAGAGAGGTATATGATTATTATCGAAAGTCCGTAAACAACTGCGTCTTTTATGCCTTTTTTTCTATTACTCCCTCTTTTGAGAAAGAAACTCACTGTCATAGGAATTATTGGCCAGACACAAGGTGTGAAAAGCGCCAGCAGTCCACCTGCAAATCCCATTATAAAAATGTAAATCCAGGTGTGGTTTTTTGTCGATGTTACTCCTCCATACTCTTCAATCTGATCAATTACCGGTTTCCATAACGGTCCGAAACTCTCTCCCGTCACTCCGGAAAGTATGTTTTCAGCCATTTTAACCTTATCTCCATAATAAACAAAGCTGAAGTCTGTGGGTGGGAGGCAGTTGGTGTTGTTGCAGGCACTGTAGTTTAAAGTGCCTTTGATTACAAAGTTATCTTTGTCTGTAATCTCAAACTTCTGGATAAAAGTCCCCTTTTTATCAAAAAATTTTAGATCCATCTTAAAGACATTGTCATACTCCACCTTCTCCCCTTTACCGGGTGTCAGGCTGTCGGCGAGCCTGGCTCCGGAAATCGTGTCTATTTTAAGTACTGCTGATGAAGGTCCTCCCGACGGTTGTCCGGTGGAATAGATGTGCCATCCCTCCTCTGTAATTCCGGTAAAAACGACCTCTGCATCGGCGGCAGAGGTCATTTTAAATTCAGATTTGAACTTTACAGGTGCCTGGATCTGTGCAAATGCAGTGTTGCTGAACAGATTCGGAAGGCCAAACAAAACAAAAAAACCGAAAAAACCGGACAGACACATTGCCTGGAAAAACCTTTTCATTATCAAGGCATCAACTCTTTTAATTTGTTTATAAGTGCCTCTCCCCTGAGGTTCTCTTCAATGACAATGCCTTCTTCATTTACAAGATAGGTTGTAGGTATCAGCTTAACCTTGTAAAGTGTGGATATATCTGATAAATCCAGGTAGTTAGGCCAAGGCAGCTCCTCTTCGTCAAGAGCTTTCTTCCAGTCGTCAGCACTCTTATCTGTAGAGATGCTCACAATGTCAAAACCTTTTGGCGAGAATGTTGCATATGCATTTTTGAAGTTGGGAATCTCATTTCTGCAAGGTTGACACCACGATGCCCAAAAATCTATCAGTACATATTTCTTACTTTCAAGAAGCTTAGCCAGTGTTATCTCTGTTCCGTCTTCTGCCTTAACAGTGAAGTCAGGTGCTTTCTTGTCTTTCAGCCCTTCCGGGAAGAGCTCCTCAAAAACAATCTTGCCGTAGTAACTTCCTTTTGCCTCATCAGAAAGCTGGTTCCACCAGGTTTCCTGCTCTTTGGTAAAATAACTCATCTGGTTAAGCATCAGGAACGGGCCCCACCATGAATCAGCATTATCCAGAATCATCTGGCTCATAGTCTTTGATACAGTATCAAAAAAGTTTTTCTCGTCCTGCTCAAGTTTTTTCCACTCCTCGGTTTTGTATAACTCCGCTAACAGCTTTTGATCTTTTGCACCTCTTGCAGCTACAACTTTTTCCTGAATATCCTTATTGTTAGTATGATAATCTTCATAAAGCTTGTTCAGGACTTCTTTAGGTGCGGTTTTCTGGAGATAAAGATCGTGAACAGAACTTCCAGTTATAGTTATATCGCTGAACAGGTGACTCTTGGCACCATTGTTCTCCCTAACTGCAGCCTTACCATTTACATAAATTTTTGCGTTCTCGACCATTAAGGAAAATGCCTGATAGCTGTTATCTCCCGAGACAGCTACCCTGAAAAATCTTGGCTCATCAAGAACACCTTCGAATATAAATTTCCCCTCAGCAACTGTTGCTGTAGCTATACTTTTCTCGTTACTATGCGTCCCTGACGGGATGAGCTCCATAACTGTGCCATCACTCAACCCCTCAATTTCTCCAATAATTTTGTAGCCGGATGGCGTTTGTGAACAGGAAACAAGAGTGGTTACCAGAAGTACGCAAATAGTTCTAAATATATTTCTTAACATAAATTATTTCTTAATTGATTATATCTTATTCCGTTTTGAATTAAGTTTAACTTACATCTTGATTGTCATGCTTTTAATTTTTCCAAAACCGGTTTTAACAGACGGGTTTGAAAGATGAGGAGCAAACATACTTGTCCAGTAAGTTCTGATCGTCCCGGCTGTAGGATCGACTTCGTACTCTCTTATGCTCCCAACCTTGGTACTTGTATTCCAGATACCTACCCACAAAACACAACCTGCCGTGGGAAATCCACCTGAAGGCATCTGATATAAACAAGTAACCTCCTCATCAGCTGTGCATTTGTAGATATCAGCCTGTTGAGTCTGTCCGCTGGTGTAGGAGAATGAGTACACTCCCTTGTCAGTGGCGTAGAAAAATGCACTACCGGCTGTTGAAGATGCAAAGTATTTTGCCTGTGATATTCCTTCGCATCCGGCAAGGCTAACTTTTGAATTCCCACCTACCGAGAGATCACCATCATCCACAACATTATAATAATTAATTACATAAAGAGAATCTTTGCCGTTATTTCTTATGATATTATAAACCTGACCTCCGTTAGCTTCCAATATTGCTACAGGGACAGTCTTCATATTGTTTACATCCACTATTGCTCCCGGAACTGTCGGCTTGAACTCGCTTATAGTTGTAGACTGAGGGAAATATGGTCTGAAAGCTTTGGAATTCAAGTCAAAAATTACCTGATCGGAATTGATCGCACCTGCCACAGGCCTGTAAGTAGTTCTTGTCATCTTGGACATAAAGGCTGCAGCATTGTAATTTCCTGCAACCGGAGCAGAGAATTTCATATCATTGGCCTTGTCGGTGTACATAACATGGAGCTTACCGTCATTGAGAATGAACTCGCAGCTGTTTGTGTACATTACTGCCTGAGGATTATATGCAGGAGTGCTGTAGAACATGGTTGCAAAGTCATCCATCAACTGAAGTCCGTTCACATTCAGCCTTTTACCCTGCTGTTCGGAAAATACATAATAGTAGGTTCTTCCGTAGCTGATGAATTTGGGTTTACCGGGTATTGGTGCTCCGTGAAGAGTGCTGTAATATTTGGGTGTGAAGTGGTCTCCACCGATAATGAGACCTCTGGCCGAGCCATACAGATCTATATCGGTATTACCGTCATATTCAGACAATACATAGAGTCCGGATTTTGTTCCTTTACTCTGAATGCCAACGTAAAACCAGTAGAAAGATTTTATTCCCGTCTCTGGATCTCTAACCACAAACTGCATATTGTACTGACCTGAAGCACCGCTGACATCCCAGTTAAGCTCGAATTCCCTTCCGATAGTATCGGCCTGGGGATAAACGATTGCATTGCCACTTTGGACAGGTCCATAATAGTAAGCATATTTAATCCAGTAATATTCAAGCTCGGACAGATCTTTTGTATATGTAACAAATGGCTTTACAGTAAGTACTGAGCCAAGCTCAAGATTACTCACAGAAGATGCTGCTACAGAATTGATCTCATAATCAATTGAGTCAATCTTGATCTCGGAAACATTTGTGTACTCGTAATTTCCTTTATCCACATAGCAAGAGTGGAAAACAACCATTGCTGTCAGGAATATTAAAACAGAGTATATTCTATTTTTTTTCATCTTCTTTTCATTTAAAATGTTACAATCTGACCATTTTCATCTGTAAGAGGATTGCCGGGATGAGCTGCATTGTATGCATCCAAAGCGTTCCTGAGGATAATTTTGTAGTTCATAAGCTGAGCCCAGGACATAGTTGTTGCACTAAACTCAGTTACCCCTGTGTTATTGATCATAAACCTGTACTTAACCAGACTGAAAGCTCCAAAGAACGTTTCCAGTTCACTCCAGTTTTTGGGCATAGAGAGAATGTCGTTCCATTTTATCAGCAGGTGGTCTCTCTCCTTCACTCCTACTTTAAAGTCCTCACTTTCTTTAAGTTCCACATAGAGGCTGACGGTGTTTTGCTGAAGATCCGGAGTCCTGTTAAGAACAACTGTGAAGTTAGCAGATAAAGAGTTGGCAGGTATTGTCACCTGTGAAGGGCAGGTATATTGGTTGCCTGTAGCTGTAGTTTTTGCAGAGTTTACACCAATGTTGACTATTCTGTCATTTTCGGAAACAGCTCCCATTATATAAACTGTAATCTGCATTTCCATCTGGTCAACTCCTGTGGGTACGGTGATAAAGGAGAATTCAAGAGAGTCTGTATTGACTGCCCATTTATAAGGCCCCTCCATCCGAACCCTCGCTTCATCCTGATAATAGAATCCCTCCTTTTCGCAGGACGAAAAGAGAAAGAGAGCCAGAACGGAACAAATTAATGATATTGTATATTTTTTCATATCCTGTATTTTAAATCTTAAATTAAAGATGATTATTGTCTCTGTCCGAATTCAACTTCGTTATCAGGCATAGGAATCACATAGATATTGTCATTCGCAGGAATTCCGGCCCCCTCAATAACAGGGCGGTTAAGTCTTTTATAGTAGAAGAAGAGCTGGCCTTCGCCGAGAAATTCTTTTCTGTACTCCTTAAAGATCTCAGTATTAACCTCATCAGCTGTAAGTGTCTCAGGAAGCGGAAAATCACCCAGCTTCCTGTGTTCTCTGACAGCATTCAGCAGAGATATTGCCCTTGCCTTATCAGTGTCTTTCAAGGCCTCTGCAGCAATATAATATGCCTCTGTCTTGCGCAATAGCGGGAAAACATTGTTGTGAGGTCCATTCTCGTACTGCCAGAATTTTGAGAAATATTTATTGGCTCCGTCATACTGGAAGCATTTAATCATCCTGTAGTCGTTACCATACCCTTTGCTGGTCTTTTCATAGATAACATCGGCCTTTGCGTCGCTTGGAGTGAGACTGCCTGTACCGGAAGAAGATGTAAAGTAGTATTTAACGATGTCGTCCAAATTGTTTATTCTAAGCTGGAAAACATGTTCTGTGGTGTACAGCCTGTTTACTTCATACTCATATGTGGACTCCAGAGAGGTATAATGTGTCCAGAAAAGGGCGCTGTTGGTAGTGAGTTCACTCTCTGTAATTATCACTTCTGCATGCTCGAGGGCTTTTTGTTTATCTCCTTTGTAGAGATATGCCCTTGCAAGCGTGAGCTCGGCTGCAAAATAGTTGAAATAACTCCTGCGGATTGAATGGTTGTAAGGGGTTGCAGAAGCAAAAAGTGAATCTGCTTTAAGAAGATTTGCCGATTCTTCAAGGTCAGAGATAATCAGGTCCATAGTCTGGGCTACGGTTGTCTGAGGTGTGATTTTAGGAGCGTATTCGGTTACATAAGGAATTCCCGGTGCAGAAGGATTACTGGCATAACTGGAAGCAAAGATCCTTAACATATCAAAATGTAAAAACGCTCTTAAACCCAGAGCCTCTCCGCGAATAACCCTATAGTTGTTACCTGTGAAGATTGTTGTGTCAGCTTTTTTGATATTCTCAAGAAGAACATTAAGATTTGCTATGCAGTTGTATGTGTCTGTCCACATTGCATCCTTTTTGGCCTTGGTTACAGCCTCTTCATAGTCGTACTGAGCTGCATAGTAATAGGATGTGTTATTGGTATTCAGATCGTAATTCTGGGCGAGGACTTCCATCAGGCCAAATGTCATCTCCTGGCCATACATATTTGTTCCGCACATTTTTGTATAGACCCCTGTAAGTTGGTCCAGGTATCCGCTCTCTCTGTTAAAATGCAGTGTAACAGGAATTTCAGACTTTGGTCTTACATCAAGAAATTTTTCACAGGATGACATGACTACCGCTAAAATAGCTAAGAGTATGACCTGTTTTGCACTATTGTATATATATGACTTTTTCATGATAAATACTTTTTTGTTTTAGAATGATGCCTGAATTGAAAAAGTAAAATTTCTGGCAAACGGGTAGCTGGTTCCCCTCTCTACCTTTACAGTTGAGAGTGTAAACAGGTCGTTGGCATAGAATTGAATTTTAAGCCGCTCAAGAAATGAATTTTTTACAATTCTGCTGTCACGGAAATCGTAGGATAGATTTATCGATGATAGGGTGAGAAGATCATAATCTTCTACAAATCTTGAAGTAGGTTTTGTATAAGAGAGGTCCCTTATTGATTTGTAAAGAGCATAGTCGCCTGGTTGCTGCCATCTGTCGATAAAAATTCTGCGGTCTACATTGTATTTGATATCAGCATTCTCAACCTTGTTTACAAGTGTGGAGTTATAGATCTGGCCACCCAGTCTGTACCCAAAGGAGAGATTGATTCCAATATTTTTAACCTCTGCACTTATACCAAAATTGCCGTTGAATTTTGGAAGAAGATCTCCGCATACCACCTGGTCTGCTGTGTTGTACTCATAGGTCACATCACCGTTTTTATTAACATAAATCTCTTTGCCGTTTGCAGGGTCGATTCCTAAAGATTTCACTGCCCAAATAGCATTTAGGGACTGCCCTTCTACATATCTGACAGAAGGTGTGGTAAGCTGAGTTTTTCCTCCCTGAGCATCTGACTGATCTTTAATTGCGTCCTGATCATCATTGAACTTTTTGAGTGACTCTGATATCTTATTTATCTTGTTGACATTGTTTGCAACTGAAGTATAGATATTCACAAAACTCTTTGATTGCTTATCTTCATATATCCGATAATTCAGATACCCTTCAAATCCCTTGTTTTCAGCCTCTCCGAGATTTTCCCTGTATGTACTGAACCCTGTTGACTGTGGAACTGTAACATCGGTAAGCATACTTGTGGTTGTTGCGTTATAGAGGTCAAACCTTCCTGAAAGTCTGTTTCTGAAAAGGCTGATATCTATCCCAACATTCTGATCATATTTTTTCTGCCATTGAAGATCCGGATTTGCAAGGCTGACAAGGTAAGAACCGATGCTACCATTGTAAGAGGTTGTAGTGTAGTACTTAACAGTAGCAAGAGCCTGATAAGTATTGAATCCCTGAGAGCCGGTATAACCTGTTGAAATCCTTAATTTAAGACGGTTAATGGTTTTGTTGCCCTTTAGGAAGGCCTCTTCGTGTATATTCCATCCTCCTCCAACAGACCAGAAAGATCCCCATCTGTTGTTTGCTCCGAATTCAGAAGAACCGGTTATTCTGTAGTTTGCATCAAAAAGATACCTGTTGTCATAAGCATAGTTTGCTGAGATAATTCCTCCCAATGAGCGGGAAATGCTTTCTGAACCACCCGGCTTTCCATCCTTTTTATACTGAGTGGCAAAAATTATGTGGTCCATATTGTCATTGGGGAAACCTTCTGCCTCCATAAATGAATTATCATAAACATAATTTGAGAGATTCCATTGTCCGTTAATGAACAAAACACTCTTTCCGAAAGCCAGAGAGTAGTTTACACCCAGATCGCTGTTAAGGTTAGTAGTTCTGCCATTGCTCTTAAGATATGATCCTTTTCTGAAGATATCCTCCCCCGTAAAAAATACAAAATCAGTGTGGCTTGCCGGCCTGAAGTTGTCATTTGAAGATAATATACTTGAGTACCCTATTCTTCCTGTAAATTTAAGTGATTCATTGACTGCCCATTCTGCATAAAAATTATTGGTAATATCTGTGTATCCCGATGCATACTTGGTATTGATCATGGAGTTCCATATAGGATTTGTCTGTGTTTCAATTGCTCCGGTCATTGCAGTATAGTTGTACTGCTTGATTAGTTGTCCGGATGTATCGTAGATACGGCTGTAAGGATTCATCCTTGCATAAGTATCGTAACCTCCCCAGGGTGATTCGTTTGCGCTGTTGCTGGTTACAGAGAGTTTGTTCCTGAAAATAAATCCTTTTACTCTGTATGAGAGTGTCAGACCTCCGGAAAATGTATTCCTGTCTGAACCTTTCATTACACCATTTATCCCGTTGAAGGACAAATCCACACCATAAAGCATATACTTATCCCCACCTTCCAGATAAATTGCGTGTTTGTGACCTATTCCGGTTCTTACAGGTTGGGCAAGCCAGTCTGTATTAACACCTGCAAGAACTTCCATCAGGATTTGATTATATCTCTTCTGCCTGTCAATTCTTATAGTTACGCTCTCTGAATCAAACAATCCTGCAAGTCTTTCAATTTCGATTTTTTCTGAGGCATTTGCCAGGTCATAACTTGTAAGGTCGGGCATCTCTACAACTGCCGATCCGTTATAACTGATTTTCATCTTGCCTGATTCCGGCCTTCTTGTCTCCATAACAATAACTCCGTTGGCGGCCTTGGAACCGTAAATCGCCTTAGCGGTTGCGTCCTTAAGCAGAGTGATGCTCTCCACAAGGTTCATATCCAGGTCCAGGATCTTGGTCAGACTTGTCTCAAATCCATCCAGAATAAAGAGCGGCTGGTTTGGATTGTTCTGATACTCTCCCTTGAGATCGGGAAATGCAGATTGACCTCTCATCTGCAGATTGGGAGCAGCATTAGGGTTGGAACCTGCCATCAGGTTGTCAAGCTGAACAAAAGAGGGGTCCAGGTTCTTGAGGCTCTGAACAATGTTCTGATTGCCCACCTGCATAAGGCTCTCCTTTTTAATTGTGGAAACTGCGCCGGTATAGGAATTTGCCTTTCTGGTAAACATCCCGGTTACAACAAGTTCCTCAAGTGCCTGTGCTGCCGGATTAAGCTGAATATTGTACTCCCTGCTCTGAGTGAGTTTGATGTAAAGGGTCTCGTATCCCATATACACCACCTCCAGTTCAACGGTATTTGCCGGAATTGTCAGAGTAAAGTGTCCGTTGGCATCAGCAGAGATGCCTGCTACAGACTGTTCTTTTGTAACTCTCCTCTGGGAAACATATGCACCAGGAAGAGGTTCTCCGTTTTCATCAGTTACAATTCCTGAAACAGTTCTTGATCCCTGTACCGCGGTCTTTGCCGGTTGGGCGTACAAAGATTGGGAACCTATCAAAAATCCAACCAGTAAAAGTTGAATGATTAAAAAGAATTTTCGTTTCATAATTTTTAAAATAGGTTATAATCTGAACGCAATTTAACCTATATAAAAATACGAAATCGGCAATTGCCGAATCAGGAAGAAAATTCCTGTACTTTTTTACGATATAACGAGGGAGTCATTCCCACGGATGTTTGAAAAAGTTTATAAAAAGTTGACATAGAACTGAATCCCAAGTCAACTGCTATTGCTTTTAAGGGTGTGTCATCGCTCAGGTCAGACAGAATTCTGATAGCCTCTTTTATCCTGTAAGTATTGATATATTGTGGTACGGTCATTCCTGTTCTGTCGTTTATCGCCTGAGAAAGATAGGTTCTGTTGGTACCGAGTTTGTCTGCAATTTTCTCTTTTGTAAGGTCCGGATCCCTGTAAAGATACTCTTCTGACATCACACTCTCTATTTTTCTGTAAATATCCTCCATCTTATCTTCATTTAGAGAGGAGACGGAATATTTATCTGCTTCGGGACATACATTTTTTATAGTTCTAAGTTGTTCTTTAAGATCATCCTCTCTTTTAATCGCCTCCCTGTTGCTGATAATAATTCTTCTGTAAAGCCTGTTCTTATGTATATATAGTATATACAGATACACCGTTGCTGTAATGGCAATGAGGAGGATAATAAGAAGATACTGCTGCTTTCTGGTTTTATTGATAAGTTCAAGCTTTGCTTCTCTGGCTTCGTTCTCTTTTCTTTCTGTGTCAAATTGTACTTTAAGCTGATTTATAGACCTTTCACTCTCTTCATTAAAATATTTTGTAGTCTCTTCGTGATATTTTTTAAAATATTCGAGCGAATTCTCAAAATTATTCATCCCTGTGTAACATCTGCTCAGAGATTCATAAAGTTGCTTTATAAAAATGTTGTTATGTTCTTCTATGCTGATTTTAATCCCCTCCTGCAGCAAAGGAATTGCCTCGCTGAACCTCTTCTGAGTTATCAACAGTTTTCCGAAATTCAGATAGAGGTTTGTCTTTGAAGAGACCTGAGCTGTATAAATATATTTGAGAGCCTCCCTGAAGTACTTCTCGGCCTGAGCGGGTTCACCTGTTTCTGCAAGAATCTCTCCGTAAATATTATAGATATTTGTCTGATCGTTGTATTCGTTTTTCTGGAGTAGAAATTCAGCCTCTTTGATATACTTTAGTGCCTCATCATACCTTTTAAGAACCATATACATTCTTGAGGAGTTGATCGCCCCCCAGAGTATCAGGAACGGGTCGCTGACGCTGTGACCGTAGTCATAGCACTCCTGAGAATATTTAAGTCCTTCACTGCTACCCTTGAGATAATATACTCCGGATATATTGCATAATAATATATTGTAAAGCCTTTTGTGTGATGCCCTTTTTGCTGACTCTATCCCGTTGAAGAAATATCCGATTGCACCGTTATAATCAGATTCCACATTTGATGCAAACAATCCCAGGCCGTTGTAAACAGAGGAGAGAATAGAGTCGTTCTCTATAATTGTGGCCTGCCTTAAAGCCTGATTGAGATACATTTTTGCCGCATCAATCTGGTTGGTCATAAGATACGCCTGTCCAAGGTAGGTGTTGGCATACGCTCTGTATCTCATATTGTTATTTTTATCCCCGAGCGTCTTTAGCTGCACTCCGTAGGAGATAACTTTCTGAAAATCCTCAGTGCTTAAATAAAATGCCGCAAGGCTTCTCAATACCTCTCCGCTGTTCTCCTCCTGCAGGTAACAGGCAAATTTTTGGTTGATTGCATCCAGAACATTGCGGTCCTGGCTCTTCAGGCCGGCTGAGCCGGCTGCAAGGAACAGGGAAACGAAGATCAGGAGGCGTGCTGGGAAGCGGAGCCGCTCACGGCAAGCAGGGAGGACCTTGCCACAGTTTTGTGCAAACTGTTTTATGTCTGAATGATAACCCGGCGATTTTTTTTCAGTGAACAACAGGGAACTTCTGCCAAGGTTTTTAGCAATTAAAATGAAACTTCTTATGTTTTTATAGCCGGACATATTTACAAAGATACACGAAGAAAAAGATCCTGACAAGTTCACCCTAATTTGTGTCTAACCCTTTTAAGTTTTCTCTGGACTTCTCTATCAACTTGTTCAAAATCTGGCAGATTTTTAATTTGTTCGTTTAATGAGCTACTCCATCTTGCTTTATCATTGATAATTTCCAAAGGTATATTAGCTTCATCTATAATGTATTCAAAACTCTCTTTGAAAAACTGAAAGATTTGCTCATTTGAGATATCTGGTTTTTTAATTGTGAAATCAAGATCCTCAGAAAAACGATAATCCTTGAAATAAAACTTTTTTAGCACAGTTCCTCCCTTGAATATCAACAATTCATCTAATCTCGAGTGATTTGATACCCCTTTCAAGATCCAGCTCAACACATAATCTTTTTCAATTTGTTGATCTCTTACTCCAAATGAAAATGCTTTCTTTTGAATTTCGCCAGGGTGAATCATGAGTAAATGGAGGATAAAATTGTGTCCATATCAATATTTTGTTGTATTTGCCATTTATTATCTCGATTTCCTGTTGCAGGTAAAGCCGGATCCAATAACACACAGGATTTATTTTGGAGCTTGAGCAAAGGTTCAATGATAGGTGTTTCAATAGACAAGGCTTCCAGTAAGAAACCTAATCGTTTAATTACAGCATAAGTGTCAAACCGTCTGGCATATTCATACAATGTCTCAAATTTAATTATCTCTTTTGACTGATATATTGCTTTCGAAATCTCGACTATTCCTCCAGCATAGTCGGGTCTGTAAAGACAGTCTATGATAGTTTTTTCCAAATCTGAACAGTTGACTTTGTTAAAGTTGTCGATCCAGACTTTTTTCACCCCAAAGAAATGGTCAGAATTATGATATATGAACTGAAAGGGAATATCTTTGATTTTTAATACAGAAGGCCTGATCTGTTTTGACACCACAATTTGTTCCTTTAGCGAGGGTTGGGTTATCAAATTGTGAATCTGTAATGCAGAATAATAGCCAATGTAATAATCTGCATCTTTTACAAGATGTTCAGCAATTATATGCCAGTCAGGCATAAATGTAGCTGATTCGGTTTCGAATGGAATAATGTAGTAGATGCCTCGTTTCAACCGTATCAGCAAACCTCTTTTTGTCATGTCACTCAACAATTCTCTGACTGTCCCCGGCCTTGTATCAGGTATTGCACTATAGGCTTCGTTATAATTAGGGTCTGCTTATTAATTCCCAATCAGGCACAAAAAATCAATTGTTGTCTGAGTGGATAAACGTTTATATTTCTCACTTTCATCAACTTCAGTAGTAACGAGACAAAATAAGGCAAGGGAATATCCCTCATGTGCCGGATCAGGTTCATCACAAAAATGATAGCCCCTATCCAACTATTTGACGTCGAGGACAGTCTGGCCCGGATATCATTTAAACCATATCCACGCTTGCCCTGACCAAACTTCCCTTCAACCTGGTTGCGTTCTGCCGCTTCTCGTCGCTCTTTACGTTTTTGGTATCTGCTCTTGATCTCTTTTACCGGTTTTCGTCCCAGTGGCTCCCCGGTATAGCGGATTCCTTTCTCTTTTAAAAAACGCCTGTTCTCCCGGGTAAGATATATCTTATCCACCTGAACCAGCTCCGGATACTTCCCTGTCAGCTTCCTGAAGCGGTCGACCTGTGCCTGAAGATCCTGTCCCTCGTTGAAGGCATCCCAGTCAAAATGATCTACCCTTGCATAGCCTTCCAACAGGCTGATGTTGATCTTCGCCCCGAACTCCGTTTTGGTCTTGGCCTTGCCATGCACGATGGGACGTACATGCGGCTGATGAATGTTCACGATGCGATCCTCCACTTGATGTGCCCTCTTCCTGTACATTGTCTCCTGCTGTTCCAGCAGATGCTGGATGACAAAAAAATATTTCAGTTGCCGCCTCTCGAAAGGAATCGGTTTATCCTTTATGGTGTCCAACATCTCATTGATGGTCCGTATATCCCGTTTCAGGTAGTTGATCTGCTTTCGTATCGCTTTTCTTAACACGTTGGCTGGTTTTCTCTTCATTTTCGACACATTCAGGAACTTCTTGCGGGCAACTCTCCTGTAGGTGCGGGGTTTATCCTGAACTCCCAGCTTCAAACACAGTTCATCAATCAGCTCCTCTGCCTTTTGACGGCTCTCGTTTAACAGGTCCAGGTCGGTGGGATATTTGATATCCGCATCACAAACAGTGGCATCCAGTTGGAGTTTTCCCTTGTTACCCGGATGCGGATCAGGGTCATCATCATCCGTATCCGTGTCAACCTCTTCTTGTTTTGCCCCGGCTTTTAGCTTCAATCCTTTTCTTATCAGATCATCTGTCAATGATTCAAATACATCCAGATCTATTCGCTTTCTGATGGAGACCAGTAATGAGGACGTCATCACTTGTTCATAGGTGAAGGCCTCGAGTCCAAGAAAATACTGCATGTAGGGGTTCTCCTGGATCATCTCGATCACTCCGCGGTCGTCCGTCTTCAAGATGTGTTTGATGATGATCACTCCAAGCACAAGTCGGGCATCCTTCGTGGGTGCACCACGATTGCTTTTGAAGTTCTTGTAATAAAGCCGGGCGAACTCTTCCCAGGGTACTATTTTTGAAAGAACAACCCACCGGTTATTCTCATCAAGTTTTGCCTCAAAAGGCATTTTGAACTCGGAAATTGAAAGCTGTCTGGAGCTTTTGTATCGTATCATAAAATGCAAGGATTATGAAGTAAAAATACTCAATTTCTTGCAGTTATACAAATTTTATACCCATTAATTTGCTGATTTTCAGCATTAATATCTATTATTCAGCAGACCCTAATTAAAACAACGAACTTCCCTGGTATTGAAATAGTTCAATAATTTATACGATTGAGTTGAAATGTTTTTATTTTGCATAGCGGATTTGTCAGCTTAAACCTGACTACAATGATACAAAATGTTTTTCAATATGCAATCGTGTTTTTCCAAAAGGTCTATGTACCGCTAATGTGCCCGGGCCAAATTCACGCAGCAATCACCCGGTGTATTTCTGAGACATACCTGGCCACACTATTAAGATTGTTTCCGTAAACAGCCTGCCAGTCAAATTGGTCAAAGGGTTCTGTATTGGTAATTATGTTGCCGTCAATATCTCCGTTTACCGAGACATAATCGAGAATCGATTTTAAATACTCCTGCTGGTCTGAGTTAAGGGAATTGGTATCAAGAAATTTTGAAAACTTCTTTAAAGCTGTTTCACGGTCAATTCCAACGAGAGAACGAATAAAAATTGCTACATTTTTCCCGCAAATCATGTTTCTTGTTTGCTTCTCGTAATCTTCCCTGGTACCTAAATCCTCCCACAAAATCTTTTCCAACTGACCAATATCACTTATAGTAAGCTGTTCTAAGTTTTTAATTTTGTTAATTACCGGATTATTGCTGTTCTCGCTCAGATAATCCAGAATTTTTTGCCTGTAGGTTTTTGAAATTACCGGTTTTCCTACACTCCCGCCATCCGAGATTTCATCCTCGACATCAACGATAAATGTTTTCGACTCCCTCCCATCAAGGAATATCATCAATCCACGTATCTCCTGCCGGACCTTCTCAAGTTCAGAAATGGAAACATTTTCCCAAAACTCTTTGGTCTGCACCTCTTTCAGAACTTCTTTCCTGGCCTGTATCTGGGGAATGGTCATTTTTTTCTGAAGAGCTTCGGCAATCTCTGCTACTTTCTGAATATTCTGCTGAGCATTTACTATTTCATCCAGAAGAGAGAGCTCAATATAGAGAACAATCAGGTCAAAGCGTTTCGGATTTTCGTCTTCAGTTGAGGGTTGTAAAAGCGGAGAAAGATGTTTCCTGATCTCTGTTCCGTCCACAGGGGAGAGATATTCCCACGCCTTTTCCGAAGAAAATTTATCCACCAACTGCCATTCGCCTCTTACATCTATATGCTTCCTGTTCAGCCCGATAATCTGTGCCCTTAATTCAGTTTTTAAACCGGTACAGTAACCTTTTAAGTAACCATCTTCCTGATATTGCAAATTCTGAAGAGGGAGTGATATATCAAGTTTTAGGTTGAAAAGTTTTTCGGTCAGTGAAATCTGTCTTGTTTGTGTTGGTTCCACTATTCCTACATTGAAATATTCAAAATTCCCGCAGTAATCGAAAATCAGAAAACCCTTTTTATGCTCATCCTGGCCGAATATATGTTCTGACAAACGGGTCCCGCGTCCGATCATCTGCTGAAATTTAATCCTTGACCTGACCACTTTGAAAAACACAAGGTTCAAAATATCGGGGACATCAATTCCTGTATCCAGCATATCTACAGAAACTACAATCCGGGGATTTTTATCCCTTACCTCAAACCTATTTATCAGATCGTGAGAATAGGTTACAGTATTGTCAATCAAAACACAAAACTCAGGTCCATAATCAGGATACAGGAGATTGAAACGATTGACAATCTGCATTGCATGTTTGTGATTGTATGCAAAAATGACGGTTTTGCCAATGCTCTCCCCTCCTTGAATTTTCAATCCGTTACACATTAAATCCTGCAGCACCTTATCAACCGTATCATCATTGAATAGATAGCTGTACATCTCTCCGGGATTTATATCCCGCCTTCCGAGCGACAATAATTCGGGATTATCCCCTCCCATTTCATATTCAAAAATTGTATCGAGCTCCCGTTTTTCTTCATCGCTGAGATTATCGTACTTTATACCGCCTGTCAGGATCTTTGATTTCCGGTTGATCACCCTGTAGGGAACCAGAAAACCATCCGCAACCGCCTCATCCAGTTCATAACCATAATTCGGCACACCTTGTTCCAAATGAAACATCTGATAAGTGCTCCTGTCCACCTCATCTCTGGGTGTTGCTGTCAGTCCGATAAGAAATGAATCGAAATAATTGAAAATGGAGAGGTATTTTCCGAAAATGCTGCGGTGAGCTTCATCAATGATAATCAAATCAAACCTTCCTGTAGAAAACTCCTTTGAGTCTGCATCAATGAAATTAATCATTGTCTGATAGGTAGAAAACAGGATACGGGCATTCTTGTCAGGGGTATGGTTATTGTCCGACAGAGCCGATGTGGTTACATGAGGTAACAGTTTGGTGAAGTTTTTTATTGCCTGGCTCACCAATGCAGTACGGTCCGCAAGGAATAGAACATTCTTAAGCCAGCCGTTCCTCATAAGGACATCCACCAATGAGATTGCAGTTCTTGTTTTACCGGTCCCTGTTGCCATCACCAGCAATCCACGCCTATGATAGCTGTTAAGATGTTCACAGATCCGTGTAATGGCAAGTGTTTGATAGGGCCTGTCAGTTATGTTTTCATTGATACGCAAGTCGGTGATCGGTTTACGATTCTGCCTTTGAATTAAAAGTTCGAGGTTCTCGCGCGAGTGAAATCCGAACAATCTTCTTGGCGGATATCCCAGGCGGTCTATGCAGTATATTTCGTAGCCATTTGTGTAGTAAATCACAGGTTTTACTCCGTACTTCGCTTCCAGACACCCGGCATACAATTCAGCCTGGTGTTTTCCGGCAACGGGATCTACGCTTGTCTTCTTCGCCTCAACCACTGCCAAAGGTTTACTGTCTTTCCCAAACATCACATAATCTACAAAACCTGTATTAAGGCTGTTTGGCATCCCTTCCGTGCTGATTTCGATACCCACTGTATTGGGAGCAATAACATCTTTATTATTTAAGACTACCCAACCAGCCTCTTGAAGTAATTGGTCAATATATAATACACGGGTCTGAGCTTCTGTAAAATATTGAGGCAACGCCGGAATTTTTAAAGCAGTAGTTTGCTCAGCTTTGTCTCCGTATTTTTTAATGACTGCCAGGCTGGGTTCTATTTCCGATTTAGGCAGGACATAAATCTCATTCCGTTGATTTAACAGTTCTTTGTCGAATCGCGGGAAGGTCTCTGTTACACCGAGTAACATCAATACAGACCCGACGAAATTGTGTAAATTCAACACACAGAAAAAGGACTCTTTGGCGGTTACATTTCCGGTGTGAGCTGCATTGTTACCGGCCTTTCTGATATAATGCAGGGCCATAATCAACTCCCTGTCGTTTATGAACTCCCTGAATAGATCCCGTTCTACCAATTCAAACAATGATGCCCGTTCCGGAACCTGAAGACCCTTTAACAGATATATTGATTTTACCAAATATTCCAATGCACGGCGACAACTCAGAGCCGACTTCCGTGGATCTGATAACTGACAAATTTCCGCCTCGTTACAAAGATTGTATAAATCGGTAAAATCCTGATTATCTTTAAGAAAATCAAAATTGCGCTTTGTTGCGTCACTTTTCCCGGTAACTGTTTCGCTTTTCTCATCTGCCACACTCTCCCCTTCTCCTTTAGGATGGTACTCAATAATTTTTCCCAGATGATATACGATAATCCAATTGGTAAACTTCCCCTGTGGTGAATATACTATAGTATTATTGGCGTCATCATAGTCAAAGCGGATAATTTTACCTGATTCATCCTCTGACGGCTGGAATGAAATCGCTTTTACCTCTACTATAGCCCATGCTCTATCCTTTTCGTAACCGACTGCAATTTTTAGGTATTTGTATGGCTTTGGGACGAATGGAAAATAACCGTTATTATAGTAATCAAAATCTAATTCAATCCCTTCAGGAAAATCTTCCCTTATTGTTACCTCTCCATTGCTGAACAAATTAAAATACTTTGAGACAGTTGTTGGTTTTATCTCCCTGAACTCCCTGTCTTTTCTGCCGGAAACGATCTTGTTAAACCATTCTCCTTTAATAATAAGAAGAATGGTGTTCTCTTTTGATGGTGGAACATCCCCCTTAGTACAGACCTTATAGAAAAGAGTACTGTAATCGTAGGGTTTTGAAAGATCTAAAGGTCCTTCATTTACTTCATATTCTACCCAAATGTCATCCGGCGTTTCCATACTGTTACATTTTTATCCGAAATATTTATCCATTGTATAGTCTATCAGTTGTTGAGTTTGCTCAATGCCCTGCTTTACCAACTCTTTTTGGGATTCAATCTTTTCGACTTTTTCGGCGAAAAGAGACTGGAGAGAGAGAGGCGGTACGGAGATCTTAAATGTTTCCAAAAATGTTTTAGGTACTCGTTTTTGGCCAGCGCTTCCAGTCATTTTTTTTGCTGCAATTTTTCTAAAATCAGATAATGATAATATACTAAAAATATACCCACTATTAACCATTGTTTTTGGTCTTAGAACATGAAATTCTGTTGAGCCAAAACCAATATTATTTGTCAAGTTCTTCGCTATTGCCCCCTTACCATTTTCCATACAAGGAGTAATTTTAGCGAATAGTATATCATTATCTATAAAATATGTAAACCCATTCCACACTTCTTTTAAAAGTTTGTTCTCTCTTAAATTTAACTCTCCCTTTTCACCAACACTTGCCATAGACACAAATGAGACTGTTGTATTTGGATCTATCTCTTTGATCTCTGCTTTTGAGGGATTTATTTCACAAACCTCCCCTAATTTCTTCACCACCCATCCCTTCTCATTTTCAATTGGGTCGCCAAACATGTCGTAGAATGTTGACTGGGCAAGATTATCCAACTCCATAATTTTTTTCTCCTGCAGTTCTTTCAATCTATGCAGAGTGTCCAGTTCTGATACGATCTTTTCTTGTATTGGAAGTGGGGGTACTGGTACAGATAGCTCTTTGAGCAATTTATAATGTCTTGAGTATCCTAGACTTGGAATATTACACCAAAGTAAATAATAATAAAGAAATTTCGTTCTGAGTGAATTTTTAGGTTCTAGAATCTTTACTCCATCAGCACCCAAAACAAAATCGAAATCGATATATTTTAAAACTCTTGTATGGTCTCCAAAAACTATGACAGGTTTTTTTATTTTAAATAAATCATCGTTATCATTCCAAAATCCACTTATTAAACCTTCTTCTTGAGATACAATTGGATAATCACCTTTGAATAAATAGTCGGAACTTTGTATTTTATTAGAATAGCTAACTTTATTAATACAGTCCTCAAACTCCATTATTTCCCAGCCCTCTTTCATCCTTTAACCATCCTTTTGTATTCTGTTATTGCCTCTGCAACCTGGTTATGAAGTTGTTCCAGCCGGTTTAAAACCTCTTCCGGATTATCATACACAACTTTTACGCGCTCTACCTCTTTATATTTGTTAATCGAAAGATCGTAGTCGTTTTCAACGATATCGGTTTTAGGCACAAAAAATGATTTTTCTTTCCTGCTGCGCCCTTTTTCAGCTTCTGGATTGTGAAAACGGGCTATAATATCAGGGATATCATTCTCTTTGGTTTCTGTTCTTTTATCATCTAAGCTGTACCCGTCTGCTTTCATATCGTAAAACCACACATTTTCGGTCCCTCCTGCGTTGGTCTTTGTGAAAATAAGCACTGCTGTGGAAACTCCGGCGTAGGGTTTAAACACCCCGGAAGGCATAGAGATAACTGCCTGCAGATGTTGGTTCTCAACCAGTTCCTTACGGATGGCTTTGTGGGCATTGCTTGCACCGAACAATACACCATCAGGTACAATTGAGGCGCACCTTCCCCCCAATTTCAGCGAACAGATAAACAGAGCAAGAAAAAGCAGTTCGGTTTTTTTAGTTTTCGTCAGAGCCAGCAGTGTCTTGTCCACTACTTCATAATCCAGACTTCCTGTAAACGGGGGATTGGCCATTATCAGTGTGTAACGGTCTGCATCTTTATTTTCATCGGAGAGGGAGTCGCGCCATTGAATATTTGGATTCTCAACTGAGTGCAGCATCATATTCATTGCACCAATCCGGAGCATAGTCTGGTCGGTGTCGAAGCCATAGAACATAGTGTTTTTGTAGTGAGAAGCGTTCTCCTTTTTCAATAAATCGGTCTTATAGTTACCTGCAATGTACCGGGCTGCTTCTACAATAAATCCGGCTGAACCCATGGCCGGATCACAAATGATATCTTTTAAATCAGGCCTCATTAAATGGACAATCATTCTAATTATATGCCGGGGTGTGCGGAATTGTCCGTTTGTTCCACTGGCAGCCATTTTCCCAAGAATATATTCGTACACATCTCCCATTGTATCCCTGTCTTCCATATCCAGACCACTGACTCCGTCAACCAGCTTAATCAATGTCCTTTCGTTGGGAATTAAAAATGTGGCATCTCTCATATAGGTTGCGTAAGAGGAATTCTTACCTGAATTCAGGTTTTTGATAAACACAAACAGATCGTTCCTTATGGTTGAAAACATTGTTTGTGAATCGAAGTTTTTAAATACGGACCAGCGCATGTTTTTATAAGGGACCCGGGATCCGGTTTCAGGGTTAAGCCACTCACCCTGAGGGAAAGTCGGATTTTCGATTTTACCTCCAAAAGCAGATGATGTGGCCTCCTGTTTTATCTGTGTGTCGTCAAGAATTTTAATAAAGAATAAATAGGTCATTTGCTCCAATACGGTCATCGAGTTTGTTATTCCCGATGTCCAGAAGGTATCCCAGATTGTATCTATTTTGTTGCGTATCTCTCCTGTGATCATGCTTGAAAAGTGCTTATAATAAACATTTAAAAATGTTTAAATATAATACTTTACAATTTTCATACAAAATATTTTATCCCCTTTGGTATTATACCATTTAGTATAAACATATTCCGAACACATCAATGTTTTTCATATGTTGCTTTATACTTGAGATTTACAACCTGCCATCCAGACTTACTTTTATCATTCTAAACCTCTGATTCAACTCTTTAATACGTGTTATCAAAGCATCGAAAGGTAGTGAGTCGCCATAAATCATTGACTCACACATTGAGTTGTAATCTGCTCTCCAATTTTCCATAATATTCTCAGGAGGTATAAATGAGATATTTTGAGGAAGGAGTCCGGAATAGTCAAATCCTTTAAGTCCGATAAACTTCTTGCGGTGTTCTATTACTGCTCTGTATAACTCTATATCCTTTAAAGCCTCTTTTGCAACATCGGTATCCATCATTCGCTCAAGATCATAGATGTGGCGGGTCATTCTGTGGGAGCGGACCTCTCTTGTAGATTGTGAAAACTCTTCGTGGAGCAAACATGCCTTTTCTAAGAATGTTCGTTTTGGAGACACTACTGTCAGTTCAAATGGTTTATCTGAAAATGATGCATTGGGCAGGTTTTCTGCAATCATTGAACAAATCTCAACCTGCTCAACGGGCTCACTCATAGAACGGCCACTGACTTCTATTAAAACCCTGTTCTGTACATAACTCAGGTCAAACAGAACCGACTTGTAATTAACTTCTATAATTTCAGGGTCGGTAGTCGTAATGCTTGTTAAATTTACTTTTACCTCAAACTCTCCCTCTGCAATACCTAATGCCAATAACTGCTTTTCGATCTCTTTTGTCAGAGTTTCGCGCACGAAGCTGCACGATGCCCTGCGGAGTTTATCGCTAATCTGGGTTTTCGACAACTCTCCACCAAAACCTAAGAACTCCCGATTAACGGCAATATCTACATCTTCAGAAAATCTGTTAATCAGGTGGTAGCACTTACTCAATGAGGTTCCGCCTTTGAATGAGAGGTGTGGTGCAAATTCAGAAGTAAACAACGCTTTGAGAACCATTGTCACCCACCAGTCTTTCTCGATTGAAGCCTTATCCAACTTAATTGAGTCTGAAAGTTGCTCTAATATTTTCAACTTTTCTTCCTGAGATAATTTTGACCAATTCACAATATTAAAGTATTGAAAGAATAATTTTTCTGATCCACATAGGTGCAAGGTTTAAATCTGCAAGAATATTTTCTCTTGAATCATGATAAAGTACGGATTTTATTTTCATCAGAGCATCTTCGCTAATATTGCTACTACCTATCTCTTTAAGAGCCGAAACAGTCAACATCAAAACATCGCTTTTATATGCCAGATTTTTAGGTGAAGTATGCTTGAATAGAATTTTCTGTTTTGGCAATTGAATTTTACGAGGGGATCCATCGGTTAAATAAACCACATTAGTTACTACCTGAGTAGATAATCCAAGAACATTCAGAGCATAAGAGCCTGTAGGAACAATCCGGGCTTTGTCTCTCCTTGCAATAGCTTTTGCAATTGTATCAGCCGATGGGATTAGCACTCCTAGCCCCAATTTTTCATCAATGTCCGGATAGAGATATATACCACGAGCGACCCGGATTAGAAGATCCGACTTTTCAAGCCTTAGTAGTGATTTACGAACAGCATCAGGATTGCCAAGAGCGGCAAAGTCTTCCGCAAAATAAATTTTGCCTTTGCGCTTTCGTCTAATGATTGTTTCTACTTTATTTACAACACTATCCATATCATTACTCTAATATAATGTGTCCCAAATATACATATAATTTGAGACAAAATAACACTTTAATCAGAACATTGAATCTGGTAAGAAGCTAAGGAACCGAAGTTATGTAGCCGGCAATGTGTACGATGTTCTTTGATGTTCCGTCTTTGTAATGAACCGTTAATTCATTTACAAAGTAGTCCAGTCTGAACGAGAGATAGAGCTCACCTGGTGTATAGGCGTCGTCAAGATTTGGTTTTAGTCTTCTCGTGAGATTATCAAAGACTGAATTTATGTATTTAGCATAATTCTCCCCATAAGAGGCATACTTTGCAATTATAGAATCTTTTTGCTCAATCAGAACTCTCTTTTGAGCCTTGACAGCCTTTTCCCTGATTCGTGCAAGAGTCTCTTTTCCTAGGATTACATTACTAAGCACAGGCAACTTATAATATAAACTGTATGTAATATCGTTATTCCACGGAGTTTCAAGAGAGTAAAGTTTCTCGATCCAGTCGTCCCTTCCGTTTTGATCGAAGATCTGACAAACTGTAAATATTGCCTTGCTCCTACCCGAGATTCTATCTATATCGTCTCCACAGAATCTGTATTTATGACCTTCGGGAGTGATCCCTCCTGTTGGATTTGCAAATATTAAGGTGTAGATGGTATCATTCTCAATTTGTATTGTAATTATATTTTCTTCTCCGTCCAGCATTTTATTTCTTCTGTTAAACGGAGAATACCAGTCGGCTACAAAAGTGGTTCTTGAATCGTAATCAATACTTGCTTTATTGTAAAATATATAATTACTGTCTCTGACCCTTTTCCCAAAATTGGTCAGATTAAAGAAGATCTCTACCCCTCCCTTCTCATTGATCCTTTCGCTGAACTCCCTGTTGTAATCAATTTCGCAAATATCGGCGTCTATTGTATCTTTCAGCGGGGGGATCATAACAACCAAAGAGGATCCGATGTATGAAGAGGCCTTGGTGGTTTTGCTTATAAATAAATCCCTTTCATCCATATACCTGTAAGACTTGGAATTTTCCAGAATAGTAAGTTCCACACCATCGTTCTTACCGGTTGAATAGCCTGTGATAATGGCTGAAAAAAGTGGAACGAAAAGCAGAAACGTTTTATGTATTCCTTTCATAACCAGAAATTTTTGCTTTCAGTAAAATTAATACAAAAATCCATCTAGTGTGCAATCCCAGTAACAAAAAGTGCAAATAATAACATACATGCTCTCTGCAACTTGCACAAAACTTTGGCAAGGTCAAATAAAAACCTAATTTTGTTTGCCAAAGAGAACCAACTAATACTTAGGGTTTGGGTTTACACGACGGTAATATATCAAACGGCCGAAATTCATCTACCGGAGAACTGTTTGAAGAGGCCTTTAAACTGTATCTTCACAGAATCGAGCACTATGCCTTTAGCTATCTCAAAAATCAGGAGGAGTCGGAAAGCATTGCCCAGGAGGCTTTCTTTGCTTTATGGACAAACCGGGAAAAGGTTGATTTTGAGAATGGAGTTTTTCCCTATCTGATAACTGTAACCAGAAACAAATGCCTTAATTTGCTTAAGCGGCAAAACAATCGTCTGAAATTTGAAAAAGATGAGGTTAAAAAATTTAAATTAGAAATTAACTATACATCTTTGAGTGATATTTCCAGTGTTAACATCTATTCAAAGGAGGTTGAAGAGATCTGTCACAAAACATTGGAAAGTGTTTCAGATAAGGTTAAAACAACTTTTCTGCTAAACCGCACAAAAAGATTTTCAAACGAAGAGGTTGCAAAAATTCAAGGTATATCTGTCAAGACAGTAGAGAGCCGTATAACCTTTTGTTTAAAATTACTCAGAGAAAATCTCAAAGATTATCTGGTTCATATATTAGGGTTTATACTTAATCAACTGTTTATATTTTGTACTGTTTTTTTATGGATGACAATCTGATCATAAAATTTTTTGACAATAACTGCTCTCCTCAGGAGGAGAAGCAAGTTATGGAGTGGGCGAACGAGAGCAGGGAAAATATGGATTACTTTGTGAAAATGAAGAATATCCATGTTTATTCCACAATGCCGGACACCCAGGCAGGCAAGGATGAACTGGAGTCATTCAAAAGTAAATATATCAAACCCGGGAACTTTAACAGAGTGTTCAGGATTCTTTCACTTTCTGTAGCCGCTGTTCTGATCCTGCTGTTGGCACTGAATCTGAACAGGAACTGGCTCAGAAGCAAATATGATGTAAGAGATATAATCTCCATGGCAAATATTCCATCCGGATTCAAAGATACTGTCTATACTGAAAAAGGGGTTAAAGCAAGCATTGTTCTGCCTGACGGTTCCAAAGTATGGTTAAACTCAGACACCCGAATACTCTTTCCTAAAAAATTTATTGGTAAAAGCCGTGAGGTGGAACTCTCCGGAGAGGCTTACTTTGAAGTTGAGAAAGATTCTCTGAAGCCGATGATAGTGAGGACAAACAAGAATTTCAGAATTGAGGTTCTTGGCACAAAATTCAGCATTAAAAGTTATGATAATGATACCGATGCAAATGCCACCCTCTACTCAGGATCAATAAGACTTATCACTCACAAGAGAGGGAAAGAGGTGATAACCCATCTCAATCCCAACGAATCAGTGATTATTAAAGACAATACAGTCTCTTTTGTGTCTCAAAAAGAGGATCTCACCAAAAAGACTGCCTGGAAGGAGGGTGATCTGATTTTTGACTCCGTAACATTCTCAGAGGCAGCAAAGATGATCGAACGCTGGCACGGAGTATCGATACTAATCAACAATCCTGCACTATTGAATGAAGTTATATCTGCAAATTTCCATTCGGAATCGGTGATTGAAATAATGGAACTTCTAAAATTCTCGGTAGGCTTTGAATATGAGGTAAAAGAGAGTCAGGTATTCATCAAATAACAGATTTTTTCATTAAATTTCATAATTATTTTGTAGGGTTGGTACCTTAACAGATGTTTATAGGAAAAACCAAAAACAATTATTATGAAATTTAAAGCTTTCTTTATTCTGCTTTTCTTGTTGTCCGGCATTTGCCTGGAAGCACAAGAGATCAAAGTGAATTTTAAAGATGCCCCTCTCAAGACAATCCTTAAGGAGATTACTCAGCAGAGTGGGTATAACTTTGTCTACAGGGATGCTCTGCTGGACAATGAAAAAAATGTCTCTGTCACACACCAGGGAAAAGTAGAGAACATTAATCAACTGCTGGACAAGCTTTTTGCCGGTACCAATATCACATATTCGGTAAAAGGGAACCAGGTTGCTCTCTCGTACAACGAGAACAAGTCCAGAACCAGTGCCAGTCAGAGTCAGACGACAATTACCGGTATTATTACAGGTAAGGACGGAAAGCCTCTTCCGGGTATTAACATCCTAATCAAAGGGACTGCCAATGGCACAATAACAGATCTTGACGGAAAATATTCCTTAAAAGTCAATGAAAGTGATATATCTTTAGTTGTCTCAGCAATAGGGATGAAGACACAGGAGATTCTGATCAACAAGAGGGGGGTAATTAATGTACTAATGGAGGATGAATCCCTGGTCATTGATCAGATAGTAGTAGTAGGTTATGGAACTACAAGCAGAAAAGACCTTACCGGTTCAGTTGCATCAGTAGATGTGACTGAAGTTAAAAATGCTCCGGTTATGACAATTGATGCTGCAATTGCAGGTAAGGCTGCAGGTGTTCAGGTAATCAAGGCTGACGGATCACCGGGTGGAGGTGTTAAAATGCGAATCCGTGGAGGTACTTCTCTGATTGGAGGAAATGATCCTCTTTATATCATTGACGGAGTGCAGGTAACTCCCCAGAATAAATATATTCAGGGTGCTGCAGAGATAGTGAATCCTATTGAAAACATTGGAGATGATGATCAGGGAGCTATTTCAGGAGCTTTTGCAAGAGGTCTCAATAATCTTTCCGGACTGAACATCAACGATATTGAATCTATCGACATTCTCAAGGATGCTTCTGCTACTGCAATTTACGGATCAAAAGCCGCAAACGGAGTTGTAATTATTACAACAAAAAAAGGCAAATTCAACCAGAAACCAACTCTTGAGGTAAACTACTATGCCGGCTCCAGCCAGCCCATCAACGCAGAACTTCTGAATGCTGAGCAATATAAATCCATACTTAAAGAGGCTGCACAGAACTTCAACGATGTGAGGGTTTCTAAAGGAATGGCACCTGATGCAGTAGCTACAGAAATTCTTAACAATCCAAACTATTTTGGAACAGGGAATACAGACTGGCTTGATCTGGTTACCCGCAACGGCTTCACACAGAATGCAGATATAAGTATGCGCGGTGGTGGATCAGGTTCTCGTTACTATGCATCAATTTCTTACTCAGGACAAAAGGGAGTGTTGCTTGGAACCGATTTCACAAGAATTTCAGGAAAGGTAAACCTTGACAATGAAATCACAGACCGTCTGAACTTTATCATAAATCTGGACTATGGATTCTCTGAGAACAACATCACCAACGGTATATACTCTCAGGCATTATTCGCACCTCCAACATTTGAGGCCTACAATCCTGACGGAAGTCCTAAAGTATTCACAAGTCTCTCATTTACTCCTTCGTCATACAGAAGCTACAATCAGAATCCTTTATCAATGCTTCAGGGTATTAATCAGGCAAAGGCCAACTCTTTGATTGGATCTATAGCACTCGAATACGACATTCTGAAAACATTAAAATTCCGAAGTGTTGCTTCAGTTAACAATAACAGTTATCATCAACGCAATTACACCCCCTCATCTGTGAGTGTAGCCTATGAAGGCGGAGCTACAGATTCTGACGGTGGCGTTGGAACCAGAGCACAGAGCGAACAGGTCGATTTATTCTTTGAAAACACCATTACCTGGAACGAGCAATTCAATGAAAACAACAGAATTAACCTGTTGTTCGGAACAACATGGCAGGAATCTCACTCAACAGCATTTTCTGCGTCTGGTCAAGGTTACCCTGATGATGTGTACCTGAATGACTTATCTTCGGCTGCACTTGCACTTCCTCCTTCTGCTGCCTCCGGACGCAATTCCCTTCTTAGCTTTTACATAAGAGCAAATTATGCCCTTAAAGAGAGATATCTATTTACTTTCACAGGCCGTTCAGATGCCTCGTCAAAATTTCCGAAGGCAAACCGTGTAGGTTACTTCCCTTCATTTGGTGTTGCCTGGCGCATATCAGAGGAGGGATTCCTGAAGAATGTAAAATGGCTTGATGAGCTAAAGTTCAGGGCAAGTGCAGGATATACCGGAACTCAGAATATTGGAGACAATATGTTCTATACCCTATACACTCCATCCTCCTATGCAAGGACTAACGCTCTGGTTCCATCACAGATAGGCAATGATGAGATAAGATGGGAAACAACCCTGCAAAAAGATCTAGGACTTGATTTCTCAATGTTTAAGTCTCGTCTTCGCGGAACCTTTGGTCTTTACCAGAAAAACACATCTGATCTTCTAATGGGAATAGCCGTACCTCCAAGTTCGGGCTTCGGATCTGTGATAGACAATATTGCAGACATTGAAAACAAAGGTATTGAACTGGATATCAGGGCAGATTTTATCAAAACAAAAAAATTCCAGTGGTCAGGAGCATTCAATATCTCAAGAAACAAGTCAAAAGTGACCAATATCAACAGAGATATGCAGGATCCTACCAAAATTTCTTCCTATGATGATCCTTTCTACAACTCTTTGTATCTGGGCAACTCGATTGTTCGGGAGGGAGAACCAATTGGTCTTTTATACGGATTTAAATATCTCGGACTTATCAAAACCCAGGCTGACCTGGATGCTTATAAAGAAAAAAGTCTTTATGCACAATACGGTTTACTTACATATCTGGGAATTGGAGATGCAATGTACGACTGCCTGGAAGAGGGAAATTACAAAGGAATGTTCAAACCTCAGGTAATCGGATCGGCAGAGCCAAAGTTTTTTGGAGGATACACTAATACATTTAACTACAAAGATATAAGCCTGATTGCCCTCTTTACTTACTCATACGGAGGACAAATCTACTACCTAAAAGATATCAGAGATATGGAGGTTACAGATTTATCTAACAAGGGAGTTGCGATTCTGGATCACTATTCTGCATCAAATCCCGACTCCGATAGGCCCAGAATCCTGCTGAAACAATCAGCAGCTTATGGAACATCTCCTTCCAGCAGGGGGGTATATGACGCATCCTACATTAAACTCAAATCGGCAACTATTGCCTGGCAAGCTCCTAAATCAATTGCTGACAAGTTGAATATTAATGGAGCTTCAATTTATCTTTCAGCCACCAACTTGTTTACAATTACCAACTATCCGGGAGCCGATCCGGAAGTTAGCAGTAATCCTTACGGTATGATACAGGGATACACCGATTCCGGTTCTTACCCAACCATCAGACAATACAGTCTTGGATTAAGATTTGAATTTTAACCTTTACAAGTTACAGATATGAAAAATATTATAACATATTTACTTACAGGAGTCCTGTTAATAACCAGCTACTCTTGTGACAAGCAACTAAGCGCACTTCCGGAAAATGCAAGAGTTGACGGCACTGCGATTATAGATCAACAAACTGCTCAAACTGCACTTAACGGCGTCTATTCCAGGTTGGCTAACATCTCTTCTGACAATATCACTCAGTGGACAAATCATGCTGTTTATCCTGCTTTTTTCTCGGGACATCTTGGTTACGGTTTTGGTTCATTCCCAGAAGAAGAGAATATGTACCAACAAGGTTTGGAACAAATGTTTTGGCCGGAATTCTATTCTGTAATCAATTCTGCCAATGGAGTTATCAATACAGTTGAAAGCCTGGCTGACAACAAATTTTCAGACAACAGAAAGAAGGAGATAATTGGTGAGAGTAAATTTCTGCGGGCATACAACCACTTTAGACTATTATGTTTCTTTGGTGAATGGTATAAAGCTGACAGCAAGTTCGGAGCTCTCATAAGAGACGAACTCTCATCACTTGGAAATATTCCTAAAAAAAGAAGCACTGTAGAAGAGAGTTACGAATTCATTCTTGATGATCTGGATTATGCGATAGAAAACGCGCCCGCAGTTAATCCAAGCCACTATGTGACCAAATGGGCAGCTATGGTTCTTAAGATGAAGGTTCTACTCACACGAGGGACACAGGCAGATTTGACTGCAGCCATAACGATTGCAAACAATATCATACAGAGCAGTCCCTATGTTCTGGAAAATAATGCCAAAGATATATTTTATGTAAAGGGGCTTAGCAGTCAAGAAGTTATACTGGGAGTAATGCCTCAGGCAGATCAGGAGACATACCATTACATTCTTAGCAGACAGTTTTATCCCGGTGCTTCATCGATGTATTGCGCAAAAAAAGCATTAAAGGATCTCTTCCCCGTTGGAGACCCAAGAGGGAGCTGGGTTATAGGACCACTTACCCCCTATCAGGCTTATAGTCCAAACACCAGTTGGTTCACAAAATTTATTGCAGTCGGCGGTTCACCTACTCAGGTTTCTGAAACCAGATATATTCTCCGTCTTACAGAAGTATATCTTATGAAGGCTGAGGCAATTATCCGTTCCGGCGGTAGTCTCTCCGACGCCAGAACAATTATCAAGAATATAATGAGCAAGGCAGGAGTTACCGATTTCTCGGCAGTTGACAATGCAACAACAGCAAATGCTCTTTTGGTTGAAAACTATTACGAAACAGTACGTAGTATGGTAGGTGAAGACGGAATTGAATGGATGGCTCTGTTAAGGCTTCCTTTTGATACTGTTAAGCTGATCAGACCAACTATCACAAGTCAGGTTCAATATATTTTACCGATTCCGAGCACTGAACTGAAGAACAATCCTTTGTTCGGAGATCAGAATCCGGGTTATCAGCAGTTCTAGAAGGATTCTGGGAGTACAAATTTAGGGACAAAGCTCACTCAAATGTTAATATGAAGAGAAAGGAACTATTTCTGGCACCATTTTAGAGCGATCTTTTTGCAGTACTATATTTAGAAATTGCAGCATTTCAGGACCTTTGGCTGAATTTTTATACAAAGTTTTAGGGTTTTTGGTAAAGGGCTTGTAGATAACACTTCAAGCCCTTTACAAAAAAATAAATAAACAAAATTTTAAATTTTATTAAATGAGAGTTAAATTATTGAAAAGCGGATTATTAGCTACCATGGCATTGGGGTTAACTGTTTCTGTATTCGGTCAACAACCTGCTGTCACACTTGGTGTCGGAGATTCGGCTCCCGAACTTAAAGTGCTTTGGGTAAAGGGAACACCTATTGAAAAATTTGAGAATGAGAAGCTCTATCTGCTTGAGTTCTGGGCTACCTGGTGTGGTCCTTGCAAGGCAGCTATGCCTCATCTGTCGGAGATTGCCAGGAAGTACGAAGGCAAAATCACAATAATCGGAGTTGATGTTTGGGAAAAAGGCTCTGATAAGAGACCTTACGACAGCTTCCTGCCTGAGATTAAGGAGTTCGTGGCAGCTATGGGTGATAAAATGGATTACAATGTGGTGATGGATAACAACGATCTCTATATGTCCAATAACTGGATGAAGGCTGCCGGGCAGAATGGAATACCCTCATCTTTCTTGATTAAAGATGGTAAAATAATATGGATAGGACATCCTCACGTATTCGAAGCCACTTTGGAGGAGGTTCTCGCAGGCACATACGATATGGCAGCATATAAAACAAAATATGATGAAGGACGAAAAAATTCGGCAAAGAGGGAAGCACCTCTGCTTAAACTTATGGAGGATGTTAAAAAAGCAGTTGAGACAAAGGATTACTCTCTGGCACTAAACACTATTGACAACGCAGAAGCCACTCTGGACCCTGTCTTTAAGGTAGCTCTCCTTCCAAATCTTAAATTCACAACTCATCTGGAATTTGATCCGGCAGTGGCTCTCAGGTTTGCTACAGAGCTGGCAAAGGAAAATCCTCAAAGTAAAACTATGTTCGCACAGGCAATAGGAGAAAAAGAGGGGCTTCCAAAAGAGCTTTACCAGTTTGCTATAGATGCTTTCGCAGAAATGCTCTCATCTCCCGGAGTTCCCAAACCGCTAATCTATAACTTTATCGCAAAAAATTACTTCTTAATGGGAGATTTTGCAAATGCAGTGAGCTATCAGCAGCAGGCCGTTGACTCTGCCAAAGAGGCATTGGAAAAGGGAGAGTATCAGGGAACTGTTACAAACAATACTCTTACGGAGTTTCAGGCTGAGCTGGAAAAATATAAATCAAAATGAAAAAAATTATTTTATCGTTTACCATCCTGGCATCTATGCTTGCCGGATGTGCACAGGAATCTCCAAACAGTTTTACACTCTCAGGAAAAATTGAGGGTAAAACTGACGGAGTAATCTATCTGGACCGTTTTGATGAGAGCACTATGGCTCGTCAGACCGACACTATCAAAATTGAAAACGGATCCTTTGTCTTTAAAGGAACTGTTGACGAACCGGCTAATGTGCTTCTCTCCGACGGAAATATTAATGATTTCAATAACCCCAATCTTGCATATTTTTACATTGAGCCCGCTAAAATGAATATTTCGCTGGTATGGGATAACTTCAAGGAGTATAAACTCACCGGTTCTATTACAAACGATGAGGCGAAGGCATATGAGCAAAATCAAAAGCCCCTTTCAGAAAGGATGAGAGAACTTCACAAGGCTATTGGTGAAGAGAAAGATACGGCAAAACTCAGTGGGCTTGAAGAGGAGATGGAGCGGCTCAGAGGAGAGTTTGAAACGATTACGATGGATTTTATCAAATCTCACCCGGACTCCTACTTTGCTGCAAATTTACTTAAAATTAATATGTCAAATTTAAAACTGGAAGAGTTGCAGTCAAAATTTAATTCTCTGTCCGACAGGGTTAAAGCCAGCAAAGCAGCTATTGAAATAGTGAACGAGATCAACAAACTTACAGCTCTTACACCCGGCAATGCTGCACCAGTTTTTTTTGCCACTGACATAAACGGCAATCAGCTCTCATTGTCAGACTTCAAGGGCAAATATGTCATCCTCGACTTCTGGGCAAGCTGGTGTGTTCCCTGCCGTAAAAGCAACCCTCATCTTAAAGCTATGTATGAGAAATACAAAGATAAAGGGCTTGAGGTGATCTGCATTTCCGATGATGATTCAAACCCGGACAAATGGCGTGAAGCTGTGGCAAAAGACAAGATAGAGATGTTCCATCATGTTCTCAGAGGACTAAAAACTCTCCCGGGCCATCGCTTCGATAGGACAAACGACATATCAGAAGCTTACGCAGTGCATTATCTACCAACCAAGTATCTGATTGACAGAGAAGGCAATATGGTTGGCAAGGTTACTTCAGAAGAGCTGGAGGCTAAGCTGAAGGAGATTTTCGAGTAAGCGGCGGTGCAGAGAGCAGCCGTAGTATGTTGCAGGTACAGTACAGCCGCGGCAGGTAGCAGCACAGTAGGTTGCAGATTACAGAGTGCGGTGTGGCAGTGCAGCAGATGGAAGACAGCTGCGAATGCTAAGACCAATGATTCAACAACGAAGATTTTGTTATTGAGCTGACAGCTATATAATTACAAGACATAAACTTTGTATTTTAAAAAGTTTGTGTCTTGTATCTATTTGATATTCTTGTCAACAACAAAATCTTCGCCGTTGAATATCTCTGCAAACTAACACGAACACGAAGACATTTTGTGCCTATAACCACAAATATATCAAATATTATTACTATATTTGTGCCTATAACCATAAATAATGATTGTCAGACCGACATATACAAACCAACTTAGGAGTTTTCTCAATAAACCATTGGTGAAGATTTTAACCGGAATAAGGCGTTCCGGGAAGTCAACTGTTTTGAGTTTGTTTAAAGCTGATTTAATAAAAGCCGGCATTAAAGAGGAGCAGATTATCTCTATTAATTTTGAAAGTTTTACATACTCAAATTACACAACATCCAAAAGCCTGTACGAATATATCAGTCAAATAATTGACAAAACCAAAAAAAGCTATCTTCTTTTGGATGAAATACAGGAGGTGTCCGATTGGGAAAAAGCTATAAATTCTCTTATGGCAGATTTTGATGTAGACATTTATCTTACAGGATCTAATTCTCACTTACTTTCTTCTGAGTTGGCAACATTTTTGGCAGGAAGGTATGTTGAAATCCCCGTCTATACCCTGTCATACCTTGAGTTTATGGATTTCAGAAAGAAACTCTCTCCGAATGATAAAAACCGGCCCGATCCTTTTGAGCAATATCTTCGTACAGGAGGCTTTCCAATAATCCATACCGCTTCCTATGACACAGATTCTGCATATAAAGTAGTCAGGGATATATACTCTTCGGTGATTTTAAGAGATACAGTTCAGAGGCATAAAATCCGTGATGTGGAACTGCTCGAGAGGGTCATTAAATATGCGTTCGATAATATTGGCAATACTTTTTCAGGTAAAAATGTTGCTGACTATTTTAAAAGCCAGCAGCGCAAGTTGGATATTAATACAATTTACAACTACCTGTATGCTTTGGAGGGGGCATTTATTCTTTGGCGGGTTCCTCGTTACGACATTAAAGGTAAAGAACTCCTTAAAACACAAGAGAAATTTTATGCAGGAGATGTCTCTCTCATCTATGCAACGATGGGATACCGGGACAGGTTGATTTCCGGGATTTTGGAAAACATCGTTTTTCTGGAAATTAAAAGAAGAGGGTACCAGGTTTATGTAGGTAAAATTGATAATAAAGAAATTGATTTTATTGCTGAAAAAAGCGGAAAGAAAATTTATGTACAGGTAGCATATAAGATTGATAGCCCGCATACTGTAGAAAGGGAGTTTACTTCACTCTTAAATATTGATGATCAGTTTCCCAAATATGTAGTTTCGATGGATGATTTCTGGAAAGAATCTGTCGAAGGTGTACAGCATTTGTACATCTCAGATTTCCTGCAATTAAGTCCTGATATTTTATAGATTTCAGGTAGTTTGGACCTTTCATCTTTAATTTTTCGTTGATGATTTCTACCAATACCCGGTCTTAAGGTATTATTTTAAAGAAAACATTATCTCCTCCTCTACTTCTCCCTTCCCGAACAACTCGTCCAGCCGATCAAACACGTCATAGTCCTGCTGTGGATCTGCTATTCCCTCCGGAGTGATTATCACATGGGTAGGAGAAGCCTGAATATTATAAAGAGCGGCAACTGCACCATCAGCATCAAACAGGTTAATTAACTTCTCCATTTTAAAATCAACCAGGGCTCTGCGCCACTTGCTATCCTTGTCGTCCCAGGCGATGGTTACCACTACAATATTGTCCCGGTATTTATCTGCATACTTAATCAGCTCGGGCATAGATTCCAGACACCAACCGCACCAACTGCCCCAAAACTCCAGAACAACATACTTTCCTTTAAGTGAAGACAATGTAAAGTCCTTGCCCTCCGAGGTCTTAAGAGTAAAATCGGGAGCAGGTTTTCCCTTTAGCGCCAGGAAGGCCTCCTCTTTTATCCGAGCCGCTGCTTCCATCTCCCCGGCCTTTTCTGCATTAGCAACTGACCTCAGATATTCAATCCCTATGGGCGTTTCTAAAACTTTATCCGCAAACCGGTCCCTGTAGCTCATCAGCCTTTCATTGTCGATTCCGTTCCCATAATCTCTTAAGACAACAAACGCAGTCACCGGGGAATCCAGGTTATTCTCCACAAAATCGTTGCGTATTGCTTTAATGGAGGTCATTGCACCTTTAAGCGAATCCTGCCCCGGGGTAAGCGGCTCTCCTGCATCCCTCAGGCGAGCAATCGTTTGAAGGGCTTCACTCCTCTTACTGTAATGAGGAACGAGCGAAGTGTGAAGTTTACAATATTTCTCAGAAAATTCAGACCCTCTAACCGAGAAATGGATTACCAGTCCGTCATAATGGGCATTAAATGACAAATTTTCCCCTTTGGAAACAAAGAGCCGGATTAAATCGGATTCATAACCTGCAATTATCCCAGACGGCCTTACTTTCGCCTGTCCTCCCAAAGGAAAAATTTCCACTTCTGCAAAATTCTCACAGGGGAAATTCATATAAAAGCGGCCGTTCTCAAGCACTACAGTATCTCTAAAAGCATACTCTTTGTCCTGATTGTTCCGGGATTCATAGTCCTTAGTAATAACAATCAGGGTGTCGTTTTGCAGGCCGGTAAAAACACCTGTAATGGTTTGTTTTGTACAGCCGTTTGCAAAAAGCAGGATAATTAATGCTGATGATAGAAATAATTTCATAATATCTGGTTTTGATGATTTCATTATACTAAACAGATTGATTATACTAAACAGGTTGATTTTGTAAAGTTAAAAAATGATCCTTTACAAAGATGTTTATTTTGAGTATATTTGTATAACAAAGTAGCAAAAGCGTTATGTATTTTGATGACTACAAGAAATTCCCTTCTGTGAATCTTAATCCAAAATTACTATGGGATTATGACCTTAATAATTTTGATTTCGACAAGATGAGAGATATTGTAGTTCAACGCGTTGTAGAACGAGGTTGGCCTTATGACTGGTATTTCATTCTTAACAGATACGGACTTGCCGGTGTGCGAACCTCAATTATGAACATTCCCTACCTTAACGATAAGGATATGTATTTTGTAAGTCATCAATTTGATATTCCTATTACATCACTGAAGTGTTACAAAAAGAAACAGTCAGCAAAGCTACATTGGAACTCCTGAAAAGTCTGATGGATTTTTCCGGACTGAAGGACTTTTTTTTAGTAGGAGGTACTGCGCTTTCTTTACAGATTGGCCATCGAATCAGTATTGACATTGACTTATTCTCCCAGAATTCTTTTGATGATGAAAGCTTACTTGCCCAAATGGAGAGAGAATTTGGCTTTGTTCTTGACTTTCGCTCTGCGAACACACTTAAAGGAGAGATTAAAGGGATAAAGATAGATTTGATAACCCATAGCTACCCACTGGTTAAATCGTTGTTATTGTTTGAAGGCATAAGATTGTGTTCTCTTGAAGATATTGCTGCCATGAAGCTGAATGCTATTTGCGGAAATGGAACCAGATTGAAAGATTTTACAGATATCGCATACCTGTCATCGTATTTAACCTTAGCACAGATGTTGGAGGCTTACGGAGAGAAATATACGACAAGAAATCCTGCAATAGTTATCAAGTCCCTAGGTTATCATCTGGATATTGATTTCAATGAACCTATTGAAATGGCCCACGGAAAGTTTCAATGGAAAATTATCGAAAAGCGTCTGTTGCAAATGGTCAAATCACCAGGAATCACTTTTGAGCCGATAAAATAAACATAGGTCAGCAGCGGCTCAAAATAGTTTCCACTGCAAATGGAGGCAATTTTTCACTATGATCGAAAGGCCTGCTAACTATTTATTATCTCCAGTATCCCCTCGTTCTTAATTATGATCATCCCATGCCTGTCGTCTGTGATCCCATCCTCAAGTATGTAGGGATAGGTGGGGATGTGGCCGGCCATTATAGTGGGAAGGTATTTGAAGAAGAGTTTTTTATTGCTTGCTCTGAGAGTTTCGCCTGCTTCCATAATGTGTGTCGAGATGATGAAAGTGCCTTTCTTTCTGGAGAAGGCATCAACTATCGAAACTGTTCCATCATACGCATCTTTTACATTCGTCCCCTTGAACAGCTCGTCAAAGATGATCAGCAGTTGCTTACCAGAGGCTACTTCCTCTGCAACGTGCTTAACCCTTAAAACCTCAGCATAAAAATGACTGTAGCCCATAGCAAGGTTATCAGGTACATTGATGGATGTATAGATACCGTCATGTAGCGAAAAGGTCATCTCTCTTGCTGCAACAGGAAAGCCCATATGCCCAAGGTAAACCGATGTGGCTATTGACTTCATAAGTGTGGACTTACCGGCCATATTGGCTCCGGTCAGAAAAAAGACATTTTTCTCATTTCCTATATAGACATCGTTCCCAATGGCATTGGGGATACAGGGATGATAAACACCTTTAAGGTCGATGAATTTGTCCTCTCTATCTTCTGCCTTCCCATATACAAAGCTTCGCTCACGGGAAACATCCGAAACTGCAATATAGACATCAAGCTCGTAAAGATCTCTTATAAGGTTGTTAAGCTGCTCGTTGAGTAATGATCTGATTACATAATCCAGCTTTACAATCTGTTTAAATGTTATTTGCTGTTGATCGGCACATTGCCATAGAGGGTAAAGATGTCTGCCGGAAAGAAGACTGTTCAGTTTTACCGCTTTGCCGTGGTAGATTGTGTTTACAGATTCCTTTTCTATCACTGCAAACAACTCCTTAACCCTTGAAAGTACTTCTATCGTCATATGCAAACCTGCCTGCAAAACAAGGTACTCTTTGTCGTTGATAAGGTAGTTAAGGAGCCTGCTCTTTGTTATATTCATCGCTGCTACAAGCCGGTTGCCGGATTGTGGGCTGCGGAGATAGTTCTCAACCACCTCAAAATCATCTGCATCAAAAGGCAGAGAGACTTTGATCCTCTCAAAAAACGCAAAGATCTCAGTGCGTGTGTTAATTGCATCGGATGAAGTGAGAGGGTGCTGGAACATCTTCTCCAGCAACCTGCTGCCTCCCATCGTCACGGTTTGGTTGAACAGACTAAAAATGGAATTAGTCTTGTATCGCCCAAGGATATTTAAATCGTCTAAGGTCTGTTTATCTGTCACAAATTCTTTCATCTTTTCTTTTTTTTTCTCAAAATATCCAGAATCATCTCAAAATATCCAGAATATTTTCGTTCTGAATGATAAGCATACCGTGACGGTCATTGGTAATACCCTCCCTGAGCCTGTAGGTATATACCGGTCTGGTACCATCCATTTCTGTAGGGAGATACAGAAACTTAATATTATCCCTTAACTTTTTCAACTCCTCTCCGGCCTCGATGATATGAGTAGAGATGATGAAGGTGCTCTTTCGCTTCCCGGCAAACGCATTTGCAACGGCTACAGTGGCATCATAAGCATCCTTGACGTTCGTGCCACGGAAAAGCTCATCAAATACAACAATCAAACGGTCATTACCTTTAACGCTCTCTGCAACCCTCTTAACCCTCAATACCTCTGCGTAAAAATGGCTGAACCCAAGGTTTAAATTATCTGAAAGGTTTATGGTGGTGAACATTCCGTCCTGTACACTGAACCGCATACTTCTGGCTGGTACGGGAAAGCCTATGTGAGCAAGGTAAACGGCTATACTAAAGGTCTTCATAAAGGTGGATTTACCTGCCATATTGGCTCCTGTAAGAAAAACCATATTGTTTTCTTCCGTTATGGTGATGTCGTTAGGAATGGCTTTGGGGACAAGGGGGTGGTAAACACCTTTCAGCTCAATCAGGTTGGAGTCATCTTCATTTATCTGCGCAAAGGAAAAATTGAGATCTTTTGATGCATCCGCAACAGCAATATATACATCCAGTTCATAGGCATAATAGAGCAGCTTTAAGATATCCTTGCGGAAGGTGAAACGGAAAAGCTGGTCGTATTCTGCAACACGTGAATAAGAGACACTCTTTATTTGTTTGTCAGTAAGAGAATTCACAAAAAACATCTCAGGCCGGGAAAAGAGAGCGGTTATGGCCTGTAGATCCTTGTGGAAACTATCAGGCAAAGAGAGTGTTGATAGATCACTCTCGATTTTGGAAATGAAGGATCTCATCTCAGAAAGAAACTCAAGGGTGCTGGTCACTCCCTTCTTGATTTGTCTGTAATCGGTATCTGAGCCTATAACATTGTTGAACCTACGCTGTAAATTATCCTGGTGAACACTCAGACGGGTACGATCATCGATATTGCCCAGATAGAAATCAATAGTATCAAAGAGATCATTCCGAAAAGGAAATAAAAAGCCCTTTGATCGAAAATACTTGATGCTGTTGACCCTGCTGTTGATCTCATCTGCACGGGATAAGGGGTAGAGGAACATATCCTTAAGGATAGCTGCCCCTCCCCTGGTACGAGTACGGTTGAAAAGACTGTAGATATCGTTCCCCTTATTATCCCCGATAAGATTAAGATCGTTGATGGTTTGGCTGTCTGCTTTGAAGGCCATGGTTAATTTGTTGATTGGTTATATATCGATTTGTATATGGAGAAAAGATGCCTGAAAAGTGCTTGTTGATAACACAAAACGTAAACATTGTCTTTGTTAATCACACATATATTACATCTACGTTCTGTGCTTATCCCTCTCTCACAGTAATAAATATTAAGACTTTTCAGGCGTTTCTCTTTTGTTTTGTCTTTTTAACTCTTTTAAATTAATTTTCTATCGGCCTTTACGACGAAGCCAAATGAGTATCCCTGCTAGGGCTAACAGTATAGGGATAATTATTTGATACAAGATATTAAGGAAGGGCATATCATCTTTTTTAAGATGGAGTGTATTATCTATTGGATCTGGTCGACGTACATCAATTGGTACTTGTTCGTTCGACAGCCAATAGAACGCACCAATGGCCATATAAAAATTTTGTGCATTAATCCCTTGTCTTGATCTTGTAAACTCTCCATTGCTTAAGCAATCGGCATCGCCCAGGATCATAATCCGCTGATCCTTATCACCAACTTTGCGGGTAAGGGCCAGGGCGGTGGTAAGCGATCCCAGGGTTTCACCATCATTAGGATCGTACTTTGCCACATTGTCTATGAAATCCGTCGTATTTAGTTCGTTCCATGAACCAACGGAATCTATCTGCGATATGTACTTTACTGTATCCGAAACTAGTACAGGGGTATATTTAAATCCGTTACACGCAATATAAGAAATAGCTACTGCTCCGGGAAGAGTTATGACACCTTCCTTTCGTACAATTTCTTCAAACTGGTAAGCAAGTTTCTGCCCGCCTTTTGTGAATTCCGCAGTTACCAGGTCCATTGTATATCCTTTATTGTATTCAGCAATCTGGCCTGGCAAAAATCGGACACCTAACCTCTCAACCAAGGGATTCATTATGTCCTGCCTTTTCCGATCGCAGGCAATCAATAAATTTCCCCCACGATTAATATAGTCGTTCAAATTTTTCAGTTCCTCTTCCAAGAATACAATTCTCGACTCAGCAATTATTAGGATATCTATTTCTTTATCAATAGGTTCAGACAAATTGCATTCCTTAAAATCAAATCCATTGTTGATTAAAGACCATCTGAATGGTTTTTCTTTAGTTAAACTAAAATAACCTCGTTCTCCAAAATCATTTACTTCTCTGTCTTCATGTCCTGCAACAAAACCTACAAGGGGTAAGTCTGATATTAGTCTTTTAAAGGCAACAGTTATTTGAGATTCGTTAGGAAATGAGCGCATATCATTGTAAGTGCGCAAATAAGCTGTTCTCCCTTCTTCAGTAGTGATTTTGCTTACAAAGCGGTTTAATTCAGACGTAAGATCAATCTCACTATTGTACTCTCTTCCTGGTATAAATTTCTTGATGTTTACATCATAGGCAATACAAGCCTTTTCTAAAGCCTGTTCCTGAGTCAATCCCTCGTATCTTCTGTTGTGGCTAATTAAAGGTCCCTCCTCAACTGGAAGGTCATAATAGTATTTATAAACAAATTTCATATTGGGGTAGAAACGACTATATTGCTTATATCTGGCTATATCATTTTTTTGATTAGAAGGAGAACCTGGATAAAAATTTGACTGATCAAAAATATTTACATAGGTTGTAATTTTTATTTTCCCTTTTAACTTTGATATAATGTCTTGACTGTTTTTCGTCAGTGTATTTGTCTTTTTTTGAGTTGAATCGTAGTATTTCATAAGGGAAGGCATAGTGCTGATATATCCCAAGAGTGCGACAACAATGAATGCTAATAAGTGCCTTGTAAATGAAACGTACTTTGGACTTTTCTGCCGGATACCCTTCAGTTTGAATATGGTAAATGTAATGAACAGAGCAGAGACCAAGATAAAGTAAAAAACATCTTCACTACAGATCATTCCGAAAATGAAGTTATCTGCTCTTCCATTAATTGATAACCAATAAGTAATATCCCGTACAAATTCAATACCCTGCCACATCCTGCCAACTTGTCTCAAGGCAAAAAGTGTGGCAAAGGTTCCAATGGCTGCTACTACCTGGTAAGAGGTCAATGATGACATAAATAGGCCTATTGCAGAATAGGCACAGGTTACTAGATAAACACTTAATATTCCAGTTAAGATAAGAAAAAAATCAACATTTTCGATTACGAATAAACCCAAAAATGTTTCAGTTAAGACGATAAGCACCATTGCCAGTCCAAATATCATCATTGAGAAAAATTTCCCAAATACAATTTGTTTATTTGACACTGGTGATGAGTACAATAATTTTATTGAACCCGAGTTAAATTCCCGGCTTATCAAGCCCATTGTTAGCAACGGAATATATAAAAATAAATTATATTGAAGACTGGAAAAAAACGGAATATACAGCTGATGAGTCAGGTTTAAACTATCATAACCTAATCCTATACTTCTAATAATGGTATTGGTTGTTCTCATAAATGCCAATCCGGACTGCGTAGCAAATACTACTAATACCAACCAAGCTATCGGTGAATAGAACATTTTCTGGAGTTCCATTCTTGCTATTCTTAATATCATTTTCATTCCTCTATTTTTTAACTTTTTGACAATACTGAGAACACTTCATTTAATGAACTCTTTTCGACCCTTATTTCCTCCAGAAGCCAGTTGTTCTTTACACTTTCCTGTACAACACGCTGCGAAGCTCCGTTCATATCCGCGAATTTCAACCGGTAGTCCGGTCCTCCCAGCTCTTCAGCACTATCTACTCCCTCTATCCTCATCAACTCCTCCACAGGCGGCATATCAAGCAAACGGACAAAAATGGTGTTGGGTTTTAAATAGTTGTCGAACTCTTCCGTCTTCCCGGAGAAAACCATTTTACCGTGCTCAATCATCAAGATGTAGTCACAGATCGCTTGCACCTCGGTGAGGATATGGGTAGATAGCAGAACTGCACGTTCCTGAGCAATTTCTTTAATTAATTTACGAATCTCAACGATTTGATTAGGGTCTAACCCATTGGTCGGTTCATCCAGAATAATGAAAGCGGGTCTGTGTATAATAGCCTGTGCTATGCCAACCCTTTGCCGGTATCCTCCAGACAGGTTCCTTATCAAACGCTTACGAAAATGTGAAATGGAGCATTTCTCCATAACATCATCCACTGCAGCTTTTGCCTCTTTGGGCTTTATCATACGAAGACAGGCACAGTTGGTAAGGTATTCATTAACTGTCATATCGGTATACAGAGGTGGGTCCTGAGGAAGAAAGCCGATTTGCTTTTTTGCCTCGATGGGATCTTTTGACATACTGATACCTTTAATATAAACATCCCCGCTGGTCTGCTTCAATACTCCGCTGATTATGTTCATCGTTGTCGATTTGCCCGCTCCGTTGGAACCAAGCAGACCGTAAATACCTTTATCCGGTATCTCGAAGTTGATATCCTTTACCGCCCATTGAACACTGTAGCAGTGGGACAGGTTATCCGCTTTCACTAATGGATCTTTCATAAAAATTTAATTAATGCTTGTTATACAATGCGCTATCTGCTGCTTATCGTTGCAGGTAAAGAGTTATTCCTCAGTTTAAGTTGATTTTTTAAATATTTCCCCAATTGAAGCGTACTTTATAGTATAGTTCTATTAAGGGGACTTCATTAATGCAGTCCCCTTAATGCATTTCAGGAAACATAAGTATTAAATACTTCGAATGTTTGATAATAACATTATCCCAGATCACTATTCTGCCCATAGATTTTGTGGCCAGTCAGGGTTGTAGTATAATACCTGTATCGGTATCTGTAAAGTATATTTTGGACTACCTGGAGAAAGTGTAGCTATTATATTACCAGATCCATCATGCCTATTAACTGCTTGCATTCGCCCTTCTGCATCCAACCTCCTCATATCAAACCAGCGCATACCACAATAAGGAAATTCAAATGCTCTCTCTTGAAGTACTTTCTGTAAAACATCCTCCTGGTTGTTGGACACATACTTTACATACGAATCAGAAAGAATGCGGCATTTGCGAATAAGATCCAACTCATTACAAGCAGAACTTAAATCATTCGCTCGAGCAGCAGTTTCAGCAATTATCAAGCGCATCTCGGCAACGGAAGTTCCTCTATTTGGATAAGCGTTGCGGCTATACATTACTTCTCCTCTTGATAATAAACTAAATGCCTCTTGATCAGGGACAGGGGAGAAAGGATAGTCAAAGAAAAAGAATAATAAACGCAAATCTGTCATATCAAATGACTGAAGATAAGCAAGTGATGGAATTTCTTGTAGGTTGCTTGTAAACCTTGCATAAATTGCATCTGATCTAATTAGAAGTTCAGGCATATCGTAAACACAGAACATTTCATTAAAATCCATCACATTATTGGGCCCGTTATCCAGTGCCAGTTGGGCATTCTGAGACGCTTTTGTATAATTACCCATATATAAGTAAACTCTTGCTAGTACGCTGTATGCAGCAGCTATGCTTCCGCGAAAACGATTTTGACTGTTATCCTGTGGCAGATCGGGAATGGCAGTAGTAATATCAGTGATTATGTGATTATAGATTTCTTGCACAGTACTTCGCAAAGGCACGGGATCATTGATATCATTTGATGTTACAAAAGGTACTGACAGGTCTTCGTTTGCTGAAGACGAATTATATGGCTTACCATAAATGTTAACCAAATAAAGATACTCAAATGCCCTGCCTAGCAATGCTTCTGCTTTTAGACTCTTTTTTTCAAGTTCACTACCTTTTGCATCATCAATTCCTTCCAAAACTGTATTAAAATAGTAGATTGATCTATAATGATCAGCCCATATTAAAGGATCTGCCTTTACCTCCTCTGAAAATTGATTCTTCCAAGTATAAATTCTGTCTGTAGTAGATTCAGATGTCATCAAAATATCAGGATTGTCTACATTGTCTGCCAATAGGTTTAATTCCTCTGACTTGGGTGTATACATAACAACAGCACAGTTCAACCATTGATTATAATCTTGCACTGCTTCCAATACCTGTATGCCTTTGGGTTCTACATCCAAGTAATTATCACAAGAGACCAGCAGGAACGCTGAAAGCAAAACTGTAATAAGGTATTGATATATATTATTTTTCATTGTCATAAATTTTATCATATCCATAAAAAAATTACAAATTAACATAGAGGCCAATAGTATAAGTAGGGGTAAGGTAAGATTTGGCATAACTGCCTGTAGCTACACTATAATTACACTTGTTAAATCCTACTGTTAACAGATTGGAAGCCTGTAGTTTAATTTCAAGATTGGAGATACCTGCTTTTCTAACTAGTTTACTACCTCTAAAACTATATGAGGCAGTTAGATCTCCTAAGGTAAAATAAGATCCATCGACAGTAAACTTATCAGAAGTTTTGAGGTAAGTGTCATATTTTCGATAATTGATTGCTGGTAACATCCCTGTCTTTTCTTCATCCCCCGGAGTTCTCCAGTAATTACTAGCTCCTTCCAATGGACGAACATCTCCTGCACTTGGCATAGGTATTCTTACCGAAAATCCACCATAATAGTTAATCATACAATAAACATAAAAATTGCCTATATCCAACCTGTTACTCAACCCCACATTTAGGGCAGGAATAGAGCAGCCTGAATACTCAATATCGCTTTTTGGACCATTATATGTAAATTCTTTAACTTGACCATCTTGATCGTATATTAAAGGATATCCCGTAGAATTAACTCCTGCATACCGATAACTAAACATAGATCCAACAGCATATCCTTCCAGATAATCAGCATAGTTACTAGACACATAAGAATTTGATGCACTAGTTGGAGTGATATATCTATTATATACCTGTAAAACTTTGCTGACATTATAGGAACTGACAAGGCCTGTGTTCCAGTTAAAGTACTTGTGAGTAATCCAGTCAGCTTGTAAGTTAATCTCCAATCCTCTATTGCGAATTGAAGCTTGGTTTTTTAAAGCAGAAGTTCCTCCTTGGGTAGCATCTATCTTGTTTGTTGCCAATAAATCAATACTCTTTTTTTCGTAATAATCCAAGCTGCCAGAAATATTTTTTAATATACTGTAATCTATCCCAATATTGAAATTATTAGTCTGTTCCCAGCGAAGCCCACTGTTGGCATAAGATATGAGTAATAGTATAGGAATAGTCGCTGAATTAAAATTATAATTGGCAGCCTTTGCAATGACCTGTGGCAGGGCATTTTTTGCCACATTTCCGTTGAAACCGTATGCTGCCCGTAATTTTAAAGATTTTACCCAGTATATATTATCCATAAAGTTTTCCTTATGAACATTCCAAGCTGTCCCTACTGACCATAATGGTTTGTAATGATACTTGGGATCTGTTCCGAATAAATTGGACTGATCAATGCGAATACTTCCAGTAAAAGAATATTTCCCTAAGTAAGAATAAACAATATTTGAATAAAGGGAAACATACCTGTTGTCTGTATATCCTTGACTAAACAGACTACTGTAAGACAGACTGTTATTTTGCACATATACTGGGGAAAAGAAACTAAATAAGGTGTAATTTACAGGTTGGTGTAATAAAGTCTGGTCATTATAACCGAAATAAGCTGAAGAGTTTGACTTATCAAGAACCTCTCTTATTTCACCGCCTATTATAAAATTAAGTGAGTGATTTTTGTTTATCTGCCTATCATAGTTCAATTGGGCACGAAAAGTGTAACTTTCCCTGCTAGCAGTCCGTTGTCTAAGCCCCCCCCCCTTAGGGATGTTAAAAACAGTTCCTTCACTATTCTCTGTCGCATAATGATTGACGTTCTGGTGTGCTTCCGATGAATTTTCATTGTATAGATGTTTAGTATCTGTAAGGGAACTTTCATAAACTCCTCCAAAGTTGAGGTTAAATCCTTTACCGATATTATAACGAAAGTTAGCTGTAATACGATTATTGATCGTATGAGTCTTGTCGCTAATTTCATTGATATCTTTCAATGGGTAATACATATTATCCAGTAACCCTATTGACATTAAATAATCATTATAATAAGGAGTAATATTAGAACCATTATATAAAGAAAGGGGATTGCCGTCGTCATCCTTAAAGCGTTCAAAAGGATAAATGTTATTAATATCCGGCACAGGTACAGATTTTGTTTTTCCCTCCTGGAAATCCGTAGTCAATTCCAAGGAAAAACGCTTAGAGAGGTTGACTATGGTACGCCCAGAAAGCATAAAACGACTATTGTCATTATTGATCATTGATAAATCACTGGCGGTATAATTGGTTGTAATATAATAAAGTACATTCTCATTGCCACCGGAAATATCTAGGTTATAGGTTCGTGTTGAAGCTGTCCGTAAAAACAAACGGCTATAATCTTGGGCATTATTGTAAGAGCCTAATTCCTCAAACTGCTGATTGGCTTCTTCTTGCGTAATTACTCCAGCTGCTTTTTGAGCCATTATTATACCAGGAACAGGATATCTATAATATCTGCCAGTGCTAGGATTAATTAGTCGATCCCAAGTAGAAGATGTAATACTATTTTTGTAATTTTCCTGACAATATTCGATAATTGTGTTTGCGCCATCCTTGTCCCAACGATACCTATCATAGTTTTCTTTAGGATTAAAACTTAATGTACCCCGGAAAACAACATATGGTTTTCCGGCTCTTGCCTTTTTTCGTTCAATCACAATCACCCCGTTGGATGCGCGGACACCATAAATTGTAGCTGCCGCTGCATCCTTTAAAACAGTAACCGACTCAATTTCATTTGGATTAATCCTGTCTATTGAGAGTTCGGTCGGATAGCCGTCTATCACAATTAAAGGTTGCTTGTTTCCGTTTATGGTGGAAATCCCTCTTATCTGAAAAAGGCTATTCCCTTCAAATTTAATATCATTATTTATAAGCAGCCCGGGAATTTTGTTCTGAAGTCCTGTCAAAAAATCTGTAGTGTTGACACGGGTATCAAACTCTTTTGCCCTGACAACAGAGAGGCTGCCGGTGCTTTGCTCAGGGAGTATTTTCTGATAACCGGTACTTATAAAAGCTACTTCTACCAATTCTGCTACTTCTTCATCCATTGCAACAGAAATTGCTTTCCTGGCTGAAACTGGTACCTCCTTAATTTTATAACCTATAAACCTTATTATCAGAACAGCATCCTCCGGTACGTCAATTGTGAAATTGCCGTTTAGATCGGTCGTAGTTCCTTTCATTGTGCCCTTTACAAGTACATTGGTCCCAGATAAAGGTTCTCCTCTGTTATTGGTAACTATACCCGTAACGGTGATAGGCATTTTTGCCTTTTTCTCCTGAGTCTCAGGGAATATAACCACCTGTCTGTTAACAATTTCAAAAGCCAGCCCTGACTCTTTAAGGCAATAGGTGATAATGTCGGTAAGGGGTGCTTTGATAAAATCATAAGTCACCTTCTTTAGGTTTTTGATGTCTGAGCTCTGGTAAAGGAAATTATATCCGCTCAGTTTTTCAAGTTGCTCAAAGACTGATTCAACTTTTTGATCATTACACTTAATTGTGTAAGTTTTGTTTTGAGGGCTCTGTGCCGATGCTGTGGCAATGTTCAGTAATCCGAATGCCACAGATAAAATCAGTGAGAGTCTGACGATTAACAATGTTTTTCTAAATCCATGATTTTTTTGGAAAAACATTGTATGGAAATTTTTCATACATTTGTTTTTAGAGTTTAACATATAAATTCTGATTGTTTCTCCCTGTTCTTCAGAGAGAGACGTGGCAGGGGGTTGTTCGAGCAACTCCCTGCTTTTTGAAATAGCCTGATTATGGTTCTTTCATAATTGTAATGGTTTTAAGGGTTATCTGAAATTTAATTCGCTTGGTTTTTCCTAAAAGGGTGAAAATCTCTTCCACATCGGTCTCCATCGGGATATTACCCGTAAAGCAGAGCTCTTTTATGGAAGCATCGGCATAAATTACCTCAAAATCATACCATCGGGACATGTTTTTCATAATCTCCTCCAACGGAGTGTCTTTGAATATAAAGCGATTGTCTATCCACCCGGTATAAAGGGAGGTGTTTACCTCCTTAACCAGAATCCGGCCCTCAGAATTGAGTTCTGACTGTTGTCCCGGTTTTAATATAACCTTCCCGGCGGTTGCAATGCCGGACTGATTGTCAAATCCGGTTACATGAACAGAGCCCTCCACCAGTGTTGTCCTGATTGCTGATTCGTCTTCATAAGCATTAATATTAAAGTGTGTTCCAAGCACTTTAACTTCTGACTTGTTCCTGACCGATACTATAAACGGGACTTTCCCCTTCTCAACTTCAAAATAAACCTCTCCGGATATCTCTACCCGGCGTTCATTTTTGGCGAATCGTACCGGGAATTTAATACTTGATGCAGCATTCAGGTGGGCTATGGACCCGTCTGGTAATTCTACAGAATATTTTCCGCCGCGGGGAGTCGCAATTGTATTCATTCCCACAGCAACCAGCCCGGCCTCAGATTCACTACCATAGGTTTTCCCGGAAGATTTTGCAAATGTCAATTTATCATCATCCTGCTTTATGATCTCAGTCCCTGCCTGTATTGCAATAGTCCCTGTCTTTGCACTGTCCAGAATTATTGTCGAACCGTCAGCAAGTGTAAGTATTGCCTTATTGCCTCCGGGAACGATGTCATTTGTTTGTAATTCTGCGGTTGGTTGCACCTCCTTACCGGATTGCCGGCTTAAATAAAGAAAAGTGGCGCCTGCCATCAGAACCACAACAGCAGCTGCAGCATACCGGGTAAAAGAATATCGGAACAATGACTGCCTTTTCTTAGCTGTTTGATTGTCAGGCTGAACATTTGAATGGCCGTTTGAATTTGCCTCCAGCAGATCTGAGAGTTTTTCCCACTCCTTCTCTTTATCATATTCAGCTAGTATATTTTCCCGCTCTTCCCATTTGCTTCGGTTTTTAATAGAATCATAGACACTTTTGTTCCCAGAATCCTCCTCAAGCCAGTTCTTTAGCTGCAACAACTCTTCAGAAGAAGCGTTTCCTGATAATTCCCTCGCTATCAGACGGGCTATCTCAATATTTTTTTTGTAATCTTCCATTCTTCTCAGGCAACATTATGTTTTATTACAGAACCTGCCTCATTATTATAATAACTCTTCGACTGAAAAAGGGTGACAATTTTTTCATACTTTTACAAATAAATCAATTTGATGCAACTTACCGATGCGCATATTCTGAGTATTTCCAGAGGAGATAAGGAGAGTTTCAGGTTGCTGTACGAGACTGTTTTCCCATCGCTTATACTCTTTTCACGCCGGTTTACTGATCTAAAGGCTGAGGCTGCAGATCTGGTGCAAGAGACGTTGCTTGCATATTGGGATAAACGGATTGATTTTAAAAGTGTAGACGAGGCAAAAGCCTTTCTGTACGGAACTCTTAAGAATAAGTGCCTGAACCATCTGAGATCAAAAAGAGTGCACGAGCGATATGTCCAAAAAACTATGGGTGAAGCAGATCGAACATCCGGAGCAGTGGAAGAAAATGATGTAACCAACCATTCAGTTATAGAAGAAGAGGCTTTCGCTATTTTACATAATGCTCTGTCAGAATTGCCCCCACGTGAGAAAGAGGTTCTGGAGCTGAGCATAAAAGGTCAAAGAAATCAGGAAATTGCAGATTCCCTTGGATTGTCTCTTAATACAATTAAAACCCTCAAGTTAAGAGCTTACAGGAAAATCAGAGAGGTGGTCAGGTGATCTCTGGTTTTGCTTTTTTTAGCATCAAATCAAGAACTTAAACCCCGGTACAACTTCTATGGTCAATCCATCGTCAAGTATGAATGTATCCTCCTGAGACAAAGTTACAATTGTCCCTTTATTTAGATTATATGTTTTCATGGCATCAACCAATCCGGCAATTTCACGCTTTCTATTGTCTGAATCAAGTGTGTGGCAAACTTGGATAACCTGTTGAACAGCACCTTTCTCAACTATTACAAAATCACATTCGGCAACACCCTTATGGTAATAAATCTCTTTGTAATTGTGTCGTAAAGAATTATAAACCAAATTTTCAAGTTTGTGACCTGCATTTTCTTTCAGTCTGCTTACATTTGAACTGACCAATCCAGTGTCTATAGCGTATATCTTTTTAGGATTTACAGCCTGTTTTTTTAATGAATGACTGAAAATTGGTAAAAGACTTATAAGATAACTATTCTCCAAATGAGAGATGTATTCCAATATTGTTGTTGCTGAGTTTATTCCGGATGGTTCTTTCAGTTTATTGGCAGATGTAAGATTTCCAATATTTGATAACAGAAACATAGTCAGCCGTTTTAATCCCTTGGTGTCTCGAATATTATATCTGACTGCTATATCTCTTGTTAATATATCATCGAGTAAAGTAGCCAATACTTCTTCGTAGGATTTTGTAAGATTTTCGGGGAACCCTCCATTTTGCATATACTCTATAAGTGACGCCTCTTCTTTTTCATACTCTTTGAACTTACAGAACTCCCTGTAAGAGAATGGGAATAACTCTTTGGTCAAATGTCTCCCGGTAAGGCTCGTACCAAGTTCACGACTTAACAATGAGGCATTTGATCCAGTCACAAACACTTTATAACCTTCATCCAATTTCTGCCGTATATATCTTTCCCATCCGATGATAATCTGGATTTCATCAAACATTAATACTTTTGAAATACCTTCTTCAATTATTATTTTGTCAATTTTTGTAAAGTCCGAAATTTCGAAATCATACAAACGAGGATCGTCAAAATTTATATACAAAGCATCCGGGTATTTTTCTGCAAGAAGTTGGTGGAGTAAAGTACTTTTACCACATCTTCTGATACCTGAAATAATTACTGCAAAATTTGTTATTGATGGTAAAGTCTCAAGTTTCTCCCTTATCATCCCCACATCTTTTAGCTCCAAAGAGATCTTTTGCTCTTTTATTATCTCTGATAAAAAATCTATCTGTATCATATCTGACTTAATTTGACATCAAATATATTGATAAATTTTTAAACCACAAAATAGTTTCCATTACAACTGGAAACTATTTTCCATTTATAATGGAAACTATGGGGATATTTAGAATGAAGAGCTCTTTTTCAGATGATCATTCATTTCAAAACGGTGTAGATTAACCTGTTTTTTGGAATTATGCAAAACAAACATAATGTTTATAGAGCATAATAAATGTTAAGATATGAAATTTGTTGACAGAATTGAAGAGAGTAAAAGGCTCCAGCAGGTATTGACTGTAAGCAAACCCACATTTACAGTCATTTATGGGCGCAGGCGGCTGGGGAAAGCTTTGCCGTGAAACTGTTTCGGGGAATGAGATAGACGGGATTACATATGGTATTGCGAGCCGTTGGTGGGGCAATGTTTCGAGGGAAGAACGAATTGAATTGGATATAGTTGCAGAGTCGTTGGATAAGAAATATCTCCTTGTGGGTGAGTGCAAATGGACAACCCGGGAGAATAGCGACCGCCTGTTTGCAGATTTGATAGAGAAAGCCAACAAATTGCCTTTTGCCAAAAACCATAAAATCATTCCAAAACTTTTTCTGAAAAACATTCCTGAAGGAACGATGAAGGATGTGTTGCTTCCGGAAGATGTTATGAAGAAGTAATGTGTTTTTACCGGGAGTTTCTCTACTCTTTCAAACACCCCACCGGCACCACAAGCACACCGTCCGGACGGCGATAAGCATATTGTCCTCCTGTCAGAATCATAAGAAAAGAGGCCTTCCCCATCTTCTCTGAATCAATTTTTTCCTGCAATTTCAGCAAATTCCCGGCAGCTTCTTCGATTTGTTTGCTTCCCAGTTTTACTTCGATTGCACCCCATTTGCCGCTTTTCAACCTGACAATCATATCTGCTTCTAACTCACTTTTATCTTTATAATGAAAAACATCGCCGTCATTTGCCTGGGCATAAATGCGCACATCCCTGACACACAGGGCTTCAAACAACAAACCAAATGTTTCGAAATCCAGCAGAAGGTTATCAGGATCAGCCCGCATCACAGCAGTTGCAATTGAAGGATCTACAAACTCTCTTTTGGAGGATGTACGGATGGCTGTCCTGGAACGAAGAGATGGTTGCCAGGCGGGTAAGTCCTCAACTACAAAAATCCTGCGCAAAGCATTCAAATATGTAGAGATTGTCTTTTCTGATATTTCTGCATCGTTTGCTTCTATATCACTCTTTATTGTATGAACTGATGCTAAAGTTGAAACATTTCTTGCAAGCGACCGTAACAACATTCTTACCCTCTCCGGATTTTTATCGACACCGTCTACACGCTGAACATCCATATTAATTACCGCTTCAATATAATTGGTTGACATTCGCAGTGATGCCGACTCCTTTTCTTTTACAGCCAGAGGCCATCCGCCTCTGCAAATCAGATACGCTATCCGTTCAATACTTAATTTGCTGAAACCCTCCACCTCCTGCTTTCCGGCAAATAAATCACCCAGTGAGACAGTTCCTGTAGAATCCAGTGATTCGAAAAGGCTCATAGGTCGCATCAGTAATCTTGCAATTCGTCCTGTACCTGAATGTGCAATTACATTATCAGAAGGAACTGCAGAGCCTGTTAATATGAACTGCCCTTGCAACCCTCTTTGATCTACTTCAAAGCGAACTGCATCCCATAAAACAGGAGCTATTTGCCATTCGTCCAGTAATCTTGGAGTCTCACCTTTTAGAAGTAACGAAGGTTTTACATCTGCAATTGAAATATAAGAAGTTGCATTATCGGGGTCTTGCATATATAATACACTATTCGAGGATCTGCGGGCGGTACTTGTTTTACCGCACCATTTGGCTCCCTCAATTAAAACAGCACCCGATGATTCCAGCATAAGCTGCAACCTTTTGTCGCAAATGCGTGAGAGGTAAGTATTATCTTTCATTCTGCAAAATTATTACAGAACAAAATTATGTATTAATCTCAATACTTCATAATATTTTTTCTGGATTTGGCGATATTTTACTTCCCAATTTGGCTATGTTTTACTTCCGTATTTGGCCATAGTTTACTTCCGTTTTTGCAAAAAATCCGGGAATTAGTACCTTTAAAGAAATCTTAAATGATAAATAAGTTAAACTAAAACAAGTTATAATGACAAACAAATCATTTCTAATACGGTTTTCATTAAACTTTAATTTTATAGTAATATCCTTGCCTCCACAGCTGAAAAAATCTTTTTGGTTAGGTTTTAGTACTGAATTTCATCAATACGCGGTAAAACTCAGAGTAAAGCATATTAATCCACCTTCATCCACTCCTTTTCTTCCTCGCCTTTCAGGTGATGGCCGAACCATTCTTTTAATCTGGTATCCAGATCTAACAGGTTTTCCGGCTTGGCCAACACATGGTCCTCTTTGGGATAAGCAAGTAAGGTACAAGGTTTTCCCAGTCGCAGCATTGCCAGGTAAAATTCCACACTCTGCGACCAATCCACATTGTTATCGTTTTTACCGGTCCAGAGTAGAATTGGAGCAGTTATCCGGTCGGCATAATGTATGGGTGAATTTGCGAGGTAAAGCTCAGGGACCTCATAGAAGGTGTTTTGCATACCCATCTGATCCTGCTCTGTCCGTTCAAAATTTGGCCCCAATAATAAGTTCCTATGGGAGAAATAATCACTAACCAAATCCGTTATCCCTGCCCCGGCCACAATGGCAGCGAAATCTTGCATTTGGGTTGCCGCGAATAAAGCTTCATATCCACCAAAAGAATGTCCGTATAAACCAATCCGGGATGTGTCAATCATGCCGGTACCTTTCATGTAATCCACGGCAGCTTGGAGGTTTTTAATCATACTGTGACCTGGGTTACCTTGTTGACGAGGGGTGAGTTTAGGACATATTACAAAATAACCATTTAGTGTATAATCGGTTTGGTTAAAGTCGGTAAATCTGTCGACACCTGGGCGCTGATATTCATGGAGTGTGTAAGTATTGTCTTCGTAGATACTAACGATTAAAGGATACTTTTTCCCTTCCTGGTAATCTGCAGGATAAAATAAGGCTGCGTTCAGCTCCAAGTCATACATCCGGTAACCGGATTTAATCTTATAATGTACCATCTCCGATTTCCCCCATTGGTAATATTGTTGCTGTAGGTTCGATTTACCGATTATGGTTTCCTGACGAGTTTTTGCTGATTTCCATACAATTTCCGGGGAAAGGTTAAAATCCTCCTGGCTATAGACATACCCCTTTGATTGGGGCAAAACATGTAAAAAGTCAATTTTGTAATCTTTATATACAATCTCTTCCAGACCAGATTTTTCGGTCCATTTATAATAACCGGTTTCCCCAGTACTTCTATTCCATGCTTGCAGGAAAATTCCCTCTTTAGTGTCTACCTCCAATAATTCATTTATATTATGATCCCCATAAAACGAACGAGCAAACTTAAACTCAATGCCCTTCTCTTTTCCGTTGGTCAGTCTTTTGGTTGATAGATCATTCACATTTACCGACCATAAGTCATGCTGATCAAAAATAAAGAAGAATGTCCTATCATTACTAACTGAAATACCAGAGTAACAATTCCAGCATTGGGTGAGTTGATTAGGTATTTTCTGGCTGATGTTGTGTGCTGATTTGGTTTCCAGATCGAAGAGCCACCATGCTCCTTTTTTGCAGTATAGGACAGAATTGCCATCAGGGGTAAACATTATAAAGGGATAAACTGAAAGTTTTTCTTCGAATAGTAAATCCCTGTTTTGTTGCAAATCTGAAATGCGGATATCAGCATAGTGGCTCCTGTATTTATATGCCGGCAAATAACCGGATTTATCTACATTGATTACATATCGGCCGTTAGAAGCAATTATGGGTTCTGATTCTGTCGAACTTGTAAGCACTTTCAATTTCTTCGTGGCCAAATCCAAACTTGCAAGTTTTGAAAGGATTTCCGGAACATTTCTGTTCCTATATGGATAGAGCCTTGTGGCATTGGCTCCCCATACCTCAACATCTGTACTATCGCACATTGTTTCAGCTGCTTGTTTTACAATTAAAATGATGCGCTTTTTGTCTTCAGAAACCATGGGGAAATCGCGCGAATATGTTGATACTTCCAAAGTGTCTGTGTTCAGGATTTCGCTTAAGTTAAAGTGGTTTATTATTTCGGGAGTCGACACATCCGGTATATAACACAATGTTAGATTGGTTTTATCCGGTTCATGTAGTTTTTGCAGAAATACCAACGAACGATCATCTGTGCTCCATTGCAAATTCACGTAATCGCCCTTGCTAAGTAGCCGAGCTACATGTTCTTGCCAGTTGTTCAATTCAAAAATATTAATGGCCATATACCCGTTATTTTGTGTACCAAAAGCAATCATTTTCTCTTTGTGATCTACGGATAATGTAAGAACTCCTTTAATGGATTTTTCGCTAAAATCCTCCATGTTCACGATGGTGATCTCTTTTTCACCTTCCTTATAAAAAGGTTCAGGGCTAAGCAGTAAAAACCTTCCGTCCTGTAAAATTTGCCGGCCTTTAACAGAAGGATACGTTTTCAGCTCATCGCCTGTAGTTTTTTCGATGACCAAGCGATCCTCTACTTCGTACAACAAGCGATCCTGAAAGGCTAAAAAGCTAGCCTGTTTTCCTCCGGGGATTTTACGGGTTGCACCTTTGCCCAATGGGGCAATAACCAAAGTATCTGGGGCATAGTTTGAAGATAAGTAGTAAAAAAGGCGATTCCCTTTCGGGCTGATTTCTCCTATTCGTAAATTGTGCCACTGTTTATATTCATCCGGCTGGAGTTTTTTTAAATCGGTTTGGCCATTGGCATATATATTAAAAAACAATGCCACAAAAATTAACAATAACTCTTCTTTTTTCATTTGATACTTTTTAATTTGTTTTTATTAATTGATACTAAAGAAGTAAATAGAGCCCGTCCAAAAAGCCTTGTTTGCTGACTATTATATGTTTCTTTTCTTGCCACATATACTGCTATTACCTCAACCTTCCCAAGGTACTTATCAGCAATTTGCTTGAGCTGGGGAATGATTGAAAACTGGCACAGGCTATCCAGGTGACGTCAACCAAATATACTTTTCCCTTTTCAAACTTAGGAACGAGACTTCTTTTCATCCATTTTTGGATATGGAACAGAGTTGGAGCTTTATCTTGGATTTTCAGAGTTTTGTCGTCAGTTGTTTGGGCTTGACTAGAAAGGGGCGCACCCAGTATCAGCATAAGAATAATCAATATTTTTTCATCTTTTATTAATGAAGTATTTGTTGAATTAGTATTCACGCCAACGTCTGCTTTGTTACCTACAACTGTGGGATCGGGGATATTCCCCCAATCTCACACTTAAATTCCACCGTTTGCGGAGGCAGGCATTGTTCATTGCTGCATGCCTTAAATGTAATAGTGCCTTTAAGAACAGTTGCGGTGCGTTTTTTCATTTTGATCTTTTGGACAAAATCCTGTTGCAAGCCTATCTCTATCACTCCTCCTTTCAAGGTGACAATGGGATTATCCTCAAAGGAGAAGCTGGTAGGCACATTCATCCCATCCGATACCCCGAGGGAATAAATGTGCCAGGAATCCTGTACTTTGGGAGTAAAGTGAATTTCGTATATTTTTCCGGATATTTTCTCACACCGGATTTCCCATTTCACAACATCCTGCGCCCTGCTGATAAATGAAAAGCACAGCATTAAAATTGTAAAACAGAACTTGGGACATGTCAGCAAATTTCGTATCATCTTGTTAATTAACATTATAAAGAGTTTTTCAAAAATTATAATTTTAAAAATTTTAGTCATATCACTATATTACAGGCGATCGCAAAATTTGCTGACATGTGGCATTTCCCGCATGGACCATAAATAGTGGCTTAATCGTTCCTTTTTTATCCAGACAATTCATTATTTACCCAGCATCAGATAGACATAACCCCTGTGAACCAGTGTGGGATCTCCTCCTTCCTTGAGATATTCACTGACACGATATCTTCTCCCTTCTGAATCGGGATTGCCTGTACGCATTGCTTCAACTTTATCCGGAGACTTTACACCCGGGTTCTCCTTAACAATATGCGTATCACTCTCCCATGCCCAGGAAAGCTCATAATTGAATTGTCCTCCATTGGTCGTTGCTACACTGCTGCCAATCAAAAGATCATTCACTCCGTCATTGTTCCAGTCGGTCACGAATACCCTGAGCCAGCTGCCCGGAAAGGCTTTGTTTCCGTCTTTGGCAGTAAATAAGGGGATCCCCTTTTCACAACGGTAACCCTCCGGGGTATTCACTCCACGTAAAAAGATCACAGCATTCGAGCCTTTTGAGGTATAACTGTGTGTAACCAATAGATCCGGCACTCCATCCTTATCCCAATCAGCAACATACGGAACACAAGTCGCCACTCCCGAAGGGTATTTATCGAGATATCCCTTTACTTTCCCCAGTTCCTCTTGTGTTGGTTGGTATACTCTAAGGGGGGTCCCCTCAGTGTCCAGTAGGAATTCACGGAATGCAAAGTGAGGAGATGTCTTGGATCCGATGTTTTTGCTCAGACGCAAAGCAGACCCGCCTACAACCATATCGAAATCACCATCATCGTCAAAATCCCCAAAGCTGACAGCAGAATATGACCAATATTCCCAGCTGTTGACATCTGTGAAAGGAAGATTGGGATTCTTTTTCCCTGAGGGATTACCCTCCTGCGGAAGTTTTTCTCCGGGGGAAAAGCCTTCCTCACTTCCCCAGAAACAGGTTACCTCACCCTGTTCATACTGACCGGTGACTATATCCTTATAACCATCAGCGTTTAAGTCGATAATCTGGGGAGTGAATCCGAGGCAGCACCAGGTAAAGATAGAAAGGGGGGTGCCACTGCCTGCAAAACGATTTGGTCTGGCATATTCAAAAGAATCACTGAATTTAGGATCCTTATCTGTTCCTATATTTTGATAGACCCTTACAAAATTACCCACTGCTCTCTCTTTGTTTTCCAAACCGCTGCCGAACTCACCTATCAAAAGATCTTTCTTGCCGTCTCCATTCCAGTCGTAAACGGCCGGTGCAGCCCAGCCCATGCCTTCAGAAATGAGAGGCCCCGTTTTCCCCATCAGAAGTTGTGGATCTGATAGCTTTGGTGCTCCCGGAATATCGGACTGTAACAACTTAGGGAAATCTTTCAGCCCTTGATTTTTTAAACTGGATTTTTCTTGTGCAAATAACATAGTCAGAAAGAAATAGAACAATCCAACCAAAAAAATATTTTTTTTCATAATTGTTTTTATTTTGATTAATAAGATTAAAGAAAAATATTCCTGAGCCTATATAAATAGTCCATAAGCTCAGGAATATCAGATCCGGTGGGTTTAATAACCTGGGTTTTGTGTCAGATTCGAATTAAGCAAAATTTCTGACTCGGGAATGGGAAATAAAACATCTGTAGCATCCCATCCCGGTTTGATTGGGCCTAAAACAGCATCTGCAAATCCCATCCGTTTCAGGTCGAAGAAGGGATGAGCCACTTCCAGGAAGAATTCAACCTGCCGCTCATGTAAGATGGCTTCCAACAAATCATTCACTGTTGCTGCATCCGTATTCCCCAAACCTGCCCTGTTTCTGATTACATTTAAATCTTGCCGGGCCCCAACGATATCTTGCAAATGAGCCCTCGCTTCTGCACGGATCAGGTACTGATCTTCTATTCGCAAAAGAACAGAATATTCCTTTGAAGGGGTAGAATTAGGAATTTCTTTATATTTGGAAGAAAAGTAAATCGTATTCCCTCCCGTAGTGGTTAAACTTCCTATCCAGAGGGATCGCCGTTGATCACCGGGTTCAAATGCATTTGCCATATACTCGCTTAAGAGAAAAGCATGACTGCTTATGTAGGAAGAATTCTGAATATAAAATGTCCCATCACTCGCGTTCATTGAGCTTTGAGATTTTAAACTAAATATTATTGATTTGCTTTCTTTTAAAAAAACCTTGCTCAAATCGGGTTCCATTGTAAAAAGGCTATTGGTAATAAGGGATGTACTCTCTGATTCTGCTTTTTCCCATTGTCCTGAGTGTAAATAAACCCTGGAAAGTAAAGCTGAAGCAACCCATTTATTTATATGAACCCGTTCTCCTGTACTTGTGTAATTTTCAGGAAGCAACTCCTTTGCGGCAATCAGATCAGCAACAAGATGCGTATAAACCTCTTGCACCGGCATCCTGGAGACTTTACTGTTCTCAGTATAATCGGTTGTGCTAATGTAAGGGATATCACCAAAAAGATTCGCCAGGTAAAAATGTAAATAAGCCCTGAAAAAAAGGGCTTCTCCTTTGATCCGGTTTTTATCTTCAACCCCTATCGTTGTAGAGTTATCCATGCCTTCAATTATGGCATTTGCCTTATAAATTGCAGTATAATCCTTACTCCAAAATCCCTTATTTGTAGAATTTGAAGGCAATACATTGCAATTTATATAGTCCTCATACATAGATAATTGTGATCCTGTGTAATATAATTCACCAGTATATAATCCTAAGTAAGTGGTAAAATAACTTGCACTAGTAATTCTATCTAAAAAATCAAAATAGATGTCTGCAAGAGCCGCATTAGCTAAGTTTTTTTCTTGAAACACCAACTCACCTACAATCTGGGATTGGGGAGGATCAACTTTAAGAAAAGATTCACAGGCATTGAGCGAAAAAATCAAATAAATCCCTAATAGTATTTTTATAATAAAATGAGGTTTTTCAAGCCGGCAATATATATGTAACTGTCTCATAAACATTAATATTTAAAAGTTAAACTGAACACCAAAATTTACACGTTTGATCATGCCAATTTGTTGCCCCGGTTGTTCCGGATCAGGTCCTTTATATTTGGTAAAGGTTAACAGGTCCTGGCCTTGTAAATAGAGACTGCATTTCATTCTTTTCAAAATGGTTTCAGGAATGGTGTAAGCAATACTTAGATTTTTTAAGCGTATATAGGAGGCATCTGCATAAGCTTCATTAGAAGAATAAAACCTGTCAGCCGCAGTTTGAGCTGTAGAATTTCCTCCTGCAGTATATTTTTGCAAATATGCCTGATCTCCGGGTTTATGCCAGCGATTTTCCAGTGTTAATGCAGGCTGGTTCCCGGAAGTATAAATTTGTGCTGCATAATTATAAGCTGTTTTTTGCGAAAATTGGAAGAAGAAATCCAAATCCCAGTTCTTATAGCTTAAATGGTTAGCCAGACCCCCGTAAAATTTTGTAGAAAAGTCAATGATGAATTTCTTGTCATTACCGGAACTGATCACCCCGTCATTATTATAATCTTCAAATTCATAGATCCCTGTTTCGGGGTTTACCCCCAGATTGTGATATAATTTTTTTATATTAAGTGATTTGCCGATAACATAGGTATTGGCATAGGTAGAGCCTGCCAGATCCGGAAATTCAACCAGCTCATTTTTGGGGAAGGTTATATTAAATGAGGTGGTCCAGTTAAAGTGCTTTTTCCGGAAGTTCACTGTATTTAACTGAATCTCCAAACCTGTATTTTTTACTTTGGCATCTAAATTTGCCCTGAGAGAGGTAAACCCGGTAGTAGCCGGCATTGGGATCCCGACTAATTGGTTGGTGGATATATTTCGAAAATAGGTTGTCGTAACTTGAATATGATCATTCAGTAAACCCATATCAAGTGAAAATTCCAGTTTTTTATTCACTTCCCATGCAAAAAGAGGGTTAAATAAACGTGTTGGGGTAAATCCAATAATTCCGTCGTAATCTTTACTGGAAATGGTGTAGGTATCCATAAATTCATAATCGCCAATTTGATCATTTCCGGAACTTCCATAACTCCCTCTTAATTTCCCAAAGCTGATAAAAGGGATTCTTTCTTTTATGAAGTTTTCTTTTGAAAAAATCCACGCAGCCCCTACAGCTCCGAAATTCGCATATTTTTTATTGGAGCCAAAGCGACTGGACCCATCGCGACGTCCGGAAATATTGACAATATACTTCCCCTCCCAGTTATAATTAGTCGCTCCTTATGAAGCT
>DIXE01000014.1 GCA_002428635.1 Bacteroidales bacterium UBA6088
TTCTTGGACATGTATCTATACAAACGACAGACATATATGCAAGAGTAGACTCAAAAGCAAAACGAGAAGCATTGGAAAAGGCTTATATGAATCTAAATCCGAACACCCCTTCAACAAGGGAGTGGGAGCGAAATAAAAACCTACGCGAATGGCTGAAAGGTCTCAATTGATATTATTGTTATGCAAAGTTGAAACGAGAAGTGCCACTGATATCTTCTTGATTATCTGCCATATTCTTGCCTTTACTTTGCATATTAATATGCTTATCATAATAAAAGAATTGATTAAACCATCCCCCAAAGTAATTTACACCCACATTTATACTTACCCGGTTGTCATCTGGAGAAGAAATTTTCCCATCATTGTTATAATCAGTAAACGTATATAGTCCGGTTTCCGGATTGATACCCTCGTAGTTATACACTTTCATAATGGTAATGGGATAGCCCACTACATACTGGTTGGCATAGGTAGAACCTTCCAGGCCGGGAAATTCAACCAGTTTGTTTTTAGGGAAGCTGATGTTTACACTGGTGCTCCATCGGAATCCGGGAATTTTAACAGGGTCGGCATTGAGTTCCAGTTCTACTCCTTTGTTTAAAACTGTGGCAGGCAGGTTGGACTGAATGCTGCTGAACCCTGTGATCCTTGGCAAAGGAATCCCCACTAATTGATTGCTGGAGCGATTACTGTACCAAGCAGCATTAAGATGAATGCGATCTTTCAGAAAGCCCAGTTCAAGAGCAATTTCCAGTTTAGTTGTTTTCTCCCAGCTAAAATAGGGATTGTACAGTCTGGTGGGATTGAGTATAGTGTTTCCGCCATAAATAGTACTGCTCACAGTGTAGGTGTCCAGGTACTGGTAATCCCCTATAAGATCACTTCCTGTAAGTCCGTAGCTGGACCGTAGTTTCCCAAAACTTAACCATGAAATATCCTTCATAAAATTTTCTTCACTGAACAACCAAGCAGCCCCGATGGCTCCAAAATTTGCAAACTTGTTATCAGAGCCAAAGCGGCTTGAACCATCTCTACGACCGGTAAGGTTAAGGAGGTATTTATTTTTGTATTGATAATTAATCCTTCCGAACAACGCAGAATACTTATATTCTGAGAGTTCGTCTTGAACTACTCCTATTGTCTTTGCTGCTGTTAAATTTGTGATCAAGGCATTGCTTTCAAATCCCATAGCATACACATTTAAGATAGTTGAGTTCATCTCCTGATATGTCCCTCCAAGCAAAACATCGATAGTATGGCTTCTACTCTTATATCTGTAGTTGATCTGCGGTTCCAACAGATATGAAAAACGGTTGCTCTGTGTTGTCTGCGTACCGGAATTAGCAGAGGTTCTCCCAAAAGCAGGATTAAATCTTGTATGAGGAGTCAAGGTCCTTTCATTAAATACCAGGTGGTTAAATCCTCCGTTAAATTTCAGATATAATGAAGGTAGCAATTCATATTCCATATTGATATTAGAATTAAATGTTTTACTATCGTTTGAATATGTTACTACATAATTAGCTACAGGATTAGCCCATGTCCTATTCTCCCAGTTCAGACTTCCATCCTCGTTATAGAGGGCTGGTGCATTAGGATTAAGCGTAAGAGATTTAGAGGTGATATCGGAAGAAATCAAGTTATTGGATTGATTTGAGAACTGTCCGGATGCATTTAATTTAAACCGATTGTTACTGGAAAGATGAGTAAGGTTACCGCTTATATTATTTGTTTTGTATCGAAAATTTTTACCAAACACAGTTGTTTGTTCATTGTGACTACCGCTTATGTTAAAACGGGTATTGTCACTACCTCCGTTAACTGAAAGTTGTACAGTGGTGTTAACAGCTGTCTTACCAATAAGCTCATCTTGCCAATCTGTGTAACGCCCCTGATCCCAAGTGCCATTAACATCATATGCATTAGTCGGATAGGTAATAATACCGTCGTTTGCATATGCCTGCTGTCTCATTTCAAGATACTGCTGAGTATTCATCAGGTCCATTTTCCTTGCGACTCGACTAATACCATAACTACTATTTACACTAAAGTTTGTTTTCATGTAATCTTTTCCTTTTTTTGTAGTGATCAGGATTACTCCGTTAGCACCACGGGAACCGTAAATAGCTGTTGCATCTGCATCTTTTAATACCTCGATGTTCTCAATATCGTTTGGATTAATAGTGTTAAGTGGGTCAATAATAGTTAGAGGCAAAATTCCTGCTGAAATACTATTTGAAGGTGTCTGCGAACTAACCGGTACCCCGTCGATAATATACATCGGATAATTTCCTTCTGTCCTTAAACTGTTTTTCCCCCGGATTTGAATATTATATCCGCCTCCCGGCACCCCGCTGGCCTGGGTAATATTTACCCCGGCCATTCTCCCCTGCACTGCAGAGAGCACATTGATTACCGGTTGATTACCAATCTCTCTGGCACTAACTTTTGAGATACTCCCAGTCCTCTCCTTCTCCTTTACCGTGTAATACCCTGCATTGAAGGTTAATTCTTTCAGCTCTGCTATCTCTTCAAGCAGGGTCACATTGATCTCCCTTCTGTTGTTAACTGCAATCTCTTTGCGGGTAAAGCCCACAAAGCTGAAAAGAAGTGTTGCATTGGGCGGTGTTTCAATCAGATATTTACCATCAGGATCAGTGGTAGTTCCTTTCATTGTAGCCTGAATAATCACATTTACTCCGGGCAGGGGATTCCCATCTTTATCATTCACCCGTCCGGACACAGAAAAAACCTGCTCTTCTACGCTCTGAACCACAGTTTTTTCCTTCTTTTCTGTCTTTGCCAGTTTGATTACAATAACCTTATCTACAATCTGATAAGTGTAACGGGTGGTTTTAAGAGCCTGCTTCATAACCTCTTCTATCGAGGCGTTTTTGACATCGACGCTCACATTCTTGGTTTGAGCCACACCCTCGTGTTCGTAAAAGAAAGTGTAAGAAGAGTGAGCTTTGATCTGCTCAAAAACCTTTTCCAGTGTTACATTTTGCAGCCTGATGGTAAAACCATTGTTTTGGGCGTACAATGCAGAAAAATTGATCAGACACACCAAGGCAATAAATACCCTCAGAAGCGTACTCCGGGCAACCCTTTTGAGCCCTTTTCCCGGCAGCTTCACATTCGTGTACTTTTTTTTCATAAATTTGTAATGTTTAAGTGAGTAATTTAAACAACCGGATTTTCCGGTCTCGGGGCAGAAGGCGTGCAAGGCCTTCTGCCTTCTTTTATATCTCTTTAATAATAATTTTGTTATCCCTGAATTCAAACTTTATCAGATCTGAACTTCCCATAATCTCAAGGATTTTGTTGAAATCGTCATACCTTTTGAGGTCTCCTGTAAATCTTTTGTCTTTAATTCCTTCGGTCTGATAAACCACCTCAACATCGTACCATCTTGCAAGAGTTTTAAAGATATCCTCCAGCCTTTGGTCCCTGAAGGCAAAACGGCCATCCTTCCAGGCGGTGTATAAAGAGACATCCACACTCCTTTTGGTGACTGCTCCGGAAGTCTTGTCCAGCTCAAACTGTTCCCCCGGATTCATCACAAAATTTTCATCTCCGGCTCCGGACGAGAAGGCAACCTTTCCCTCTGCAAGGGTAGTTGTCAGGCTGATATCTTCTTTATAAGCCCTGACATTGAATGAAGTCCCCAACACCTCAATCTTTGCATTCTCCAGCTCAACAATAAAAGGTCTGTCTGGATTGTGGGCAACTTCAAAATAGGCCTCCCCGCTGAGCCTGACTCTCCTGATTTTTTCGCTGAAAGAGACAGGGTATTCGATATTGGTCTCCGAGTTTATCCAGACCCTTGTTCCATCTTCAAGCAAAAGCTGGTACTCTCCGTTACGGGGAACAAAAATCCGGTTATACAAATTCATTTTTGAACGGCTTGATTCTGTTGTTTTTCGGTAAGTGACAAGACCGTTGTCATTGGTCAATAGGCTACCTTCATTTTCATTGATAACATAAGCAGAATCCTGTTTTAATTCGATACTTCTTCCGTCAGCCAGAACCAAGGTTGCACGGCTGAACCCAGGAGGTATGGAAGGGATCTCTCTTTTAAATTGGGTGAACAGCAAAGAGGCAGCAATGGCAAGGGGCAGAATGAGCAGTGCCGCGTATTTCAATAATCTGCGGTAATTCCAGAAAGAATTTCTGCTTCTGTATTTTCTGATGAATTGCTGATACTCTTTTTCGGTATCTATCCGGCTGTATCTGGCTACTCCGTTTTCTTTCCGGGTTTTGTCGGATATTTTACCGAAAATCTCTCTGTTATCCGGGGATTCATTTAACCAATCTTCAAGAATGGTCTTTTCCGCGGGTGTGATAATTCCCTGTTGATGCCGGGCAATGATCCTGGCAATTTCAAAAGCGTTTTCCAGTGGTTTCAAGGCTCTCTTATTTTGAGTTATATAAATAAGACCGCCAGATGGGGAAAAAGAGGGAAGAGAAAGAGGCTAAATTTTAAAAATAGATAATATATAAAACAGATCTTTCATATATTTTTGTAGATATTTTTTACCGATTTGCTTATGAGTTTTTACGGTTTCCAGGGAAACTCCGAGCTTGTCTGCAATCTCCTGGTTTTTTAATCCCTTCATTGAAAGGTGGTAAACTGCTTTGGTTTGTGGAGGCAATTTTTCGATTGACTGGTAAAGTATCCTGAAAGTTTCTTCTTCCAGAACTTTAATCCAGAATTTTTCTTCTTCATCGTGAGTACTTAAAATATTTAAGGAGTACCGGTTTCTGACCTCCACGTGTTTGAGCTGTTTGATACAACTGTTTTTTACTGTTGTATAGAGGTAGGATTTAAGATTAGTAACAGAGCTGAAAATCTCCTTATGATCGGTAAGTTTCAGAAATAGATCCTGCACAATGTCCCGTGCTATCTCTTCGTTTTTGACATAAGATTCTGCGAAGAAGAGAAGAGGGGAAAAGTAGTTATCAAAAAGCGATCTGAAGGCATTATGATCACCTTTAGCCAATCTTTCAAGCCAAATGATTTTATCATTTTGCGGATTCATAATCTGAATTTTGCAAACAAATGTAGTAGTAAAACTCAAATTATAGATAATTAAAATTTTTATACATTTGTTTTATAAAAAAATTGCATTTGTGTTAAACACTAAGCTGTGTCAGAAACTCTGAACAATGAGGCCGGCCTGCTCCAATCGTTAGCCCGGGGAGACGAGAAAGCTTTTGAGCAGATCTACTCCCGGTACAGCCCCATTGTATTCCGGACAGCAAAGCAATTTCTGCAAAATGATCAGCTGGCTGCAGATCTTTTACAGGATATTTTCATTACAATCTGGATCAGACGCGACAGCTTTGTCAAGGTTAATAATATCAGCGCTTACCTGATCACTATGAGCCGCAACCTGGCACTCACTTATCTGCGGGATCTGGCTAAAGAGGTTACTGAAAAAGAGAAATGGGCAGCCGTTCTACCTGACACAGAGAATGAGACAGAGCAAAGGCTCAACCGCAAAACATTGGGGAAAATACTGGAAGAGAGCATTAACCAACTTCCACCCCAGCAAAAAAGAGTTTTTAGCCTGGCTAAACTTGAAGGTTTGAGTTACGAAGAGATTGCCGGTAAAATGAATATTTCCACCACAACGGTAAAACAACATATAATTGCCGCAAACAAATCTGTCCGAAGGCGTCTGGAAGAGTACGGAATACCTTTATCTGTCTGTTTTCTGATTTTTTTCAGCAACAACTGACCCTCTCAGGGGCAAAAATCACTCTATATATTAGAGATGCACTTTGTGAATTCTTTTATGAAAGAAACTTCACATTGATTAATTATAGACAAAGATGGAGAGGATCAAATATTTAATGCAACGCTTTTTCGAGGGCAAGGCGGCCGGGGAGGAGCAGCAGGAATTTATGCGCTTGGTAAACAGCAGAAAGTTCGACAAATTATTCCTTAAAGTCTGGGAAGAGTTATTCGAGAAAAATCTTGAAAGAGGTGAAATACCTGATCAAAAGCTGACGGAAATCGTTCAGGATATCCGCAAACGATTTAATCTCAAGGATTACGAATACATACGCACTCTCTCTGAAAACCAGAATTTCAATGAAAGCCGCACCCGCCGCAGAATTATTCTCTGGAGTGCCGCCGCCGCAATCCTCCTTTTGATTTCACTCACATATTTTGCAAAGAACAATTTTTTTGTACGCGAAACCTCGCCATCACTTTCACAAACACTTATTGAACCGGGAATTAAGGGTGCAACACTCATTCTGGATGACGGAACGGTTGTATCCCTTTCAGATACTGTTGATTTCTCCCTCAAAGAGAAGGATGGAACACTGATACAAAAAGAGGCAGGGACAATCAACTATAAAAGTCAGGATAAATCAAAGGTAGAAAAGGAGATTTTCAACACAATTATAACCTCCACAGGGGAGGAGTACACTCTGCAACTCTCCGATGGAACTCAGGTTCATCTTAATGCAGAGAGTGAGATCCGTTTTCCGGTTAAATTCTCTAAAGACAGAAGGGAGGTTGCACTCAAAGGTGAAGCATATTTTATCGTAACCAAAGATTCAAAACATCCATTTATGGCAAAGACGGCAAAGATGGACATAAGAGTCCTGGGAACTCAGTTTAATGTGAATGCCTACGATGATAAGGAGTCAGCAAAGGCCACCCTTGTTGAAGGCAGCCTTGAAGTAATATCTTCTGTCAACAGGAGTTCAATAGTTCTTACACCCGGGCAACAAGCTTCAATTGGTGAAACCGGAGAACTTGAGATAAAAAATGTCGATACCAAACTCTACACCGACTGGATAGACGGCAAATTTATATTCGTAAACGAAAGGCTGGAAGATATTATCATCAAACTAAGCCGTTGGTATAACATTGAGGTTGAATACGCCGATGAAAGTGTGAAGGATATCCGTTTCGGAGCACGGCTCAACCGTTACACACAGGTCAACACTATTTTTGAAATTATGAATAACACCCAATTAGTAAACATAGTACAAACCAAAAACAAATTTATGATCAGAAGAAACAGGTAAAAACAAAAAAAAGATACGGAGGAAAAAATCGCCATTCCATCCTCCGTATCAGGTAATTAAATTAGAACAATGTCTAACTTAACTTTTACAAATTTATGAAAAAAAACAAAAATGAAGCTTTTTTCATTGCACGAAAAATGTTGAGAATTATGAAACTTACGATTTTCATAATTATCCTCGGGATGAACCAAATTAGCGCCACAGTCTTTTCACAGGCCCAAAAGGTAACCCTACAGATGGAGAACAGCTCCTTTGAACAGGTGCTCTGGGAAATTCAGAAACAGACCGACCTTGTATTTATGTACGGGGCCGAGGATGTCAGGAATGTAAAGAACCTTTCTGTCAAAGCAAAAAACAAAGAGGCTCTCGATATAATAAAGGATTGTCTCAAAGGCAGCGATCTTGATATGAAGGTGGTTAACGATGTTGTGGTTATTATGAAGAAAAGTGAAGTCTTAAAACCAATCGACATCGAGATCAGAGGAAAGGTCACCGACAAAGATCGGCGTCCACTTGCGGGCGTAAATGTGATCATCAAAGGCACTGTGAGAGGAACCACCACTGATTCAGACGGCAAATACTCCATCAAAGCGCCTGACAATGCAACACTCGTCTTCAGTTTTCTTGGCTTTGAAAAGAAGGAGATTACTGTTGCCGGCAAAAGTGAGATAAATGTGACAATGATAGAAGAGCTCGCCGAATTGAAAGAGGTAACTGTGAATGCAGGGTATTACACTGTTAAAGAGAAGGAGAGAACCGGAAGTATTTCTAAAGTTACTGCCGGAGAGATAGAAAAACAGCCGGTGCAAAATGTGCTCTCTGCTTTGCAGGCAAATGTATCCGGTCTGGATATTACCCAGCAGACAGGTGTACCAGGAGGTAGCTTCCAGGTGCGTATCCGCGGTCAAAATAGTATTGCCAGCGGGAATGACCCCTTGTATATAATTGACGGGGTTCCTTTTTCATCAACTTCACTGTCTCCTGTCAATAATTCTAACTTCAATATTGTTTTAACAGGAACAAGCCCTTTGAATACAATGAATCCCGCAGACATTGAAAGTATCGAAATCTTAAAAGATGCAGATGCAACTGCAATTTACGGGTCCCGCGGTGCAAACGGAGTAATTCTGATAACGACCAAAAAAGGGCAGATCGGAAAGACAAAGGTTGATCTGAATTTCTATAGCGGCATCGGAAACCTGACGCGTTATATGGATCTTCTCAATTCTGAGCAATATCTTGAGATGAGAAATGAAGCCTTTGCCAACGCAGGGTCCACTCCTGGTAATTCAGATTATGATCTTAACGGCTTATGGGATAATACCCGCAATACTGACTGGCAAAAGGTGCTGTTGGGAAATACAGCCTATAGCAATGACATACAGCTGTCGGCATCCGGAGGTAGTGATTTGATCCAATTCTCAGCAGGAGGAGGATATCACCGTGAAACCACTGTTTTCCCGGGTAATGGAAGCGATCAGAGAATCTCCACCCATCTCAGGCTGACAAACACATCTCCAAACCAAAAGTTCAAGATGAATGCATCAGTTAATTTTTCTGTAAGTTTCTCAGACCTGATAAGCACTGATTTAACAGAAGCTGCTTTAACTCTTGCTCCTGTTTCACCTGCAATATACAATCAGGATGGTACTTTAAACTGGGCACCCGATGCCTCCGGACTGGGTTCCTGGGAAAATCCCTTGGCCTACCTTAAAGGGGAATACATCTCCCGGACAAATAACTTTTTGGGCAACATAGATGTCAGTTACCGACTGTTGCATAATTTAACTTTAAAAACCTCAGTAGGTTATACCAACACCGGAATGAATAATCTAAGTACAATGCCCAAAAGTATGTTCGATCCCTATTATGCTATTTATTACAGTTATTATTCAATTTTTTATAATAGCAATATACAAAACTGGATAATTGAACCGCAGCTTAACTATGACCTTAAAATAAATAACAATCAGACATTAAGCATTCTTGCAGGGGCTACCTTTATGGATCAGGAATATGAGCACATTTATCAGTCAACAAGCGGATATCCGAATGAGTCTCTGATGAAAAATATTGGGGCTGCAACTAAAATCACAACAACATCTGATTTTGCCCAATATCGCTATCAGGCTCTTTTCGGCAGAGTGAACTACACTGTTAAAAACCGGTATATATTTAACCTGACAGGCCGTAGAGACGGTTCGAGTCGCTTTGGCCCCGGAAAACAATTTGCAAATTTTGGGGCATTGGGTACTGCCTGGATCTTTTCTGAAGAGTCTTTTGTTAATAAATATCTTAGTTTTCTGAGTTTTGGTAAACTCCGTGCAAGTTACGGGACTTCAGGCAATGATCAGATTGGAAATTACCAGTATCTGGATACTTATACTACTACAGCAAATAATACCTATGAAAGCTACTCTGCTCTTAATCCAAGCCGTCTGTATAATGCCGATTATGCCTGGGAAATCAACAAGAAATTTGAGGCTGCCATTGACCTGGGCTTTCTTAAAGATCGCATCTTCCTGCAGGCAGGGTATTATAAAAATCAGTCTTCCAGTCAATTAGTTAAGTACGCGCTGTCTCCTGTCACCGGTTTTACTACAATACTTTCAAATTTACCGGCAACAGTTCAAAACACCGGAGTTGAAATTGAATTAAACACCACAAACTTCCAGAATAAGGATTTCCGGTGGAACACCTCCTTTAATATATCAATACCTCGTAATAAACTGGTAGATTTCCCCAATCTTGAAGCAAACTCTTCTTACAACAGCTCCCTGATAATAGGCAAACCTTTAAATATCAGAAAATTATACCATTATACCGGAGTCGATCCTCAAACAGGTCTTTATACTTTTCTGGATGTGGATAGTAGCGGAACTTACAATAGTACAGACCGGACAGTTATTAAAGATTTTGGAAGAAAGTTTTTTGGTGGTTTATTCAACACTTTCCAGTTTAAAGGATTTCAACTGGATCTAATGGTTCAGTTTGTAAAACAGGAAGGGTATAATTATTATGCCTCAGGATCACCGGGTATTATGATAGAGAACCAACCAACTTCTGTACTGAGTCGTTGGAAAAATCCCGGTGATATGACTGACATCCAAAAATTCTCAACAGATAGCGGCACTCCCTGGACTACTTACTCCAGATTAAAAAATAGTGACCGTTTTCTAACGGATGCATCTTATATACGGTTGAAGAATCTATCACTCTCCTACACCTTTTCTAAAGGAAGTCTCCGTAAGTTACACCTTCAGGGGCTTAGCCTCTATCTCCAGGGACAAAACCTGTTTACGATTACAAACTATCAGGGACTGGACCCCGAAACAGGCCAGACAACTCTGCCTCCACTAAGGCTGATAACCGGGGGTATCCGTATAACACTTTAACTTTTAAATTGTTGATATTATGAAAATTTTTAATATTAAATATTATTTCTTACTGATAGTGTTGATCTCTTCCTGTACCAAATTTGTGGAGATAGATCCGCCACGCACCGCTCTGGAACGGAGTACAGTTTTTGCCAACCAGGAGACAGCCGAGGCTGCCGTGCGTGGCCTCTATTTTACTTTAAACGGGGGAAGCACCTGGTCCTCCTTTACCGGAGGAGGTGGAAGTATAACTTTTTTAACAGCCCTCTCCGCAGATGAAACTGTAACAACATCTTCAGGAGTATCTTTTGATGTTTTTAAAAACAACACCCTACTTTCTACCACTTTAAGCCTGTCAACACTCTGGAACAAGATGTACGAGACCATTTACAAAGCCAACGCGGTGATAGAGGGGGTGAATAATTCGGAAGAGTTGTCATCAGCACTCAAAAGCAAATTTGAAGGTGAAGCGAAGGTTATCCGTGCCTTTTGCCATTTTTACCTGGCTAATCTTTTCGGCGATATAGCTCTGGTTCTTACGACCGATTACCGTGCCAACAATATAGCAGGCCGAACAGCAGTTGCTGATATATACGAACAGGTGATCACCGATTTAAAAGAAGCCCAAACCTTATTACTACCCTCGTACAATACAGGCAGCATTGAGCGGGTGAGGATAGACTGGGGTGCTGCAACTGCCCTGCTGGCAAGGGCGTACCTTTATAAGGGCGACTGGGCCAATGCTGAGATCCAGGCCACCAATTGTATCAATGCAGGACCCTATAGCCTGCAATCCAACCTGGATAATGTGTTTCTGAAAGGAAGTTCAGAAGCAATCTGGCAGTTAAGTAATGACAAGAACAACTCGGGGGATGCTATTGCTTTTATTACTCAAAAATATGTAATACTTCGTCAGGAGCTACTTAACGGCTTTGAATCCGGAGATAAGCGCAGAGTCAATTGGATAAAGGGAATTACTAATACCACCAATTATTGTACAAATAAACATAAAGTTGCCACCAGCAGCCCCATCACAGAGTACCAGATGGTATTCCGCCTGGCAGAACAGTACCTGATCCGTGCCGAAGCCAGGATACAGCAGCCAGGAAAAATTGCCGACGGCATTGCCGATCTGAATGTTTTACGAGCAAGGGCCAGAGCCACTGCCACTGCAGAGGTTCCCAATCCCTTACCAGCCTTCTCAGCCACTTTATCTAAGGAGGATGCATTGGCAGCCGTGGAGCAGGAGCGTAGGATAGAGTTATTCACCGAATGGGGACACCGCTGGTTCGATCTGAAACGTACAGGCAGAGTTGATGCAGTTATTGGTGCCTTAAAATCAAGCTGGACCTCAACGGCAGCCCTATACCCGCTTCCTCAGAATCAGCTGTTAAACAGCAATATGGAGCAGAATCCGGGCTACGATGAGTAACTAAACGGGAAAATTCGAAAAGTGCCACATGTCAGCTAATTTTGTAAAGTGCGAATTATAAGAATTATATAATTTTTTCAAAAAACTATACTTTTTGAAAAACATTCTACCCTTCTTAATGACAATATGTTATAAAATTTGCTGACATGTATGTCCCGTCGTGAAATCAGTTATTAACTCAAAACTCAAATTTAAGAATGAACAGATTAAAGATATGGGCATTGGTTATTATGATCATACCCCTGACAGAAATAAGTGCTCAGTCAAACAAACAGGAAAAAGGTCCTGAAGATTTCCCGGAGTATATACAGCCTTTTATTCCCGGTGTTCCTAAATTGGGCAGGCCAATGCTGATAATGGGAGATAAAAAGCCTGTTATGGGTGAAGGAATGGGCTGGGCTGCCCCGGCAGTGTTTGACTGGAACGGAGACGGAAAGAAAGATCTGCTCATAGGCGAATTTGCAAGCGGATTGGAAATGGCTAACGGCAATGTTTTGGGTAATTTCATCCGGGTATACATTAATAAAGGGAGTGACAGCTCTCCGGAATTTACAGACGAGTTTAAGTACGCCAAGCCTTATGTCGAGACGTCCAAAGGCACCGAAAGCAATGGAACACCATTATCGGTCTATTTATGGTGCTGTATGTCATTCAGACCTCAGTTTGCAGATTTGAACGATGACGGATACCCGGATCTGATTACCGGCCACTATTATCCCGGGGATGTAACCTGGTTCAGAGGTGGTGAGCACGGTTTTACTACCGGAGAGAAAATTGAACAGGAACACCGGGACAAACATCCTCTTTACGGTAATAATTTACCTGTTACAGACCCACAAAGCTGGTCGTATTGGAATTATTCTTCAGTCAGTTTAGGGGACTTTGACGGAGATAGCCTCCAGGATATGATTGTAGGAGGGGCCGGATTACGGATTAGCAAAAACATTGGCTCTAAAACTGCACCTAGATTCGGTCTCCGCGAGTTATTGCTCGATGTCAACGGAAATCCTCTCAGAATTGATAACCCGACCGAAGAAAAAGAGGGGAGAAGAGAAAACCAATATGTTGCGGGTTCTGACGACACTGTGCCATTGGTTATAGACTGGGATCAGGACGGAGTGTTGGATTTGATGTTGACAGATTGTTATTTAAGCAAAAATAAGTCAGCGATTACCTTTTTCCGTGGTGTCATAACCAGTGAGGGGCCACGTTTTGAACCAGGAGTATCTTTGTTCAAAACCAAAGATGGAGGCAAGGCATTTCCCGGAAGTTGGCTTCAGACTTATGTAACCGACTGGAACAATGATGGAATAAATGATCTGCTCATAGGTACAAGTGTGGCAACAATCGATGGTTCGTTCAATTATGATCTCTCCTGGAATTGGGAATTTGAAACGGGGATAACTAAAAAAAATCCCGCCAATTACAGCGAGTATCACAAAAAAACGATAGAAGAGCAGATGGAAAGGGCTGATAAAAATATCTCTGAACTGGGACTCAGTGAAGAGGAGGTCAAAACAAAAGGATATATGACCCGGGAAATATTATTCAAAAATTATTATGGCAAAGAGGAGTATCGTACTCTGGCTCACAAAGGATATGTGTATGTTATGTTGGGAGAAAAACAAGACAAACCCGCTGCAATCAAACAGGATACAATCAACCTTGCAAAAGAGAAGTACCGGGTAAAAAAGCAGGCTCGGAAAGGAGAGCACGATCCAATAACAGAGCAGAGTCCAAAGACAGGTCAAGCTGAGGTTCAAGGGCAGGACCAGATGAAAGGACAAGAAAAGACAATAAGCCAGAAACAGATGACAGGGCTGACAAAAGTTACAGAACAGGAGAACACGGAATCTCCTGTACGGATTACAGCCACAACACCATTGGCAGTCAATGCCGGGGAAGAATTCACTATTAAGATCCTATTGGATATTCAGGACTCCTGGTATATCTATGCCCCCGCCCTTGCGAATGCACAACAGGGAGTTGCCCAGGCCTGCATGAGTTTTGAACTGCCTGATGGTATTGAAATGGAGGGAAAAATTGAGTGGCCGGAGCCGGTTGCAAAAGATCTGTATCAAGTTTACTTTGGGAAGATCGAGCTCAGCACGGTATTTAAAGTAAAACCCGGAACAATGCCAGGTATTTACAAAATAAAAGCAACCCTGCAATATCAGGGCTGCAATCAGCTCTCCTGTATTCCTCAGTCAAAAGAGGAGCTGCTCATTGAGGTAGAAATAAACAGGTAAAATCAACCATTTAAAATGCTCTGAAAGCTCTTGCCATTCTCTCTATTTCAGCCGGAACCGCCTTATATTTTGCTGCAACCCTTCTCCATTGGGAAACAGCAGAGACAATATCCCTTTTGATCTCTTGTGATTTTATGTCCGGCAGCAAGTAGTAGGGAGCAGTCTTCATTACCAGATCTAAGTCTAATGAATTATCGTTCTCGTCGATATTGAGTTTCAAACCCGTTCCTGTTTCATTGGCATTGATATCGAAAGCAGGGGATAGTGTCCATCCGGCTTCTGTATATATAAATCCGTGATTCCTCAGGTGGTCATCCGTGTTTGAAACACAAACCGAAAACAATACTCGCCTGAACAATTCTTCCAGGTTCGATTTGGCATCGGCACACTCTGACTTGATAAAACCGGCCAGTTCGAGATAGCTTGCCCCCGTTCCTGCATCGTCCCCGTCGGTATGCTGTAACAATGTCATAGCCGAAGCATAATGAATACGGCGATGATCCGCAGTACGGTCAAAACGTTGGGAAAGGTACGTATGATAATGTGTTTCCAATTTTTTTACTGAAGCATTCGGCACATTGATTTTTGCCAAGACTGCCAACTCATGGACGACCATTTCCCATAATCCGACATCGTAATCGTCCCTTTCGCTTGGGAATTTTGCAATCCATTGCTTTCCCTTGGTGTCCACGACATCAGCTTTCGGCCGTGCCCCACCCAGAGAGGAACCCGGTGCAATCAATTGATTTATCCATTTTAAAGAAGATTCATCCAGTTGATCTGCATTCTTCTCATATTGACCGACAGCATATTCAAGTTCCCGAAGAGAAGTCCAGGGTGGAGCAGCTAAAGCTTTATCATTGCTCAGAAATTCACCTGTCTCACTCTCTTTAAAACGCAACCCGCCCATACGATGGCAGTCATGAACGCCCAACAAAAAATCTACTCCGAATAGCTGCCTTGGGTCTCTTTTTTCTATTTTCGATAAAAGAACCTCCCTTCGTTTCATCAACAACTGCCCCCAACGATTAGGAGAAGAATCCTTGAATATCCCGAAATTATCGTTGGATGACGCATAGTGTACTCCAGAAAAAAGAGGCAATTCAGGATCTATCGCAATTCCATCTTTAATCCATTCCTTATCATATTCAAACGAATACACAGCCTTACCCCTCAATGCGGAGAAAGACAATGTCCCGATTAGCCGGTGGTAGTCGTACATATACCAATCGGCATACACCAATATTTCTTTTGTCTGGATCATAATTATTTAAATTCCGGATCTTCTGTGTTTCCTTTATCTATCACGTGGTCAATAACCGATGTGGATTTCTTCTCTTTAGGTGCTCTTTTTCTTGTTGTCAGCCGGAGATCCTGAATCTCTCTTCCCAAAGGGTCTTTCCCGGCAATCAGCAACAAATCTTCATCCAGCCGCAGAACCGATAATACTTGCAGGTAATTTCCCAATGAGACAGACGGAGAGCCATTCTCGATATTCTCCAATGTAGATATTGCTATCCCTGCCCGTTCCGCCACAGAACGGAGGGATAATTTTCTTCGCAATCGGGCTAACCGGATATTCCCGCCCAGCGTAGAGAGGATGTTCTTTTGCTTTTGAGTATATGTCCTCATATTATAACAACTGATATTTCAGAACAAATATAGTAATTTGGATTGAAATAACATAGTTTGTGTAAAAAACCGATTTGATGCCAAAGTTCACCACATAAATGGTTCGGGTAATCCGAGGAAAATGCCACATGTCCCGTCCTGAAATAGGTTGACTCCAAAATGGTTTACACCACAACTTAAAGAAAAAGCGGTATAAAAACAGTGCTCTGGGTGAACTTGCATTTCGATGCTTGCCAATTAATATAAAGAAAGAGGCCGCCTACTATAGACAGCCTCTTTATGTTTATAAATAAAATTCTTATCAGGTTTCCCGGTCAGAGATTTATCTTGCAACTCTTTCAAGCCATTTTACCATTGAGAGCATAATCAGCATTGAGAGTCCGCAGGCGATTGTGAATACCATCCAGCAGGCCCAGAGTGGAACTGAGGTGTAAAGGATTCCGCCGATAAAGAGCAAGAAGTTGCCGACAGCTGTGGCAGCCAGCCATGCACCCTGCATCAGACCCTGCAAATGGGGAGGAGCAACTTTAGATACAAACGACAGTCCCAGAGGCGAGATGAACAGCTCTGCCACTGTAAGAATGAAGTACATTCCGACCATTACCCAGGGAGTAAGTTTCATTGCTTCCAGGCTTCCTGAAGACATAGTGGCCAAAGACGATTTATCTGGCAATGCCATTGATACGATTAGCAGAAATACATATGCCAGGGCAGCGATACCCATACCGATACCAATCTTCCTGGGTGTGGAGGGCTCTTTGTCTCTTCTTTTCAAAGAACCGAATATCCACATTATAAGAGGAGTGAGCACAACTACAAAGAACGGATTAACAGCCTGGAATATTTCTGCTCCTTTGATGGATGTAAATCCAAGATTGATATTTATCGCATCAAGATTGATGTAATCTCTTGCAAAATATGTGAGAGAGTATCCGTTCTGATGGAATGAGAACCAGAAGAAGATTACAACTCCGAACACTGCAAAGAGAGCATAAATTCTCTGTTTGATCTCTGATGCAGCCATAGTTATCTCCTCTTTGGAAATTGTGCCGTCCTTGTTTTTCTTACGCTTTGCAGCAGGATCTGGGAATATGTGCTTGTTTTTCAGATATATAACAAGTGAAATTAAGAGTGCAAAAATTGTTGCAAAGAAAGCATACTGGTATCCTCTGTTGAATACTTCCAGATACTGATTGCAAAAGGCTGTAAAATCGGTTACTGCACTTCCGTTAAGCATAACCTGAGATGAGTATGTCTGCAGGTTGGCCATCTGTTCTGCATTCATCGCGCCGGCATTACCAAGGAATTGGTGGCAGAGTTCAGGGAGTTGCGCGTTGTAGTCAAAGCCGTTAAATTTCAGCCACCAGTTTCTAACTGCAATTGCAATGAAAGGTGCAAAGAAACCTCCGATGTTGATAAACATGTAAAAAATCTGGAAACCTGCATCTCTTGTGTCTTTTGGTTTCCCGTTGTGATCCATTCCTAATTTGTCGGCAATATGTTTCTTATACTCCGGGTTGTCATACATCTGACCAACCAGAGCTTGCAGATTGCCTTTGAAAAGACCGTTACCGAAAGCTATAACCAGCAGTCCTACACAGGTTAAAGCCAGATAGAGAGGAAGGCTCGGGACAGGTGTGGGGGTAGGAACCGCAAGTATAAAATATCCAACGGCCATAAGTATAAGACCCCACAAAATAGTGCGTTTGTAGTTTCTGGTCTTGTCTGCTATCAACCCTCCGACCAATGCCAATACGTAAATAGAGGCATAAAAGATCGAATAAATTACTCCGGTTGTAGTTTCTGAAAGACCAAACTTAGAGGAGATGAACAATGTCAGGATTGCCATCATAATGTAAAAACCAAAACGCTCCCCCATATTTGTGAGAGAGGCTGACAGTAGTCCTTTCGGATGATTCTTAAACATAAAGTTTATCAGTTAGTATTAGTGAAAAAATTAGCGCTTAATGTACAAAATTAGTAAAATTTGGATAACTTTGTTAAAAATGTGAAACCGGATGATGGCAAAATTACTAAATTACCTTTTATTGTTCCCGGTTTTGCTGTTGTCATTGCTACCCATCAAAGTTTTGTACGTACTTTCAGATGCTACTGCCTGGATTCTGCATAAGGTCTTGCGATACAGGTACGATGTTGCATTAATAAATATCTCAAGATCATTTCCTGAGATGAAATACAAAGAGATTGACTCACTTCTGGGCGAATTTTACAAAGGATTTACTGATATTTTTTATGAAACAATCTGGTCTTTAAGAATAAGTCGTGAAAGAGGGTATAAAAGGCTGAAGATGAAGAATACAGAAGTTCTGAAAAAACTCAGGGACAGGGGTACGTCAGTGATTGTAATAATGGGACACAAAGCAAACTGGGAGTTGAGCAACGCTTTTCACTTTTCAGAAACCGGTTTTGAAGAAAAGGACTTTGCCGTTGTGTATAAAAAGATGAGCAGCTCTGTTTCTGAGCCTCTTCTAAAATGGATAAGGATGAGGAACTCACAGATAATTCTTATTGAATCGAAAGATGTGGTTCGTTTTATGTTCAATAATTCAAACTGTCAGTTACTCTATTTTTTTATTGCAGACCAAAACCCGTCTCCTGGCTCAAAATGCATAACCAACTTCTTTAATCAGCCCACACAGATGATAACCGGGCCCGAACAACTGGCCAGAAAATTCAATATGCCTGTGTTGTATTTTAACATAGAGAGGAGATCAAGAGGAAACTACACTGGTACCTTTGAAGAAATTGAAAGCAATCCTTCATCATCACCTGAGGGAAAAATCAGCACGAAATTTGCAGAGCTTCTTGAGAGAAGCATTAGAAAAAACCCGTCTGAGTGGTTATGGACACACAAAAGATGGAAGAATAAATTAACAGCTAATCAAGTTTAAAAGAGAAATATGAAAAGATTTTTCGGAATTATAATTTTGGCACTTCTCACGATAACAGCAACAAATGCTCCGGCACAAATGCTGAATCCGGGTGAAAAGTTGCCTCAGGGAGCTCTTGTTTACTCCTTGCCAAGTACAACCCTCTGTTTTGTGGCAGAGGCATCACACGAATCTTTTTCTGCAGGGCCCTACGCCAAATTTGCCCAGAAATATCTTGGAATCCAGGTAAGAACAGAGAGCGGAGAGTTCTACAAACTGAACTCACTCAAAATGTTCCCATATATAGAAGCAGACTATTCAGCCAATTATGCCCTTAATCTCGGCGGGTCAAAAAATGCCTCTGCCAACTTTATGGAGCTTATAAACCAGGGGCTGATAATCTGGTCTGACTCTTACACCGGAAAAGCAGAGAAAGTCCAATACCCTTCAATGATAAAGGAGGCTCCGTTTACAGAAGGTTTGGCAACTTCAAACATTACCAGTGAAACTACAATTCTTTACAAGACAGTGCAGACATCAAAAGGAATGGAAAGAGTGCCTGTTCAGCAGAACCAACTGGTAGAGAAAAGTCTTGAAAAGAGGGCAGAGGAGGCAGCAGCTACAATATTCAGGCTTCGTGCAAAAAAAATGGAAATTATTACCGGTGAAACCGATGCAACATTCAGCGGAGAGGCAATGAAGGCTGTTATTGACGAGATTAACAGACTTGAGAGGGAGAATCTGACTTTGTTTACCGGCTACTCTGTTTATGACATACAAAGAATGACATTCGAAATTGTTCCCAAAACGGCTGACCAAAAACAGATTTACATAATTTTCAGAATTTCTGAAAACGAGGGCTTGCTCCCGTCTACTGAAATTGCCGGAAGGCCTGTGGTTCTGGAACTGATAAGTGAAAATCCGGAAGCACCTTTGCCTCAGATGAACCTCGCTTACGAAAAAGGGCGGGTTATCTACAGAAGACCTTCAGCTATGGTAGCCAGAGTGACTGACGGCCAGAAGCTGCTTATGCAGACAAGGGTGCCGGTATATCAGCTTGGGCAGCTTATCTCTTTCCCGATAGATATTGCAATTGGAAAATAAACTTTAAATAATTAATTATTATGACAATCGACAAATTGAACCCTGAAAGGGTATGGAAGCATTTTTATTCGCTGACGCAAATCCCCAGACCTTCTAAAAAAGAGGAAAAAGCAGTTCTTTTTCTTGAAAAGTTCGGAAAAGGACTGGGACTGGAGACAATAAAGGATCATCTGGGTAACATTATTATCAGAAAACCTGCAACCAAAGGAATGGAGAACAGGAAAGGGATCATACTCCAGGCTCACATCGACATGGTTCCTCAGAAGAATAGTGACAACAACCACGATTTTGAAAAGGATCCCATAAAACCAAGAATTGTTGACGAGTGGGTTTACGCTACAGGAACAACCCTGGGTGCCGACAACGGGCTGGGAGTTGCAGTTGCAATGGCAGTTCTCGAAGCTAAAGATTTGCAGCACGGCCCGGTAGAAGCTCTTATTACCATAGATGAAGAGACCGGAATGACTGGTGCCAGAGGACTAAAACCAGGAATCCTCAAGGGTGATGTTCTTATCAACCTTGACTCAGAAGACGAAGGTGAACTATATGTGGGATGTGCCGGCGGGCTTGATGCAACAGCAGTATTCAGGTACAAGAGCCAGGTGGCGCCTGCCGGGTACAAGGGTTACAAACTGAGTATTACCGGGATGAAGGGGGGCCATTCGGGAATGGATATAGTTCTTGGAAGAGGCAACGCAAACAAGGCACTTGTCAGGGTACTGCTGCCTCTTGTAAGAGATGCAAAAGCTCTTATCTCGGAATTTGAAGGAGGAACTTTGAGGAATGCTATACCCAGAGAGTCTTTTGCAACAATTGCACTTCCAAAAGAGAAGATCAGGAGTGCAAAAAAGATAGTCGAAAAGCATTTCAAAGAAATGTCAATTGAACTTGCCGCTCACGAGCCCGATCTTAAGATCACTCTCGAAGAGTGCAAAAAACCGGCCCGCATCATCGAGCCTCAGGCCGCACTCAGAATGGTTCAGGCAATATATGCCTGCCCCAACGGAGTTGAAAGAATGAGCGATGCAATGAAAGGGTTGGTTGAGACCTCTAATAATCTGGCCATTGTAAAAGTTAAAGGTGGCAAAGCAGAGGTGAAGTGTCTTATGAGAAGCTCCGTTGATTCTGCCAAAATTGTTTACTCTGAGGCTTTAAAGGCTGTTTTTGAACTTGCCGGAGCCGAAGTTAAGCTTAGCGGGGGTTATCCAGGGTGGAAGCCAAATATGGATTCAGCCATACTCAAGACAATGAAATCTGTTTACAAAAAACTTTACGGAAATGAGCCCAAGGTAATGGCTATTCACGCAGGACTTGAGTGTGGAATACTCGGAGGGACTTATCCTCAGTGGGATATGATATCCTGTGGTCCGACCATCAGGTCTCCTCACTCACCCGATGAGAGAGTCAATATTGAAACCGTTGGGAAATGGTGGAATTACATTGTGGAGATACTTAAAGAGGCTCCTGTAAAGAAATAGTTTGTCCAAATAGATTTAATTTCTATCTTTGCAGCCCTTTTTATAAAAATATTAATTAAACAGAGTATGTTAAAACAGTACGAAACCGTTTTCATTGCAACTCCCGTTTTATCTGACACACAGATAAAGGAAGCGGTAAAGAAGTATCGTGACTTCATCTCCGAGAATGAAGGTGAAATTGTTCACGAGGAGGACTGGGGCCTGAGAAAACTAGCTTATCCCATTCAAAAGAAAACCACAGGTTTTTATCATTTGATCGAGTTCATGGCAGATCCTTCGATGATTGCGAAGCTCGAAATTCAGTATCGCCGCGACGAGCGCATAATACGCTTTCTGACATTTGCAATGGATAAGTATTCAATTGCTTATGCTGAGAAGAAGCGCGCAGGTAAAAAAGAAACTAAAGAGTAAAGGAGGTAAAAAATGGCAACTCAGACAAATAACGAAATCCGTTACCTTAATCCTCCCACTGTTGAGGTTAAAAAGAAAAAATACTGCCGTTTCAAAAAGGCCGGTATTAAGTATGTGGACTACAAAGACGCTGAATTTCTCAAAAGATTTCTGAATGAACAGGGTAAAATTCTTCCCCGCCGTTTGACCGGAACATCTTTGAAATTCCAGAAGAAAGTCTCTCAGGCAGTTAAGCGTGCAAGGCACCTTGCTCTTCTGCCCTATGTAACCGATTTGTTGAAATAACCGTATAGGAGAAAATTTTTATGGAGATTATATTAAAACAGGACATTCCCAATCTTGGTCATAAAGACGACATCGTTACGGTGCGCAACGGATATGCTTCAAACCATCTTATACCACAGGGCTTTGCAACAATGGCAACTTCCTCTGCAAAGAAAGTTCACGCAGAAAACCTAAGACAAAGAGCTCACAAAGAGGCAAAGATCAGAGAGGAGGCAGAGGCTCTTGCTGCTAAGCTGGAAGGTGTACAGGTTACACTTGCCACAAAGGTAAGCTCTACAGGCAAGATATTCGGATCTGTAAACAACATTCAGGTGGCAGAAGCTTTAGCCGCCAAGGGATTTGTGATAGACAGAAGGGATATTGCCATTGAAGGCGAGTCAAACATAAAGGAGATTGGAATGTACAACGCAACTGTGAAATGTCACAGAGAAATTAAAGCTAATATTAAAATTGAAATTATTGGAGAAGAGTAACTTTTCTGCAGAAAATTTATTTGATTAATTAATTATTACTATTATCTTTGTGTTTACACACGATGTTAATAGTTAAACTTTAAACGAAATTATATGAAGAAAATTCTGACTTTAGTATTACTGTTGTCCACTGTTGCAACATTTGCACAAACCGGGGCAACAACCGAAAGTAAGTATGGCCCCTTCCTCACCAACAAGTTCTTCGATAACTGGTTCTTATCAGCTGGTGGCGGAGTTCAGGTGTTTTTCGGGGAATTTGACGGCGAACTTGGACTGGGTGAAAGACTTGCTCCTGCAGTTGATGTATCTCTTGGGAAATGGATCACTCCCGCAATCGGTCTTCGTGGTCAGTTTGCAGGACTGAATGTTAAAGGTGCCGTTATGGGCCTTCAGGGAAAATACAGAGAGGGTACTACCGGGATTACAAACCTTTACGAGGAGAATTTCAGTATGTTCAACCTGCACGGAGATCTTCTCTGGAATATTTCCAACACTATTGCAGGTTACAATCCTTCAAGATTCTGGTCATTCGTTCCCTTTGCAGGGGTAGGTTATTCCAGATCCTGGAAGGCAGACGTTGACCCCGTGGTTAAAGAGGTAGGTTTCTCTACAGGTCTACTCAACAAACTGCGTCTTTCAGATGCCGTTGATCTCAACCTTGAGCTCAGAGCACTTCTGGTTAACGAAAGATTCGACGGTCTTGAAATAGGAGAAGGTATAGAAGAACTGACATCAGCAACCATCGGCTTTACTTACAACTTCAAGAAACGTGGATTTGACCGTCCCGAAAAACCCATCGTTCCTGACTACACTCCTTACACATCAAAGATCTCTGATCTTGAAAAACAAATTGCTGCTTCAGATGCTGCTGCAAAGAAACTTGCTGCTGATCTGAGTGCAGAAAAGAACAAGAAACCTCAGACCATTACCAAAACCGAATATCTGGTTTCTCCTTTTGCTGTTTGGTTCCCGATTAACGGCACAAAACTTACTGATATGAATTTGATCAATCTTGGAAACTTTGCCGAGTCAATCAAGAAATCCGGTAACAAATTCAAGATTCTTGGTTCAGCAGACAAAGCTACCGGAACTAAGAAGATCAATCAGAAACTCAGCGAAGGACGCGCAAATGCAGTTTACGATGCACTCGTAAACAAGTTTGGAGTTAATCCTTCTCAACTTGAGGTTATTGCCAAAGGTGATGAGAACGAACCATTCGACAAACCGATTCTCAACCGCGTTGTTATTCTCGAGTAAAAGACTGTAAGTCAGAAATTATTTCAAGGAGGCTGCCAATTTTTGGCAGCCTTTTTTACATCCCGGTGCTATCACAATATTCGTTTAAATCGATCACTAATTTTTTGCCTGATAACAAATTTTTATAGATAAAACCAAAGAACAACTACAGTAATTAGTTGCACAACTAAAAATATTAGTTATATTTGCAATAAATATTATAGTAGCATATAAAAATCCACATACAACAGCATGAAAAATTCAACCAATAAAAGTCTAAAACTCACAGCCAGGGAGGAAGAGCTGATGAGTATCTTCTGGACTAGGGGCCCTCTCTTTGTAAGAGAGTTGCTGGAGATGCAGGAAGAACCTAAACCGCATTTCAACACCCTTTCAACTATAGTTAGAGGACTTGAAGAGAAAGGTTTCCTTAGACACAAGTCATTTGGAAGCACATATCAGTATTATCCTGAAATCTCTAGGGATGAATATATGCAGGGGGCTTTGAAGAGCGTAGTAAAGAAATATTTTAAAGATTCTTATTTGGGAGTTGTCTCAACCCTTATAAAGGAGGAGCAGATTTCTCTTGAAGAACTTAAGGAGCTTATTGAGAGGGTTGAGAGGAACAGTAAAAAGTAACTGCTATGGGTGAGATATTTGTTTACATATTAAAATCTTCTCTTTGCCTGGCAATATTTTACCTGTTCTTCAAACTGATGCTATGCAGGGAAACATTCCACAGATTCAACCGGATTGTTTTGCTGACCCTGTTCATTATTTCGCTTTTGATACCATCAATTAAGATCACATTAGGCCATCAAACACCATACTCCGATCTCTCACTCAATATCGATTATTTACTTTCTATGGCAGATGTGGTAACGGAAAATGTTGACCCGAACCCAAATGGAAACAACCTAATTGTCACATTAATATTTATATATGTAGGAGGAGCGATGGTGACTGCACTGTTCTCTGCGATTTCCTTTACCCAAATGTTTGTGCTGCTCTCCCGGGGAAAGAGAGAGATAGTAAGCAGGGAGTACACTCTCATAACACACAGGAAACCTGTTGCACCCTTTTCCTGGATGAAGTATATAGTAATCTCTGAGAGTGATTACCTTGAAAACGGAAAGGAGATTATCCTTCACGAGCTTGCACACATAAAAAAGAGACACTCAATAGACCTGCTTATTGCAGAGGCGGTCAAAATTGTGCATTGGTTCAACCCTGCCTCCTGGCTGCTAAAACAACAGTTGCAAAGTATTCACGAGTATCAGGCAGACAGTGCTGTTATTGAGAACGGAATAGATTCACGCAGATATCAATTATTATTAATAAAAAAAGCTGTTGGCGACAGGCTCTACTCTATAGCCAACAGCTTTAATCACAGCAAACTAAAAAACAGAATTACTATGATCACAAAGAAAAAATCAAAGCGCGTAGCCGCACTTAAGGCTCTGTTTATACTGCCTGTATCACTTCTGGCAGTTGTTTCATTTGCATCAGCAAAAGTTACTGATTCTCTAGCTCCGGTTTCGGAGATCAAAATTACAGATTTTCTGCTTAACGACACAATCAAAAAAGAGGTAATCGTTTTGGAATTGCCTAAGCCAACTCTTGTCCGATTAAATAAAAGTGAGTCATTTTCAGTCTCATATAAAAGTGATAGTCTGAGAGCCACGAAGGAACGCAAGTTATATGCGTATGCAGGAGCGACAGCCACATACATACCTAATGATACGGTAGTTCTTAAAAAGAGTATCTCAAGAGTAATTAATATGACAACCGGGAATGCCAAACCGTTGGTAATCGTAAACGGAAAAGAGGATAGTCTGTTTCTCAAATCTTATGATCCTTCCACAATCGAATCAATAACAGTACTAAAAGATGCTGCCGCTGCTTCAATCTACGGAGAGAAGGCAAAAAACGGCGTCATTATTATCGTTCTCAAGGATGGATCAAAAAAGGTTAAAGATTCACTCAGACTAAAAGAACATAAAGCGGATTCAACTCAGGTAAAGTATAGAGAAAAAATACTTAAAGCCAGAAACGTTTTGGAGATGGAACCACGACCACTCTTCGTTATAGATGGGGAGATAAGCAATTACACTGACTTCAAATCTCTTTCCATCGAGGTCATAGAATCTATGAATGTTCTCAAAGGAGCTGATGCAATAAAAAAATATGGTGAGAAAGGGGAAAAGGGTGTGATTGAGATTATTCTTAAAAAATAAATAGTTACCGGACAGGTTTTTTTCGTAACTTTGAAAACTTTTTTGGTTCTATATGGAATACAAAGAAGAAAACAGCTTTAAATAGAAAAAAATATAAGGTAATGAAACAAGATCTTCAAATTTCAGAGTTATTGAAAAAAGAGGAGAATCGTCAGCTTCACGGGATTGAACTTATTGCATCGGAGAACTTTGTAAGTCCTCAGGTTTTGGCTGCTCTGGGCTCTGTTCTGACAAACAAATACGCTGAGGGGTATCCGGGAGCCAGATATTACGGTGGATGTGAGGTGGTGGATCAGGTGGAGCAACTCGCTATAGACCGCTTGTGTCAGCTTTTTGATGCAGAATACGCAAATGTTCAGCCTCACTCGGGTGCTCAGGCAAATATGGCTGTCTTTATGGCCTGCCTTAAACCCGGAGATACATTTATGGGTTTGGATCTGGCTCATGGCGGTCACCTTACACACGGATCTCCCGTAAATATGTCAGGAATTCTGTACAATGCAGTTGGATATCAGGTAAGTGAAGAGACTGGCAGAGTTGATTACGATGAAATGGAGAGAAAGGCTCTGGAGCACAAGCCAAAACTTATAGTAGGAGGTGCATCTGCCTATTCAAGAGAGTGGGACTGGGCAAAAATGAGAGAGATTGCCGACAAGGTTGGAGCTATCTTTATGGTTGATATGGCACATCCGGCAGGACTTATAGCAGCAGGACTGCTTGAAAACCCTGTAAAGCACGCGCATATTGTTACGTCAACAACACATAAGACACTCAGAGGGCCGAGAGGCGGTATAATTCTGATTGGCAAGGACTTCCCCAATCCGTTCGGAATTACAACTCCCAAAGGAGAGGTCAAGATGATGTCGGCGGTTATAAATTCCAGTGTTTTTCCCGGTATTCAGGGAGGTCCGCTGGAGCACTGCATAGCCGCAAAGGCTGTCTCTTTCTTTGAGGCATTGCAACCCGAATTCAAAACTTATCAGATACAGGTGCAGAAAAATGCACAGGCGATGGCTGCCGCTTTTATTGAGAAAGGTTACAAGGTTGTATCCGGTGGTACAGACAATCATCTGATGCTGATAGATCTCAGAAGCAAATTTCTTGATCTTACAGGCAAGGTTGCCGAAAAGGTTCTGGTAACTGCCGATATTACCGTTAACAAGAATATGGTTCCTTTTGACTCACGCTCACCATTCCAGACATCCGGAATTAGAGTGGGAACGCCTGCGGTAACATCCAGGGGACTAATTGAGAAAGATATGCCTTTTATTGTGGAGCTGGTAGATAAAGTACTTTCTAATATAGAAAATGTTCAGGTTATTGAAGAGGTAAAAGAGCAGGCCAGAAAGAAAATGCACGGATTACCTCTTAATATCTGGTAAAGGTTTTACCGTATCGGTTTTTTCAGGCAGGACATCTACGGTACCTGCCTTTATTAATTCCTTAAAATAGGTTTCCCGTAGCGGGAAAACAGGGAGTTCGATTTTTTCAATCAAATCTGCCTGGGATGGCTTTAAAATTCTGTCTGTTATGTCAAAACGGTCCTTTGGCTTTTGTTCGGGCAACCACCTGAATCCTTTGAGCTTTTCCTGCTCAGGCTTGACTTCAAAGATCGGGTAGAAGTTGTATTGTGCAGACTCCAGAAGTCTCCCCTGTTCCAGTTTCTGGTCCCGAAAAATTGCTGAATAGACTTTGCCCTCTTTTTCGTGCAGAGCGGTAATTACAGAATCCTCTTCGAGGTAAAAGAGAACTGTCACACCTCCCAATGCATCAAACCGTGAGAGCTTACCTTTGTCGAAAAATGCAATTATATCAGTGCTTTTTATCTGGTTGTAATGCGTGGAATCCTGAGGTATAATCAAAAATGCAGAGGAGGTGAATTCAGCTTTTTTCATCTTTTTTTCTGAGATTGTTATCTGCAAACTGTCTGATGTAATCTGACTCTCCTCTGTCCAGATAATTGGGTTTTTAAAGAGTCTTATAAGTGAGTCGATGGAGTTAAAAGACAAAGAGTCACAAACGCCTCTGATATCACTTTTCAGAAAACGTACTTTTTTGTTGGCCAGGAGAAAAGTTATTGAAGTGGTATCTTTTGAGGGGCTAACTGCCAGAGAATCATTCAGAAACAGGGTAGAGTCTATTTTGACTTTTACGGTAGTGTCCTTAACGGCAGGGGGTGTGGGCTCTGATTTTGAAAGCTTTCCGGGAAGATTCTTAATTAATTTATCAGGGATGCCTTCAGGTAAGGGAGGCCCTTTTGGCTTTGGAGCGTATTGCTCTGCCAGGGGATCTTTTTTGCTGAGTTCGTATCTATCTTTTGAAAAAACTACGGTGGACGAGTCAATTTCGTTTAGGGGAAGTGTGAAGTAGATAATTGTATCAGCAGCAAAAAAGAGAGTGTCTTTAATTCCTTCTTCATCTTCTGAATATGAGGCCCCTCCCGGATTTTTTGTGAGTAAAATCCTAAAAGGTTTTTCGTGGTATGATACAAAATCTGCAAATACATATGTGGAGTTGGTAGTGTCAAGCACTAATACATTCTTTTTAAGAATTGCCTCCTTATTCTTGCTGATGTAATCGAGGGTGTCTGTCCAGATCTCCTTGTCTTTGGTCTTAATATACACATCTTTGTTAAAGTGGTATATCTCTTTCTCCCTGTCAAGCCATCCTCCTCTGGAAGTCAGATAGCTTTTGCCCTGCCAGGCGTGTGTCTTGCCAGGAAAAACAACCCGGCTGTCTCTGTTCTGATATTCCAGAGAGTCTGCCTTCATAAGCAGTGAATCCGAATACATCTGCACCTTTGTCTGAAAAAGGAAACGATCATCTTTTCCGTAATAAAAGCCGTTCAGACTCTCAATATAGGTGCTGTCATTACCCAGCATACTCAGACCATTGTAGAACATTGCCAGGCTGTCTTTTGTATAGTAATCCAGATAATGTGTTCTTACCTTGTTGCTCTCTTTGTCAATCAACTCTACAAGTTGTCCTCTCACCTCGGCGACGCTTCTGTCTGCAACGTAAGTTATTATGTCGCTGCTAATGGTCATCTGGTTATGGATGATCTTGACATTGCCCATTGCGTTTACAACATTGAGAGTTACGTCCCAAATTGCTGAATCGCAAAGGATCAAAGCGTTATTGTGTAGGAACTGTGCAGGCCCTTTTATCACCCTGTAGTCCTTTCCGTCAATGAAGCGGGTTTCGGCGGACTTAGCATCAATAAGCCTGACAAGTCTATCTTCCGGATTCTGCTGAGAGATCAGCAAGGTAGAGAAAAGAAGCGTAAAAAGAGTAAGAAATGCAGATCTCATTATTTAATCCAGCCTTCCCTTTCAAAGGCACAATTTGAGAAAAGTGGATCTATTCTGATAAATGTAGTTTTCTGTTTTTGCCGGATAAATTTCTCAATCACCTCATTTGCAACTTTCTCCTTAGCCATCTGCTGAAGAACTGAAAAATCATCATCGTAATTGGCTATGTGTGACGGTATAATCTTTTCCAGCTTGATTATCTTATAGACTGTCTGTCCTTCACTTCCTTCGTTGTCTCTTGACTCGAATGCTTCTGATACATCACCAACTTTAAGGTCCTTTATAATGTTATAATCAAGGTGGTTGAGGTGATCCTTATCGAAAAGCGAAGAGCCTGTATTTTCGTCTGCAACCACTCCTCCGTTCATATAACTCTTTAGATCCTGTGAATGACTTTTAACTGCTTTTTCAAAGGAGATGCTGTCAGATAGAATGAGTTCCCTGAGGCTGTCCAGAGTTTTGAAAGAATTGTCTCTGTCTGTGGATGTGTAAATGGGTCTGAGAAGAATATGCCTGGCGTTGAATAGGTCACCCTCTTTCTTGATGAGCTGAATAAGATGGTAGCCTTCAGGCGTTTCCACGATTTGGGAAACCTGTCCCTCTTTCAAAGAAATTGCTGCATCAGAAAATGAGGGGTAAAAGTTGTTTTTTGGGGTCATTCCAAGTTCACCGCCTCTTGCCCCCGAAACGGGGTCCTGGGAGTAGATAGTTGCCAGAGTGCTGAATCTCTCCCCCTTCATTACTCTCTCGCGGAACTCAAGAAGTCTCTCCTTTACGGCCATCACAGCCTCCTCTTTGTCTGGATAGAGCACAAGCTGGCGATACATATACTGCGTTGAGATTATCGGCAGACTGTCCTTTGGCAGAGTTCTGTAATACTCTTTAACATCCTTTGGGGTGAGTTCAGGGGCTGTTTGTGCAATTTTGGACTGCATTGACTGCACAAGCGACTGCTCGGTAAGTGTCTCTCTCCATTCCTGTTTTATCTTGTACATAGGCTTCCTGAGATACTCTTCCATTGCCTTCTCTCCTCCCATTCTTGACATTGCTTCCTGTATCCTGGCGTTAAGGGTTGACTCAACCATATCGATATTGGGTGAAAGACTGTCAAGCCTCGCCTGAGTGAGAAACAGCTTGTGGACCAGCATACTTTCCAGTACCCTGCATCTGAGGTTTTTTTCAGAAGGAATACCGTTCATTATCATCACCTGCACCTCTGACTCAATGGAGGAGAGTTGTATCATATCATTGCCTATCAATGCAATAGTTTTGTCTATCAGTCCGTTGCCGTATTTTTGTCCAATGGCGGGAGCCGTAACGGCGCAAAACAGGAGTATGTTGAGTGCATATAATGCTAAGCCTCTTTTTTTCATTTTATCTTAATTGTTAATATCAATGGTTCGTTAAAATTTTAAT
>DIXE01000016.1 GCA_002428635.1 Bacteroidales bacterium UBA6088
CCTTTATAAGGAACGACTAATTATTCAGTAGACCCTATTTAGAGTAAGTCATAATTATTATATATAAAGAAAGGGGTGTTTAAACCCCTCTCTTTGAATATTAAAATTTTAGGCTATTACTTTTCAAGCTTTTGTCTAGAACGCGTATCCCAATGCAATTGTGAAGAAACCAGATCTGTCCTCGGGCTGATACTGCACATCAAATGCTTTAAGGAATGTGTAGTTGGCATCCAGATAGATAGAGCCTCCTTGCTTATTCATGGATACAAAACGGAATATCTTTGCTCCGATTGAACCCTGTAATTTGCGTGCTGTCAGGAATTCGAACTCTCTGTTGAGAAGTTCTTCGTGAAGCTGAGGAATAATATCTTCGGAGATGTTACCGACAGCATTGGAGGAGATGTGCTGAGTAAGCTTGTTACCGCTTCCTTCTCCGTAAACAGCACCGAGGTTGATATCCAGCATCCCCTTATTGAATACAAAATTCTTTCTGGCTTTAAGGTATCCGGTGTTGATCTTGAAGTCCTGTGTAAAGTAGAAAGGATTTACAAGAGAGCTCAAGGCTGCCTGGCTGACATAGTTGTATCCGGCTTTCAGGTCAAATGAAGGATTACATTTATAACGGCCGAATGCAATATTATACTCTGCATTCAGATTGAAATTACGTTTTGTATGCGCCCTATTAAGCCCATAATAGAATGTAACCCAATAACCCCCAATGTTTTCCTGACTAGTGACCTTGTCATAGTTGGCAGCTTCAGTGTAATTAGTGTTAAGGTTAAGGTACTGACGTATATTTCCTGTTTCGTGCTGCAATTTTCCTTTGTATTCCAGTACTTCAGTTCTGGCTTCTGACAAAGCTCTGTCTTTACCTTCTCCTGTAATTTCGGTTTGTTTTTTGTATGTGAATTCGTTGAAGAATTTAAAGTTATCACTCACAAACTCAAGTTGAAGAGAACCTCCGTGTACCACGTCTGTAAAGGGTCTTGAGAGATCGAGAACTTCCTGTGTCCAGGTAGTGAAAATTCCATGCCACAACCCCTTGAATAGATAACCGTTGTAAATAACATCGTCATCTGCGATTTTTGAAAAAGTTACCTTTTCAAAGAATTTTCTGTAGTAGTAGTTAATTCCTATGTTAAAGTTATCGCTCCTTGCAGCGAGTCCGGCAGTGGTTTCAAAATCCAGCAGCCTTGTCCTGTGCCTCAGATCTTTTCTCTTTGCAGCATCGGCTGTTTCATAATTGATCTGCAATCCAAAGAAGAGATCTTCTGCAACGGGCATTGAGATTCCGCCGGAGAGTTTGTAACTCTCTTTAACCAGATCGGCAGGGCGGTCGTTTGCAACAGACAAAAGATATCTTTCAGGATAGATCAGACCGGAATATGAGGTGTTTTTGCCTTTATAGTTATTGTAGTCCAGTTTGCCGTAAAAGGTGGTGTTTTTGATCTTCTTGTATGAATATGTCCTGAGTCCAAAGTTATAACTATTGTCAGACTCATAATATTTTACAAGTCCGCCATCATTTTTGCCGGCATAGGCTTCTATCAGAGAGGAGCTTCTGAAGTCGATGAAGTGTAGCCCTGCAGCATTGTAGCTGTCGGTCCATGTCTGCTTTTTCTGGAGATCTTCAAAGTGATACAGACATCTCTCCTGCACCTGTTTTCTGTTCTGTCCTGCTAACGGTAGATTAAAACAGAGCTGCGACAGAACCAGTACAGATATCATCAATATATATTTATTGTTGTATTTCATAATCGCTGTTTTTCACTAGTTTTTAATGGATTGAGATGCTCTGACTTCAAAATCGTTAGATGAATTATTGGTGTCCTGATAGACGATCCTTCCTCCGGCTTTCTGAGTTGCTTCTTCATCTATTTTTCTGTGAATTGTTTTACCAAGATATCTGTCGTCATCCTCCATAAGAGAAAATCCTGCATCTACGGTGCCCGGGAGTCTTTTGAACTTAGTGTTTTTGTCAAAACACTCAACGCCATCCAGTATCCAGGCTGAGGGTATCATAATATACTCAGTTGAGGATGTTGAGCCCGGTTGGCGTCCTCTGTTTTCGGGGTTATTCACGAAAGCTTGTGCCCCAACATCAGGTATCCGGAAAATAACCGGTGCCGGACTTGAGACAGAGAATGGATAGGCATTTGCTGTACCTTGTTTCCAGAGCAGATCCAGCCAGTGATCAGCCAGGTTTGGTCCGGGAGAGGGGTGGTAATTGGCGTTCGTGTATCTTTGATTGTAGCACACCCAATACCCGGGAACATCCAGATTTACAGACATAGGCCTTAGTATTGTATGATCAACAGCAGCGGCAATTGCAACAACGACCTCTTCTCCGGGCTGCAGCGGATGGCTCTTCCCGTTACCGGGGAACTGCCACACTGCTTCAATAATCGGGACAGTGTCCATTATAACCGTTTGACCATCTGTACCTACGTAGCTCCATGCGTGCTGTTTGGTAGGGGCATTATATGGGGCAACGGCACCAAAACAAACGCTGTCAAGATATGCAACTTCGTTACTGTTGTTATAGAAGGTAATATACTTGTCGTATTGGAAAGTCTTTCCATCTGTTCCGGTACATCCCCTGTAGTATATCTCCTTTATTACCAGCTGGCCGGCGTAAGAGAGAACTAATTCTACATTCAGATTGAGGTTTCCTGTGAGTGTATCGGTCATCCGAACCTGGTCAATACTTCTGTTGAACATGGGAATCACTCCTGCTTCTGGAGTTCCTTTGTCACTTACAGATACTCTGTAAAATCCGTACTGGAGATCGACAGAAACTTTGCCCTCGTTGTCGGTTGAAAGATTGTAGACGGCACCGTTACTTGGATTTGTGATAGTTACCTGGGCTCCGGCTTTGATTTCGTTCTCAAATCCTTCGGGATAAACAAGGGTGATATTCAACTTGCGCGAACCCTCAAGATAGGGATTCTCATCCAAAAGCTGCTGCAGTTTGTTTTGACACGAGGTCAAGATTGCGGCAACAGCTATTATTGATATATAAATAACTCTTTTCATAGTTCCTTGGGATTAAAATTTAATTCTGAGTGTAGCTCCGTAAGAAAAATCGATATTTCTTGAGAACTTTACTCCGGTTGCACGGCTGGCGATATAAGGGTTGCTCTTCGTAAAGTTGTTCACGTAGAATGAGATTGAGGCTAAATCTCCAATCTCTTTTGTGATGCTTATGTTGGACATAAAATATGCTCCATTCCCGTCTCTTACGAAAGAATAGACAGTGTTAGATTTGCCCAGAAGATGAGAAAATCTTGGATCAGAAGCCTCTGTGGCTGTGAAAGGTTTTACAACCTGGTCGAATCCCATATAGGCAACCGGCCATATTCCTGAATAGTACTCTTTATGGTCGTATACACTCCCGGGCACTCTGTTGCCGTCTGCGTCTGTAAGGAATGCCCATTCCTGACCATTGTAATAGGTAAGATTCTGAGATCTTGCGTACAATGTTCCTTCAATTCTTAGAGAAATTGTCATTCTTATCTCAGGAATGTGAGTTGTAGCAGTTAAGTTAGCACTCATTCCGTCACCCCATGAACCATTATATGTTACATATCTGCCTGTTGATCCAAGATAAAGACCTACAAACTCATATGAACGCCCCAAATTTGTAGGAAGTGTGGAGTGAGGTATGTTGGTGTAACTTGGGTAAATTCTTTCAGAGATATTCTTGGCATATGAGTATCTTGCGTCAAGCCTGAAAGAGGTTCTTATTGCTTCTATCTTCCCAAAGTCTAACGTTAGCTCAACTCCTTGTCTTGTTGTAGGTTCCCCATTGGACTGTCTTGCTTCTGAAACGAACAAGGTATCTGTAACTGACTTAGGGATTAAAATCTCCGGAGTGGAGGGGTTGTCAAGATCCCTTACAAAAACATCTCCGGTAGTGTTGTCAACTCTAAACTGGGGATTATCAGGTACGGTAAAGTTTTCATCGGTCTTAGAATAAGAGTATGGAGTATAAAAAGACTCCTGCTGATAAGGATTCTGAGCCTTATTGTTGTAATAAACCAGAGAGAAACCAATTCCTCCCATTTTGCCGTCTATTCCAATTTCAACGTTGCGGCTGCGTGACCACTCAAGTTCAGGATTGAAAAAATCGCGGAATACTGTTGTGTTTGCAACATAAAAATATTGATTGTCAGAGCCGTAGTTCTTGGAGTAAGTCCTGATATCCCTGTACTTGTCCATAGGATACAGTACCGACAAAGCAGGAATTTTTTCAAGAATTCCCCAACCGCCTCTTATTGCCAGATTTTTTATAAATCCCTTCTCATAAGCTTTTTTATCAACTATTGTGTATTTTGCATTAAACCTTGGAGAGACGGATATTGGCTTATCGTAAACCATATCTTTAATATAATTGGCATCCATTCTGACACCTGCTACCAAAGAGAGTGAAGTTTTTCCGATTGGGATAACAGCATTGTCTTCCAGATAGGCATTTATATTATGCATGAAAGGAATTTCAGTGTAAGGTCTGGGTCTGTAACCGTCAGGATAAAGTCCGTCGGCATAATCTTCTCCTTTTCCTATGTTACCGCTTGTGCTCCATCCAATCCCTGCCTTGATCTTGTTGAGTACCTCTCCATACTTTTTATTCAGGTTAGCCTTAATATCTGCGTTAAAATTTAGACCCTTACTATCCTGTATCTGTAGATTGTAAAACTGTGCCGGCAGATAGTTGGATTCAAAGTATCCGTTTTCCATTGAGTTCACGGCAGGTTTGATGGTTGCATAGGAGTAATAGGATTGAGATTTGTAAATGTCATCCTTGTAACTTGCCCCCAGGCTGACACTCAGAGAAGTAAGCCAATCATTGTTTACAAGCCAGTTTGCTTTTGCTCCAAACCTCAATGCGTTGTCTGCAGTAGATGACCAGGTGTCCTGGTAAACGTCAGGATCCTGTTTTGCATCCTGTCTTCCGATAGTTCCACCAAAGTTTATATTAAGCTGAAGTGGTTTTGACTCCCGGTTAAAAGTGTTTGAGTAGTTAAGACTGTAGCCGTTTCTGTAGTAAGTTGTGTAGGGAGAAACTGGATTTGAAAACGCGTGAGCATATTCGGCATTTAAGTTAACGACGCCTCTCTCTTTTTGCAGGTCAAAACCTTTGCTTAGAGAAAACTGTTTAGTTGTAGGATTAAGAGATACAGAAACCGTATAAGGAGAGTATCCTTTTTTGGTGGTAATAATGACCATACCCGTTGAAAGGTCTCCGTACTCAACAGAGGGAACTCCTGTTAAAACTTCAACAGATTCAAAGTTTGAGGCAGAAAGGTTCCTGGTATCCACTCCGGACATTCCTGTCATACTGCTGTTCGATGATAGACGAACTCCGTCAACTTCGACTGCAGTACCGAACGATCCGTTACCGTCACCGCCCCTGAGATTAAATACACTTTGTGTCATCAGGTTGGGATTGACTGTCTTTCCTCCGGGTAACAGGCTCATTATGTCTGTAGGGTTAATTACCTGAAGGTGGTCAATGGCTTGTCTGTCCATTTTTCTCGAAGTATTGATGTTTGCCCTGCTCTCCTGGGCGGTTACCACAACCGTCTCAAGTTTAAGGTTGTCTTCATTCAGCTTGAAAGCCAGATTATCAAGGTTTTTCTCGATAGTAAGCTTCATTTCAAGCTTCTGATACCCCAGACAAGTAATCTCAAGTTGTGTGGTTCCTGAGAAAACCTTGTTGATCACGAACTCTCCCTTTGAGTTGGTTGAAGCCCAAAGGTTAAGATCAGGAAGATTGACCAGGGCCATTTCAATGGGTGTCTTTGAGTCTGACTCATAGACTACCCCCTTGATTGTGTAAGTATTTCTTTGGGCCTGGGCGTTCGAGATGGTGGTAAATCCCAGACACATAAGAAACAACACGAATAGTTTCCTTTTCATCATAGTTTTTTGATTTGGTTAGTAAATAGTTTAAGTTAATTATTGGAGTTTTTTTATTCAATTTTAAGAATTATATTCAGGTCTCTTATCATAAGGTCAATATGTGCTCTCATAAGAGATCCCTTGCTGTATTTTTTAATGGATCTTGTCAGATCTTTTTTTAGCTCAAGGAGTTCATTCCATGCGATAGTTTGTACATCGGTAAGTAAAAGGATATTAACACCCATATCTCTCTTCTCGGAGTCGGGATTTTTCGGTCCCAGATATTTTAGCCTGTCCAAATATGTTTTCTGCAGACTTTTTTTGTAGATATCGATCTCCTTACCCTGCAGGAGCTCTTTAAAGAGTGAACCCCTCAGCGTTGCAAACAGATCATCAATACGATATGAGTCAGGGTGGTTGAAGGAAATATCAGCCAATCGGTTAAGGGAAGCATTAGAAATAATATCAACAAGTGCTGCAGCTTGCATTCCCCGGATGTTCCTCTCATACATTCCGGAGTCATCGAATTTTTCAATAAGATCTCTTCTTATAAGCCATTGTGGGAATTCAAATACATTTTCAATAATAAAATCCAGTGATTCAATCTGCTTCTCCTTTTCAACCGGAGAGTATGCCGGACCGCTTTGTGATTGTTTCTTATAATTTTCGTATAATCCTCCGATACTTGTATTTATGTGGCCGATGTATCTTCTCCACTGTCTGAATATCTCTTCGTAGAACTCTTTAATATTGTCATAGCTTTCGTTTGGTTCTGCAATCCATTTGTCAAAATTCTCCACAACATACCTGAGATTTTTCAGAGCATAACCGTTAGCCTTTATTGCATCATCTCCCAGATCCTCTGTCTGGCCTCTGGGGTCCTTCTGAGTCAAACTGTGTTTAATATAGAGATATGTCCTGTCACCCAGTTTCTCTTCTACCATTTTGTCCAGAGCAGAAACCTCTTCTGCAGGTGTCTCTGCTCCGGGGATTACCCTGTATGCCCAGTTGACATTGTATTTGTCATAAGGTCCTACCATCGGGATATATCTTTTAACACCATCTCCGGGCTGGGCTATGTAGTTGTATCTTGCATAGTCCATTATGGACATTGTTGTTCCATATTTGTCAGTATAAGATGGAGATCTGAGAGAATCCACAGGAATTGCACCGCTTGCGGCAAAATTATGAGGTAGCCCCAGAGAGTGCCCAACCTCGTGGCAGACGGCCTGACGGTACAGGGCTCCCATAAGCTCATCGCTCAGAGTGAGTTTTCTTGCCTCTGGGTTTGACCCGGCGGTCTGGATTATAAACCAGTCACTTAGCAACCTCATAACATTGTGATAGATACATACGTGTGCCTCGATTATCTCACCTGATCTCGGGTCGGCAACGTGGGGTCCGTAAGCGTTCTGTTCTTCTGAGGCCAGATAGTTGATCATAGAGTATCGGGCATCCATTGCATCCCAATCAGGGTCTTCCTCTTTTGAGGGAACCTCTTTGGCAATAATTGCATTCTTAAATCCGGCAGCCTCAAATGCTACCTGCCAGTCTTCAACTGCAAGTTTGAAATAGGGGATAAGCTTTGCCGGAGTGGCAGGATCAATGTAAAACACAATGGGGTTCACCGGCTCTGTAAGTTCTCCCCGGTGGTATGCATCAGGATCTTTAGGTTCGAGCTTCCACCTGCTGATATACTGTGTCTTTTTTATTTTGAAGTAATCATAGGAGTAGTCTGTCTGAGCCTGTGTAAACATTCCTACTCTGTCATCAGCAAGCCTTGGCATCATTGGTTTCTCAGGGAGAAGCAGCATAGAGTGGTGTATGACAAATGTCACAAAACCGTTTGATTCAGCCCCACCCATAACTTTGCCCGCCCTCTTGTATGTTTTTTGTGAGCGACACTCGATATTTTCGGGGAAAGCCTTCATGTAGTGGAGGAAGCTCTTGTTATCTTCAATATTGCCAACTCCGAACTTGCTTTTCTTCATTTCTGAGATACCGAATGTAATTATATCCTTCGAGTATAGTTCTGTTACATCAATAACCGCCGAGGAATCTTCTCCGAAAGTCTTAATGTCAAATGCATAAAATATTGGTTCAACAAAGGAGTTTTTAAAGGCTTCGTATATATCGCTCTCTTTATCAGCAATATTGTACAGATATGGAGATTTTAGATATATTTTTTTCCCGTTATCAGAGAGGTCCCATCTGAACATCGTCTCACTCAGGGACTCTCCTCCGTAACCGAGACCGGCTCCGGTCTGTACGGTTCTGACTACCAATAAAACTTCTCTGCCCAACATATTGCGGGGTACCTCAAAGTAATATTTTTCTCCGATTTTGTGAACGGTAAACATCCCTTTTTGTGAGACAGCTTTTGATGTTATAACATCCTTGTATGGTTTCAAAACCGATGGGGTTTCAGCTTTTCTGGATGAATCGGTCTGGTTTTCTGATGTCTCCTTATTGTTTTCCTGAGATATTGCAAGGGATGGAATTAAAAATATTGCTGTGATTATTGAGAAGAGGGCTCTGATGGAAGAAGTCTTAAAAAGATTCATAATTATAATAATAGATCAAAAAATATTAAAAATTTATAAAAGTCTTGAAATGGACTTGCAAGATAGTAAAAAATTGGGTATGAAAAGTAAGAATCGATAAAAGAATTAACATATCTTAAATCAAATTAAGATATCTTTTATTGCAAATGACCTGTTTTTAATAAGGAAGTAAAAAGAGGAACCTTCTCCTTCTGTGCTCTCAACCCACAACTTCCCTCCAAGAAGTTCTGCATATGCTTTTGAGATTGGAAGTCCAAGTCCCACACCTTCATTTTCTGTAAAACAGGTTGTTTCAGCTTTGACAAAGACATCAAAGACCGACTCTTTTTTATTCTCTGCAATACCAATCCCGGTGTCTTTGACATAAAACAAAAGATCTCTGTCTGTCTTGTCAATTCCGAAAATTATTTTTCCTTCATTTGTGAGCAGAATGGAGTTCTTAATCAAAGATATTATAATAAAATATACCATCTCCCGGTCCGATGTGACAGTAACATCAGAAGTATCAAATTTTTTCTCAACAATTAGCTCAAGATTTTTTCTTTTTGCTTCGGGCCGAAAGTGCACAAAGGTAAAATCGAGCATTTCGTTAAGATTGAACTGAGAATATGATGGTGAAACCTGGCCTGAGTCCAGTTGCGATTTTTTGATAAGATCATTGAGGAGCTTGACCATTCTTTTCCCGTTATCCTCAATAATGCCCAGATATTTAGCCTTTTGTTCTTCTGTGTTTTCCGGCAGTTTTAAGAGTTCGGAGAATCCCAGTATTCCGTTGACAGGAGTGCGGATTTCGTGGCTGATGTTTGCCAGGAATGAAGTTTTAAGACGGGAGGACTCTTCTGCTTTTATCTTTGATCTTACTAATTCTTCCTTTTGTTCAAGGTGCATTTTAAAAAGAGTGGCGATATTACTGTACTCTTTGGTAGAGTTCATTAGTTTTTCAATAATAACCGGATCTTCGTCGGCCAGCATCAGATTGATATCAGTTAGAGGAGACACAACCCACTTTACGAGAAATCTTCTGATTGTCATCCAAATAACCAGACCTGCTACCAGAAAGAGGATTATTGTTAACATGAGGCCGTTATACATCATTCTCAAGGCATCTGAGTTCTTGGATAAAATTAAGTGACCGATACTTTCGCCGTTCTGCCCCTCCAAATCTATATATGTGGTCATATGGTGTTTATTAGTTTTAGAAACACAATATGAGGTGTCCTTAATCAAAACCTCTCCACCGCTAAGTGTAGAAAGCTGTTGCTGATAATCGTCACCTAGATGCATTCCAATAAACAGATATCCGGTTGGTTTGTATAAATTATGATTGGGATCGTTTGTCGGGTGAACCGATGCGCCGCTAATTTTGTAAAACCCTTTGGGTGTTTTTACAAAAAACTTTACCGAAGGTCCCTTTGAAAACAGGTCTAAAATATTTTCGGGGAGTAAATTTTCCGGTTCAACTTCTTCTGAAAACACTTCGTGCCTTTTATTGAGAGCACTGTCCAGAACACAGGCATAATCCAAATGGAATGAGGAGGGGATTGTGCTTATGTTCTCGCTGTAAAAGTCACTGTCATTAGTTCTGATTCCTGAAACAAGTTCGTCCCAGTATGTGTAATCCCATACAATCTGGTCAGGTAGTGTAGTGGTTACTGTCAACAAAGCCTGTGCCTCTTTTCCGAATTCCTGTTTTTCTGATTCCGAAATCTCTCTGTAAGATAAGTACATAATGAAATAAAGAGCAAATACTGTAAGCAGAGTGATAAGGCCTGTAAAAGAAATTAGCCTCATAATGCGCTTTACAACACTTGCCTTTAAATCTCCTTTTTTATTCATCTGTAAAATGAGAGGCCAAAATTAAAAAAAAGTTTTCTATTGTAAGGATTTCCCATAAAATCTGCAAAGATATCAATATTGTTAATCTTAAGAAATGTTAAAGGATATGTTATCTGGACTCCTGTACTTACGAATGCAGGTTTTTCTGCATAATAAATTCCCTTTGCCTGGTAGCCTGCATAAATGAGTGCCTCTCCTCCGAACAGGGGTTGAACATACTGAAGTTCAAGATATATTGATCCGGAAGAATCAGACCCGTAAGCCAACCAGCTTGCCAGAAGATTTAAAGGAATTTTCTCCCCTCCGGTTAGTGTAACCTGGCATTCAAGGAGATGAGATGTTGTCTGCCTGTTAAAATCAAAATAACTGGATGGTGCATCTTTTCGGTAAGACCAGTAGTCAAAAAGTGTAATTGTAACGGGACCAATATCTCGCGAAATGTAAAGATCTATCTCGTCGCTTCCCTCGCCGGTAATCCTGAAGGCACTCCAGGCGCCGAGAGTAAAATTATGCAATGTGGCTTCAAGGTATGGTTGAACAGAGCCCCTGTGTTCCAGATCAAGCCCTCTCCAGTAGTATCCTTTTTTAATATCTGCTCCTAAAGAAAAAATTTGCGCCTTTTCAGGTGTATTTTGTGAGTAGGATTTAGAACCTGTCCCAAGCAGCAGACAAATAACGGCTACAAGAGAAAGAAAGGTGTTTTTCACAAATTCAGAATAATTGGTTTAAAGATAGGAATTATTATCCGAACGTCGGCAAGGTGTCACAATGTTTTATAAATTTGCAGTATTGATTTTATAGAATTATTTGTATGCCAAATCGAAAAAGGAACAGAAGAGTCTCTATGCCTCCGCAAATGGAAGGGTTTAAACCTTTTGGGATACCTATGCGTGAACTTCAATCAGAAGTTTTGTTTGTAGAAGAATTTGAGGCTATCAGGCTGATAGATTACGAAAACCTTACTCAGGAGGAGGCAGCTGTGAAAATGAATATATCCAGGCCAACTTTCACCAGATTATACGATAAAGCCCGCAAGCATATTGCGAAAGCTTTTGTAGAGGGAAAAGCAATAATAATTAAAGGAGGAGACTATATTACGGATGATTATTGGTATAAGTGCAGGGACTGCAATGAAACTATGGTTTCTATTAAACCTGCTGATCATTGCCGTATATGTGATTCCGACAATATTTTGCCCTTAAATAAATGAAAATAAATGAAGGGCTGTAGGAATGGACTAGACTGCTTTATTATTAAATCCCCCACTAAAGAATATGTAGAAGAAGCAAGAAAAGGGATAGAGTATTAATTTGATTTCAGAGACTTTAAAAATACAAATCTCTTTCCCCTTCAACTATTCTCCGGATTCTATCTTCTACTTGTGCAGAAAGTTGTCTGTTTGCAATTTTCTTTTTTGTCTCCTCTATTACTTTCCATCCCTTTTCTTTAACCTTTTCCGAAGCGTAATCTGTGAGGTACTCGCTTAAAGTTAGTATTGCATTGGGTGTGCAATAATTGTGAATAAAGCCAGGTACAGATACTTCCATAAAATGCTCTCCTGTGCGTCCCAGACGATAACAAGCAGTGCAGAAAGAAGGCAGGAAATCATTGTCAAGAAGTTCTTCAATAATCTCATCAAGAGAGCGGGAATCACCAATGAAAAATTGTTCCCTGTTCAGGTTTTGCTTTTCATTGAGACTTTGTGAATATGCTCCTAATTCCAGTTTGGTTCCTCCATCTATTTGAGAAACGCCGTAATTCATTACCTCTTTTCGCACTTCAGGAGATTCGCGTGCAGTCAAAATCATACCGGTATAAGGAACCGCGAGTCGTAGAATCGCTACTAATCTGCTAAACTCAGAATCAGAAACTTGGTATTTTACAGGAATTTTGAGACTGGCTGCGTCTTTGATCCGAGGGAATGATATTGTGTGTGGCCCGACATTATAACAAGCTTCCAGATGATTTGTGTGTCTTACAAGTCCAAGTACTTCAAAACGCCAGTCATACAAGCCAAATAAAGCGCCTATTCCAACATCGTCAATTCCAGCTTCCTGCGCCTTGTCCAAGGAAACCAGACGGTTTACATAATCTCTTTTTTTGCCTGAAAGATGATAATCAAGGTAAACATCAGGATGATATGTTTCCTGAAAAACCTGATACGTACCTATTCCAGCTGCCTTAACTTTTCTGAAACCCTCGATATCCAGAGGTGCAGCGTTAATGTTAACACGTCTTATCTCACCTTTTCCTTTTTTTGTAGCGTATACAGTTCTAACGGAATCAGCTATAAAGTCTGCAGAATATTCAGGGTGCTCGCCATAAACAAGTATAAGTCGTTTGTGTCCATTGTCTTCCAGTGCCTGAACTTCCCTGATAATTTCTTCATCAGAAAGGGTTTTTCTTTCGGCCTCTTTGTTCTCACAACGGAAACCACAATAAAGACAATTGTTAACACACTTATTGCCAATGTATAAAGGGGCAAAAAGAACAATCCGGTTACCATAGACATTCTCCTTTAATCTAAGAGCTCCTTTTTTGATCATCTCTATTGAATCAGGATCATCTGCATTAATAAGAACAGCAGTCTCTTCCAAAGTCAGCCTGTTTTTTCCGAGTGATTTTTCAATTACCTCTTTTACCCTGCTTTTTGAAGCTTTGGTATTGTTCAAATAACTCCATAATTCATCTGGATCTATAAACGGCTGCATTGGGTTATCCGGAATAGCATATTTTTCAGGGGAGAATTTCATATATAAAAATTTAGATTTAACAATTAACAGATGCAAATATAAATGAACATCTGTTAATAATGAAATTTTTCGATTCTATTTTTCTTTTGTTGCAGAATTGAAGTATCTGAATAGTCATCACAAAAAAAATAGATCCAAACGAACATATGTTCATTAAATGTGTTATATTTGCATAAACAATTAAATTCTTAACTAATTAAAATTTTGTATTATGCCAAGAGGAGATCGTACAGGACCAATGGGACAAGGTCCCAGGTCGGGAAGAGCTTTAGGTTTATGTTCGGGGAACGATACCCCGGGTTATGCAAATGGTTTTGGTAACGGAACGGGAAGAGGACTTGGTTTTGGAAGAGGCCGGAGGAAAGGAATGAGCTTTGGACGTGGCTACAATCAAGGCAGGATAACTTAATTTTTAAAGGTAGAAACATTAGGCTTGTTTCCTTAAAATTATCACAAAAAGAGAGTTTCAAAATATATTAGTTATCTTGCAGTATCCGAATAACTAAAGATAAAGATGTGTTTTTATGAAACTCTTTATAATTGCCAACCGTTTACCGGTTAAGGCACAAAAAACTGCAAACGGACATTTTGAATTTACCAGAAGTGAAGGCGGCCTGGCGACAGGACTTGCTTCACTTGAGATGGATATTGAAATACACTGGATTGGCTGGCCGGGAATATTTATTGATAACATTCAGGAGAGGCAGGATATTCAGAATCAGCTCGAATCTATGAATTTTCATCCGGTGTTTCTTACTGAACCACAAATAAGGAATTATTATGAGGGTTACAGCAACAGCACGCTGTGGCCTTTATGTCATTATTTCTATACATTCGTGGAATATGAAAATCTATACTGGGAAACATACAAAGAGGTAAATATGCTTTTCAGTCTGAAAACGTCAGAATTGGCAACCTCCGGAGATGTTGTATGGATTCACGATTATCAGTTGATGCTGGCACCAAAAATGCTGCGAGATTTATCACAGGGATTGAATATCGGTTATTTTTTACATATTCCCTTCCCCTCATATGAGTTGTTTAGGATACTTCCCGAAAGGGCAGAAATTCTGAATGGTTTATTGGGTGCCGATCTGATTGCATTTCATACACACGACTATATGAGGCACTTCATAAGCACTGCGGAACGTGTAATGAGTCTTCATTTTGAGCTGGACAAAGTGCTGTACAGCAATAGAGTCGTTCAGGTGGATTCTATTCCTATGGGAATAAATTTTGAATTGTATAACAATGCAATTCTGAATCCTGTAATTAAAAAGAAAGCTGAGCAATTCAGAATGGAGTACGGACATCATAAGCTAATTCTCTCTGTTGACCGGCTTGATTATAGCAAAGGGATTATGCATCGGCTGAAAGGTTTTACCCGGTTTTTAGAAGATAATCCCGGTTATCATGAAAAAGTATCATTGGTAATGGTCGTGGTTCCTTCGAGAAGTAATGTAAGGCGCTATGCTAAACTTAAAAAGAGTATTGATGAGGCAATAGGAGCCATAAATGGAAAGTATTCCACCATACACTGGACTCCCATCTATTACTTTTATTATGGATTCCAGTTCGAGGAACTTGTTGCATTATACCATATTGCAGATATTGCACTGGTATCTCCGTTGCGTGATGGGATGAATTTGGTTGCAAAAGAGTATGTTGCGGCAAAAAGGAATAATCCCGGAGTCCTGATATTAAGTGAAATGGCTGGTGCATCTGCTCAGTTATCAGATGCCCTGACTATCAATCCCAATGATGTCAATCAGATAAGCAGTGCTTTGCGTATAGCTATGGAAATGCCTGTTGAACAGCAACTTATTGCTATGCAAGGAATGAGAGAATCTGTTGCTTTTCATACTGTGAACAGGTGGGCTGAACTCTTTATCAATCAACTGATGGCTATTCGCAGGAAGAATCTGGAGAACGATATGAAACGAATGACAGGTGAAAATGTGGAGAAGATATGCAAGGCATACAGAAAAAGTAAGAAAAGACTTCTCATTCTTGATTATGACGGAACCCTCTCACCGTTCAGGGATAGACCCAGAGATGCTGTCCCCACCTCAGAAACACTTGATTTAATAGGGAATTTAATAGCTGAACTTAAAAATAAAATTGTTATAAGCAGTGGCAGGGACCATAATACATTAGAAGAGTGGTTTGGATCTCTGAAAATTGATATGGCTGCCGAGCACGGAGCTTTTTATAAAGAAGAAGGGCAGTGGTTCAGGACAGGGGAACCTGTTTCCTGGAACCCTGAGATACTAAGAATTCTGGAAACATTTGTCAATAAGACCCCCAAATCTGCACTTGAAATAAAGGAAACTGCTTTGGTGTGGCATTACAGAAAAGTGGACGCCTGGCTGGCTTCTTTGCGCGAACAACAGCTTATCAATTTACTCATTGAACCTTGTTCGCGGTTGAATTTACAGATAATGAGAGGTAATAAGATTGTAGAGATTAAACCGCCGGTTTTTTCGAAAGGTTCTGAAGCCAAGCGGCTTTTAAAGAAATCCCGATATGATTTTATTCTGGCTATTGGAGATGATATCACAGATGAGGATACTTTCCGTGCACTTCCAAAACGTTCCTATACAATTAAGATCGGTAACCCATCAGATAATGCAAAGTATTATATGCTTTCGCAATCTGAAACCTTGCCTTTTCTTGAATTGCTTTTGGGTTGTTCAGGGCCGGATAAAGCGCGAAAGTGACAGTTCTTTGGTTAATAGAATAGCTGTTTCGATAATCGCCAGATGTGAATATGCCTGAGGGAAATTACCTAACTGTCCTTTTGTTTCGAAATCTAGGTCTTCGCTAAACAAATTGAGGTGATTGCCATAGGTAAGTAATCTTTCGAACAACTCTTTTGCCTGATTAATCCGGCCTATTCGGTATAATGCCTTTACCAGCCAGAAATTACATATTGTAAATGCAGAGGTAGATATGCCAAAATCATCTTGATTACGATATCTGTAAAGCAAATCGTTGTTCATAAGCTCCTTCTGTATGGCATCAACGGTTTTAATATACTTTTCATCTGAAGAGGAAATAAAACCATAATCTTCCATTAAAAGCAACGATGCATCAAGTTCTGTATTGTCATATGTCTGGGAGAAACTGCTGATCTCTTCTTTCCATCCTTTATCCATTACATCCTGTTTTATTTTTGCGGCAATAGCTTCCCATTTGAGAACATATCCGGTTTCATCCAAAAGCAAGGCGATTTTTATTGCTCTGTCCATAGCCACCCAGCACATTACTTTAGATGTTACAAAATGGCTTATTTTATTACGTATCTCCCAAATTCCATTATCTGGTTTTTCCCATTCTTCAGAAACAGTTTTAACAATATTTTTAACCACTTCCCACATTTCTTCTATCTCATCCAGAGTTCCGGGGAAGTACCGGTAGTAGTAATATATTACATCCATAAGGTAACCCAGAGAATCGTTCTGTTTTTGCAAATAAGCTTTGTTCCCTATCCTGACAGGTTTTGAAGCTTCGAATCCGGCCAGATGAGAAAGTGTCTTTTCCCTCAAAATCTTTTCATTCCGGATTCCGTACATTATCTGGAAACGTTCTTGCTTGGACTTTAGGACATTATGGATAAATCCCATAAATCTTCTGGCAGCACCTTTGTGTCCCAGAGAAATCAAAGTCTTAATGGACATAGATGCGTCCCTTAACCAGCAAAAACGATAATCCCAGTTTCTTTCACCACCAATAGTTTCAGGAATGCTGGTGGTTAAAGCAGCCAGTACAGCCCCTGTTTTCTGATAAGAGAGCAACTTCAAAACCAGCATACTTCTTTCAATGGTATCGTTATAATAGGCAAATTTTTTTGACCGGTTTATCCAGTCCAGCCAATAAACCTTGGTTCTTTGGTATTCCAGATAGACTCTTGTCAAGTCAATTTTAATAAGCTTTTGGCTATAGGCAATCATTATATAGGCATCTCCGGTAAGTACAACAGATCTCTCTTCCAGAATGTCCAGCAAATTCAGGTCTGAATAAAGGTAAATGGTATTTCTGTTGTTGCTGGTAGAAACAGTTTTGATGTAAGTAGGACCTCTTTTGTGGAAAACTTTCTCTTTTCCGTAATTTGGTCTGGGGTTGTACCGGATTTTAAAGTGTGGTTTACCGTGTTTTAACCGTATAAATCTGTATAGTTCAGGGGGGAGGTAATAACTGCTGAATTCTCCAATCTTATAGCGGGGCATAAAGTCTAATACTTCAAAAGCCCCCTCTTTCATCTCATATGTTGTGCAAAGAATATTGGAATGTTCGAGATATTTTTGGGAAATGATACAATCTTTGTCAGTAATAAATTCAAAGCTGCCCCCTTTGTCTTTATCAAGAATTTTAGAAAATATAGAAGGAGAATCAAAATCAGGGAAACAGAACCAGTCAAGACTGCCTTTATTTGATATAAGAGCTGCAGTTCTGCAGTTGCCTACTACTCCATAGTCAAGTTTTCCCATAAAAGTTGTATATGTTAGTTTAATAATTTTAAAGTACAAATGTAATAAGATAAAGAGGTAATTAATAATTCCTGGTTCGTGAAAGAAGCCTTTAAATAACATATGCTCGATACAAATATGATGGTGCATGAACTATATGTATTAAATCCAAATAACCGAGTA
>DIXE01000043.1 GCA_002428635.1 Bacteroidales bacterium UBA6088
TATATAAATTATTTACGGATGAAAATTGCACACAACTTTAACGCAGGACCCTGCGTCCTGCCCAAACCGGCGCTTAAAGCCGCCATTGAAGCACTGACAGACTTCAAAGGAACCGGAATGTCTGTAATTGAGGTATCTCACCGTTCAAAAGAGTGGGAAGCCGTTATGGAAGAGTGCCGTTCATTGTGGAAAGAGATTTTGGAAATCCCTGAGGGATATCGCGTTCTCTTTCTTGGTGGAGGTGCAAGCTTGCAGTTTTTGTATGTAGCAATGAACCTTCTGGAAAAGAAAGCCGGGTATCTCGAAACAGGTGTTTGGGCCAAGAAAGCACTCAAAGAGGCAAAAGGACTGGGAGAGGCTTATGCAGTTGCTTCATCTGCTGATAAAAACTTCAGCTATATTCCCAAGGGATATCAGATACCCTCTGATCTGGACTATTTCCACATTACCACAAACAATACTATTTACGGCACAGAGATAAAGGAAGATATGGATTGTCCTGTAAATCTGGTTGCAGATATGTCTTCAGACATAATGAGCCGGCCTGTAAATGTAAGCAAGTATGCAATGATTTATGGCGGTGCGCAGAAAAATGTTGGACCGGCAGGTGTCACATTTGTGATTATCCGGGAAGACATTCTGGGTAAAGTATCCCGCTATCTCCCCACAATGTTGGATTACAGAACTCATATCAAAGAGGAATCTATGTTCAACACTCCTCCGGTATTCTCTATTTTCGTAATGAACGAAACTCTCAAATGGGTAAAACAGATGGGCGGGCTCAAGGCTGTTCACAAAAACAACCTCGAAAAAGCCAATCTTCTCTATCACGAGATTGACAGGAACAAAATGTTCGTTGGAACCGCCGCTAAGGAGGATCGTTCAATAATGAATATCTGCTTTGTGATGTCAGAGGAGTATAAAGATAAAGAAGAGGCATTTATGACATTCGCGAAGGAGAGAGGAATGGTTGGAATCAAAGGGCATCGCTCGGTTGGAGGCTTTAGGGCTTCTGTTTACAATGCCTGCCCGGTTGAGAGTGTTAAGGCACTTGTAAGCTGTATGCAGGAGTTTGAGAAATTAAACGGTTAGTATTAAAGGAAAAAGTTATGAAAGTATTGGTTGCAACCGAAAAGCCTTTTGCAAAGGCAGCGGTTGACGGAATAAGAGAAATTGTAGAGAAGGCAGGTCACACACTGGCCCTGCTGGAGAAATACACATCTGTGGAAGAACTTTACAAGGCAGTGGCTGATGCCGATGCTATAATCGTAAGGTCAGACAAAGTATCCAGAGAAGTTGTTGAGGCTGCCAAAAAACTAAAAATTGTGGTAAGGGCCGGTGCCGGTTACGATAATCTGGACCTTGCTGCCTGCTCAGAGAAAGGCATAGTTGCAATGAACACCCCGGGGCAAAACTCCAATGCAGTTGCCGAACTTGCCCTCGGAATGATGGTATATATTTCCAGAACATGTTTTAACCCCGGCACTGGGACAGAACTTAAGGGTAAGACACTTGGAATTCACGCCTATGGAAATGTCGGAAAACTGGTTGCAAAAATTGCAAAAGGATTTGATATGAATATTCTAGCCTATGATCCATATGTTGATGCATCCATAATCAAGGCAGACGGAGTTACTCCGGTTCAGACGCTTGAGGAACTTTATGAGAAGTCCAACTTCCTTTCTCTTCACATTCCGGCTACCTCAGAGACCAAAAAGTCCGTTGGCACAGCCCTCCTTTCCAGAATGCCAAAAGGAGCATGTCTTGTTAATACCGCAAGAAAAGAGGTTATCGATGAAGATGGTCTGCTTGCTGCACTTGAGCAACGTCCCGATCTCAGGTATGTTACCGATATTGCTGCAGACAATCAGGCCCTGCTCAACGAGAAGTTTGGCAACAGAGTATTTGCGACTCCCAAGAAGATGGGTGCAGAGACTGCCGAGGCAAACATAAACGCAGGACTCGCTTCTGCAAACCAGATCGTAAAGTATTTTGCTACCGGCGACAAGACTTTTCAGGTAAACAAATAGTTAACTCTCGTGATAAACTAGTAGTTTAATAATCTCAAGTACAATATCTTAATAATATATGGTAAAAGTAAAACCCTTTGCGGCTGTAAGACCGCCCAAGGAGATCGTTCAGGAGGTGGCATCGAGACCCTATGATGTTCTCAACTCAGTAGAAGCACAGTCGGAGGCCGGAGAGAAATCCCTGCTCCACATAACAAAACCGGAAATTGATTTTATCCCTATCATTGACGAGCATTCACAGCAGGCTTACGACAAGGCTGTGGCTAATTTTACCCAGTGGCAAAAAAAAGGATGGCTTGTGAAGGATCAGAAGGAGATGTATTACATCTATGCCCAGACAATGGAGGGAAGAACCCAGTACGGACTTGTTGTAGGAGCAAATGTTGAGGATTACCTTTCCGGCAAAATCAAGAAGCACGAACTCACAAGAAAGGACAAGGAGGAGGACAGAATGATTCACGTAAGAATCCAGAATGCCAACGTGGAGCCTGTTTTCTTTACCTACCCCGATAATGATGAGATCAATTCAATAGTTGACAAGATCATACAAAGTAAAAAGGCTGAGTATGACTTTACAGCAGAAGACGGTTTTGGACATCACTTCTGGGTGATTGATGATGATGTAACCATCAGTAGAATCACTGAAATCTTCAAAGGAATCCCTGCATTCTATGTTGCTGACGGCCACCACAGAACAGCTGCAGCCGCACTTGTGGGAGAGGAAAAAAGGCGCAACAATCCCTCTCATACCGGCAATGAAGAGTACAACTTTTTTATGGCAGTCGTTTTCCCAGAAAGTCATCTTAAAATAATAGACTACAACCGGGTAGTAAAAGAGCTGAACGGTCACACTCCCTCTGAGTTTCTTAAGCTGCTGGAACAGGACTTTGTGGTTAAGGAGATAGGCAGAGAGATTTATAAACCATCTGCACTTCACAATTTTTCAATGTATATGGGTGGAAGCTGGTACTCCCTCACCGCCAAAGATGGCAGATACAACGACAACGACCCCATAGGCGTTCTTGATGTAACAATCCTCTCCGGGCTGGTTTTTGACAAACTTCTTGATATCAAAGACCTCCGCACATCCAAAAGGATTGATTTCGTGGGAGGAATCCGCGGCTTGGGAGAACTTAAGCGCAGGGTTGATTCCGGAGAGATGGCTGCTGCATTTGCACTCTATCCTGTTTCTATGAGACAATTGATAGATATTGCAGACTCAGGCAACATTATGCCACCAAAAACAACCTGGTTTGAGCCAAAACTCAGAAGCGGGCTGGCTATTCACACTTTGGATTAAGCCTGCGGTTTACATAAACAACGGCAACATCCAGAAGAATACCGCAGATAGTGACTGCAATCAGATAGGGGATTATCTTGTAGCCCAGCTTTTCGATATTGAAAAAGGGATAGAGATAATCTCCTTTCATTAATGCAAGGTACAAACCCCATCCCAAAAACACTACCGGATAAATTATCCAGTAAGCAATCTCCTTATATTCAATTCTTCTCTTTTCGTAAAGCAAAAAGTAAAGAATAGCCAGAGGAGGTGATACATAATGAAGAAGAGTTGAGGATATTTTTTCGAGCCCGCTCAACTGAGTTGTAGGAGCTATTATAATTAAATATGTGATTCCTGTGAGCAGAATATAGGAAAATAGAGGGGAGAGCAGTTTGTCAAGCCAGTCACACATTTTCCAGCTTGCGCAATTCTTCCCTGCATTTATCAGAATCAAGGTTGTTGCCGAGAATAATGCAAACATCATATTGGACTGAAGGGTAAAGTACTTGAATATGTACAAACCGTGCAGAAATCCATTTCCCTTGGAAGAGACCTGAATATCCAGAAAAATTCCCTGCAAGGTTACAGTAAAGATTAAAAAAAGCAAAATGTTTCTAAGTGCTCTCCTTTTCATAACAGTCTCTTTTTAAAAGAATACAACAAATATTAAAATTTTAGAAAATTATCAGTAGTTCAACAGTAATTTTGTCTGAATCATTTTCCTCTGTTTGCATAAATTCCATAAGCTGATTTCTGACAAAATAATTTTCGTAATCGATTCTCAATAGTGAGGAGAAAGGTTTGGAGGTAAACCCAAATGAGAGCCCCAAAGTAATCCTGTTGATATCCAGACCCTGATTTAACGGGCTCTCGGTTATTCCATCCCATCTAAGTGCAGGAATTATCTCTTTAAATATCTTTCCATTGGGGAGCGGAAGCGAGAGTGCCCCTTCCAGATGAGAGGAGAATCTGTTTACATTATCGGCTCTGTTGTGTCTGTTCATAACTTCTGCCTGAAATTTTAACCTCTCTCTGCCAAATCGCAGATCTGCAGCGGAAAACAGATAATCCTGAGTTTCCGAAAAAGGAAATGTATGCATTTTGGCAGTCACCCTGAATCCCTGCATACCTCCGGCTGAAATCCTGCCTGAATATGAAGCCCGGCCGGTCCAGACAGGGTTGTTTATAGTGGATCCGTTGAATATGCCCATCTCCAGCGATACCGGAACTCCGCTCACCTCATCTGAATATGCGGCCAGCAGGCCAATATCCCTCGAGCCTGTATTGTACTTGACCACAAAACTTCTGTTGGCAAACAACATTGTTGAGGGAGAGGTCTGATAACTATTGAACAGCGGAATACTCGACTGACCAAGTGTAAATTGCAGTCCTCTGACCGGCTTTATTGTTGCATACAGATCCAGCACCTCGAATTTTCCGTTACTGCTTAGCTCAATCTGAGTTTTGTAGCATACGTAACGGGATATCTCTCCAAAGAGTCCAAGCCTTGAATTTCTTACCGAAAACCGTCCGTGATCTGTTTCAAAAGCCCATTCATACTTAGTCTTTAATGTTCCGTCAAATTTGGTGAGGCTACTCTTTTCTGTATCCTGTCCTGATAGAGAGGAGATTGTGAATATGCCTGATAAAAGCAAAAGTAAAACTTTACAATTTTTCACTTAAAAAAAGTTAATTTGTTTTAAAATTTACCGGAGCTTAGCAAAGTACAACTCCGGGAGCAAATATACGGAACACTTTTATTATCTTTGATCAATAATCCTGAAACTTTTCAATCAATAAACTATGAACGCCAACCGGGGAAAAAACAACGCATTGCCGATTGCAATGATGTTTGCGCTATTTTTCATAATAGCCTTTGTTACAGGACTCCAAAATCCAATGGGAGTTATTGTCAAAAACCAGTTCGGAGCCAGTAACCTTCTGTCACAGCTTGGCAATTTTGCCAATTTTCTTGCTTATGCATTTATGGGAATACCAGCAGGTATTCTTATTAGCCATATAGGTTACAAAAAGACCGCTCTTTCGGCTATTGCAGTGGGGTTTACAGGTGTTACAATAACTTACATTTCTGGTCAGGCAGCCAATTTTGGGGTCTATCTTCTGGGAGCATTTGTTTCCGGGCTTGGAATGTGTATGCTTAACGCTGTTGCCAACCCATTGATGAACGGGCTGGGTTCCAGTGAGAAAAGGGGAAATCAGCTTCTGCAGTTCGGAGGCACCTTCAATTCCATAGGAGCAACAATAGTTCCGGTACTTGTAGGATACCTGATGGGTACAAACGAAGCGGCAAGGAGCATTGCAAAAGCCAATCCGGCACTGTTCCTGGCAATGGGAATTTTTGTTCTGGCTTTTTTGGTTTTCTATTTTGTCAACATTCCGGAGCCTCATATGTTCAGGGAGAAGAGAAAAGAGAAAGAAAAGCATAGTGCACTCTCATTCCGCCATTTTGTTCTGGGGATAGTTGCAATCTTCATATATGTTGGGGTAGAAGTGGGAATCCCCAATATTGCCAATCTTTATATGACAACAGGAGTAAGTGATGGAGGTTTATCCATGGATCCCGCTGTTGCCGGCACTGTTGTTGGCACATACTGGTTTTTGATGTTGTGCGGAAGGATTCTGGGAGGAATTGTGGCCGGGAGAGTCCCGGTAAGGGGAATGCTGATAGGTGCTACATCTGTAGCACTACTATTTATTATTACCGGCATTCTTAGTCCCTCAGAGACTATGGTCAGTATGCCCGTATTCAGGTCTGATATCTCATTCGGAGTTGAGGAAGTCCCTATGACAATAATGTTCTTTGTCCTTTGCGGAATTTTTATCTCGGTTATGTGGGGAAACATATTCAACCTTGCAATCTCCGGGTTGGGCAAATTCACAGCGAAAGCCTCCGGACTATTTATGATGATGGTATGTGGTGGCGGGGTTATGCCAGCCATTCAGGGATGGATAGCCGATGTTGCCGGTTTTGTTTCCAGTTACTGGCTTGTATTCGCAGGTGTTGCATATATGCTTCTGTATGGTCTGTTCGGGTATAAAAATGTAAATAAAGATATTTCAACTGTTTAATCAATTAATAAAATGGAGAGAACTTTTGTTGCTGGTGTGGATATAGGTGGGCAGACTACCAAAATCGGAATTGTGGATGCAAGAGGTAATGTCCTGGATCAAACTACAATCCGTTCTGATACTTACAAGGATGTCAATCAGTATATCAATGAGCTGGCAGATGCTGTAAAAAAAGTCGCCAGACAAACCAATACACTTGAAAAGCTCAGAGGAGTCGGAGTTGGTGCTCCAAACGGCAACTATTACACAGGAACCATTGACAACGCAGTGAATATAACCTGGGCAGGCAATAGCGTAATACCCTTCACCAAGCTTCTATCCGAAAAGCTTAATATCCCGGTGGCTTTGACCAACGACGCTAATGCAGCTGCTGTAGGAGAGATGACCTACGGAGCAGCAAAGGGTATGAAAAATTTCATTATGATTACACTCGGGACCGGAGTAGGGAGCGGAATAGTGATAAACGGAGAGGTTCTCTACGGACACGACGGCTTTGCAGGCGAACTGGGACACACTACTGCTGTCAGGTACAATGGCAGGAAGTGCAACTGCGGCAAGAGCGGATGCCTTGAGACCTACACCTCTGCTATAGGAATGGCCAGAACCGCAAGAGAGTGGCTGGAGACAGGCAGTGAGCCGAGTTTACTCAGACAGATTGACGGTGAAATCTCATCCAGGGATATATACGAGGCAGCTCTTAAGGGGGATGCTTTGGCTTTAAGGATTTTTGACTATACCGGAAGAAAACTGGGTGAGTCATTCGCCGATTTTGTTGCCTTTAGCGCACCCGAAGCAATCATTTTGTTTGGCGGTCTGGCAAGGTCCGGAGATCTTATTTTAAAACCTGTCAGGGAGAGTATGAACGAAAACCTACTCCCGATATGGAAGAACAAGGTTAAGATACTCTTCTCGATGCTAAGGGAATCAGACGCAGCAATCTTGGGGGCAAGCGCACTAGCCTGGGAGCTTTGAAAATTCCGGTTAAATATTTTAAAATACCGAACTCCCCAGATACGTAGTAAATCTTTCCAAAGTCTCTATCCCTCTGATTGAGTTGCCGTTGGAATTAAGTTCCGGGCTCCAGACTGCAATTGAAAGTTTGCCGGGGATTACGGCAACAATACCTCCTTCCACCCCGCTCTTTCCGGGAAGCCCCCTTTCGAGTTCAAGCTGAATAAGTGAATTGAAAGATGTTCCGGAGGGTTCCCGTCCGACATAATTCCATATTTGGTCTCCCAGCATCCGGATTGCCATTGAAAATGTAAATACCTTTGATATGCTTTGAACTGTAAACCTGGTTTGAGAATCTCCTACCGATAAAACCTCTCCGTCCAATGTTGCAAGAGAAATTCCATAAGAATCCGGACTTACAGAGGAGAGAGCTGGGATATAATCGGCCACTTTACCTATTCCCTTAAAATTCAAAAGCTCATAGTAGATCCTCTCTAAAATCTCTTTGTGTTGCATTATCAAAATTTTGGCAAAGATACCAATATTGACAGAACAAAACTACCGGCAAAATACAAGAAAAATATCACACAAAGAGATTTTTATATAAATTCGTGACATGGAAAATTACAGAGCAATTTCTCCTGAGGAGATAAAACAGCTTAAACAGCAGAGATGTTATTCCGAGGATTGGTCAAAAGTTATGGTCCATCCATCATTTGACACCTCAAGAGTATGGGATACAGCACTTTCCGGAGACATTAAAATGGGACTGTTCTCCACACGGTTCGAACTGCCCGGCGGTGTAAAAATACAGTCGGGAATTTGCCACGCAAAGCTGCATAATGTTACAGTCGGCAATAATACCTGCATAGAAAACATTCACAACTACATTGCCAACTGCGACATTGGAGAGGAGTGCATAATTGAGAATGTTGACAGAATTCTTGCCGACGGAGTATCTTATTTCGGGAACGGAACAGAGGTTCCTGTTCTGAATGAAACCGGAGGAAGAGAGGTCCCCATAAATGACAAGCTCACAGCTCACTTCGCCTATATAATTGCCCTATACAGGCATCGCCCGGCACTCATTAACAGGATGAGGGAACTGGTTACATTCTATGCCGAGAAACATAAATCTTCCAGATGCTCTATAGGCAACAAGGTTAAGATTTCCAAAGCCGGAACAATTATGAATGTAAGAATCGGCGATTGCGCAACTTTGGAAGGGGTTTCAATGCTGACTAACGGAAGCATTAACAGCAACGAATACGATCCGGTTTATATGGGCTACGGAGTCAGTTGCAAAGATTTCATTATCTCTTCTGGAGCCCGTGTAGATAGCGGGGCAACCATATCAAGATGCTTCGTCGGCCAGAGTACCACATTGGGAAGAAATTATTCAGCAACCGACTCACTTTTTTTCTGTAATTGTCACGGCGAAAACGGTGAAGCCTGTGCAATATTTGCAGGTCCTTTTACTGTTAGCCACCACAAATCCAGTCTGCTGATTGCAGGTATGTTCTCCTTTATGAATGCCGGGTCAGGCTCAAATCAGTCAAATCATATGTACAAGCTGGGGCCAATTCATCAGGGCATACTGGAGAGAGGCTCAAAAACCACTTCTGACTCATATATTCTGTGGCCTTCCAGGATCGGAGCATTTTCGCTCGTTCTGGGCCGACACGTCAATAATACAGACACAAGCTCTCTGCCGTTTTCGTACCTGATTGAAAACAATAACACTACATATCTTATCCCGGGTGTTAATCTGCGAAGCGTCGGGACAATACGCGATGCTCAAAAGTGGCCTAAACGCGACAAAAGAAAAGATCCTAACAAGCTGGACCAGATCAACTACAACCTTTTGAGTCCCTACACAATTCAGAAAATGCTTCACGGCAGGTCTTTATTGACAGAGCTAAGAAGAGTCTCCGGGGAGACTACCGATATCTATTCCTACAAAAGTACAAAGATCAGGAACTCCTCTCTGATGAACGGAATAAAATTTTATGAAACAGCTATTAATAAATTTCTCGGTAACTCTATCATAAAGAGGCTTGAGGGAATAAATTTCAGCTCTGTAGAGCAAGTCAGGGAGAGACTCAGACCAGATACTGAGACTGGTCTTGGCGAGTGGCTGGACATCGCAGGATTGATTGCGCCCCGTTCAGAAATTGACAAACTTATCCGAAGCATTGAGGATAAATCGCTGGTCAAACTAAAGGAAATTAACTCATATATTGAAGAACTTCATAGGAATTATTACTATTATGAATGGACCTGGGCCTACTCCAAAATCAAGGAGTTTTACGGCATTTCTCCCGAGGAGATAACAGTTTCACAACTTACCGGAATAATTGAGTCCTGGAGAGATTCTGTAGTCTGGCTTGACCGGCTGATTTACGAAGACGCTCATAAAGAATTCTCACTCAGCTCAATGACCGGATTTGGAGCCGATGGGAATAATCACGAACAAAAGCTTGATTTTGAACAGGTTAGGGGCGGTTTTGAGGATAATCCTTTTGTCTCGGCTGTCCTTAAACACATCGAGGATAAAAGCACACTGGGGCAGGAGCTGATTGACAGGCTTAAGATGATTTGATTCCTGATTGCCCCACAAGGCAGGATTATTTCAGGTTTCTTATTTCAATACTACACTGAAATCCCATGGATCCGTCTTACTCCAACCCCAAATACTTTTTAATCAGTGGTTCCAACCGCTCTCCACGAGCATCCCGATCTGTGATTTTGCCATCTTTATCCAGCAGCCATACTGTTGGTAAAGAGTTTATTCCATAAAGTTTCGCCAGAGGATCATTCATCCCTTTCCCTGTAAAACGCTGAGGCCAGGGTAATCCTTGTTTTTCAACCACCTGTTTTACCTGTGCCTCCATTTCTTTATTGTCCAGATTAATGCCAATAACTTCAAGACCCTTGTCATGGTATTTATCATACATTGATTTAAGTTCAGACATGCTTTCTAAACAGGGCTTGCACCATGTAGCCCAGAAATCAATCAGTACAACTTTCACTCGAAGATTGGCCAGATCTACCCGGCGACCATCCAGAGAAGTGAACGGCTCCAGTTCTACGGCCTTCTCTCCTGTTGCGATCTTATCTGCCTCAAACTGTTCCCGGGCTTGTTTGACAAGTGCTTCTATACCTGCCTTTTTAGCCAGGGGGTGCTTTGGATTACCATAAGTATCCAGTATCTCTTTCCAGTAGCTAATAACCAGTTCTTTTGTATTGTGGGTTCCTGCAGTTCCTCCTAGAAAATCAAGTGCGCGGTCGGCTATAATGGGCAGGCAGGCATATTTGATCACAAGTTCATTAAAGCGGATCCATGAGGCCTTCCAATAACGGGTAGCCAATAGTTTCCAATAACTAGGGTCTACTGAATAATTAGTAAT
>DIXE01000026.1 GCA_002428635.1 Bacteroidales bacterium UBA6088
GCTCACTAACATGGGGGTTTCATAAATATTTATCGTATAAATTACCGGAACATCCGGTTAATAACAATACGATTTAAGAGAGAAGAATGCTACAAAATAGAATAAAAAAGGTGCCGGATTTTATTCCGGCACCGTCTGATCAGCTATTTTAAGTAATTTGCTATTTAACAATAATGAAGAAACACGACCTAACCTAATATTATTAACCGAGAATTGTCTAAAGCAAATATGCAAGCATAACTGACCGTTCTATTAATAATACAACTGAAACGTAAAGTACCCGAAAAAAAATTAAAAAAATTTGATTAGAGATGGCTTAATTTCCTGCAGAAGCATCGCTATTGTGCCGGTTCATAGAATATTGCAATAAAAAATCAGTGGCTTTTTGTTCCTTGATAATTTCACAATTGTAATCCTCACGAATGATGCTGATGCCTCTTCTTTTCTGAGCTCTCACTGTACTGGGAGCTATCCCAAGTTTTACAGCAATGTCTGATGTTGCAAGTCCTCTGAGGATGAACTTCATAATTTTTTTGCATTCCATTGGGAGATCTCCGAGTGCTGAACTAAAGAAGGCCTTAACCTCGGTGTGCATCGGGAAATAATTGCTGTGATAATCATCATAGCTTGTTTCATACTCAAGGAAGGATACATCAAAATGGAGCTTTCTCTTTTTCTTAAGAAAGTTTATGGATTTGTTTTTTGTTACGGTATAAAGAAATGATTTGAGAGCGTTTCTGTCGGCAAAGGTGTAATTGCCCTCCCAAAACTGGAGAAAAACATCGTGAACAACATCTTCTGCATCGGTAAGGCAGCCAATATACCTGTTGGCAAATTTCACCAAAGTTTTGTTATAGATGTAAAAAAGAGCATTGAAAGACTCTTCTGACCGACTGTTAATTCCAATAATAAAATCGTCGTGTCTGTACGCTGACTTAAGCCCATTCTCTGAATTAGTACCTGTCATTATTTTGGAATATCTTCAAATATAGAAAATATTAACTAATCAGAGGACTAATTTTTACGATTCTTGTTTTAAGTTTACATTTTTGTTAATCGTCTCGATTATCTTTTCATTGTTTATTATTCTCATTCCATGTCTGTCGTCGGAAATACCGTCGTCGAGGGTATAGGTATATTCGGGCATACTTCCTTTCATAATTGTGGGGAGGTATCTGAACTGAATATTTTTATGACTCTCTCTCAGAGTCACACCGGCCTCCATAATGTGGGTGGAGACAATGAAAGCGCACTCCCTTATTTCTGAGAATGATCCTGTTATAGCAACTGTTGCATCGTAGGCATCCTTCACGTTTGTCCCCTTGAACAGCTCGTCGAACATTATTACCAGGTTCTTTCCGGAGGCCACTTCAATTGCTATCTTTTTCACTCTCAGCACCTCTGCATAGAAGTGGCTATAACCCATATTCAGGTCGTCAGGTACATTGATGGATGTATAGAGTCCTCGTTGAACAGTGAAGGAGATCTCCTTAGCTGCCACCGGGAAGCCCATGTGTGCCAGGTAAAGAGAAACCCCAAAGGATTTCATAAGGGTCGATTTACCGGCCATATTTGCACCTGTCAGAAATAGAACATTTGAGCGGCTGTCGATATGTATATCGTTTGCGACAGCATTAGGAACACTGGGGTGGTAAACTCCCTTTATGTCTATCTCCATATTGCTCTTCTCATTTGCCAGGGCATAAACAAACCCCCTCTTTCTTCCTGTAGATGAAACTGTTACAAATACATCCAGTTCGTAGATCATCTCCATAAGTTCTGTAAGGGCTGACGAAAGGTTGTATCTAAGCCGGTGGTCATAAATTGCTACCTTTAAGAATTTTAGAGTATCTTCATTGTTTAGCGAGTAAATCCAGTTCATCCTCTTGTCGTGAAGCAGGGCGAGAGCTCTCTCCACGGTTTTTCCATAGGGATTAGAACTTACCCCCTCTGTGGCACTCATATTTTTGAAGTATGCCTCAAGTTTTTTCACAAAGCTCACGGAGAAAAGAAGACCCTCCTGAAGTAAGCCGAACTCCTTGTCGTTGGCAATCAGCTGATGCGCCTTCCTCCTTATGTTGTGAAAGAGGGACGTTGCAATGTTCTTGTGATCTGTATTGCCCAGGTAGTGCTCGGTGATGTCAAACTCATCCCTGGTAAAGGGAAAAGAAAAACCTTTTTCCTGAAAGAGGCTCAACATTCCGGAGCGGGTGTTTATCTGAGTAGCATCGGTGAAGGGGTTGAGAAACATCCGCTCGAGGAGCATCTCTCCGCCACGGGTAACAGTGTGGTTGAAGAGGCTAAAGATGGAGTTGTTTCTGTATTTTCCCAACAGATTCAAATCCTCAAGTGTCTGCTTGTCTATCTCGAATTTCATATCTTATCTCCTCTTTTTTAAAATGTCCAGAATCCCTTCGTTGTTAATTATTATCATACCGTGTCTGTCGGAGGTGATTCCCTCTGCCAGACGATAGGTGTAGCGGGGTATACCCTTGTCCATCACCGTTGGTAGGTTGAGAAAGTTGATGTTGTCGCATCTCTCACGGAGTGTCTCTCCGGCCTCTATGATGTGGGTGGATATGATGAACATACAGTTTCTGTTTTTTGCAAAAGCTTCGCTTACCGCCACAGTGGCATCGTAGGCATCCTTCACGTTGGTTCCTCTAAAGAGTTCGTCAAAGACAACAATCAGGTTTTTTGAACTGCCTATGCTCTCGGCAACTTTCTTGACGCGCATCACCTCTGCATAGAAATGGCTGTAGCCCATATTCATATTATCGGGAAGATTGATTGTGGTGAACATTCCGTTCTGAACCGAGAAGGAGATCTCGGCAGCGGGTACGGGAAAGCCCATATGCGCAAGGTAAACAGCTATGCTAAAGGTTTTCATAAAAGTGGACTTGCCTGCCATATTGGCTCCTGTAAGAAATATCATGTTACTCTTCTCGTCCACATTTATTGTGTTGGCGATGGGATTCTTAAGGAGGGGATGGTAAACATCCTTCATCTCGAGCCGGTTGGTGCCGGCAGGAAGAGCCTTTGCCCGTGTGAAACCCCTTTCGGCCGAGACCCCGGCAACAGAGATATATACATCCATTGAATATATATACGAAAGAAGCAATTTTAACTTCTCTCTCAGATCGTAACGGAACTCCTGGTCGTATTCGGCTACTTTGGCGTAGGGAAACTTCTTGAAAGAGGTCTCCTTAAGGCAGGGAGAAAACTCTTTGATCGACAATATCTCCTTCATTGCATCCAAATCCTTACGGTAGGAGGGATCTACTCCCTTTGATTCAATATCTTTGAGAAAACGGTCCAGGTTGCATAGGATCTCTGTCATTGACAGAACGCCTTTGTGGATCATTTCATATTCTGTGTCGCTGCCCAGAGCGGTCTTAAAGCGCCGCTCAAGAGTATTCTCGTATACTGACAGACGGGTACGGCTGTCGGTATTGCCAAGATAAAACTCGACATTGTCAAACAATTCGCTTTTAAAGGGGAAGGAGATGCCCATCGTTTGAAAATAGCTTATGATGCTGCCCCTCTCATTTATCTTGTCCTCTTCCGATAGCGGGTAACGGAACATATCTTCCAGGATGAGGGAGCCTCCATGGGTGACGGTCTTATTGTAAACACCGTACACAGATTGCTCCCTGATTCTGCCAAAGATGCCCAGATCATCTATACTCTGTTTATCTACTCTGAAACTCATTGTACAATTTTTTTATTTTCCTTTTCTTCTTACCCAAAGTATTATGTAGAATATTGCTAGAACAAAAGGAAGAAAAGCGGCAAAACCCCACTTAGTAACAGCCATTCCTGAGATGCTCAGGAATATCTTGGTGTCAGGGGGATCAGGTCTTCTGACATCAATAGGAACTTCGTCATCAGACATCCAGAAAAAGGCTCCCATAATAAAGTTATAGTTTGCAGCATGAACACCCTTGCGAATTATGCTGATTTCTCCGTTACTGATGCAATCGGCATCACCTATCACTATCACTTTCTGCTCCTTTTCTCCTACGTTACGGCTAAGGGCAATTGCAACAGGAATAGATGCCTCTGCCTTCTCCTCTATGGTGGGATTCAGCCTGACTGTATCGTCTATGAAGTTTATAGTTTCAACCTCTCTCCAGGTTCCTCCTAAAGTATCTGTTCCAAAGAGTTCAGTAACCTTAAAGCCTTTAGCTTCTGATTGCTGATACGAAAGTGCAGTCGCTCCGGGCATTGTAACAATTGTTTCCCTTCTTATCATATCCTGCAGCCAGTACATCATCTCTCCGCCCTCTTTTGTAGGGATAGCCTGAATAAAGTCAGCTGAGAAATTTTCACTTGGCTTTACCAGTGTTCCAGGAAGAAACTCCACTCCAAAACGTGATGCCAGGGGATTGATGTTCTCCTGTTTGCCGGGTTCTCCTGCAATCAGAAGATTCCCCCCTCTTGCTATGTATTTGTCAAGATTTGCATATTCTTCTGTGGTGACAGGTTGTCTTGGCTCGGCAATTACAAGAATATCAATGTTTTCAGGAATTTCTTTATCAAGGGTAACTTCGTTAAAGTCAAAACCTTGGTTGATAAGAGAATATCTGAAAGGCTTCTCCTGTGCCAGCTTGTTGTAATTTCTGTCACCAGTTCGGATGCAGTCTCTCTCTCCGTGACCTTTCACAAATCCAACCTGAGGAAGGTCCATTACCAGTCGTTTGAAGGCCGCGGAGATTTCCCTTTCTGACGGGAATTTTTGATTATCGTCAAATATTCTCAGAAAAGTCTTCTCTCCACTTTCTCCAACCAGAGTCCTGACAAAGCGGTTACCCTCAGGTTTGAGGTTTTCTATCCTGCTTATTTCCTCCGGAGTTTTGAACATATTGCTGTCAAGTCTGCTCGCTTTTGCGTGCTGAATCATCCTCTCACGGTCACTTAGATCAGGATAACGTTTATCAAGACCCGGGTTAACTGCCTTGTCGTAGTAGCGGATATACTTCATTTTTATCTCAGGCTTAAACCTTACATACTGTCTGAATCGCTTTATGTCGGTAAGTTCCCAGCTGGGCAAACCGTAGAAATAATTTTCTTCAAGTATGTTGACATAAGTGTTTATGGTCAGCCCCCCATTCATCCGGGCTACAATATTCTGACTGTTTGGAGTCAAGGTATTAACCTTTGTTCTTGTGGAGTCATGGTAGAACATTAAAGCAGGCCGGGAGCTGAAGTATCCGATTATTACAGCAATGAAAAACACCCCTGCATATTTGCCAAAGGCTTTTGCAGCGGGTATCTTCTGCCTGTTTGCATTTAATCTGAGTACAGAGAGGATGATGAACAAAGATATCACTATCATAAAATAGAGTACATCCTCGCTGCAGATAAGCCCTCTTATGAACTCATCAGATCTTCCTCTCATAGAGAGCCAGTAGGTTATATCTCTGACAAAAGCAATATCCCTCCATAGATTCCCTACCATATTGAGAACAGCGAGTACTGCAAATGTGCCAATTGCAGCCACCACTTGATAGGAGGTTAGGCTTGACATAAAGAGTCCCACTGCTCCATAGGCGCATATCAAAAGGAAGAGGCCAAAAAGAGCGGTTGCAATTGCAGGAAAGTCAAAGTTCTCTATGGTTATTGCACCAAAAATGGTGTACAATAACAACACAAAACATAAAACAAGTGCGTAAACAATTACGGTAAGGTATTTTCCCAATATTATCTGAAAGTTAGTAACAGGCGAGGAGTAAAGCAGTTTTATTGAACCGCTGCTCAGCTCCCGGCTCATAAGCCCCATTGTAAATAGTGGAATGTAGAGATATAGGTATTGTTGTACCCTTGGCAAAAACCCTGAGAATTCATCAGTAAATATATAGGCAGTAAGATTGTTAAGGCTATAACCAAGGGAGTCGTATTCGACCCACATCTGGAACGATGCAGCAAAACTAAGACTTGATTGAACAGTAAATACTATCAGGATCAGCCAGGCAATGGGAGAGTAAAAAAGAGTCTGTAACTCAGTTTTGGCAATTTTATATATCATGTTCATATAAAACTATTTCCCTTTTCTTCTAATCCAGAGAAGTATATAGAATAATGCCATGCTAAAAGGAAGCAGACCGAGCATTCCCCATTTGGTTGCTCTCATTCCTGACAATCCCACATATACCTTTCTGTCTGTTGTGGAAGGTCTTCTCACGTCGATAGGTACTTCGTCGTCTGACATCCAGAAGAAAGCTCCCATAATAAAGTTATAGTTTGCAGCTCTTACACCCTTGCGTCCTATACTGATTTCTCCGTTGCTTATGCAGTCAGCATCACCGATGACGACAACTTTTTGCTCTTTCTCTCCAACTTTTCTGCTCATTGCAATTGCAACAGGTATAGATGCCTCCATCTTTTCTCCTTTTGCCGGATCAACGGTAACAGTATCGTCAATAAAGTTTGTGGTAACAGTCTCGCTCCAGGTTCCACCTGCTGTATCAGTTACAAATAGTTCAGTAACCTTAAAGCCTTTGGCATCTGCACCCTGATATGAAAGAGCTGTTGCTCCCGGCATTGTAACAATTGTTTCCCTGTTTATCATATCCTGAAGCCAGTACATCATCCTTCCTCCAGCTCTGGTGGGGATAGCCTGAATAAAGTCAGGTGAGAAGTTCTCACTTGGCTTCACAAGCCTTCCGGGAAGAAATTCCACTCCAAAGCGTGCTGCAAGAGGGTTTGCCTGCTCTTGTCTGCCCGGTTCACCTGCAATAAGAAGATTTCCTCCTCTTGCAATATATTTGTCAAGATTTGTAAAATGCTCTTCACTTATTGGCTGTCTTGGTTCTGCAATTACCAAGATATCAATGTTTTCAGGGATCTCTTTATCAAGGGTAACTTCATTGAAATCAAATCCCTGGTTTATAAGAGAGTACCTGAAAGGTTTGTCCTGTGCGAATCGGTTATAATCCCTGTCGCCTGAGCGTATGCAGTCTCTCTCTCCGTGTCCTTTCACAAATCCAACCTGAGGCAGTTCCATTACCAGACGTTTGAAAGCAGCAGAAATTTCTCTTTCTGATGGGTGTACCTGCATATCATCAAAAACTCTCAGAAATGTCTTTTCACCGTTTTCCCTGACAATGGTGCGTACAAACCGGTTGTTTTCAGGTTTGAGGTTTTCGATTTTGCGGATCTCCTCGGGGGTTTTGAACATATTGCTGTCAAGCCTGTGTGATTTTGCGTACTCTATCATTCTCTGCCTGTCGTTGAGATCAGGATATCGTTTGTCCAGTCCAGGGTTTTCTGCTTTGTCGTAATAGTAAAAGTGTTTAATTTTTGTTTCCGGTTTAAATCTGACATATTGTCTGAAACGATCAATATCCCTCAGTTCACTCTTGGGCATTACTATATAGTAGTAGGTATCAAGTATGTTTGAAAAGGTGTTGATAGTAAGTTTACCCTCCATCTTAGCCACAATTTCCTGGCTATTTGGAGTCAAAGTATTGACTTTGGTTCTTGTAGCATCGTGATAGAACATAAGGGCAGGTCTGGAACTAACATAACCTAAGGCAAATGCGACAACAAATGCACCGGCATATTTCCCGAAAGCTTTACTTGGCGGGGTCTTTTGCCTGTTCGCCTTAAGCCGTAAAATTGACAGTGTGAGGAAAAGAGCAACAACTATAATGAAATATAGTACATCCTCGCTACAGATTAAACCTAAGATAAATTCATTTGACCTTCCACTTAGAGAGAGCCAGTAGGCTATATCCCTTATAAGTGAAATATCCTGCCAAAGATTCCCTACCATATTGAGTACTGCCAGCAGTGCAAATGTTCCTATAGCTGCAACCACCTGATAAGATGTAAGACTTGACATGAAGAGACCTATTGAGGCATATGCACATATTAAGAGAAAAAGTCCAAAAAGTCCCGTCAGAACAGGTGCAAAATCAAAATTCTGTACAGTAAAACCACTGTAGAGGATGAAAACAAACATAATCAGAGAAAGCCCGAGAGCATAAATTACCATTGAAAGGTATTTTCCCAGTATAATCTGTGTATTTGTCACAGGAGAGGAGTATAGCAGCTTTATTGAACCGCTGCTCAACTCCCGGCTCATAAGTCCCATAGTGAGCAGGGGTATGTATAGATAGAGATATTGCTGTATCTGAGTGAAAAATCCCCTGAACTGATCTGCAAAGAGACCCATAGAGATATTGGGAATAACGCGGCCCAGCGACTGGGCAGTAACATGTGCTTCGTACACATTAGTGAAGCTGATTGCAGCCTGAATAGTAAACACTATCAGAATCAACCATGCTATAGGTGAATAAAATAGAGTCTGCAGCTCTGTTTTTGCAATTTTATATATCATTTTCATAATCTGCTTTTTTTATCTGGCTTTTTTAGAGATTTCTGCAAAGATTGTGTCGAGAGAGCTTCTTTCCAGCCTTATTTCATTGAGTCTCCACTTTTTGCTGACACTTAATTCAACAATTTTTTCTATAATTTCATGGTTGTCGGAGAATTTGAGCCTGTACTTGGTGCCACCCAGCTCCTCCACACCTACAATACCGGGTATTGCAGCGAGCTCCTCTTTTGGAGGTGACTCGAGCAGGGATACAAAAATTGTGTCGGGGGTTATGTAATTATCAAACTCGTCCACTGTTCCCGCAAAAACGATATGACCCTCTTCCACCATTCTGATATGTTCACAGGTAGCTTGTACTTCAGACAGTATGTGAGTTGAAAGAATCACAGTCCTTTCGTGAGAAATCTCTTTGATAAGGTTTCTCACCTCAATTGTTTGGTTAGGGTCCAGTCCGTTTGTAGGTTCGTCAAGAACTACCAGTTCGGGATTGTGAATAATTGCCTGTGCAATTCCCACTCTCTGCTGGTAACCACCCGAGAGGTTTTTGATTAGCCTCTTTCTGAAGTGTGTAATGGCACATTTGTTCATTACAATTTCCACTGCAGAGAGGATCTCTTTTTCTGGTATCATTCTCAGGTTAGCACAGTGAATAAGGTACTCTTCAACTGTTAGGTCGAAATGGAGAGGGGGTTTCTGAGGGAGGAATCCTATCAGTTTTTTTGCATCGATAGGTTTTTCCCTCATATTTATCCCTTTAATAAAAACGTTCCCTTTTGTTTGTTTTAGTACGCCGCACATAATGTTCATTATGGTTGACTTACCTGCTCCGTTTGAGCCCAGAAGGCCATAAATCCCTCTCTCCGAGATTTCGAAATCAATGTCTTTCACTGCCCACTGAACGCTGTACCTGTGTGAGAGATTGCTCACTCTTACGATTGGTTCTGTCATTTTTGTTGTTTATTAAATTTATATTTAGTTTTTTGAGATTATCTTCCTCTTCTTTTTATCCATAGCACGATATAAAACAAAGCCAGAATGAATGGCAACACTGCCTGAAATATCCATTTAGATATCTCCATTCCGGATATATCCAGAAATATTTTCCTGTCTGTGGGTTCCGGTCTTCTTACATCAATCGGTACTTCATTGTCTGACAACCAAAAGAATGAACCGGTAATCAGGCTGTAGTTGGCTGCAGGAATATCTTTTCGGCTTATGCTTAACTCTCCGTTGCTTATGCAGTCTGCATCACCGCTGATTATTATCTTCTGCTCCTTCTTCCCTACCATTCTGCTAAGTGCAAGAACCACAGGTATTGAGGCCTTTTGTTTTTCCCCTATATCCGGATTAATCCTTACAGTATCATCAATAAAATTTGTAGTTTCTATCTCTATCCAGGCACCTCCTGTGGTGTCGGTTACAAAAAGTTCGGTTACATTAAAGCCCATATCCCTGCTTTTCTCCCAGGAGAGAGCAACTGCACCTGGCATTGTTATTACCTGATCTTTCTCCCTCATACTTTCAAGAGGATACATTAATTTGCCACCCTCCTTTGTAGGGGTGGAAATAATGAAATCTGCAAGGTAATTGTCACCCGGCTTTACAACTCTTCCCGGCAAAACTCTGACTCCGAAAATTGAGAGAAGAGAGTCTGCATACTGCTCTCTGTTTTGTTGTCTGACAGGCTCTGCTGCTATCAAAAGATTCCCTCCGGCATTAATATATTTTTTCAGATTGGCCATTTGTTCATCCTTAATACGAATCCTTAAATCTGCAATTACCAGAATATCCAGTTCGGGAGAAATTTCTTTGTTAAGGGTCACTTCCCTAAAATCAAACCCCTGATTAATAAGAGAATATCTAAATGGTTTGTCCTGAGCGAAACGAAAATAATCTCTGTCGCCTGAACGAACGCAGTTGCGTTCGCCATGCCCTTTTACAAAACCCACCTTTGGGAGCTCCATAACCAACCGTTTAAACGCCGCAGATATTTCAGCTTCTGACGGGTGGAGCTGCATATCATCGAACACACGCAGAAAGGTCTTATCTCCATTATCTCTTACCAGAGTTCTTACAAAGCGGTTTTTTTCGGGTTCCAGATTCTCAGTGAGCCTTATCTCTTCTGGTCTCATAAACAGACTACTGTCGAGTCTGTGAGATTTGGCGTATTGTACCATCCTCTCCCGGTCACTCAGGCCGGGATAACGCTTGTCCAGATCAGAATTCTCTGCCCTGTCATAGTAGTAGTGATATTTAATTTTTGTCTCCGGTTTAAACCTCACATATTGGCGGAAGCGGTCCATATCCTGCAACTGATACCTGGGAAGGGCAATGTAATAATATTGATCCAGAATATTTGTATAAGTATTGATTGCAAGCCCTCCTTTAACCTTGGCGACGATCTCCTGACTGTTTTTAGTCAGAGTGTTGGCCTTTCTCCTCGTGGAATCATAGTAGAACATCATTGCGGGACGTGAGGTTATATATCCGAGTGCAAAAGCAATAATCACGACTCCTATATATCTGTTAAGAGAGATTTTAACCGGGGTTTTCTGCCTTATTGAATTTAGCCTCAATATTGACAGGGAGATGAACAGGGATATAACTATTATAAAATATAGGAGATCTTCGCTGCAAATCAGCCCGCGAATAAACTCCAGTGTTCTTCCTCTTATTGAAAACCAGTAGGTTATATCCCGAACCATGGGTATGTCCTGCCACCAGGTATTGATTGTATTGAGCACAGCCAGAATAGCAAATGTGCCTAAAGCTGCAACTACCTGATAGGAGGTGAGGCTGGACATAAAGAGACCTATTGCAGAGTAGGTGCAAATCAGCAAAAAAAGGCCGAGCACTCCTGAACTGACACCAAGAAAATCAAAATTGTCTATGATAAAGGAGCTGTATAACATCAGCAGAAGAAGAACTGATGAGAGTATCAGTGCATAAATTACCATTGAGAGGTATTTACCCAGGATAATCTGATTGTTTGTAACAGGTGACGAATACAGCAGTTTAATGGACCCACTGCCCAGTTCCCTGCTTATAAGGCCCATAGTCAAAAGTGGGATGTATAGATATAAATGTTTTTGAATGTCGATAAATGCTCCCCAATCGGTATTGCCGAATATTATCATGGACAAATTGCCGATTTTATGATTCAGAGACTGGAATCCCACATAAACTTCAAGAACCTCTGTAAATTCCATGCTGGCCTGAATTGTAAATACAATAAGTATAAGCCAGGCAACCGGAGAATAAAACAAGGTCTGAAGCTCTGTTCGGGCTATCTTATATATCATTTTCATGATACAATTTCTCTTTCGTTTGAATTTATGGATACAACATATAAGCAAATGTAAAATGAAAATGACTAAAGAAACTGGGAAATTTTTGAAAAAGAGCTACTGACAGCACAAAAAAATACACAATTAAGAGAGCAGGTTATGATTTCCGGTGAGCTTCAGAGGGGATTAGAGTATTGCAGAATTATACGGTACAATCTTTGTCGGGGGCTCTCTGATTGTTAATGCATTTAAACTTTTTTGTATATATTTACCTGCCTGACGGCTTTTTATAAATAAGCACCGGAGGATGAAGATTCTTCTGAGTAGTTATTGCAGGGTAACGGGATACATCAGGCGCAGCGGCATCTGTAGTTGTGACATCCTTTGCAAGAAACTCTTCAAATGTGTAAGTTAATCCTGCCCTCGACATTATTCTTTTAACGATCATCTCTCTGCTCGGGGCATTGAAGTACCTGATATTGTTTATCATGCAGCTTGTCTGCTCAGGTCTCCAGACTCCGTTGGGATAGTAGTAAGCTCCTTCCCAGGCTCCAACCCTGGTATAGTCGGGCAGACCTATGAAATGTTTCCAGCTGATATCAGTGAGGTTGTTAGTTAGAGATACATTTTTGAAGAAACCCCACCCCTGCCACATAGCAAGGTTATTTCTGTCTTCAGCCGTTATATATCCTGACTCTCTTACATATTCGTCGGCACAGCCTCCAAATCCGTGCCCTCCGGCTTCGTGCTGTATTACTCCCCTGAAGTCATAGGGGTATGAATAATTGGAAACAGGGCAGATTGCTATTGCATGACCACTGTTCCATATGTAAGTTGTGCCGGCATATCGGCTACTGTTTGCCACAACAACAATAAGAGTACTAGATAATGAAGATATTGGTGCTTTATCGGCATAGCCGAAGCAAGCATCATTATCTGCAGACATATGGGTAGATGGAGCTGCCTCTTCGTACTTAACCCTGAGAGCAGTATTTTTGGTTGTATTAATGTCGCTGATCCCGCTCTCAGATGAGTACACATAAACAATGTGGACATTAAAATAATTGCGGTAAGTTGTATAGGGTTCGATACCAAAGAAATGACTAATAGCCTGATTCATTGCGTTATCATATCTCCCTGTTGCAATATCTGTTAGGTCGTAGCCATCTCCAAGGAACACGATGTTTACACCATTGCCCAAAGAGGCACTCTGAAGGGTTACAAATTCTCCATCGGAATATAAATTACCGTACTGGGTAAGATAAAGACTTGTCCTCATTGTACTGCCCTCCAGCCTGAAAATTACCGTTCCGTTCCTTTCAGGATTACCGGTGTTGGTGGAGAAGGTAACAGAGACAGAACTTTCTCCGGTTCCGGATGTGGGAGTGAGTGTTACCCATTCCGGTTTGCTCTCCACATACCATCCTGATGATGAGGATATGCTGACTGTCTGAGTGTTACTGCGCCCACCGGATATTAGGGTATTTCGATTGAGGGAGAGGCGGTCATCGGGATTTGTTCCAATCTCGTAAACTTTATTAAAAAATCCGTTGCCCCATCCGCTAGTCAGCATATATGCAGAGACTTTGCCGGTGTTGACAACAAGTCCGGCATTGGGACTGATACCCAGAAACGAATTGTTCACAGGGAAAGGAATCTCTATCAGGGACCTTACCGAAGAAAGTGAGGTGCAGTTTCTGAAGGCATATTCTCCTATTGATGTAAGAGAAGATGGTAGCTCCAGAGTAGCAATCGAGCTGCAGAGCTCAAAAGCGCGGTTCCCAATTTCTGAAATTCCTGCAGGTAATATCAGAGAATTCAGGCCGGTGCAGGAGTAGAATGCTTCTGCACCGATAGAGTTGAGTGTGGGAGGAAAAGTTATGGAATTGAGTTTCCTTACGGCAGGAGGTGTTGTCCTGAATGCTCCCTGTGGGATTGAATTCCCGGGGATGGAGCAGCTTTCCAGATCAAGACTCTCCAGCTCAGATAGATTGTTCCCGATAAAGATAATATTGTTCGCATCAACAACACCTCCAAGTCTCAGTTTTTTAACTGAAGCATACTGTTCGGGAGCAAGATAGTCATATATATTTTTCCCGTTGATCAGATTTATGTAATATCCGGGAGTGCCACTCTGTACAACTTCTACAGTATCTGAACTTTTACCGGAAACAGACCGCAAAATTATCTTTCCTGTACGGTCTGTATCCGAGGGATTTGAGCTGACTGAAAAGTTCAGGCCGGTTGTGCTGACGGCTTTGGTGGGAGCTGATGTTATCCACTCCTGAGCAGAGATTGTGGTGGTATAATCGACATTTGTTGATAATGTAAATGAAACTCCGCCCCCCTCCCTGGGCACAAAACAGAGATCTTTATCAATGGAAAGCAACTCTTTAAGCTCTTGAACAACTGTCAATGTATCTGCCAATGTTGAGTTTTTATCTTTGAATATAATTAACGCACTCCTCTCGGAGAATTCCGGATTGGGTGAGATATAAAACTGATGACTGTAAAGTGTAAGTCCTTTGGTTGCAGGCACTGTTATCCAGGATATACCCGGCGGCAATATGATGTCGTACTGTATGTTGCTTTGAAGTTCCACATCAATTGTTCCTCCTGCTGCTGATACCTGGGCTTGCTTTCCGGTGAGAATCAGTCCATCTTTCTGAGCCTGTCTAATTGTAAGAGTATCAGTAAGTGAAGATTTTTTGTCCTTGAACAAAATACTGGCAGTACGCTGGCTGTAAGTATCATTTGGGGAAATAATCAAGTTGTGGGAATAAGAGCTGAGAGCTTTGGATTTATTCTCTGACACCCACGTAACATCTTGAGGGAAAATTAATTCGTACTCTACATTGCTGCTGATTTCAATAATTATGCTGCCGCCGCCGGAGGGCAGTGAGTACTCTTTCTGCCCAAGAATAATGGCATCGTCCTGTTTTTGAGTGACAGTAAGCACAGAGCTCAGCCCTCCCGCATAAATTGTAAGCTTAACACTCCTTGACTCCTTTGTGGTATTGCGGGATATATTGAGAGTGAGCTCAGAGCTTCCGCTCCCGGATGAAGGGGAAGGAGAGCACCATTGATTGGCTCCGCCTATGCTCCAGTCGGTATTTGTTGTAATTGTGATTCTGGCCTGATTGGCAGTGTCAGGAACAGCCAATGAGGAAGTTGACACTTTGAGAGTGGGCATCAGTTCACATCCCGAAAGAATATACAACAGAAGAAGAAATGGTATAATTTTCTTTTTGATATCCACAATTTTACATTATGACACACGAAATTAAGAATTTTTTTTAACTTGCGTCTGACTTGACCTTCTTCACCAAATATATTATTTAAAACCAAAACAATGAACAGATTGCTTTCCCTGAAAGGAAGATCTCTGACCGGCTCATGTTTTATATTAGTTTTGTTGATGTTGACAGCTCTTTCGGGCTGCAGCACACTTTCCAAAAGTCAGCTTAAGTCAGTAGAAAATTTTGCAACAGGCTGTGACACATTTTCACGCTTTCCATCTCTTCTTTATACAGGTCTTTCTGACCTGAGAAAGGAGAGGGGCCTCTATTTTGCCTCAACGCTCTCAACGCCTGAGACAACAATGAAAGAGCTTAATTCAATTTATGAAGCCTCTGTCCTGGACAGAAAGCTGGCAAAAAAGATGGATGCTTCTCTTTTGGTACTCAAGAGGTACGCCTCTGTATTAAAAACACTCTCATCTGAGAACAGGAGCTCAGTTTACGGAACAGAATTCAGAAGTCTTGGACGTTCGCTGGACTCTCTCCTTGTCTCCTACAATTCACTTCAATGGACAAAATCACTACCTACCGGCATACTTTCAATGGTTGGCAGGATCACAGGATTCGGAGCTGAACTCATATCAGCATCTTCCCGCGCCAAATTGCTCAAAGAGTTTGCAAAAGAGGGAGATACATTGGTTGCTGTGCTCTGTAATAGCCTTAAAGGGACAATTTCTGATTATATGACTCTTATGCTTGATAATGAAAAAGAGATGATTCAGATACTCTTTACCTCTTATGTAAGACAAGAAAAGAGGACTCCGGAAGAGCTGGCAAAGTACTCAGAACTTTTGGATAGAGCAGGCAGTCTATCTCAGTATAGAACGAGTATTTTAACAGCTGCAACATCTCTTAGAAAGGCACACTCCAGGATGGTTTCGGATTTGCAGAAAAAGAAGAAATTCACAGAGTTCTACGAAGAGTTGAACTCTTTTCTGGATGATGTAGAAAAATTAAAAAGGGGGATAAATGAAAAAGGATAATAAAAAGAGACGGAATTCGGTTAATTATTCCAAAGAGTTGGCACAGCTAAGGAAACTATTGAAAGAGGCAGAATTGCTAAGGTTGCAGACAGAGGACAAGACAAAAATTCAGGCTCTTGAGGCGGCATCGGTAGAGCTTCGGGAAAAGGAGAGATCGTTGATCAAAGAGATGGGAGAGCTTATGTCAGAGAGCATAGAGAGTGGAGGGAAAACTTTGAATGAGCTTGCAACCCAAATTCGCAAGAAAATTGAAAAGATGGGAAGCTTGCCAAAAAAGATGGATAAAATTTCAAAAATTATTCTGCAATTATCAGAAATTGCAGATGACATTAGGGAAAAATCAGAAAAATTTTAAAGATTCTTGTTTTATACTTAGATATTTTTGCTCCAAAATAATTAAATTTGTTTAACTGACTTAACACAATATAACTTAAAAAACACATCGGCTAATGGGGCATCTACCTGAACTGATACAAGATCTTGCGTTGATACTTATTGTCGGAGCCGTTGTCTCATTGCTTTTCAGGCGAATAAAGCAGCCTCTCGTTTTGGGATACATCATCGCAGGCTTTTTGGTTGGCCCCCATCTTTCGCTTTTCCCTACAGTAGGTGATACTGATAATATTAAAACTTTCCATTCTTGCTGAGTCAACGGTGGGAGAGAAAGTTGAGCATCTTATAAAACCTGTAAAGGATCTGTTTGCAACAATATTTTTTGTTTCGATAGGGATGCTTATTAACCCTGCTCTGATTGCGGAACACTGGGTCGCAGTTTTGGCAGTTACATTTTTAGTAATATTCGGAAAGCTCATAAGCACCTCTGCCGGAGCGGTTCTTTCCGGACAAACGCTCAAGCAATCGGTTCAGGTTGGTATGAGTATGGCACAGATAGGGGAGTTTGCCTTTATAGTAGCCACTCTCGGCCTTTCACTGGGTGTAATTAGTGATTATCTTTTCCCGGTTGCTGTGGGAGCATCAGCAATCACTACTTTTACTACTAAAACTTGATTTGTGGGACGCACATATTGAGGAGTTTGAGATCTTCCCGGGAGCTGACTATATCGGCATCCCTTTACAGAAGCTATCCTGGAGAAAACTGTATGGAGTTAACATACTGTATGTCAAAAGAGGCAACAGAATTATCTTTATCACAAGAAGTTCCAGCAGCCTCTATCCCTGCGATGTCATAGGAGTTGTGGGAACAGATGAGCAGTTGCAGCAGTTTGCCGCCATGCTTGTGATGCCTATGGAGAAAACGAGTGTGGATAAAACGTCAGAGGAGATTGTAATTAACAAAATACTTGTAAGTTCCCTAAACGACCTGGAGGGTAAATCTGTAAAAGAGTCCTGTATAAATGACCGTACAGGTGGTTCTGTAATAGGAATTGAAAGAGGAGAGGAGAGGATACTCAATCCGGTTTCTACCACGATTTTCCAAAAAGGTGATATTGTCTGGCTGGCAGGAGAGAGATAAACTGAAAAAACTTTAATAATTTTTCTCAGGATTTAAGGATATAATTGTTCAATAGTCCATCCCTCCTGATTGCCAAGGTATTGAAAGCGGTCATGACTTCTGCTTTTGTTACCCTGCCAGAACTCATACAATACCGGTCTGAGAATATAGCCACCCCAGAAATCAGGCCTTTTATCAGAAAGAGAGCTTTTTGCAAGAGTTTCGACCTCGTTGTCAAAAGATTTTTTGTCTTTCAACACACTGCTCTGCTTTGATAAAATGGCAGACGCTCTGCTGTTCTCAGGCCTCTCCACGAAATAACGGTCAGATTCCCAGTAAGATAATTTTTCTGCAAAACCCTCAATCCTGACCTGTCTCATAGATTCCGGCCAGAAAAAAAGCAGAGATGCCTTGTTGTTCTCGGATAATTGTCTCCCTTTTTTACTGCTATAGTTTGTGAAAAAGACATAACCTTTATCTGAAAAATTTTTTACAAGCACCATTCTGGCGGAGGGCATCATATCTGCACCTACAGTAGCCAGTGCCGCGGCATTGACCTCAGAACTCTCTGCTTTTGATGCTTCATCAAACCATTTGCCAAACTGTAGAAATGGATCAGGATTCAGATCAGATATTTGAACCGGATTGGAACTGTATTCCCTTCTCATACCAAAGAGCTCTATACTTCTCATTCTGATTAATTAGTCGTTCCTTATAAAGGG
>DIXE01000005.1 GCA_002428635.1 Bacteroidales bacterium UBA6088
ACTCGGTTATTTGGATTTAATACAAGCATCATTAATAATTATTAAAATTTTCTGCATTTTAATTTTCTTTTTTGTGTTATACTATTTCCTTAAACAAACAATAAACACATTTGTTGATATAATACTCCATATCATTTCTTTTGTTTATGCTGACCGCTAACGTTTTCGGGCTTTGCGTTCGGGCGGGTTTAGAAGCACTAAACTTTAAACCAGTACCGAACTTAAATAGAAGCACAAAGCTCCAAGTTTATAAGGGGGCAATTGCATCTTGCCTCTAAAATTTTTGGGTTGTTTTTGGTAAATTTAACAAGCAAAAGTTATAATAATTAATTTATTCTGTCAATAATTGATCAGACAATTTGTCAAATGACAAGAAGTTTTTACCATTCAAATTATTTAATTCTGTCTTTATATCGGAATTTTCAATAGAAAGAAAAATACTGTCCCATTCTTCAAAACAGCCATTCTCATCATTGTTAGACTTGAATTTTAGGATATGTTTTTTGACATTTTGACTGAACTCCGGATGGACTGAAATAGGGTAAAGATAGAATACGGGATACTTGTTTAACAGGCTATTCATCGCATCATCAAATGTGTTGAATTTTGCTGAGATTTTAAATAAATCGTCCACTTCAAATTCATCAGGAAGAAAATCTAACATACTCGTTTCGTCTGTTGAATAGAAGAAGTACGAACCTTTTTGGATCAACTTTATTGAACCCCCTTCGGCACCAACATTAAGGATTGTAATACATTTAGTCATATAAATTATCTTTTCTTTTTATCAATGTCATATCCCCCTCTCAGTAGGACAGTAACTATTAGACAAATTTAGTAAATCTATTTCAATCATTATTAAATATTTGAATCTGGTTTTTCAGCTTTACAATCAACTCCAAATCCAGCATAAAAAGTTCGGAAAAATGTCCTGTTCGGGGTACTGGAACAAATAAACCCTAATTGATAATGAGTCAGTTAGGGTTTTATCATTTACAATTTGCGCCATTTTTGCGCCAAAAATCTTATAAAAGGGTAATTTGAACGTAATAACTACCTTAATTTACCTCTTTCATTAGGACTACTTTAGTTTGAGAACAAATGATTTCGACACTTTCAGCGTTCCCGGATATTTCCGGGATTTATCACACCCTCTGGATGAAATGCCACAAGAATTCCTGATGAATTACCGCAAATATTCCTGATGAAATACCACAATTATTCATAATATTTTTGCAATTTCCTTATTATTAGTAATTTTGTATGACTTATAAATAAGCCAATTGTATGAATTATTTGGAACGTATAACCGACAAGCACCTGAAAGACAGGTTGAATGCGATGGGGGCTGTGTTGATTGAAGGCCCGAAGTGGTGTGGAAAAACAACAACTGCCGAACAGCAGGCGGGAAGTGTACTGCGAATGCAAGATCCAGATAACCGTGATGATTATCTGGCAACGGCGGCCGTAAAGCCCTCAAATCTTTTGATAGGAGAAACTCCGAGATTGCTCGACGAGTGGCAGGATGCTCCTGTACTATGGGATGCCGTTCGCACGATGTGCGACAAACGTGGTAATCCTGGTCAGTTTATTCTTACGGGGTCGAATGCTGTGAATGAGAAGAAAATTCATCATAGTGGAACGGGACGCATCTCGCGTATGCAGATGTCGACGATGTCGCTGTGGGAATCAAAGGAGTCAAACGGAAGCGTTTCACTCAAGGAACTGTTTGACCATCCGGAACAGGAGGTGGAAGCTGTTTCTGATATGAATGTGAACGATATCATCTTCTCTGCTTGCCGTGGCGGTTGGCCGGCATCTTTGAATGTAACCGACTCGGACGCAAAACTGATGATAGCCAAAGATTATGTACAGTCAGTATGCAAGACGGATATTTCACGCGTGGATGGTGTCCAACGTAACGAGAAGTTGGCAAGGCAAATACTTCACTCATACGCAAGGAATGTATCTACTGTAGCGAAGACTACATCGATGCTGGCCGATGTTACTGCAAGCGATAAGATGGAATGCTCACGCTCAACGTTTGATGACTATGTATCTGCTTTAGAAAAGCTGTTTGTTATACAGGATATCGATGCCTGGTGCCCGGCGATACGCAGCAAGACTGCCATCCAGAGCAGTCCTAAACGTGGCTTCTGCGACCCGTCAGTAGCGGTTGCTGTGATGGGTCTGACACCAGAATCACTTCAAACTCAGCTGAAAACCTTCGGGTATATTTTTGAACAGATGTGCATTCGTGACCTGAAGGCATATTCATACGGCTTCTTCTCCAGTGTTGGCTACTATCGTGACCGCTATGGTCTGGAGGCGGATGTTGTGTTGCATCTTGGCGATGGACGCTATGCCCTGATTGAATGTAAGCTTGGTAGCAAAGATATTGAGGATGGCGCAAATCACCTGGTTCAGCTCCATAACCTTATAGTCGAGCATAACAAGACCGAGAAGCAGATGCCTATTCGAGAACCTGACCTGAAGATTGTTTTGACTGGCGGACAATATGGATATACAAGGGACGATGGCGTTCACGTTATTCCGTTGGCTTGTTTGAGAGAGTGAATTCTGCTTCGTTCAATTCATTAGCCATTGTTTCATTCCACTCTAAACATGTCATTTGATCGAATTGAAAAACTTATGGAATGATTGTGAGGATACTTGTGTCACTGACTACACTTTCAAATATCATCAAACTATTTCAATAATTTTCAACCATTTGAATCATATTTTTGTAATTTAGCTGCATGAAAACTCAAATCTTAGTAATTGATCTCCATATAGAAAAGATCGCTAAAGCATATCGCAACTTTGCTCCTGCTGACTCTTTAATATATCAGCTGGAGCTGTTTGAACGAACATTGCAGGTAAACAGATTTAAAAAGGGGCTAAGAATTGACTTCATTCATGGGACAGGAAAAGGAACACTAAGGTCAGAACTGATAAAAATTCTGAATCAGAAGTTTCCCGAATTCAAATATGAGGATGCCCCTTTTTCTACTTATGGTTTTCAGGGAGCAATTAGGGTAACAATATTTTCAGCAACACAGTAAACTTTTCAGAAAAACTGGTGTCAAAGTAAAAAATCAAATATTAAAGATTATGAAAAAATTATTTTTTCTTTTCGCCCTGGTGCTGTTTGCGACAGTAGTAACCGCTCAGCAACAACCACCTCAAAGACCTCAAATGAATCCTGCAACATTTGCTAAAGAAAGAATTGCAGAAATTGCAAAATATGTGACAGTTACAAAAGATGACAGCACTAAACTTCAAAAAGTTTATGATAATTACCTAAAAGAGAGTGCAACAGCAAGGGAGGACAGGGATAAATTTATGAAGCTTCGCGAAGATCTGCAGAAGAAGATAGAGGGAGTGCTTGGCACCGAGAAATATAAAACTTACAGGACAAAGTTTGAAGCCGATCCTGCGAATCAAAGAAGGGTGAGACCGACGGGCGGGAATCAGAGATAACAAATAGCATTCAAAGACAACAAGCAACAGTTTGAGATAACATAATAACTGATTGACATTTACAAATGAGACCGGCTGAACAAAGATATTTAGCCGGGCTTTGTTTTTATTTCAATTTCAGATCTCTGTTTCAATCTCAAATAGGGTTGCCATCCCTGAACATAAACTCTACATATCCCCCATGGAATATCCTTTAATCTCCACTTTGAATTTTGATAACTCTTTTGAGATGGAATTTGCCTTGTCTGTTAGCAGGTTGAGATCTATTTTTTTGGGATTGCGCTTTACCTCACCAATTATCGCAGTCATATCCAGCTCATTAAGTGCGACAATGTCTATTTCGTTTTCTCCCTTGCTGTTCCAATACCTTCCGACAGCGGTTACTCTTTCATTTTCAGCAACCACTGCTCTGAAATATTTCTCCAGAATCAGACCACTATACTGTTCGTAGTCCCTTTCGACATATTCAAGCAACAAGTCGAATTTGCCCATTTCAATCATTGATTGATTGGGATATACAAACCGAAACCAGAATCGTAGATAGTTATCTTCTATGCTCCATCGGGCTTTTCGGCTTTCCGGTTTTGAAAACATCGCTTTGTTCCGTATTATTAAGTTGTACTCCTTTTCGAGGTTTAACAGATATGCTCCTGTGTTTTTTCCAATAATTGAATCAATTTCCCCCTGCCTGGTCTTACCTGCTGCAATAAGTTGCAATATAGAGAAATAGACTCCATAATCCCTGCCGAATTCTGATATAAGAAGATCCCGTCCCTCACTCAGGAAAGGGGAGTCAGGTCTGACAACATAATTAAGCATCTTCTCCTTGGTAACTGCTCCTGCATCTATTAGCAGTTCAAGATATTTGGGAACTCCTCCTGTTATCATATACAGGCAAAGCAGGTCATCCGGACGATATTTGGGATTGAAATCTCTCAGAATATCCTTAATAACGCTCACAGTAAACGGTTGAATAATTATTTTAGATGTGAGACGGCCAAATAACGGCTCTTTTTTATTCTCAAATATTTTCATCATCATAGAATAGATAGAACCGCATACGATGAAGTTAATCCTGGCTTTACTCTTATATTTGTCCCATAAATTCTGTATCTCACTGAATATTGATAGATTTACACTGGCAAATTCCTGAAACTCATCAATAATCAAGGTATAGTTATCGGTAGTAGCATACACCAGCAGTTGCTCGAACAGCTCAGAAAATTTTGTAATGCTACCATATATATTTAATCCCAAGACTTCACGGGCTTCTTTCTGGAATTGTGCACATAAGAGTGTTTCGCTTTTTCGGGAAACAAACAGGTAAAGATATTTTTTTCCTTTTACAGACTCCAATAATAAAGAGGTCTTACCTATACGGCGGCGACCAATCATAACTGTAAAAACAGCACTTTCCTCAGATTGGTTGAAGTTTTCCGCAAGTACTTTCAACTCATTTATACGGTTATAGAATTTCATTAGCTTATTGTTTTTGTAACCACCATTATCTTAATTACCATTACAAAAATAAATATTATATGTTATAAATCAATAAAATCTTTACAAAAAATTATCCGCTTGTTATAAGTTATTTTTATTATCGCAATGTTTATTAATGTAATTTTGTCAATATATGGTGATAATAACTACATCAGAGAGATGATAATCAAACCAACATTGCTTATAGACAAAGAGAAGTGTCTGAAAAATATTGAGATGATGTCTAAGAAGGCTAAGCGGCACAATTTGATTTTCAGACCTCATTTTAAAACCCATCAATCTCTGGAGGTAGGGAGATGGTTCAAAAATTTCGGGGTGGAGAGGATAACGGTATCTTCTCTTGAGATGGCCCGTTATTTCTCCTGTGAATGGAGTAATATTACAGTGGCATTCCCGGTCAATATCCTTGAAATTGAAACAATTAACGAGTTGGCAGAAAAAATCAGCCTCAATCTTTTAGTTGAGTCTGTTGGGAGTGCCGGATTTCTATCCGGACATTTAAAATACCGTACGGGGTTTTTCATAAAGATCGATACTGGCTATCACCGGACAGGAATCTCTCCTGCCAACACAGAACTAATTGACGATATTCTCAGGGTTTCAGGTACGTCCGGGAAGCTGGATTTCAAAGGCTTCCTCACACATGCCGGAAATACATACCAATGCCGCACAAGGGTAGAGATAAGTGAAGTCCACGACAGGAGTCTGGGAATGATCACTTCTGTAAAATCCAAATACAAAGACAAATTCCCGGATATGATTATCTCGGTTGGAGACACTCCGGGCTGCAGTGTTTCTGAAAATTTTGAGGGAGTTGATGAAATCCGCCCCGGAAATTTTGTCTTTTACGACCTGATGCAGCTATACAACGGATCCTGCAGCGAGGATCAGATTGCAGTTGCCCTTGCCTGTCCCGTGGTTGCGGTACACAAAGAGAGGAATGAGATTGTAATTTATGGAGGAGGAGTGCACTTTTCCAAGGAGAGGATCGAAATCCCCTCAAAAGGGATTATATATGGACAGGTTACAGAAGAGAAATACGGCGGTTGGGGAAAACCTGTGCCCGGGATGATCGTTAAGAGTCTTTCACAGGAACATGGAATAGTTTCGGTACCAGCTTCACTTATACAAAATTACAGGATTGGAGATGTCATTAAGATTCTCCCTGTCCACTCCTGCATGACTGTGAGCTCAATGAAAACAACGACGAAGATTTTAATTAGTCACTGAGTTCGAGCCACCTTTCACTTTTTGAATCGAGCAAAGCAATTACCTCCATTATCCGGTTGGAGGATATTAGAAGTTTTTCCTGAGACATTGTACCGGATGAAAGAGCAGCTTCCAGGCTGTTTTTCTCTTTTTCCAGTTCTGTAATTGTCAGTTCCAGTGATTCGAGCTCTCTCTGCTCCTTGTATGAGAGTTTGCGTTTTGATTGAACGGGAACCTCTTTTTCCTCCTCCCTCAATTGTTGTTTTTCTGTTTTTGCCGAGAGGAAGTCAATCCGTTCCCTCTCTCTTATGACATCACGGTAACCGGTGTATTTGCCAACGAAGCCTTTTATTACTCCATCTCCCTCAAAAATAAAAAGATGGTCGGCCAGTTTGTCCAGAAAATATCTATCGTGAGAAACTATCAGCAGACAACCCGGAAAGCTACTGAGATACTCCTCCAGTACATTCAGGCTCATTATATCAAGATCGTTCGTAGGCTCGTCGAGAATAAGGAAATTGGGATTTTTCATTAGAACTGTAACCAGATATAGCCGTCTTCTTTCACCCCCGCTAAGTTTCTCAATTTTTGTATTCTGCATTGTTGGAGGAAAAAGGAACCGGGTTAGAAATTCTCTGACATTTATTGTATTGCCGTCTCCAAGCATCACAATTTCAGCAATATTTTTTACTACATCTATTACTGTCTCTTCAGGATTAAATTCGAGCCCGTTCTGACGATAATATCCAAAAACCACTGTCTCTCCCCATTCAATCTCACCGCTCTCCGGAGGTAAGGCTCCTGTAATTACATTAAGGAAAGTCGATTTCCCGATGCCATTTGGTCCGACCATTCCAATCTTCTCACCTCTGGTAAAATTATATGTAAAATCATCGATAGTACAGAAATTGTCATAATGATGGCTGATACCCTTACAGTTTATGATTTTCTTTCCCAAACGGGAGCTCTTAGCATCAATCTTGATTCTCTTTTCGCGATGCTGTTGCTCTGCTCTATCTTTAAGATCATAAAAAGCATTTATTCTGTATTTTGCTTTTGTCGCCCTCGTTAATGTTGATTGCCAAATTACCGAAGAGAACCTTTGTCCCGTATGATTTGGAGATGTTTTCTGCCTGGAGTATACCTGCCATTGTGCAAAGATAAAAAAGAAAAAGCGGGTGAATCCCTCTTGAAAAGGAATTTGTACCTTTGTAGAGAATGAATTATTTAGCCCACATATATCTTTCCGGGAGCAACCGTCAATTGCAGGTAGGGAATAAATGTAACTACACACACTTATCCGTTTGTATTTATGTAAATCTCTTTATATGTTTATGTAATATTTTGTCGGTAGAATTAAAAAAAGAGATGAAAAGAATTGCATATAATAATGTGATAACAAAACCCACATTCCTTCCGGACAAAGATAAGTGTCTGAAATTTAGAGTTTCAGAGCCGATTCAGAAGTTATAACAACATTATAATAAGAGTACAGATATGGAAGCAAATCTTAAGTATGTGTCAATTTGCAGAGTCGGAATTGAGGACATTGATTTATTTGTAAAGTACCGTATTGATTATCTGGCCGAAATGCAGGGAGATGCCTCTGCAGAGTGCAGACAAAAACTTGAAGAAGAACTAAACAACCATTTTAAAGCAGAAATGGAGCAGGAGCGTTTCTTCGCATTTGTAGCTAAAAAAGAGGGTGAGGTGCTCGGATTCGGGGCAATGATAGTCAGAAAAATACCGGGAGATTTCAACAAACCGGTCTATCTTGAGGGAGATATTCTTAATATGTACACCCTCCCCTCTGCAAGACGGAAGGGAGTTTCAACCATGATTCTGAAAAAACTGATTAAAGAGGCCTCAAACAGAGGTATCAGTAAAATTTCACTCCACACGACAAAGGAGGGTGAAAAACTTTACAGAAATTTCGGCTTTTCCGAAACTCTATACCCTGTTCTGGAGTTGCCTCTCCTGTCTAATTAAAAAAGTTTAAAAAAGTGATTATTTTTACCGGAACTATTCTTTATAACCATATTCGGCAGCCTTTTGCCAGTCCTTGTATGCGCTTTTCTGTTTGTTCATCTCGAATTTTGTTTTGCCTCTGTAAAAATAAGCCTTACCAATAAATTCACTTGCTTCAAAGCTGCTTTTGTTAAAAAACCTGGGTTTAATATTTATCTCTTTTATTTTCTTTGACCCCCGTGTTACTGCAGCTTTTTCCAGCATAGCCTTCTCCTTATTGCCCAGCTTAATGGCTTTCCCGAAATCAGAGATTGCCCCCTTATAGTCCCTGACAGAATATTTTGATATGCCTCTGTTAAGATATGGATCAGGGTACTTGATGTTTATTCGTATAGCTGTTGAATAATCCACAATTGCCCCTCTGTAATCCATCATCATACTTCTTGCCAGCCCGGAACCGTTATATGCCTCATCATTTTGAGGACTAAGACCCTGTGCGTGTTGAAAATCGGTAAGAGAACCGTTGTAGTCTCCCGAAAGATATTTTGCCCATCCTCTGCCAATATATGAATCAGCAAAGTTTTGGCTTATATCAATCGCTTTGTTGTAGTCGGTTATTGAGCCATAATAATCCCCAAGTTTGCACTTAGCCAGACCTCTGTTACTGTATGCCGGTGCAAAGCCTGATTCCAGCTCTATTGCCTTGTCAAGTTCCCTGATTGCTGCCTTGTAGTCTCCCAAGGCATTTAAATTCATTGCTTTGTTGTTGTACTGACTGGCAGATTGTCCCTCCAAAGAAAGGGATATTATCAAAAAAACAAATAGTGGTAATAGCTTTTTCATCCGTAAATAATTTATAT
>DIXE01000042.1 GCA_002428635.1 Bacteroidales bacterium UBA6088
TACACAAAATTCTGGACAGTGCCTATTGAATCCTGTTGTGGGTATAAAATTTTATAAGTATAAAATTTGGTACTTATTAATATTTATCATATTTTTGTGTCGCACTAGTGCTCACATCGACTTTGTCTCGCTGTTTTGCACTTTAAAAGAGAACTAGAAACCCTGCTCAAGTCAGCAGGGTTTCGCATTTAATAAAAGTGGGTGCGACTACTTTATTTGCCTTCAAGTGCCGAAAGGATCTCATGCTTAAATTCAACTGTTTTCTCAGGGAGGCACTGCTCATCCTTACATGCTGTATAGTTTATTTTCCCCCGGAGAGTTACAGGTAAATTACCTTTTACTTTTACCACTTGTACAAACGATACCTTGTCTTCGTAATACGCTAGAGTTGCGTTTATGATTTCTATGTATTCGGTTTTCAACTCACCAATCTCCCGCAACTTTCCTTTTAATTTAACTTTCCTGTTTTCCTCCCACCTAACGCTTGTCGGTGTAGAAGCTTGTGTTGAAGTTGTCTGGCTATAGATGTGATAAGGTTCTTCAATAGTAGCAATAAGATTTACTTCGTATGTAGTATTATTGATTTTCTTTACGCTGAAATCCCATTTTACAGGATCGGCTGTCCGACCTATAGCCAGGCTACTCATTAACAAGCAGAGGAAGCTAAATATTATTGTTTTTTTCATTATTCTTTTATTCTGATATAATTGAGATTTATTAATACTACCACTGGGGCTGTCTTACTCCAACCCTATACACTTTTTAATCAGTGATTCCAACCGCTCTCCACGTGCTTCCCGATCTGTGATTCTGCCATCTTTATCCAGTAGCCATACTGTTGGTAAAGAGTTTATACCATAAAGTTTAGCCAAAGGATCATTCATCCCTTTCCCTGTAAAACGCTGAGGCCAGGATAACCCTTGTTTTTCAACAACCTGTTTTACCTGTGCCTCCATTTCCCTGTTATCGAGATTAACGCCAATAACTTCAAGACCTTTATCATGGTATTTATCATACATCGATTTAAGTTCAGGCATGCTTTCTAAACATGGCCTGCACCATGTGGCCCAGAAATCAATCAGTACAACTTTCCCTCTAAGATTTGCCAGATCTACCTGGCGACCATCCAGAGCGGTGAACGGCTCCAGTTCTACGGCTTTCTCTCCTGTTGCAATCTTATCTGCCTCAAACTGTTCCCGGGCTTGTTTTACAAGTGCTTCTACTCCGACTTTCCCTGCCAGGGGGTGCTTTGGATTACCATAAGTATCCAGTATCTCTTTCCAGTAGCTTATAACCAGTTCTTTTGTATTGTGGGTTCCTGCAGTTCCTCCTAGAAAATCAAGTGCCCGGTCGGCTATAATGGGCAGGCAGGCATATTTGATCACAAGTTCATTAAAGCGGATCCATGATGCCTCCCAGTAACGGGTAGCCAATAGTTTCCAGTAGTCATCTTCCGTTCCGCTGATCGCTACATCAGGTCGTTCATCTCTTGCAGGAAGTTCATTCCAAAGGGAATTGACCTGTCCCCAATCGCTGACAAACAGCTCCCAGTCAATTTTTTCCTTATATTCAAGAGAAGGAGCCCATTCAAGTTCGAGGCGGGCCATCTTATCACGTTTTTGTCTCCATTCCTGTTCTGCTTTTAAGTCACGAGGGAACCTGCGAAACAATGGCGGGCCAGTGGCAATTTCTTTCCCCAAGGATTGCCCTTGCTTATAATATTCAGTCCCCTGCTGGCATCTTGCATCGATTTTAGCAGACAGTTCAGGAGTTAAGGCTGTGGTATCTACCCAGCGCATAAGATTGTACATATGTGCCTGCGCGAAGATATGAAACGCTGTTATCTTACGCTGATCCTCTCCAAGGTACATAATACATTTATCCCAAAAGCTTGCAGAACTGTCCAATATCCTTCGTGCAAGTTTCTCTTTGCTCAGTATGTAATCTGAATACCCCCTGTTTTCTGAATTTATCCTGAACGCCACTTGTGCATTGTCATTAATAAGTTTTCCCAGCTCATTCCAGTCGACATTGGCTTGCTGGAGTTGTTTAAAATGATCTTCAATATTTTCCCTTGTTTTCAAAATGAAATCCAGGTTGTCCTGGTCCATTTTCTTAGCTTCATTTTCAGCCTCATTCAGTACTTCCAGTGCTGCCTCCTTGTTATGGTAGGGGTCATACCAATACATAACTCTTGCCTGAAAACATCTGGTTGAAGCCAGAAAAATTCCTTCCAAATCTTTTGATGAAGAATCACAGATAGCAAGGAAACGATCATAATTAAAGGGAAGAAGACGATGTCCTGTATAACGGGGAATAAAATTATTGTCAAATTTCATAACCAATCGGAACCAGGAACCCTCTGGAGTGTTAGTAATCTGCTCTTTCAAACAATTGTCGGCAGCAATCGAATCATTCATAAGCAATAAAGTTTCATACTTTTTCATCAGAAGATTGTAACCATTGGCGTTATATTTGGCATCATCAGACAGATAGGGAAGGATACTGTCTATAAGATGTAATCTGCCAGGGAGGTCAAGGACTTCTTTTTGACTCCATAGCCGTTTGTCAAATTCGATTATGCGTTTTCTCTCGATGTTTTTTGAATCTTCCTGTAGCTCCTGTTTTACCTCTTCGGTGACCATCCCGCTTTTAAGAACCGATTCCAGTTCCTGTTCACTATGACCGTATGAGACGATTCGACTATCCTGGTTAACGATAAATGTAGAAGGATAGGCAAGCACTCCCCACTCATTATTGGTTGTATTATCGGCCATATCCATTGCTACGGTATAATTTAAACCTGTCTTTTCTACAAATTTCTCAAGAATTTCAGACTTGGAATTTCTGGTAACATACACTGCTATTACCTCTACATTACCGCGAAATTTATCTGCAATCTGCTTTAGCTCAGGAATTATTTTAATACAGCCCGGACAAGTGGTCTCTGAGATATCGACCAGATAGGTTTTACCTTTTTCAAAGGCAGGGACAGGAGTGCCCTTTATCCATTTCTGGATATGAACTAAGTCAGGGGCTTTGTCGCCAATTTTTAAAGTTTTGGAACCTGGTCTTTGGGCATTAGCCGGAAAAACGACACACAGTATCAGTGTAAGAATGATCAATATTTTTTTCATCTGTATATTTTATTAATAGAAAACTTCTTATAAGTTAATGAGAGTGAAAGAATTCTGACTTTGCAGACCCAGCACCTAAATTGCTGGGCCCGCAAGTTCAGAAAAAATTTGCAGCGGTTTGAGGATCAGTAGGATTAATATCCGGTGTTTTGAGGATATAAATTTGGATTTAATAATAACTCGCTTTGAGGTAATGGCCAGGACTTTTTATAATCTGCCCAGTTTGATTTTACTGCACTCAATACGGATAACTTATTCCATCTCTTTAAGTCTATAAACCGATGTCCAAATTCAGTAAAAAACTCACGACGTTTTTCAGCGAGGAGTTCGTTACTGAAATTTTCTCCAGACAAAGAGGTGTAGGCTGTTAATCCGGCTCTTACCCTGGTGGCATTAAGGTAGGGCAATGCCTCACTGTACCGATTTTGTTTTGCCAAAGCTTCAGCTAAAATAAAGTAAACCTCCTCCAGTCTTAAGATTACTGAATACTCGTTGGTATTGCTGCCGGATCTGTTTTTATATTTGTCCATTCTGTACCATGTGTTACCATTGTAAGTAATCCGGGTAATCCAGCTCTGTTTTCTAAGATCGACATCTTCAAAGCTGTCTACCAGATCCTGCGTTATAGCGTATATGTTCGGTGAAGAGGTTGAGTAGTATATCTCTGCTTCCTTTGTGGCATTACCACTATTTTGTGGTTTCAATTGCCATAGTATATGAGTGCCCGATTTATGAAATACTTCATTTATGTTGGTCTGAAACTGGTATAAGGGCGATTGCAGGATGGTTTCTGCCAGTTGCTCTGCCAATGCCCATTTTCCTTGTTGAAGATAGATACGGGCCAACAGAAGTTCTGCTGCTTTACGGTTGGGATAAATCCTTTCTGCATCCCTGTAATTGTCTGTCAAAAGAGAAATGGCTTCGGTCAGATCTGACTCCAATTGCTCAAGTAATGCTGATGGTCCGGTTTTACTTAAATTACGGTTATACTCATAGTCCAGACTGTTGGTGTAGGGAATCTCATCAAAAAGTTGTTGTAAATAAAAATAATTCAAAGAGCGGACAAAAAGAGCTTCACTCTTAATACGGTTTTTGTCATTATCGGATAGCACCGTCGAATGTTCTGTCCCATAGATGATTGAATTTGCTTGATAGATCTGCTGGTATGCGTAGCCCCAAAGGTCTAGTATTGCTGTATTGCTCTCCTGCTGCTGATTTAGATAGATATCCGTATATCTATTCTGATCTGTTTGACAGAAATCCAGGTCATCTGTATAAGTCCCTAAGAGAGTTCCGATTCCGTTATCACCTGAAATAACAGAGCGATCTCTCAAACTGGCATACAAGCCAGAAAGAGCAGAATTAGCAGTTTTCAGGTCATTAAAAACCTGTGTCGTTCCAATCTGGTTATTGGGAGCATCCACTTCCACCAGTTCTTCACAGGATGCAAGGAGTAAAATCCCCATGCAAAATAATGTATATATTTTTTTCATATTATTTGCATTAAAAATTTAGTTGTACACCAAAAGACCAGGTTTTCAAAGGAGGTAAAAATCCGGTTGACACAAACTCAGGATCAAGACCAAAGTAGTTGGTGATTGTCCATATATTTTGTCCCTGCAGATAGAATTGGATATTTTTTAAATATCTTTTAACTGGTAGTTGGTAGCTGAGTTGTATGTTTTTCAGTCGTATATATGAAGCATCACTTATTGCGGCAGTGCTGATTTTATAATATTCCAATAATTTGCTTTTTTCTGAATTGGCTCCTGTAGTGTAAGGCATATACACCCCGTTGGGATTATCCTCTGACCATACATTCAAGACTTCAACAGGTTGGTTATTCATCGAACCTGTGTAGTACATAAGCGCATTATAATTCTGCTGTCTTTGATTGACAAACTGGAATAAAAAAGAGAGTTCAAGATTCTTAAAGAACTTATGTAAAGCTTATCATAAGTTTTTTTATGATAAGCATATCATTATGCAA
>DIXE01000047.1 GCA_002428635.1 Bacteroidales bacterium UBA6088
ATACATACCTTTCGTATGCTATCTCATAGCGGCGCGCTGCTTGTGGTGCTGTTTGCATATCTTTATTATTTGAATGCAAAGGTAGATAGCCTAAATGTCTCAAAATAGGCGGGGCTCAACGAACGGTTACACTATAATTTTTGAAAAACTATATATACAACACAATATCAATAGGTTAAAAAATTAGCTGACATGTCTGCCTTCCCTGAAATCAGTCGGCCAATATCAGAAAGGGATAGTGTTCAATTTTCAGGATGGAATAGTGTTCAATTTTAAGAACGGAATAAAATTACCCCTTTGCCGCGGCCTTTTTCCCAAATCCTGCATCCACCTTGATAAAAGCTGTAACGGTAATTGTAGCAATACAGCAGATTATCACCCACCAGAAGAAATTCTCATACCCGATGAGCTCCTGCAGCCAGCCTGCAGCCATGCCCGGCAACATCATCCCGAGAGCCATAAATGCAGTACATATAGCATAATGTGCCGTTTTATGCTCACCATCAGCAAAATATATCATATACAGCATATAAGCCGTAAAGCCGAATCCGTAACCGAACTGCTCGATAAAGACACAGAGATTTATAACAAAAAGGTTCTCCGGCTGGAAAATGCTCAGGTAAACAAATGTTGCACAGGTCAGGGAGATGCTCCATGCCATCGGCCACAGCCATTTTTTCAATCCACCCTTTGCGGCAATGATTCCTCCAATGATTCCTCCCAGTGTCAGTCCGAGAATTCCAATCGTTCCATAGACAAGTCCAACCTGTCCGGTAGTAAGTCCCAGGCCTCCCACCTCCCTGGCATCCAGAAGGAAAGGAGAGATCAACTTGACCAGCTGGGCCTCAGGGAATCGGTACAGAAGCATAAATGCAATGGCAATCCAGATCTGTTTCTTTTTGAAAAACGAGGCAAATGTATCAAAGAACTCCTTGAAGATCGTCCGGGGAGTAACCTCCCTGACAGGCTTGTCAGAAACGGGTTTTGGCAGTATAAATCTATGATATAGAGCTATCGCCAGAAAGAATCCGGATAATATAAAAAATGTGACCGACCAGGCAAATGAGATGTTCCCGGAAATACCTTTGAACTCTGCCTTAGTTTCGTGGTCCAGCTTTGGATCTACCTGTACCAAAAGGTATGCAGGCTTTTCCCAGTTCGCGGCGGTGAACTCTATCCTCTCTCCGTGAGCAAGAAAGATACTTTTATCACCTTTTTTCATTGAAGTGTTGAGAACTATCTTTTCTCCCTCTTCCGGAGCTTTTGATAGTCTTACCGCCACAAGCTGCGATGCCCCGGTAAGCTGATGTCCGGTTCTGGCTGCATTATCTCTTCCGAAATTCCTCTTTATCCAGCCTCCAAGAGGCTCAGCTATGTTTGAACTCCACCAGCTCACATCTTGTGCAATCTGTTGGGCAGTTTTTTCCTTTGGAATAAAACCATTGTTTGTATTATGCTCTTTTGCAAATGCTTTGAGTATTGCAGCTGAATCAGAAGGTATTGCTGCGGTTCCGATATTCACTACCGAAGGGATAATAGTATAGGTGTACCCCTCTGTGGTTGACAATGTCCCGGAGGAGGCAGCAGAAGAGTCAGCAAGCGGTAAGGTAATGGCAGTCGAATACTGTGGGCCGGCGTTCACCGTTATCTGTGCCGGTTTAAGCCCTGTCGAACTTTCAAGAACGCCGGCAATAATTATCAGCAGCCCCTGGCCGGTGATGGTGGCAATTCTGTAAAAAGTACTTCGGATCCCCACATACATCGCCTGGTCGTGACTGTCCAGCGCCAGCATATAAAATCCGTCAGCCGCTATGTCGTGGGTGGCAGAGCTGAAAGCAATCAGCCAGAATACCGCCAGTGTAAGCTGGAAAAAGTTGGATGCGGGTATTGTGAATGCAATCCCTGCTAGTCCGATACCTACCAGCATCTGCATAACCAGTACCCACCAGCGTTTAGTCTTGAGTAAATCTATGAAAGGACTCCAGAAGGGCTTTATTACCCAAGGCAGATAAAGCCAGCTTGTGTAAAGGGCAATATCGGTGTTTGATATTCCCAGCCTTTTGTACATTATCACGGAGACAGTCATTACTGCCACATAGGGTAGTCCTTCGGCAAAGTAAAGAGTCGGGATCCATGCCCAGGGAGATCTTTTTTTATTATTGCTCATATAAGGTGAAGATTATTATTGTGCTGTGGCTTAACTTAAGCTTGATAATTATGCAATGTTTGAATTAACCATTTCTTATATCAATGCAAATTGTTGTTCGATAATTTCCGGGAATTGATGCCAAATCTTGCCTTCTAATTCTTTCCCATTAAGCTTCTTATTCCTTTTGATCTTGTCTGCTCCCCAGGTTCCCCATTGCTTAAAGAAAAAGGCAATATCCTTGGAACATCTCTTTTTGAAAAAAATCTTTCATCCTTTCTGCCCTTTTAGTTAGAATTTGATATGTGTGATAAGATGTTTTTTCAATAACATCAAAAATCTTATCCAGATAACCTTCAGGCATCTCCTCATGAAATATATCACTCATCGAATTTACGAAGAAAACGGTTGGTTTTTTTCTTTTAAAAGGGTCGTTCAAACGACTTGGAACAAGGTTGAATTCAAATCCGTTTTCATATCCTTTCATCCCCATGGCCTGTAATCGAATCGCCATAGTTTCTGCATAACAGTTCTTACATCCGGCACTGACTTTTGTACAGCCTGCAGTTGGATTCCATGTTTGCTCTGTCCATTCAATTTTATGTGCCATACCTATAAATTTTGAATAATTTGTTTAGCAATTGTTGTAGCAGGTTGATTGTTCGATGCAAATACAAAGTGATAAATTGGGGATCCATGACTGTTTCTCAATACTAAGGGTTCATCGGTTACATATTCCCAAATGGTTTTCAACCGCTTTGCATATAAACATGCAATTTTTTCAATAGGTTGCGATACTTTAGCAATGATTTCTTCTTCACCAAACAGTGTCTGCACCTTTTTCTCCAAATAAAAATGGCTTTTAATCTCTTCAATAGTTAATCCAAAAAAAGATTGTAGTTTGTCACAACATTCCATTTTCCCTGCCCTATCTAGTAACCGGTTCACAATTACTCCCGTTGGGACTAAAATCCAAATATCGGATCGAGTACCTTTCAATTCGGCAATAGAGCTCCAATTTATCTGCATCCCAAAAGGGTCAAGTAACACCAATGCTGCATACTCTTTTTTTCTTAACGCCTTGGAAAGCTCCAACAATTGATGGTTTGCATCACCAGATCTATATACAATAGTTTTCCCTTGATACTTTCCACACAATTTTTTTTCTAGTTTCTTTAACGATAACTCATTTTTATCAATGAAGTAATAATAATCAAAACTCAGATCATTTAATTCTAGCACTCTTTCTGCGGCACCTTTATATATCTTTTCTTCTACTTCAGTGATTTTGAGTTGTTGCATCAATTCGGGATTATTCTGTTTTTCTCTTGTTCCACTACCTGCAAAACCGTCAAAATAAATAGTTTCCTAGTATGGAGACTTATTCATGATAGTGAGATAAGACCATACATATTTAGAAAAGGCATCCAGTTTCTTTTCTGTCCAAGGACCACCCCATTCACCTCGTGGTTCTTTCACTATATCGGGTTGATTCTATGTCATGATGATATCTTTTTAAGTTTTAAATTCAAATGAAAAGTTTTAGCTACACACTTTTTTAGCTCCTCCAAATTTAATAGTTTTTGCTGATAAATAATCTCTAACTTTTTAGCCCAACCTTGCTTCATATCATTTCTGAAATTGTTTCTATCAGATGCTTTACTGTTTCTTTCTTTAACTTACTGAAAGCAAACCATTTATTACCCAAATCCTTTAGAGAGGCCCCAATATGATAAACATCTTCGTTGTCAATGATTAGGAACCGATCGTGACTTTTTGAAAAGGATTTCAACTGAAAGTTACCATATTGCTCATTCGCCTTTTGCACATCGAGTGAAAGCTGCTTCGTGGGATTCTTCGTGAGCAGAAGCACTTTTATTCCTTTTTCCTTCTTGGATAAATGTGTCAGAACAGTGTCGTCAACATAGTTATCAATTAACACAATGCTCTTCTTAGCCGAGCGAATAATCTTGGTCGCCAGCTCATAGGCATCAAATACTTGTCCATCGAAAAAAACCCCCTGGGTGGGAATAAGGTGTGTGTTTATCTGCAAGTCTATTTCGTTTACTCTCTTTGAGAGTTTATCTACATTTTCTTCAATGCGGTTAATTCGCGTATTTATGGCGTAGCCCTTCAGCAAATAGTCCTTCAAAATACGGTTAGCCCATATACGGAATTGAGTGCCTTGCTTGGATTTTACGCGGTAGCCAACGGAAATAATGACATCGAGGTTGTAAAAAACCGTTGGCTTGTCGGAATTAGGAATGTGCATTTTTTGCACATTGCTTTTTTCGTCTAGTTCGTTTTCTTTGAAAATGTTTCTTATGTGCTTAGTAATAACGGTTCGGTTACGTTCAAAAAGCAAAGAAATCTGCTCTTGCGAAAGCCAAACAGTTTCATCATCAATTCTCACCTCAATATGTTCCGAAAGCTCATCCGGGCGATACAATACAATTTCGTTTTTCATATTCATCCGTCAATTTCACAAACCACAATCCTGACAAAATTTATAAGTATCAAACATTTATACAGAATATATTATCAGTATAATTTCACAATCTCTGCCCCAGTAAAGTAATGTGTAAGTATCCGGTCATATCCGAAACCCCTCTCCCCCATCACTGCGGCTCCTATCTGGCACAATCCTACTCCGTGTCCCCATCCCGCCCCTCGTAGAATAAACCTTACAGGGATATCATTCTTGCCTGAACTATTATCCATATCTGATATCTCTGTCTTATGTAGCTTATCTGATCTATCTGAATTGTCAACCTTACCTGATTTGCCTGTCACTTTTTCAACCACAAAGGCCGATGAATAGAGGTGCGACTCAGAGAGCGTCCTTCTGATCTCTAATTCTTTTCCAATAATTCTGCTTTTTTTGGTCCCCACAATTTTTAGTTTCAACAGCCTTCCTGAAGTTCCTCTCTCTACCGGCATAAGATCCAGAATAACACCATAATCCACACCGGATCTTTTGAATATCAAAGCCGACAGCTCCTCCTGGGAGTATTCAACTTTCCAGCGGTAAAAGTTGACAGTCTCCTGATCGTAATTGTTGAGAACTTGCGAAAGTATCGTTTTATCCGATGTATTGCAAAAGGATTCCGGCGATGAGAGTATCCACTTTTCTGCCTCCGGCTCCTGAGTAAGATCCGGAATAACCTGATCCATTTTGCTATCCCTCTTTTTTATGAGGTATGGATGAGGCTGGTTCTCCCAACAATTCTGAAACTCTTCAAACACTCCTCCGCAGCTTTTAGAATAACGGGCATCACATATCTTTCCATCGTACATCAGAAGCTCTCCCCGGGTCTGCTCAACTGCCTGCTTTACAATTTCGGTGGAGCTTCTGGTTATCCCCTGATACCTCTGGCAATGGTCGTCGGCACAAATATCAAAATGCTTATGATCTTCCCGGTCATACCATCTTACCAGCTCATCTTCAGTCTCAAACATCGTGCTGTATCCCGACTGGGAGTCATTAATCTCTTTGCTCTTGTCTATTTGTGCAAGGAGCCAGGAACGGGAGATAACCGCGTGAGCCTTAAGAAGCTGCAATGAGGCGTTTGCACTCATCTCCGAGGAGATCACTGAGATCAGATACTCCTCCACACCAAGAATATTAATTGCAGTAAGTACTTCTCCCTCTACAATAAACTTAAGAGCGCCTTTAAAAACTTGATCTTCTTTTCTTTCCCAATGGAAATTTATTCCTATGGTCACATTACAGAGTTTAAACGAAGCAGAATCCGGCTGCTGTGGTTCAAAGAGCAACTCATTGAATATTCTGCCCCTGAACTCTATCTTTCCGTGGGAAAAATTAACCACCTGACTGCCTTCACTTTTTTCTCCGTGGTAATTATGCATTCCGTTGAGAACGAACTCAATCCTCTGTCCGGACATTACGCCTACACTTACCTTTGGTCCTTCCATTACATCATTTGGTTCTTCCATCACATTATAGATTTTAATTTGTTCGCAATATCCGACAGCTCCACTTCGGAGATACACACTTGTTGCAGAATACTTCGGATATCATTCTCACTGATTTTCCGGAAATCTTTTTCGAGCGGAGTAATAAATGTACCTCCCAGATCCACCGCCGCCGGGCTGATAAGGATGTTTTCGTCTCCCGGAGTATAATAACAGTCGGGACGATGCTTCTTTCTTATGAAGATATGGAGGGTCCACCGCTCATCCCTGTACCAGCAGAGCAGGTTAAGCATAGGCTCAGAATCCCCGGCAGAGAAATCAGCCTGGGAGATTAATCCGGTAATAACGGAACTGATAAAGTCAGGCGAGTCAGATTCAACCTGAAGTGTTCCGTACAGTCCTTCGAGGACTCTCCAAATAATACTGTTCCCGATTTGTGAAACGAGTTCCCTTCTAACTTTCCCGTACCAGAGCTCCAGAGGCAAAAACCCTCTGCTCCCTGCCTGAAAGTGAAAATGATCAGGAGCAGAAGCGCCACACTTAGGGCCATTGTAGAAAACTGTGTAATCAGGAAGCTCCCTTGCCAGTGCACACATAAGCTCTACATTGCCCTCAATTAGTTGATCCTTATGTTCTGCCGATGGGATGGTAAGATGTCTAGGAAATATGGGAAAGGGATTTATCAACACAACAAACTCATCTGAGGGTCGCGAAGAGTGTGTGTATGTCAGACCCTTCTGAACCAGAGGTCTGTTCTCCCCACATAAAAAACACCTTCTTGCCTGAATGGATGCATTGTCGACTTTTGCAGAGGAGGAGACTATTCTGGCAGGGTTAAACTGTACTCGGTACAGAAACCCGTCAATATACAACTCTTTGACAGATACCTTTTCCAGAGATTTGTAATTGTTTCGGGCTACATCCCAGGAAATAAGCTGTTCTGTAAAAAGTCTTTCGAGCGACTCCGAACTCAACTGATTAATCAGATTGTCAGCCATTTTTTTTGTTAAGCAAAATCCTTGCTTTAAGCTCCCAGCTCCTTATCCTGTCTTTATATGTGTTGTGGGCATTCATCTTAGCAATATCCAGTGCAGCATCGGAGTTACCCTCCCATCTTCTGCAATGGTAGATCACATCATAAATGCGCCCAATTCTGTACTCCCTGGAGATATTGAGACCAAGGGCATAATCTTCTCCATAGCTTGTATTTGGCAGTTTAACCGCTCTTATCACCGGCGTGTAAAACGCCCTGGGAGCCCCGAGTCCGTTAATTCTGAGCGCATTGTTCCTACCGTTTTCCGGCGTCCACTCCCTGTGATCAATCACTCCCGGAGGAATCATCTCCATCTCAAAATTGGTCATCATATATGTGCCCACAACCATTGCACATTTCTCCTGATAAAAAGTATCCACCACCTTCTGAAGAGTCTCCTCCCCCGGATAAATGTCGTCACTGTCAAGCTGAACTGCAAATTTTCCACATTCAGGATGGTTGACACCCATATTCCAACAGCCGCCTATTCCCAGATCCCTCCTTTGGGGAACAATGTGGATCAGCCTCTTGTCCCCGGAGAACTCCTCAATAGCTTCGTAAGTACCGTCTGTGGAGTGGTTGTCAACAATTATCAGATTGAACGGAAAAGTTGTCTTTTGTCTGAGAACCGATGCTATTGCATCTTTAATTGTCTTTATCCGGTTGAACACCGGTATAATCACAGAGGCTTCGTACCTGAATTCTCCCTCGTTAAAGTCTATCTCTCTGAAATCCGGCTTTAAGTATCCTCCAACAGCCTTCAGGTGGTTTGTGCAGGCATCCTCCATTTCAATTTGCACTGTCCTGTTTTTTGGATCTACATAATCGAATATCTTCTCCCCGGATTTACGGGTATCCTGCTCTATCTCTGTGTAAAGATACTCGTTTATGTGAAGCAGTTCACCCAACCTTGAAGCCTTCAGGCGCAGATCATAAAGGCCTGCATATTTGTATGTTTCATCCATCCCGGAAGCAACCACCTTAAACACATTTGTGTTATAGAGCAGCACAGAACCAAAATTGAAATCATCTCTCAGACTGCCAAACTGATATGTGATAACAGGGGATGCCTTTCTCTCACCGGAAACTATCTGGTAATGGTCTGCATATACCATTGCAGCACTGTTGTCCTCTGCAATCCTTACCATTCTTTCAAGTGCATAAAGACCCAGGCTCAGTGCAGAATCCTTGAGGTAAATCATTGAATAGGGTGCTTTAGCCAGCCGGGCAATTTTTTTTACAGTTGCTGAGGAGCGCAGGGAATCAATCCGGATAATCTCGCAATTTGCGATTTGGGGGTAATTATCTTCGGTAGCAAGAAGAAAGATTTTATTCACAACTGCTGTCTCTAACAGCTCATTAACAGTATCCTTTATCTGCGAAGAATTGCTGTAAGGAATAAAACAGTCTGTAAGTTTATCTGTAAGCATAAATTAAAAACTTAAGACTGCTAATATACCTATTTGAAGCGAAAAGAACAAAATCTTGGGCAGATGGATTCATTGGTAAAAATGAGTACTTTTGTAATTTACTATTGACAGATGCACAGGTTCGATTATATTATTGCCGGAAGCGGTCTTACAGGTTTATACTCATCATATCTGGCTTCCCGTTACGGCAGAGTGGCCCTGATAACAAAATCCGGAATAAGGGAGAGCAACTCATACTTTGCCCAGGGAGGCATTGCAGCGGTGACTGACAACGAAGATCTTCCGGTATTTCATTTTGAGGACACCATAATTGCAGGCAGAGGGCTTTGCGACCAAAATGCTGTTGAGATCCTGGTGAACGAAGGACCTTTGAGAATTCACGAGCTTATTCAAGAGGGGATGGAGTTTGATATGACAGGCGGGGAGCTCTCACTCGGGCTAGAGGGTGGACATCATAAAAGAAGAATACTGCACGCAGGAGGAGATGTCACCGGCAGAAAGATTACCGATTTTATGATTAAAAAGGTGATTGGCCACAAGAATATTTCTGTTTTTGAGAATTTTGCAGTTATTGAAATTATCACCGACAATGGGAACTGCCAGGGAATCAGAGCCTGGGATTTAAAAAAAGGCCGGGAGGAGATTTTTCTGGGCAGTCATACCGTTCTTGCTCTGGGAGGAGCCTCAGCAATATATAAGAACACCACAAATCCTGCCACTACAACCGGAGACGGAGTGGCAATGGCTTACAGGGCCGGATGTCTTCTTGCAGATATGGAATTCATCCAGTTCCACCCTACATCTCTTTACACAAAAGATGAAAAGTCATACCTGATAAGTGAAGCGGTCCGAGGCGAGGGGGCACATCTTTTCAATCAGAAAGGGGAGCAGTTTATGACCTCACTGCACGAGGCTGCCGAGCTTGCACCCAGAGATATTGTGGCAAGAGCCATTTATAAAGAGATCCAGTCCCAAGAACTTCCCTATGTTACACTTTCGCTCAGCCACCTTGACCCTCAAAGACTCATTTCCCGTTTTCCGAATATCTCTGAGAAATGCAGACAACTGGGAGTTGACTTTACTGACAAAATTCCGGTTGCCCCTGCTGCTCACTATATGGTTGGAGGCGTAAAGACAGATGTTAATGCAAAGACCAATGTTAAAAATCTCTTTGTGTGCGGAGAGTTGGCCTCAACTGGAATTATGGGAGCTAACAGGCTGGCCTCCAACTCTTTGCTTGAATGCCTGGTGTTTGGCTACAGAGCCATTCAGGAGTGTAAAAGAACTGTTGGAGAAGTTCCGGACATCAAATCAACAGATAACCCGGTCAGAAGATTCAGCAAAGACCCCTCAAGGGCACAAGAGTTTTCTGAGTTGAGCATCAGAGTTTCAGAAATTATGACCTCATACGCGGGTATAGTCAGAAATGAGCGGCTGCTCAAGGAGGGTTTGGCAAAACTTGAAAAAGAGAGAGAAAAGTATGTGAAAGATGGTCTTGAGATTTACAACAAAATGGGGGAAAACCTGCTGATAGTTGCCGAGCTTATTATCCGGGCTGCCTTATACAGGAAGGAGAGCAGAGGTGGTCACTACAGGGAGGATTATCCCGGCGAAGACAAATCTTTTATTTTTCATATTATCCAGCAAAAGGGAGAAGAGATAAGAACCTTCCCCGTTAATGTCAAAACAGAAGAAAATGAATAACAATGAGTACCTGACAGAGAGAATTATTTCTCTTGCAATTGAAGAGGATGTAGAAAATGGGGATATAACCACAAACGCTCTTATACCGGAGGAGTCTGTTGCCGTAGCGGTTATGATTGCCAAGAAAGATGGTGTGATATCCGGGCTGGGGGTGGCCGGAAAGGTTTTTGAAAAATTTGACCCCGCCGTTGAGTGGACACCTTATGTAAAAGAGGGACAAAGAGTAGTAAAAGGTGAAAAAATCGCTAAGGTCAGAGGAAGCTTCAGAGCACTGTTGACAGCAGAAAGAACAGCCTTGAACATACTGCAGAGAATGTCCGGAATTGCTACTGCAACAGCAGAATATGTAAAAGAACTGAAGGGAACCTGCACAAAGTTGCTCGACACCAGAAAGACTGCCCCGGGTATGAGAATTCTGGACAAGATGGCTGTTGTTGCAGGGGGAGGTGCTAATCACAGGATGGGACTTTGGGATATGGCTCTTATTAAGGATAACCACATTAAGGTTGCCGGTTCGATAAGCAAGGCGGTGGCGCAGGTGAGAGCATTTATCAAACCCGGAACCCGTATTGAGGTAGAGGTTACCGATCTTAAAGAGGTTTCGGAAGCTTTGAAAGCCGGAGCAGATATTATTATGCTTGACAATATGAGCACAGAGATGATGACAGAAGCTGTCAGGCTTATCGGATCAAAGGCCAAAACCGAAGCCTCCGGGAATATGAACCTTAAAAGGGTCCGGGAGGTTGCCCTTGCCGGGGTTGATTACATAAGCGTAGGTGCGCTGACTCACTCCGTTACTGCATTGGATATTAGCATGAACATTGTGCCCGAAGAAAAAACTGTACCAAAAATTTTGTAGCATAATATGGAATCTGAATATACTTCTGAAAGTAGGCAGGATATCATTAAAGAGATAGAAAAACTAAAGAAAGAAAAGAATGCAGTAATTCTGGCCCACTATTACACTCTTCCCGAGATTCAGGATATCAGCGATTATCTGGGTGATTCTCTGGAACTCTCCCGTCAGGCCGCCTCAACCAATGCATCTATAATTCTGTTTTGCGGGGTGAACTTTATGGCAGAGACAGCCTCCATAATCTCTCCCGATAAAAAGGTGATAGTACCTGACAACACTGCCGGATGCTCGCTTGCAGAGAGCATCACCGGAAAAGATCTTCAGGAGTGGAAAGAAGACAATCCTGACGATGTCATAGTCTCTTATGTAAATACAACCGCAGAAGTCAAGGCTTACACAGATATCTGCTGCACATCGGCAAATGCCCTCAAAGTGGTGAAGAGCATCCCTTCAGAAAAAAAAATTCTCTTTGTGCCTGACAAAAATCTTGGCCGCTACATACGGTATAAGACCGGAAGGGATATGGAGATATGGCCGGGAAACTGCTGCGTACACAACCGCTTCACTACTTCTGTTGTTATCTCACTTGCAGAACAATATTCTGATGCAGAAATTCTGATCCATCCCGAAAGCAGCTGCTCCGCTGACCCTTACATTCACAACCATTCCAGGATCTTTTTTTACTCCACATCCGGAATGATAAAACACGCTGTTGAGTCAAAAGCGCAACAGTTTGTTATCATTACCGAGAGTGAAATCATACATCGTCTTAAGCAACTTTGCCCTACAAAAGAGTTCATACCTGCAGGACCAAAGGCTATATGCAGGGATATGAAAAAATCCACACTTGAAAATGTTCTTACAGCTCTAAGAGATGAAAAGCACGAGATCAGAGTGGAGGAGAACATCAGAAAGATGGCTTGGCCGTCTATAGAGAGAATGCTGAAAATTTAGTGTAAAATCAGAAAATTTTGTCTATATTGGGTTGTTTTAACAATAACAATACAGGCAATGAAAAGAACAATTTTAACACTCTCTATCCTGCTGCTCGCCGTGTTCTTTATCTCCTGCGGAACCACCAGAAGAGCAAACGGATCAAAGCCAGGTGTTATTGACATCAGGGATACAACATCATTAGAAGACTCAACTCAATACGAACTTATTGTTTTTGACCCTGGGTTTGACTTTTGGTACCAAGGCCGGGCTTTTACAAAAAACCAGTACACCAACGAGTACCTCAGGAGTTGGAATCATCTCTATTCACAAGAGTGGAACCGTCGCTACTCCACAGGAGACAGGCTGATAAACAGCTATGTAGAGTACGATATGCTCACCGATTACGATTTTGAGTTCAACTTCAAACTTTTTATGTACTTTAAGTATTTTGAGGAGACAAACCGCATAAAGCTGATTCCCGGGAGTGGAAGACCTTTGTAAAAAGAGCCGTGAAACTTCACAACTTTGTAAAAATGAGCCTCGTTTGGCTCATTTTTTGTTACAATCTTCTTTTTCACATTAAACTTTCTAAAGCTTATACAATCTAATTAGAATTAATATTTACACACACGGATGAAAAAGACGCTCATAATTACAGGAATTGTTATAACTGCAGCTATCCTCATACTTATTGTAATCGGAAGGATATCCAGAAAGAAGGAGACCACTTCTCTTTTTGTAGAATCAAAAATGGGTCAGTTTGACATTATTGTCAATACAACAGGAGAACTTCAGGCAAAAGAGTCAACCGACATTTTCGGCCCTCCCTTCACCGAGAGCAGAAACCTCCGTGCGCAGGAGATAAAAATTACAGATATGGTTCCCGAAGGTACTGAGGTAAAGGAGGGCGACTACATAGCAACTCTCGACAGGACATCATTTGAGAACAACCTTAAGGATGAACTTGAAAAACTATCCAGTCTGGAGTCCAATCTGGAGATGAAGATTCTGGATACAGCAGTAACTCTAAGCAATCTCAGAGACAATCTCAAAAACCTGAAATATACTGTCGAAGAAGCTGAGATCACTCTTCAACAGTCGAAATACGAACCCCCTACAACAATCCGGCAGGCAGAACTTTCACTTGATAAGGCAATCCGTTCACTTGAACAGTCAACCAGGAGCTACGCTCTTAAAGTTGAGCAGGTAAACTCAGATGTAAGAACTCTGTTAAAAAACATATCAGACCAACAGGTTAAGGTTAAGGAGATTCAGGGTATTTTGGCAAATTTTGTAATCAGAGCACCATCTCCCGGAATGGTGATTTACAAAAAGGATCGTATGGGTTCCAAAAGAAAAGTTGGATCTTCAATAAGTCCCTGGGACAATGTTGTGGCAACCCTTCCTGATATGTCCGTGATGATCTCCAAAACCTATGTAAATGAAATAGATGTAAGCAAAGTAGTTATAGGCCAAAAAGTTGAATTAGTGATAGATGCTTTCCCTGAAAAGATGTACACCGGAGTTGTTAAAAGTGTTGCAAATATTGGCGAGCAGCTTCCAAATACAGATGCAAAAGTGTTTGAAGTTAACATTGAGGTAAAGGAATCAGACCCGATTCTTAAGCCGGCAATGACAACCGGCAACAAAATTATTACAAAGACAATAAGTGATGTTGTTTTTATTCCACTTGAGTGTGTTTATGCCGGCAAGGACAGCATTCCATTCGTCTATCTTAAGAGCGGAAACCGTCAGGTCGTAGTTCTTGGAGAGGCCAACGAAAACAGTGTGGTGGTGGAAAAGGGACTCTCTCCCGGAGAAAAGATATATCTGAATGTACCTGAAAACTCTGAACGTTTTAAGATGGTTGGCTTAGAGCTTATCGAAGTGATTAAGGCAAAAGAAGCAGAAAAAAGGGCTGAGGAACAACGCAAAAGAGATGAGGCTGAGAGAGCAGCCAAAGAGAAGGGATTCTTGAGAAACCTCCCTCCTACAATGCAGCAAAAGTTTCAGGGAGTTGACCCCAGCGTGGCAGGACAGAGACCTTCTGGAGAAATGCCTGTAAACAGGATTATTCCTGATTCTACAGGCACAAGAAGACAAATAACTCCGGAGATGAGGCAAAGGATGAGGGACAGAAGACCAGATGCCCAAAGTCAGACCGCACCGGGAGATACTTCATCCCGCAGAAGAAGGACAGAACTGGTAAGCCAATAAACATACCGTGTAATGATAAGATTTATATACAGGTATTTTCATGATGTGGAAATTGCCATTGAGTCAATAGTTTCCAACAAGCTCAAGTCTTTTCTGACAGCCCTGGGTATAATATTCGGGGTGGCTGCCGTTATTGCAATGCTGGCAATTGGCAAAGGGGCAAAGCAAGAGATAATGGAACAGATGAAGATGGTTGGCGTGAACAACATAATAATCAACCCAATAATCACAGAAAAGACATCTTCTGAAGAGGAGGGACAAAAACAGACCGGCAAATTTTCAAGAGGATTGAACCTTCTCGATGTAGAGGCCATAAAAGAGGTCGTTCCCTCTGTAAAGAGAATCAGTCCCGAGATCTCTTTCAACACCAGCGCAATGGTTAGCGGATTAAAATACAATGCCAAGCTAGTGGGAGTATCCAATGATTACTTTCATCTTTATAATCTTCCTCTTATAGAAGGAGCTCTGTTCAACGAATATCAGGAAGAAAAAGGTGTTCAGGTGTGCATTATTGGAGGAAATATCCGAACTCAGTTTTTCAGCAAAGTGAACCCGATCAATCAATACATTAAGGTCAACGGAATCTGGCTTAAGGTGATCGGAGTTCTCAACAAGACAACTGTAAGCCTTACAGGTTTTGAGGATAAAGGGGTAAATGTTTACAACGACAATATTTACATTCCTATTCAGACTATGCTGCTCAGGTATCAGAACAGAGCTCTTTTAAACACAAAACTGGTTTCAGAGGTAAGCGAGGGATCCTTTTTCTTTGGAATGGGAGGTGGAAGAAGAGGAGGCGTTGTTATTGCAAGCAGCTCAGATGCAAAGTCAAACCAGGAGACAAATTACAATCAGCTAGACAGGATAGTTGTACAGGTTCACGAGACTGAGCAACTGAACTCTACTACTGAGGTTCTGAGCAAAATGCTGGAGAGACGTCATACCGGAGTAAAGGATTTTGAGATTACAGTTCCTGAACTCCTTCTCAAACAACAGCAGAGAACAAAGGATATATTTAACATTGTTCTTGGAGCTATAGCCAGTATCTCTCTAATAGTTGGAGGTATCGGGATTATGAACATTATGTTTGCCTCAGTAATGGAAAGGATTAAGGAGATTGGAACAAGGATGGCTCTGGGCGCAAAAAAGATGGACATAATTGTTCAGTTTCTATCTGAAGCAGTACTTATAAGCGTCACCGGGGGCTTTATTGGAGTATTTCTGGGAGTGATAATGGCTAAACTCATCGAATATCTTGCAGGAATAGAGACAATTGTCTCATTCTTCTCAATATTTATTGCCTTTGGTGTATCGGTGTCTGTCGGAGTGATATTCGGCTACTCGCCTGCCAAAAAAGCATCTGAAAAAGACCCTATTGAATCATTGAGGTACGAATAGATTTAAATCATTGAGGTACGAATAAATTTAAATCATTGAGGTACGAATAAATTTAAAATGATGAAAAAAATACTTTTATTTTTGATTTTCGCCTTTTTGGTCTCTGCAACAAAGAGCGGAGCTCAGGAGATTGTTAAACTTACATTGGACGAGGCCATTGAACTGGCTGAGGTCCAATCTCCAAACGCCTTAATGGCCAAGCACACTTTTCGGGCAAGCTACTGGCAGTACAGAACCTTTCAGGCCAAGTACAGACCCTCTCTTTCTCTTACCGGAACAGCCCCGGACTATAGCACTGCTTACGATAAAGTGTGGAATTCCCAGTTTGAAAGATGGGATTACAAAGCATCCAACACTATCAGCAACAACGCAGCTTTGTCCCTTACACAAAACATCGGCCTTACAGGAGGATCGATTTCTCTTGTCTCTGACCTGACTATGTTCAATGACTTTGAAAACGACACCAGAAGGTTTATAACTTCTCCGGTCAGCATCGGTCTTAACCAGCCGTTGTTTAAATATAACGATCTTAAATGGCAGAAGAAGACAGAGCCTCTTAAGTATGAAATGGCCAGAAGAACTTTTCTGTACAATATGGAGTCGGTACACCAACAAACTGTTAGCAACTTTTTCTCTCTCGCTCAGGCACAGATCAACTACCAGATGGCTCTGATTAACTACGCCAATGCAGACACACTTTGGAGAATCTCGCAGGGAAGATATGAACTCGGGACCATAGCAGAAGATGAACTTCTTCAGATGCAGCTCACCTGGCTGAACGCCGAAACTGCCAGAAAACAGGAGGAGATGAATCTCAGGAACTCAGAAATCAGAATGAGATCCTTTCTTGGATTCTCCGACAAGGTTAGACTGGAACTTGTAATTCCTGACGAAATACCTGAAATTCAGGTTAATATTGATGAGGTTTTTGCTCTTGCAATGAAAAATAACCCGGAGATTATAAGCCAGGAACTTAAAATACTCAATGCCCAGAGCAACGTGGCACAGGCAAAGGCAGACAGAGGGTTTAACGCAAGTCTCACTGCCTCCTTTGGTCTCAGAGATCAGGACACAGATTTTCTTCCGGCATACAGAGATCCAAACCAGCAACAAAGGGTAAGGATAGGTTTCACAATACCTATACTTGACTGGGGACTGGGAAGAGGAAAGTACAAGATGGCCCAGTCCGGACTCGAACTGGCAGAGGTTCAATCAAGGCAGGCAATTCTGGATTTTCAGCAGAACCTGTCACTTGATGTTGAAAAGTTCAATCTTCAGGCAACGCAGGTGAAGATTGCAGCTAAGTCCGACACCGTTGCCCAAAAGATGTTTGAAGTAACAAAACAGCGGTTTTTGATCGGCAAAATTGCCGTTATAGAACTTAACAATGCCGACAACAAGAAAGATCAGAACCGCCGTCAATACATATCTTCACTTCAGAGTTACTGGAATCTCTATTACAACCTTCGGGGGCTAACTTTATACGATTTCGTGAACAGAAAACCCCTCGAAACAGATTACGACAAGCTGGTAGATTAATCTGACTGACGTGTAGTGTCATCGGACGTGTAACGTCATCGGACGTGTAACGTCATCGGACGTGTAACGTCATCGTCAGACATACTGCTTCATCACCTGAGTTGTAGTTTTGTCGAGGCAAGTAACGAAATTTTTGATGTTACCTACTTGGCCGGCGAAATGCCACATGGAATCGTTTCAGGCTTGGCCGACGAAATGCCACATGAAATCGTTTCAGGCTTGACCGGCGAAATGCCACATGTCAGCAAATTT
>DIXE01000025.1 GCA_002428635.1 Bacteroidales bacterium UBA6088
ATTATAAAATATTTACGTATGAAAACAGGGACCAAAGTAATTATTGGAATAATGCTGACGGTCACAGTAGCTCTGATTACATTCAGGGCAATTGACCACGAACCCGTAAACACTCTGCCGCTTGAGAAAAAAGTTGAAGCAATTGCAGGAAACTCCGGATGCACAATATGTCACTCCAAAGGGCAAAAACTTCCATGGTATTCAAATGTTCCTTTGCTCAACGGAAAACTTAAGAAAGACATAAAAAAGGGTTTAGAAGCTGCAGATCTTTCTGATTTATACAGATTTGACAAATTAGCAAAATCAGTTAAAGACTCTTCTGCTCTACTTCTTATCAGAGACAGAGAAGAAATACTGAAAAAACTTTCCGGAATAGACCGCGTGCTGGAGGATCACTCTATGCCTCCGATCTCTTTCACAATCCTAAGGCCCGGATCTGCCGTTAATGCAAAGGAGAGAGAGATAATGCTCCAGTGGAATTCTATCCGCAGGAACGAGATTCAGTTCTGATCCTGAATATTCTCTGTTACTGTCAGGGGTGCAACAGCCCTTTCAAAAATTCCTGTGCAGTAAGCCAGTGCCATACCGTAGTTTGAAACAGGAATGCCAGCAATTATTGCCGGTTTTAGTCTTGCAGAGAGCTGTCTGCCTGTTATCATACAACCCCCACATTGAATAACCATTGCATACTCCTCAATTTTATGAGGCAGTGAATCCAGTCCTGAGATAACATCCCATTCAATCCTGCAGTCGCATTTTTTACTTATAAGTGCCGGAAGTTTTACCCTCCCAATATCCTCACAGTTAGAGTGATGAGAACAAGACTCCAGAATCAGCAACTTGTCGCCCTCTTTGAGATTGTCAATAGCCCTTGTTCCCTTAAGATAATGTACAAACGGGCCCTTGCTTCTGGCAAGCAGAAGACTGAAACCTGTCAGTGGAATATCTTCAGGAACTATTTTTGAAACCTCATTAAACGCCTGACTATCTGTAACCACAAGTTTTGGTTTTACCGCTGCACTCTTTAGATAAGATCCAAGATTACCGGGCTGGAGAACGATAGCGTTGCCTCCCTTGTCAAGCACATCCCTTATAGCATTGACCTGAGGAAGGATAAGCCTCCCCTCAGGAGCCTCGCTGTCAACAGGGCATACAAGAACTATATTGTAATCTTTCTCAACCAATCCTTCCAGAATGGTCATTTGTGAAAATGCTGTCTCGTTGAGTTTTTTTACGATATGAGAAGTCAGAACTTCGACAAGCTTTTGCTGCTCAGACTCATCAAAAATATTACAGGAGAATTCAATCACTTCGTGACCGTATTTTTCTTTAATTGCTGTAGCAACCTTCTCCTCAAGAGAGATAATATCAGATTGATTGTGTACAAGCAGAACAGGTAGTTCCTGGTCCCTGAAACTCTTTAAAAGTTCCTTTTCGTATTTATCAATTGTGTTGTTGGTAAAGAGTAGCAATGCAATATCAATCTGCGAAATAATCTTACGACTGCTCTCAACCCTTCTCTTGCCCAGATTCCCCTCGTCATCTATTCCTGCAGTATCGATTATAACAACCGGACCTAATCCGAATATCTCCATTCTTTTTCTAACCGGATCTGTAGTGGTTCCCGGAACCTCTGATACAATAGCAATTTCCTGCCCTGTAAGTTTGTTTATCAGAGAGCTCTTCCCTGAGTTCCTTTTACCAAACACCCCGATATACTTCACATTGCTCATAATTTCCTGTATTAGAAATATTTTTTAAAAAAAGATAAATCTTTACTCAAAGGTAACCTTTTTTTGTTTTTGTATATTTCAACACCGATTATAAGAATATGTTTGCGAAAAATTACCGAGATGAAAAACAAAAGAACAAAATTTTTACTTTACATTCTTTTTGCTTTGGCAGCTGCCTTGATATTTTTTATTATCCTTAACTGGGACGGTTTTATGATTGGAATTAGGGCAGGTTCGCAAATGGCTGAATAAAAAGAGTCTCTTAACAGATAAATGCTGATATTAAAAATAATTACTATACCTTTGCCGTTTTCAAAATTCATAAGGTGATTACATTTCAGCAACTCAATCTAAATCAAGACATTCTTAACGCTATTACCGACCTTGGGTTTCAAACCCCAACTGAAGTTCAGCAAAAAGTCATTCCTAAACTACTTACAGGAAACCGGGACATAGTTTGTCTGGCACAGACCGGAACAGGAAAAACGGCTGCTTTCGGGCTGCCTCTTTTAAACGATATCTCTACTGAATCAAGAAAGGTTCAGGCCCTTATACTAAGCCCCACCCGGGAGTTATGCAGGCAGATAACTGCAGATCTTAAAAATTACGGCAAGTATATTAATGATCTTGGCATTACTGCTGTTTACGGTGGTGCAGCAATTGATTCCCAGATAAAGGCTCTGAGAAAGGGATGCGAGGTTATCGTAGCCACTCCTGGAAGAATGAACGACCTGCTGGACAGGAAAGTTGTAGATCTGGCCTGTGTCAGAACACTAATTCTGGACGAAGCAGACGAGATGCTTAATATGGGATTCAAGGAGGAGCTGGACTTAATACTGGAAAGAGTTCCACAAGAGAGAAGAACTCTTCTTTTTTCTGCAACAATGCCAATGGAGATTGAGGCAATTGCCCGGAATTATATGTCCAATCCTGAGATTATTACTGTTGGTCCAAGAAACTCAGGTTCAAACAACGTAAAGCATTACTTCTATATGGTCCAGGCCAAGGATCGCTATCTTGCACTTAAAAGAATTGCAGACTACAATCCGGATATATATGCAATGATATTCTGCCGTACCAGACAGGAAACCCAGGAGGTAGCCGACTGGCTTATACGGGACGGATACAATGCCGATTCCCTTCACGGTGAGCTTTCGCAGGCACAAAGGGATCTTGTTATGAAAAGGTTCAAGGAGAAGAAACTTACTCTTCTGGTGGCAACTGATGTGGCTGCAAGGGGAATAGATGTTAACGACCTGACACATGTAATCAACTACAACCTGCCTGACGAAGCAGAACAATATACACACAGGAGCGGGAGAACCGGAAGAGCAGACAAGAACGGGATATCAATTGCTATCATTAACAGTAGGGAACAGCACAAGATACGCCAGATCGAGAAAGTATTAGGCAAAAGTTTTGCAGCAGCAAAAATTCCCACTGGCGAGGAGGTTTGCTCTATGCAAATGCTTCATCTTCTCAAGCAGGTTGAAGAGACTGAGGTCAAAGATGAGATTGGTGAATATCTGAACATTATTAGTACCAAATGGGACGGGATTAACAAGGATGAGCTGATTATGAAGATGCTTTCAATCGAGTTCAACCGTTTTCTGGATTACTACAAACACGCTCCCGATCTCAACATAAGGGAAGAACCCGGAAGAAGATCTACCGGATCTTCAAAAGACAACAAATACCCGGCAACAGAAAAGGATCACTGTAACATTAAGCTAAGTCTTGGTTACAGGGCAAACATCACTCCCCGCCATATACTCAGACTTTTTTCCGCCAGCGGTGTATCCGGTAAAAATGTCGGTAGTATAGACATTCAGAATGAATTCTCACTAATCTCTGTGCCCTCCAATATGGCAGAATATATATGTGAAAATCTTAACGGCACAGAATACCGCGGAAGAATTCTCAAGGTTCAGAAAGAGGGAGCAACTGCAGAACGTTTCTCCAACGGGAACGGCAATCGCAACAGTAATCGCAACAGCAACAGAGAAGATTACCAGAGTCCCTGGCCAAGAGGTGACAAAAGGATAAGCAGAGATGGGTTCAAACGAAAAAGCTCAGGAAAGCCCTCCTCAGGCAAGAAAAGAAAAAGATAGGTATCAACGTTTTTTCAGCCTTATCCCAAGCTCTTTAAACACCATATACGTCCATCTCCAGTGCTGATATACCAGTTGGGTCAGCAATGGTACAAGTATCAGGGCAAATATTCCTCCATCTGCAAATTCCATTGCAATAATCAGGATAATCAGAGTTGCAACAGCCGTCAGAGATTGGGCCTTGTAATGAGGTACAGCGTTACGGGAGAGTAAGACAGAGGTCGAAAGATATGTGAGTGCTTCCATGAGTGCAGCCGCAAACAAAAGCACCATAAATTTCCTGTCCAGCAGAGTAGTAGAGCTTTTTATAAGATCAATCGCCCAGTCTCCGAATAAAAGAGTAAAGAGTGAGGCAGCAAGGAATATTACAATTGCAATAAATCCCGATTTGAGATAAATTCTCTTCACTTCCATCTCCTCTGTCTTGACTCTGGCTTCTGTCAGGCGTGGATAATAGGTTCCAAACCAAACCAGTGAGAGAGTGTATGTGAGGTCAACAATTATCTTGCTGGTTCCATATGAACCCATAACAGCCAAAGGAATATACAAAGATCCTATGATTACCAGCATCCGGTTTGTAAATATCCAGCTAAGGCTTGCCAGACCAGACTTATACGCAGTGGCCCATAAAATTTTAAGCAGATCTTTCCAGTCGGGGCCCTTGCCTGCATCTTTTAGCCCGGCAGTTGTTACAGGGTCATAAAAAGAGCGTCTTGCCAGATAACGATTTAAAACAGTTGCGCCTATCTGTCCGATAACCATTGAAATCAGTCCGGCACCGCCAAGAAGCAGTAATACAGCTATTATTATATGTACGCACTGGGAGAAGACAATAATCTGCCTTGATCTTTTAATCATACCCCTGCCAATGAGAATTGCATCATAGAAGTAGGTGTAGAACTGGAAGCAAAGCAAAACCCCGTAAAGATACCAGGCTACTCTGGCAGCATCAGCATCTCCCTGAAATCCGTTCAGCAGCTTTTCTATGTAGAAGTATCCGGCAGTCAGAAATATCAGAAGCATAAGCAGAGACATACCTCCATAATAATACTTCATTGCACTGAGTGAACCTTTGAGCAAAGGATAACTAATTCCGTCACCCTCTCTGCTCTCTGCTATGCCTTCTCTTACCAACTCTTTTGCTCCGGAAAAAATGTATGTCACAGATCTGGAAAAGGTCTGGAAGAAGCCGAAATCAAGCAGATATATCAGAGAGTTCAGACTTATCATTATACTCCAGAGCCCAACCTCCTCAGACGGAAGCATTCTCAATATCAGAGGCAGAACAATCAAACCGGAGGCCATTCTCATAAAAGTGGCCCCATAGTTCCAGAAAAGATCTGCCTTAGATATTTTCATTTTATACTAGAATACAAACTTTGCCATAAACTCAAGCCGGTTGTTGTAGTTGATATCGAACCTTCCGGTAGGTTTCAGGTATTGATCAATTGTTTCTGCCCACTGGGCAAAGGTTAAATTATATTCAAGCCCGAATATAAGCTTTTTTGATAGAGAGTACACAACTCTTGGTGATATTCTCGTAAACCATTCCAGTTTCTGATCCCTGAAGAAAAGATCAGATGTTGATTCCAGATCAACCGGGTCTTTGGTTCCCATATTTCTTTGATATCCGTAAAAGAGTCCGATTTTATAATTTTTGAAAGCCGGAGTTTCAAAATCTCCCCAAAGAGAGAGGGTTCTCATATTGGTGTAGTCAAAATCCAGAATGCTTGATCCTCCGTTATACGAAACCTTTCCGTATCCGCCAAGCATATTGTACATTGAGAGGTTATCCCCATAAATCCCCCAAAGTTTCAGAGAATATCCTTCGATTGAAACCTTAAAAAATCCGTTTATGTCAAATCCGCCTACAGCTGTTGAAATTGGCTTGTTAGTAGCGTCTTTGGATCTAGGTTTAAACATCTTGTACCCGAAAGTTACACCACCGAAAAGTTTATCAGGATCACCGAATTTCAATTGTGCATGAATGTCAGGCAAAACAGCCAGCATTTGGGCGTTTGCAGGACCGGTTGAGTTGTGGCCGGAGTAAAAATCTGCCGCAGCTAAAAATGTGATGCCTTCTGCAAATTTCCCCGAATATCTCACCTGCATACCTCTGTGGAGAGAATTAAAGGGATATCCGGACCCGAATGCAACTGTACCTGCCGAGACCTCCTTTACAACAGTAAGATGGTCTGTCTGCCCAAACAGCAGAGAGTTGTTTTTCCAATTAAGGTTCAGGTAGGCGTGTCTGAGATTTAACATTCCAATGTAAGATTCCCCGGATCCAAGGAAATCAGCTTCTATGTATGTGTTTATATAGGTATTTTTCAGTTTTATTCCTGAAACTGAAAAACTCAGACGGGTTGATGCGATAGAAAAATTAAGTGAATTACTGATATTCAGGTCATCTCCGATAGAATTGAAATTTGGCATTAGGGGATATTTGTACTGAAGACCATTCCTGCCGGCCTGAGAACGATAGTCGTCAAAAAAACTCTTGAATTCAATAAATCCGCCAAGCTTATACACCGGTTCTTCATCCTGTGCCATTAGCGTTAAAGGAACAAGCAGGCAGGTTATCAAAATAATTGAAATACTCTTTTTCATAGTTTATTGATTGTTGAAGTTTGTTTAATAAATAATTATTCAAAGATAATAACTTTTCAATATAGTATCACCTTTTACTAATTTCATGGTTGCAAATGATAAAAAAGGCTGCCTACTTTTTAGACAGTCTCTTATCTTTTTGTAGCCCCACCGCGACTCGAACGCGAATCTGAAGTTTAGGAAACTTCCGTTCTATCCCTTGAACTATAGGGCCCTGGTATATTTTTGTCTGTATAGGAAAATGCTCAACTATTGTAGCCCCATTTATAATAGAGAGCTCCCCAAGTAAATCCTGCTCCAAAAGCAGAGAGTATAAGAGTATCGCCTTTTTTGAAATTTTTCTCAAATTCCCATAAAACCAAGGGAATTGAAGTTCCGGCAGTGTTGCCGAATTTTTGGATATTAATCAGAATCTTTTCCCTGTTTAACCCCATTCTCTTTCCTGTTGCCTCGATAATTCTCAGATTTGCCTGGTGAGGAACCAGAAAAGCAATATCTTTTGCAGTAAGATTGTGTTTGTCCATAATCTCAACTGAAACATCTGCCATTCTGCTTACAGCATATTTGAAAACAACCTGACCATCCTGATATACAAAGTGTTCCCTGTTTCTCACGCTCTCTTCAGAAGAGGGATAAAGAGAACCCCCAGCCTTTTGGTAAAGATACTGTCTTCCGACACCGTCAACGTGAAGTATTGAATCCAGCAGTCCGAGATTGTCATCTTCTGAAGGTTCTACCAACATTGCCACCGCAGCATCCCCAAAAAGCGGGCAGGTAGTCCGGTCCTGATAATCGATAATTGAAGACATTCTCTCTCCGGTTACAATCACTACCTTCTTGGCTCTTCCTGTTTCGATTATAGGTGCTACAGAAGATAATGTAAAAATGAAACCCGAACACCCTGCATTGATATCGTAGCCCCAGGCATTCATTATTCCGACCTTGTCGCAAATAATGTTTGCCGTTGCAGGAAACATCATATCAGGAGTAACAGTGGCGCAGATAAGCATATCAACCTCATCAGGAGATGTTCCTGTCTTTTTCAGCAATCTACTGACTGCCTCGGCACCCATATGGGATGTGCCCAAACCGTCTTCCTTGAGTATTCTCCTCTCTTTTACCCCAATTCTGGTCATTATCCACTCATCAGTGGTATCCACCATAGTTGAAAGTTCATCATTCGTAAGGATATAATCCGGAAGATAAGCTTCAATACCTGTTATTACTGCCTTTTTTCTCATAATATCCCAGTTTGTTTACATAAATCGGGCCGAAGAGAGCAAAAAAATTTATGAAATGTTATTTGGAGGCTGTTTTTTCAACCATAAGACGACCTCTGTAGTAGCCGCATTCGGGACATACACGGTGATAAAGAACTGTTGCTCCGCAGTTTGAGCAGTTTGCCAAAGTTGGAACTTCAGCTTTGTAATGAGTTCTTCTCTTATCTCTGCGTGTTTTGGAAATTCGATGTTTGGGATGTGCCATTACTGTTAGTTTTATTTAATTATTTATCAAATCTTTTAAAGAGCCTAAAGGAGTGTTTAATTCCTCCGGTTTATCTGCATTTAAACTTTTGTCGAGTATCCTGATCATTTCCGGATTGCACTTTCCTTTTGGATGAACCCTCTGCAAAGGAAGTGAAAGGCATATATAATCATAAAGGAACTGTTTAATATTCAACTCACTTTCTGATGGATCCAGAATTAGCACCTCATCAGACTCAAAGCCGTTGTCCCGTTTTTCGTATTTAACTATAAGACTGGCCTTTGTCTTTACGGGCAAAGAGAGCTCTTCCAGACATCTGTCACACTCCACAACAACCTCTCCTTCAATTTCAGATTCCAGCCCAATCCAGGATACTTCTCTGTTGAGCGACACATTTGCAACCATTGAAGCATTGATTATTTGAGAGTTGTCAAATTCCTCAAAGAATGGTTTTTCAATCCGGAAACTGTAATTATGTTTCCCGACCGACAGCCCCTTCACTGAAATTACAAACTCTCTGTCAATACTATTCATCATTAGCAAAATGAGCCGACAAAGTTAAACTTTTTTTTCATAATTACAACCCGGACGCCCCTTTTCTTCTTTTCCGCTCATTTTCGTCAAGATATATCTTCCTCAATCTAATTGAATTAGGCGTTACCTCAACCATCTCATCCTCCTTGATATACTCAAGAGCCTCCTCAAGACTGAAAATTATCGGAGGTGGCAGTGTTGCCTTGTCATCAGTGCCGGAAGCACGGATGTTGGTAAGCTTTTTGGTTTTGCAGATATTGATTCCAAGATCCTCTCCTCTTGTATGTTCTCCGACAACCTGCCCGGTATAGATCTCCTGCCCCGGAAATATGAAAAATCTGCCCCTGTCCTGAAGCTTATCCATTGAATATGCAATAGACGTACCTGTTTCAAGTGCTATAAGAGAACCGTTTGATCTTTTTTCTATCTCACCCTTGTATGGCTCATAACCTTTGAATCTGTGAGATACAACAGCTTCTCCCTGAGTAGCTGTCATAAGATTAGAACGCAAACCGATAAGGCCTCTGGCGGGTATTTCAAAATCAAGATGCACTCTGTCTCCTCTGTGATCGATGTGCATCAGACTTGCTTTTCTTCTGGTAGATATCTCGATGGCTTTTCCGGTCATCTCCTCCGGCAGGTCAATGGTTAAATGCTCAATAGGTTCACAACGCACTCCATTAATGGTCCTGTCCAGAACTTTCGGCTGTCCTATCTGCAGCTCAAACCCCTCTCTTCTCATTGTCTCAATCAGGATGGACAAATGAAGAATACCCCTTCCGTTAACAATAAAGGACTCGGATGTCAGTCCATCTTTAATTTTAAGCGCCAGGTTCTTCTCCAGCTCTTTTTCAAGTCTCTCTTTGAGATGCCTGGATGTGACAAGCTTACCCTCTTTCCCGAAAAAAGGAGAATCGTTGATTGTGAAAAGCATACTCATTGTCGGCTCATCAATGGCAATTGGAGGCAGAGCCTCAGGATTTTCATAATCGGCAACAGTGTCTCCGATTTCAAATCCATCTATTCCCACAACAGCACATATATCTCCACATTCCACCCTGTTGCACTTAACTTTCTCAAGACCCCTGAATATCATAAGATCCTTGATCCGGCTCTTTTCCACAATCCCGTCTCTCTTGCACAAAGAGATATTCATTCCCGATTCCAGAACTCCCCTTGAGATCCTGCCCACAGCAATCCTGCCCACATAAGGAGAGTATTCAAGAGATGTTATTAGCATCTGAGGAGTTCCCTCCACAGCCAAAGGTTCAGGAATAACTTCAAGAATAGTATCAAGCAGAGCTGTTATGTCGGTTGTCGGTTTTCTCCAGTCGTGAGACATCCACCCCTGTTTTGCACTTCCGAAAAGGGTTCTGAAATCAAGTTGCTCTTCGGTTGCATTGAGAGAAAACATAAGGTCAAAAACCTGTTCGTTTACTTCGTCTGGTCTGCAGTTTGGTTTATCAACCTTATTAATTACCACTACCGGTTTCTTGCCCATCTCAATTGCCTTTTGCAGCACAAATCTTGTCTGGGGCATAGTACCCTCAAATGCGTCAACCAGCAGCAGAACTCCGTCCGCCATATTCAAAACTCTTTCAACTTCACCGCCAAAATCGGCGTGACCCGGGGTGTCGATAATATTAATCTTGTAATCCTTATAGGGGACAGATACATTTTTAGCCAGAATTGTAATCCCTCTTTCCCTCTCCAGATCATTGCTATCCAGCATCAGTTCACCCATTTTCTCCGCATCCCTTGATATCATAGACTGTAATATCATTCTGTCTACAAGGGTGGTTTTGCCATGGTCAACATGAGCAATTATTGCGATATTTCTTATTTTTTGCATATTCAGGCCGCAAAAGTAGATAAAAATATTATTTTTGCAGGTCAATTTAATGAAAATAATCCCCAATGTCAGAAAAAATAATAATTTTAGACTTCGGATCTCAGTTCACCCAACTTATAGGGCGGAGAATCAGAGAGTTGAATGTTTACTGCGAAATTGTACCTTTTAACCGGTTCACCGGTAAGGAGGATAATCTCAAAGGCGTAATTCTTTCCGGAAGTCCTTTTTCTGTCAAAGACCCAAATTCTCCTGTACCTGATCTTTCTACAGTCAAGGGTAAAATTCCCATTTTAGCAATATGCTACGGAGCACAATGGATTGCCCAGAATTTCGGAGGAGAGGTATTTTCGACAGGCAGCAGAGAATATGGGAGGGCAATTTTAGAGGTGAAAGAAGCCGGTTCTCCCCTGTTGTCAAAAATTCCGGACTCATCACAGGTTTGGATGTCCCACGGGGATACAATCACAAAACTTCCGGGCAATGCAACAGTTCTGGCATCAACAGAAGATGTTGAAAATGCTGCATACAGAATAGTCGGCGAGGATACATTCGGAGTTCAGTTTCATCCTGAGGTCTATCACACTGCACAGGGTGCCAGAATACTGGAAAATTTTGTCATAAACATATGCCACTGCAAAGGTGACTGGACACCCGACTCTTTTATAGAAAGTTCTGTAAAACAATTGAAAGAAAAGATTTCAGGAGACAGAGTTATACTGGGTCTCTCAGGCGGTGTAGATTCAAGTGTGGCGGCAGTCCTGTTAAACAGGGCAATAGGAAAAAACCTCTTTTGCATTTTTGTTGACAACGGATTACTAAGAAAGAACGAATTCGCCTCTGTGCTGGAGTCATACAGAGATATGGGACTGAATGTAAGAGGTGTTGACGCCTCTTCAATATTTCTGGATGCCCTTAAAGGAATAGCTGATCCTGAAAAAAAGAGAAAAGCTATCGGCAAGGTTTTTATTGATGTGTTTGACAGTGAAGCTCACAAAATAGAAAATGTAAAGTGGCTGGCACAGGGAACCATATATCCTGACGTCATTGAATCTGTATCGGTTAACGGACCCAGTGCCACAATCAAGTCGCACCACAATGTGGGAGGCTTGCCGGATTATATGAAACTTAGTGTTGTTGAACCTCTGAAGGCCCTCTTTAAAGACGAAGTCAGAAGAGTTGGTAAAGCCCTGGGGATTAAAGACGAACTCCTTTCGAGGCATCCTTTCCCCGGCCCCGGACTTGGAATCAGAGTTCTCGGAGAAGTTTCTCAGGAAAAACTGAACATACTTAAAGAAGCTGACCATCTTTTCATAAACTCTCTTAAAGAGTCTAATCTCTACAACTCTGTATGGCAGGCAGCAGCTATACTTTTGCCTGTCAGGAGTGTCGGAGTGATGGGAGACGAAAGAACTTATGAGTACACTCTCGTTCTTAGGGCCGTAACCTCAACAGACGGAATGACAGCAGACTGGGTTCATCTTCCCTATGAGTTTCTGTCAAAGGTCTCCAGCGAAATCATCAACAAAGTAAAGGGCATAAACCGGGTTGTTTACGATATCTCCTCAAAACCACCTGCAACCATTGAGTGGGAGTAACCTTATCTTCTCGGATGGCATTTCAGGATACCATCTCTCCATTTTTCACTGTTTACGTGAGTGTATATCTCGGTTGTGAGAATGCTTTCATGGCCCAGCATCTGTTGCACAACTCTCAGGTCTGCACCGTTTTCAACCAGATGCGTAGCAAAAGAGTGTCTGAATGTATGAGGTGATATCTCTTTTCTTATTCCGGCTTCCTGACACTGTTTCCGAACCATCAGAAACACCATCTGTCTGCTTAGCTTTCCTCCTCTTCTGTTCAAAAAAAGAATATCTTCACACCCTTTTTTGATACTTATCACCCTCCGCACACTCATATAGATCTCCACAGATTTTATTGCCGGATCCCCTGTGGGAATCAGACGCTGTTTATCTCCCTTGCCAATAACCCTGATAAAACCCTCCTGAAAGAAAAGATCTGATATCCTAAGATTTACAAGTTCACTTACACGAATTCCGCAGGAGTACATCATCTCGAGCATCGCTCTGTTTCTGTGCCCCTCTTCTACAGACAGATCGACAGAAGAAATTATATCATCTATCTCGCTCACAGAAAGAACTTCGGGCAGATGTGGCTTCATTTTTGGAGAATCAAGCTTTTCGGCAGGGTTGTTTGTAATTATTCCCTCTCGTTCGAGGAAGCGGAAGTAGGACTTGAGCGAGCTGATAACTCTGGCCTGAGACCTCTTTGAAAGATTATTATTCAGCTGATTTTCAATAAATCGTGTTAAGTTTTCTGTGTCTGTTGATTTTATTCCGTCAGAAAAACTTTTTGGATCTATACTGAGAAATGTCAGCAATTTGTTTATGTCTGAACAATAAGACGAAACAGTATTGCCAGAAAGAGCCAATTCCAGCCTCAAATATGAGGCAAAGTCAGCAATGGTGTCGTTATAATACTTCCTTTTCAATAAATTGAGTTACTTTTGCCTCAAATTTAAGAATATTTTATGAACGAAAAGAAGACAAAGATAATCTGCACAATATCAGACAAAAGATGCGACAAAGAGTTTATCCGCTCTCTTTACAATGCAGGTATGAACATTGTCAGGATCAACACAGCCCACACAACGCCGGAATCTGCCCTCAATCTGGTAAAAAATGTGCGTGAAGTCTCAGACAAGATTGCTCTTCTGGTTGACACAAAAGGTCCCGAAATACGCCTTACCGCGATGGATCCCGTTGATGGTTTCAAAGTATCGCCGGGAGATAATGTCTTCTTTGGGGAGGGTACAGGCTCTGTCTCCTCCGGAGAGATGCTCTTCACAAACTACCCCGGATTTGTATCCCGCGTACCACCGGGTATAAATATTCTGCTGGATGACGGGGAGATTTCTCTTACCGTTGTTCAAAAGAACGGAGAGATGCTTGAATGCAGGGTGAATAACAGTGGAGTTATAAAGGGGAAAAAGAGCATAAATATTCCAAATTTGCCGATAGATCTGCCTGCCGTTTCTGAAAAAGATAAAGAGTTTATTCTTTGGGCTATCGTGAATGAGATTGATTTCATTGCTCACTCCTTTGTAAGACGCCGGGAGGATATTGCTGCTGTTCAGTCAATACTGGACCACCACAACAGCCCCATCAAAATTATTGCAAAAATCGAAAACCAGGAGGGAGTAAACAACATTGACGATATCTTGTCACATTGTTACGGAGTTATGGTGGCCAGAGGAGATCTCGGAGTAGAGATTGATTATCAGAAAATACCGATTATACAAAGAGAGATAATTGAAAAATGTCACAGGCGCAAAAAACCTGTGATAATTGCAACCCAAATGCTTCACTCGATGATTGAGCATCCCAGGCCTACACGTGCCGAGGTTACCGATGTTGCAAATGCAATTTTTCAAAGCACCGATGCAATAATGCTGAGCGGAGAGACAGCAGCAGGCAGATATCCCGTAGAAGCAGTTTGTACAATGACAAAAATTGCAATGGAAGTTGAGGATTCACACGAGCCATTCTACAACCTGAGGCTGGAGGGTGTAACTGCACCTGTTGCAGCAGTTCTTGCGGGAGGGATCGTGGATGCCGCCTCAAGACTCCCTATCAAGGCAATCTTGTTTGACACTAGGACCGGAAGAACCGGAAGGTACATCTCAGCATTCCGGCCCAAGGTTCCGGTTTTTGCAATGTGCTACTCTCCCAGAGTTATGAGAGAACTCTCCCTCTCGTACGGAATTTGTGCATACACCATTGATCTGATGGATTCAAAGGATGGTTTCATCAAAACATCAGTAAAGAGACTTCTTAAAGACAAGAGATTTAACAGAAGAGATTTAATCGGCATAATTGCAGGTAGTTTTGGCCCTGCAGCCGGCGCAACCTTTATGGAAATTTCATCTGCCCGAAATATGATAATATAGGCAGAGCTCCTTTAATCCGCAAAGAGAACATTTGGGTTTTCTGGCAACACATATGTATCTGCCGTGGAGTATCAGCCAATGGTGAGCTATTGCTCTTTTATCCTCAGGAATGTTTTCTGTAAGGTCTTTTTCGACAGCAAGCGGGTCTTTTCCCTCAGAGAGCCCCAGCCTTCTTGATACTCTAAAAACGTGAGTATCAACCGCTATAACCGGCTTATTATATATTACCGAAGCAATTACGTTTGCACTTTTCCTGCCTATTCCGGGAAGCTTCATCAGTTCAGAGGGTTCATCTGGCATCCTGGAAGAAAAAACCTCCGCAACCATTTTGGCCATTGAAGAGAGATGTCTGCTTTTACTATTCGGATATGTGACTGAGGATATAAGCCGAAAGATCTGTTCTGAACCGGCCTGAGCCATTGCCTCAGGTGTAGGGTATATCTTAAACAGCTCCTTTGTAACAATGTTCACTCTCTTGTCGGTACATTGTGCAGAGAGTATTACCGCAATGGCAAGCTGAAAAGGATCACTGTAGGCGAGTTCGGTTTGTACAACAGGCATCTCTCTTTCGAACCATTCGATAATCCTGCTGTATCTCTCAACCCGGTTTTTCGGGCTATTCATAAAGCAACTGTGTAAAGTCTATCTCCTGAGCCTCGTCAATTTCACGACACTCCAGGTTTTCGCAAAGCATTATCCTGCCGGGATAGCGTTTAAAAAGAGATCTGTTATGAGTTACCATTATCACAGCACTGTTGTTTTCTCTGTGAATCCTGATAATAAGCTCCATTATTTCACAGGCAGTATCACCATCGAGGTTTCCTGTAGGTTCGTCGGCAAGAATCAAAGGAGGATTGTTAAGCAAAGCTCTGGCAATGGCGACTCTTTGTTGTTCTCCTCCTGATAACTGATGGGGCATTTTGTGCGATTTGAGCAACATCCCTACACTGTCAAGCTTGGATTCAATTCTTTTTTCGATCTCTCTTTTACTCCTCCAGCCGGTTGATTCCAGAACAAATTTTAAATTGTCAAAGACCGATCTGTCTCCAAGAAGTTGAAAATCCTGAAAAACAACACCTAGTTTTCTCCTTAGCAAAGGTATCGACCTCTCTTTTATCTTTCTGAGATTGAACCCGGCAACCTCTGCAACTCCCTTTGTGACAGGGATTTCTCCGATAAGAGTTTTGATTATGGAGGTTTTGCCGCTTCCCACTCTCCCTATGATATAAACAAAATCAGAAGGATAAACAGAAAAGCTAAGGTCAGATACTATCAGGTTATCTTCCTTAACAATGTCTATGTTCTTAAGTCTGACTACAGGTTCGGGTGAGTCTGATGGCATAAAATTTGTCGTCATTATATCTGCAAATTTACTAAATTTGAAGTTTAATTCTACTTTTAGATTAAATTATTTATCTGATGAGCAACCCTGTAAAATTATTTTTTTCTGTTTTTGCAATTATACTTCTTTCATTTGGGGTTTTATCCCGAGTTGGAGGTCAGGAGCATATAGGATATTCACGACATTATGACAAGGGTGTGGAGTTGTTCAGCAAAGGGCTCTTCAAGGCAGCAGACCTGGAATTTCAAAAAGCTGTGCAACTCGCCGGTAATTCATCAGAAATTGCAGTTTCTGATGCAGAGGCATACAGGGCACTAATCTCAATAGAGCTCAAAAGAAAGAATCTGGATGCAGATGTTCACCGTTATGAGAGCATCTATCCCTTTTCCAGCCAGCTTGAGACAATAAGGCTCAAGTATGCCTCTCATTACTTTGATCTTGAAGACTATGAAAGAAGTCTTGACATTCTCAACCGCATAGAGGGAAAAAATCTGACCAGTGAACAAAAGACTGAATACGACTTCAGGCTGGGATTTGCTCTTATGCATACAGGGAAACCCACTGATGCACTTCCCCTTTTTGAGGGTGTATTCAAAGGAGACCATCCAACCTACACCAACGCAGCCGGCTATTATGCCGGGCACATATATTACAGTCTGAACAGATTTGACAAGGCAATTGAAAAATTTTACGCTATAAGGGAGGATCCCAGATTTTCACTTTTATCCGGTTACTATATGCTGGAATCAAACTTTATGCTCAAAAACTTCAATGAAGTTGCACTTAAAGGAGAAGATCTTTACTTAAAGCTTGAAGGAGAGCTCAAAAGCAGATGTGCAAGGGTGCTTTCAGAAGCCTTTTTTGCCACAGGCAACACAGATAAGGCAAAATATTACTTTGAAAGGTATAGTCTCACGTCAAAAGAACTGACCCGTAACGACATTTACTATATGGGGACGATATCTTTCAAACTCAGGAACTTCAGAACTGCAGCCGAATCTTTTACTCAGGTTATTGCCATCAACGACAGCATATCTCAAAATGCAAACTATCACCTGGGATACTGCTACACAGAGATGAAAAATAAACAGCAGGCACTTTTATCCTTTAAAAGAGCTGCAGAAGAAGATTGGGACCAGTTAATAAAGGAGGATGCCCTCTTTAATTATGCAAAACTATCATTTGATCTCAACTCTGATATCGCACCTTTCCGGAAATATCTGAGCCAGTACTCTCCACCCGACACAAAGTTCAATGAGATCCAGAACTATGTTGCAAGTTTTTATCTTCTGGGTAAGGATTACAAATCGGCAGTAGAAGCCCTCTCCTTAATAAGACAACCGTCAGAAAAAGATATTCTCAACCTGCAGAAAGCCTCTTTCTTAAGGGGTTTGCAGCTTTTCGACCTTGGCAGTTTCAGGGAGTCCGTGGCTTACCTTAAGCAGTCTGTAGAAAATTCAAAATACAATTCTGACATCAAAGATCTTGCAAATTTTTTTCTTGCTGAGGCATATTACAGGGACAACAAGTTCCAGAGTTCTGTAAATATCAACCGTGAACTTGTAACCGGAAATCCCGGATTCAGAAGAACATCAAAGTATCCGCTGGCAGTTTTTAATCTCGCCTACGGATATTTCAAGCTTTCGGATTTTAAAAATGCCGGTGAATGGTTCGGCAAATTTATAGCATCCCCTTCAGGAGCTGCCGCCTACCTTGCAGAGGCCAGACTAAGGATGGGAGACTGCCTCTTTATGCAGAGAGACTATGCTTCTGCCGTTGAAACATACAGCAAGGCAGCAGGCAGCGATCCGGTAGAGACTACCTACGCAAAGTACCAGATGGCAATTTCATACGGACTATTAGGAGAAGATCAGAAGAAGATAGATATACTGCAGGATGTTATAAACAGTGGAAACAAGAACCGCTACTACCCGGAAGTTCTTTATGAGCTGGGAAGGACTCTTGTGCAAAACGGTCAGAATCAAAAAGCTATGGAATGTTTTTCTGAACTCGTCAACGATTTCAGACAAAGCAACTTCTATACTAAATCCCTGCTCGAAATGGGGCTTATCAGCTTCAATCAAAATGATACAGACAAAGCCATAACATTTTATAAAAGAATACTTCAGGAGAATCCAATGTCGCCGGAGGCACAAAACGCTCTGGCAGGACTTGAGAATATCTATCAGGAGAGAGGACAAGCAGATGAATATCTTGCCTTTATTGATCAGCTTGGAATCTCCTCTTCAAAAAGCCCTGATGAAAGAGAGATAATGGTATTCAACTCTGCAGAAAAACATTATCTATCCGGCAACTACCCTTCAGCTACAGCTTCACTCACCTCCTACCTGAACAGATACCCTGACGGTTCAAAAATCATACAGGCTTACTACTATCTCGGAGAATCCCTGCAGAAGACGGGCAAACCTGAACAGGCCAGAGACGCTTATCTCAGGGTGATGGAAAAGGGATCGGGATCTTTTTCTGAGCTTGCAACACTCAACTACTCACGTATATCATACAGTATGCAGGACTATCAGGAGGCTCTGAAAGGATTCTCTTCTCTGAGTCTGATTGCTGTCCTTGAGAACAACAAAATTGAAGCTTTTTTGGGGAAGATAAATTCTTTCTTTATGCTCAGACAATTAGAAAACGCTATTGCAGAGGCTTATAACTCATCAAGATTCAACCTTTCCGAGCAAGAAACAGAGAGCGTAAAATATATTTTAGCCAAATCCCACTATCTTCTTGGAGAGAGATCAAAAGCAATTCCATTGCTCAAAGAACTTTCCGGAAACAAAATTACGCCAATAGGAGCCGAATGTGCATACCTGATAATTTCCAATTATTTCGATAATGGAGATTTTAACTCAGTAGAGAAGGAAGTCTTTTCTCTTTCAGATTCCGGTACTCCTCAAAAATACTGGCTGGCAAAAAGTTACATCTTGTTGGGAGATAGTTACGCCGAGCGTGAAAACTGGGAACAGGCTGAGGCTACGTTCAGGAGCATATTGGAATCATACAAACCTGAATCTGAAGATGATATTGCTGAGCAATTAAAGATCAGGCTTGAAAAAATTAAAAACCGTGAATAGGGCTGCATTATGAAATCAATCATAAACATAACATTTACAATTGTCGCGCTGTCAATAACAACTTCTTTTTCGGGGCAGCAGAAGATAGACCCTACTCTCGAGGTCAAAAGAGATTTTGATGTCAATCTGCTTGAGATACAGAAAAAGAAGATAAGGACTGACTTTGAGGACACAATCGGAAAATTTGATCTCAATTTCAAATACTCAATTTTTGACAAACCTATTACAAATCTTTACGAGTTTACACCCATCAGATATGCCAGGCCAGAAACACCTGCAACTCTCAGGCATTCTCTTTTCTACTCAGATGCAGGCATAAACCTTCCATTCAATCCCCATCTTGATTTGTATCTCCAACCAAGGCTGCCCGGCTCACTTTCACTGGTATTTTACGGCAGACACAACTCCTATCTCGACAAGATCAGACTTATGGAGGATATTAACGGCACTCTGTCAAGAGGAGAAGAAAAAGTTTCTGCCCCGTCTCACACCAACAATCTGGGTGTAGAACTCAAATACAATTACAACGGAGGGAGAGTTGGCTTTAATATTGATTTCGAAAATAACCGCTTCTCCTATTACGGATACGATCAGGAAAGAGATCAGATTGCTCACCCGATGCCTGATTCATATATGGAGATATGGGAGCCGGTGTTTCAAACCCTTCCCAGAATTTTTACAAATTCCTTCTTAAAAGATACTCTGTCTCACAGATTTGACAGTTTTTTTGCAAATGCCTTTCTGGAATCTGCCAACGGAACCAGATTGCCATTCTATTACAGAGCCTCATTCCAATACGGATACCTTAAAGACCGGCCATCTTACCGCCCGATGCTGTCCTCTGTCCCGGCACAACTTATTAACGACAGACCAGATTTTGAAGAGACATATTTTTCTGCATCCGGAGCCTTAGGATATATTTTTGCCACTCATCACAGGTTTGTTGCAGATATTAGCTATCAGGCATCAAACAGTGTAGCATCCAATTCTTTGGACAGATATGATCTGGAGATTCACCCCCACTATGTTTTTAACAGAGGAAAATGGATATTTGAAATTGGGCTCAAGTTCAACAAGTATGTAGATCCATCAATGGAGGCCTTCAACATCTTTTTTAGCGGAAATCTTTCATACAAGGTAGCAGACAATATTCTCTGGCTGTATGCCTCGGCAGACGGGAGAAACAATTTCAGGAACTACCGGGGAATGTTGAGAGAGAATCCCTGGATTACTTCAAATATTGAGGTAAAAAACACAGAAGAGCCACTTGCAGTTAGAGCTGGTGCCAGAGGTCAAGTCTCAGACCGTCTGTCATTTAATATCTGGGGTGGGTACAATAAATACACCAACTTTTTGACCTATATCCACATGTCTGATATCTGGGCCGGTCCCCTGAACACATTCTGGGCTATGTACAAGGATATGTACAGATACGGATTTGGTGGGGAACTCTCGTGGAAATCAAAGAATTTTGAAGCAGGAACTAGTTTTGAATACTCCAGTTACAAAAACAGAGACTCCTCGACAGTTTACAATCTTCCGCCATTTCAGTTAAAGGGTTTTGCCAGATACAACTACAGAAGCAGAATCTTTGCCGATGCAAGCATACATTATCGTTCAGGCAGTCCTACCCTGTTGTACTTCCACCCATATACCGGAGTTAATGCTGCAGATCAGAGCAAAATTCAACCTTTTACTATGCTAAATCTGGGAATTACTTATGCATTCAATAGAAAAATCTCTTATTATTTCTTGATTAACAACATCTTAAATACCAACGAGTCCTATTATCCACTTTATGGAAATCCTGGAACAGGAATCGGTGCAGGTATCAAGCTTAATCTCTAACAGATAAGTACTTACACTTGCTTTAACCGGGTGTAATTTTCATCATTTTTATTAGGAATTTTAATCTTTTTTCCCTTACTTTGTTTTTCTAAAAAGTAGAAAGACAAGATGAGCGAAATTGAGCCTAAAGCTGCAGGTACAAATTACACTGCAGATAACATTCAAGTACTGGAAGGATTGGAGGCGGTAAGGAAAAGACCCTCAATGTATATAGGAGACATAGGATCCAGAGGATTGCACCATTTGGTTTATGAAGTGGTTGACAACTCAATAGACGAGGCAATGGGAGGATACTGCACAGATATTGAAGTTATTATTAACGAGGACAACTCCGTAACAGTAAAGGATAACGGGCGCGGAATACCAACCGGTATTCACGAAAAAGAGGGCAGGTCTGCTCTTGAAGTTGTTCTTACAGTTTTGCACGCAGGGGGAAAATTCAGCAAGGATTCATACAAAGTTTCGGGAGGTTTGCACGGAGTCGGAGTATCCTGCGTAAATGCACTTTCATCGCATCTGACTGCCGAGATACACCGGGACGGAAAATGCTTTATGCAGGAGTACGCAAAGGGTGTTCCTCTCTATCCCGTAAAAATTGTGTCAGATTCCGATAAAACAGGTACTACAATAATCTTTAAGCCCGACAGCGAAATCTTCACAATGGGAACAGAGTATAATTATGATATTCTGGCCACCCGTCTAAGAGAGCTTGCTTATCTCAACAAAGGCATAACGCTCACTCTCTGTGACATGAGAGAGAATTGGGACGAGATGTCAAACGGCAACGGAGACATCAACGAAGACAACAACGGAGAAAAAAACAGCAAGAAATGCGAGGTTTTTCACTCTGAATACGGCCTTATGGAGTTTGTACAGTATCTTGACGGAACCAGGGACAAGCTTACTGAGAAACCAATCTATCTTGAGACCGATAAGACAGGAACACCTATAGAAATTGCAATGCAATACAACAGTGGTTTTTCCGAGAACATACACTCCTATGTAAACAATATTAATACTATCGAGGGAGGCACTCACCTTACCGGTTTCAGAAGAGGATTAACAACAACCTTAAAGAATTATGCAGATAAGAACGGTATGCTGTCTAAGCTCAAGTTCGAAATTGATTCTGCAGACTTCAGGGAGGGTTTGACTGCAATTATCTCAGTTAAAGTTGCTGAGCCGCAGTTCGAAGGTCAGACAAAAACAAAACTTGGTAATTCAGAAATTATGGCTGCCGTATCTCAGGCAACCTCACTGGCTCTGGAAAATTACCTTGAAGAAAATCCAAAAGATGCCAGAAACATTATTGACAAGGTGATTCTGGCCGCAACAGCAAGACACGCAGCACGAAAAGCCCGGGAGCTGGTGCAGAGAAAAACCGTAATGTCAGGATCCGGTCTTCCGGGCAAACTTGCTGACTGCTCAGACAGAGATCCGTCCAAATGCGAAATATTCCTGGTGGAGGGAGACTCAGCAGGCGGTACAGCCAAAACCGGCAGGGACAGAATGTATCAGGCAATACTTCCCTTGAGAGGAAAAATTCTCAATGTGGAAAAAGCGATGGAGCATAAAATATTCGAAAGTGAAGAAATACGCAATATTTTCACTGCACTGGGAGTTACCATTGGCACAGAAGAAGACAGCAAGGGACTGAATATCTCCAAGTTAAGATACCACAAAGTAATAATTATGACTGATGCCGATGTTGACGGAAGCCATATTGCAACCCTGATACTCACTTTCTTTTTCAGACATATGCAGGATCTTATCAAAAACGGATATGTCTATATTGCCACCCCACCCCTCTACCTTGTAAAGAAGGGGAAACAGGAACAGTACTGCTGGACTGAGGAAGAGAGAAAGGCGGCAATTGACAGACTCGGTCAGGGTAAGGAGAGCGGAGTTCACATACAGAGATACAAAGGTCTCGGAGAGATGAATGCCGTACAGCTTTGGGACACCACAATGAATCCTGACAGCAGACTTTTGAGGCAGGTAAGCATTGACAATGCAGTAGAAGCCGACAGAATATTCTCAATGTTAATGGGAGATGAAGTACCTCCAAGAAGGGAGTTTATTGAGACCCACGCAAAATATGCAAATATTGATGCCTGATTATCACAAAATAAGAATTATTTACATATTGATTTTGCTCTTTTCTTCATCCCTGATGTTTGGGAATGTAAAGAGCAGAGATATTCCTCCTGAAAAAGGGAGATCTGTATTATTACTTTCGGATTTACCCTCTGCTATTCCAAAGTATTCATCGATAATTTTTAAGATCGACTTAAAAAAGAAGATTGAACCGATTCTGGATTTTATAAGAGATATTGATTTTTCTGAAATGCCGGAGGAGTATGACATTTGGAGTGATACTAAGATAAATCCCTATCAGGTAAGTCTCGTGGAGATGAAGGATACTTTTCTTCTTGATCTCAGAGGCTATACCCCTCCGATAAATAAATATGTAACCTCAGATTTCGGATTCAGAAAGTGGAGATTTCACTATGGCATTGATCTCAAGGTTCACAAAGGGGATTCTGTAAAGAACGCTTTTGACGGAGTGGTCAGAATCACGAGAAGAGCAAGAGATTACGGTTATTTTGTGCTGGTAAGGCATTTTAACGGGTTGGAGACTCTCTACGCTCATCTCAGCAAAATCCTCGTTAATCAGGGAGATACAATCAAATCAGGTAATCCGGTAGGTATGGGAGGAAGCACAGGCAGATCCACCGGTTACCATCTTCATTTCGAAACCAGATACCTGGGAAATCCCATAAACCCCAACGACCTTATAGACTTCACTTCGCATCAGCTCAAGAAGGAGGTTCTGCCTTTGAATGCTGCACATTTCGAGTATAAAAAGGAGATTGACAAGATAAGATTCTGGACAATCAGAAGCGGGGATACACTCGGCAGAATAGCTGCCAGAACAGGCGTTTCGGTTAAGAAATTATGTGCCCTGAACGGCATAAAGTCAACCACTATTCTGAGAATTGGAAGAAGAATAAGATATACTTAACAATAATCAAATGGACATTTTTGAAAGATTAACCAACGACGAAGGCGGTCCGCTCGGACAATACAGAAAAAAAGCCCACGGATACTTTACATTTCCCAAACTGGAAGGCCAGATACAGCCCAGAATGATATTTAACGGAAAAGAGGTTCTTGCCTGGACATTCAACAACTATCTCGGACTTGCCAACCATCCGGAGGTAAGAAAAGCAGATGCAGATGCTGCTGCAAAGTGGGGACTGGGTTACCCGATGGGCGCCAGAATGATGTCTGGGCACACAAAGCTTCACGAACAGCTTGAAAATGAGCTTGCAGAATTCGAACTTAAAGAGGATGCATATCTGTTCAATTACGGATATCAGGGTATGGTATCCACAATAGACGCCCTTGTAAACAGACACGACATAATTGTTTATGACTCTGAGGCTCACGCCTGCATAATGGATGGAGTAAGGCTCCATATGGGACAGAGAATTGTATATCCACACAACAATATTGAGAAATGCGAGAAGTCACTTGCAAGAGCAGCAAAGCTTGTAGAAGAGACCGGAGGAGGAATACTTCTGATTACAGAAGGTGTTTACGGAATGACAGGAGATCTCGGAATTCTTGACAAGATTGTAGAGCTTAAGAAAAAATTCAGGTTCAGAATACTGATTGACGATGCACACGGATTCGGGGTTATGGGAGACAACGGCAGAGGTACTTCTGAACATTACGGAGTTATGGATGAAATAGATCTCTATTTCGGAGCTTTCGCAAAATCAATGGCTTCTATAGGCGGATTCGTTGCAGGCCCGTCATCAATAATCAATTATCTTCGCTATAACCTTCGTTCCCAGATATATGCAAAATCACTGCCTATGGCTCTTGTAGAAGGAAACCTCAAGAGACTTGAGCTTATCCGTACACGCCCGGAACTTCGTGAAAAATTGTGGACCATAACAAGAGCTATGCAGGAGGGTCTCAGGAAGAGAGGATTCGACATCGGGAAAGCAGAAGCCTGTGTAACACCTGTATTCCTTCAGGGAAATGTAGCCGAAGCCACAAATATTCTAATTGATCTGAGGGAGAACCACCGGATATTCTGTTCAGCAGTGATATATCCCGTAGTTCCAAAAGGTGTTATAATGTTCAGGATAATCCCTACCGCTATGCACTCTCTCGAAGATGTCGAGTATACTCTTAACGCCTTTGGCAAGATTGCCGAAAACCTTAAGAAAGGTCTTTACAAGGCAGAGGAGATGCAGGACAAAGCCCTTGAATAATTATTTAAACTTAAATTTAGTTCTCCTGTAAGTATGCTAAGAGACAAAGTGGTAATTATTACCGGGGCAAGTTCCGGTATAGGTCTTGCTGCAGCAAGGGAGTTTGCGTCGAGAGGGGCATATGTGGTACTTGCTGCCAGGAACATTTCTAGACTAGCTGAAATTGAAAAGGAGTTATCAGAAATTACCCGTGTGCTTTCTGTAAAGTGCGACGTAACCCTGGAAGAAGAATGCAAACACCTGGTTGACAAGACAGTTGAAAAATTCGGAAAAATAGACTGTCTTGTCAATAATGCAGGCATCTCTATGAGAGCTCTTTTTAAAGATCTCGACCTCAAAGTAATACGGGAACTTATGAATGTAAACTTTTGGGGAACTGTCCACTGCACCAAATATGCACTTCCCTGGCTTTTGAAAACACAGGGATCTCTGGTTGGTGTTATCTCAATTGCTGGCTTCAAAGGATTACCGGGCAGAACCGGTTACTCTGCATCCAAGTTTGCAATCTACGGATTTCTGGATACAATAAGAATAGAGCACCTTAAGGATAATCTTCACGTAATGATCTTTGCCCCCGGATTCACAGCATCCAATATCAGAGAAAAGGCCCTTGTATCAGATGGTTCAGAGCAAGGTGAAACCCCCAGAGACGAAGATAAAATGATGAGTGCTAGGAAGTGTGCGCGACATCTGGCAAACGGGGTGGAGAAGAGGAAGCGCCAGATAGTGCTGACATTTACAGGTAAACTTCTGGTATTTCTCAATAAATTTTTCCCCGCTTTAGTTGACCGGCTTGAATATAATTTTATGAAAAAAGAGCCCGGATCTCCCCTCAAATAGGCAAATCATTATCTTTTACTGATTTTTTCTAAAAATTGCTGGTCGAAGTATAAGATGCTATATTTGAGGCGATAATGATGCAATATTAGAGGCGATAATATCGACTAATCTTTTTCTGGCCTCTACACTGGCCCACCCAATGTGAGGAGTGAGCAATATCCTGTCTTTGTGCCTGATATGCAAATAGGGATGGTCTTGTTCAAATGGCTCGTTAACATACACATCCACACCGGCACCGGCAATTATTCCTTGATCGACAGCAAAGGCAAGATCCTGTTCGTTTACAATTCCACCTCTCCCCAAATTGATTAATATTGAGCTCTTTTTCATCCACCTCAGCTGCTCAATTGTTATAAGATTGTTTGTCCGCTCATTAAGAGGCGCGTGAATTGAAACAATATCTGACCCCGAAAGCAGTTCTTTAAGTGAAACCGAAGGGTACTCCCCGCAATGGTTTGTTCCACTGGTAGAGTAATAGCTGACATCTGCCCCAAAGAGCCCGGAAACCGAAGCAACCCTCTTTCCAATGTTTCCCATTCCAATTATTCCGAACCTCTTTCCGTTAATCTCACTAAAGGTCTCAATCACATTTGTGTAAATGTTACTTTTTGAATAGGACCCATCCTTTACATAACTGTCAAAATAATTGAGTTTGCCTGTGAGTCCGAGAATCAGTGTGAAAGTAAGCTGTAGAACACTCTCGGTAGAGTAACCAACAACATTTTTGACCGGAATGCCCCTTTTATGAGCATAATCAATGTCCACATTGTTTGTACCTGTGGCTGCAACACAAATAAGTTTAAGTTGAGGAGCAGAATCTATTGCAAATCTGTCCACCACCACCTTGTTGGTGATAATCACCTCTGCCTGAGCAACTCTCTCTCTAATCTGACCAGGTAAAGTCACAGGCCATTTTGTAAGTTCTCCCAAAGCCTCTATGGGAGAAAGAGATACATCCTCCCCTACTGTTGCCGAATCAAGAAATACAATTTTCATTTCAAAATTAATGTTGATTTAACACAAACAAAAAAACCAAAATATTGTATTTCAATAATTTGGCTTTTCGTCTAGTGCCCAGAACAAGACTCGAACTTGCACACCGTAACCGGCACTACCCCCTCAAAGTAGCGTGTCTACCAATTTCACCATCTGGGCTTGGCGGTGCAAAGATAACAGGATTTTTCATAGATTGAAAAAGTTTATAAAAAAATTGTAACTTAGCATAAATTATCTGATTCTAGAATATGAACGAAAATTTTAAAAAGCAGATTGCCCGCATTGATGATATTGTCGAAATCAGCAAAATCTTGAGCAGCAGCACACAATTACTTGAGAGCATTTCAAAATACAAGAAGCATCCTTACGATCCTCAATTTTTTCGTGACGGATACAAGGTTCCTATGAATTTCCATAAAAAAGGTGATACAATCTATCTTTTGGGAGATTATCACATCAAAAGCGAAGACAACAGTTCCTCAGTAGAGATATTATACGAAGCCATCAGAATGGATATGGTGTGCAGTGCTCATCCCCTTACAAGAACAGGGCTGTTTTGCGGACTTGTCGAGGCTTGTTCGGTGAACAGGCTTGGGTTTGACATAACCTCAGACGCTGAGATTCCAGACAAGGAATTTCTTTTCAACGACAAGAATTCCTCAATTCTGATATCTGTAAACTCAGAGAAGGAGGGAAAATTTGTTGACTATATTTTCAAAAACGGCATCAGACTCACTCTGCTAGGCCACGTTACAAAAGGAGAGCTGAGGCTCGACGAACTATCATTCGGATTTATTGACCAGTTTCTGGAGTAATGGTCCCACTGCACACCGGCAGAGATTCGATTGCCTCAATGTTCAACAGTATCTCCGCGAGGTATGATCTTTTAAATCATCTTCTCTCCTTTGGAGTTGACAGATTCTGGAGAAGAGCTGTTGTAAGGAGAATTCAGGCAGAAAAAGTAGTTAATGTACTTGATATTGCCTGTGGAACCGGAGATCTTACCATAGCTCTCTGGAAAAAGGGATTAAATGTTACAGGCGTTGATATTGCAGAAAAAATGGTCGAAATTGCCAAAAAAAAATCTTCGGTATTGAATATCAGTGAAAAAGCTGCTCCTCAGTACATTATTGCTCCGGCTGAGAGTCTTCCTTTTGGGCACAACAGCTATGACGCAGTTACAATCGGTTTTGGGATACGAAATTTTGAAGACAGAAAAAAGGCTCTGTCAGAAATAAAAAGAGTGCTTAGACCCGGCGGATTTCTTGCAGTTCTGGAATTTTCAACAGCCAGGAATCCCGTGTGGAGAAAAATTTTCTGTTTCTATTTTTTTAAGATCCTCCCAATTATTGGCAGGATAATATCTAATGATTCTCAGGCTTACAGATACTTACCTGAATCTGTAAGGAAATTTCCAACCCCGGCGGAATTTTGTGAGGAGCTCAAAATATCCGGATTTGAAAAATTAAGTGCAATATCCAAAACAGGTGGTATTGCAGTAACATATTTTGGCTACAAAACTTGAATATGACAGTGCACGAGAGCATAACACTGGGCTTTTATCTGGTATATTACATACTGGCCATAGTTGCATCTGCCAGGATAATATACCAACGTCTGGATCCGGTCAAATCTCTCTCCTGGGTGGTTGTCATTCTCCTTTTACCATATCTGGGACTTATTGTCTATCTGCTCTTTGGACAAAACTTCAGAAAGACAAAGATATACAACAGAAAGGGGGTCCGGGATGAAAGATACAGAAGGTTTATGAGCAACAATCAGATGAAGCAGTTCAGATCATTCCCCGAATCAATTCCCCGTGAGTTGCAGAAATATCTTAAAATGGTAATGCTGAACCTTAAGGGTAACGGAAGCATTGTGGGCCTCAATAGCGAAATTGAGCTCTTCTTCTCAGGCAGAGAAGCTCTTGATTCAATGTACGAATGTATCTCGTCTGCAAAGCGTCATATCCACCTGCAATCATATATAATTGTTGACGACACTACCGGAAAACTGTTCAGAGACCTTCTGATCAAGAAATCTGCCGAAGGAGTTGAAGTGAGGCTGATGTATGACGATGTGGGCTGCTTCAGCCTTAGTAAAAGCTTCACCGACAAACTTAAGAATGCCGGAATTGAGGTGCTTAAATTCGCTCCTGTAAGGTTTCTGTCACCTACTTCCAAGATTAACTACAGGAATCACAGAAAAATTCTGGTTGTAGACGGTGTGACAGGATTTCTGGGCGGTGTTAATATTGCTGACCGTTACTATCATGGCGGGAATTTTGAGGAGTGGAGAGATACTCACATAAAAATTTCAGGAGAATCTGTGCTTGCACTCCAGTCAAGTTTTCTTTTGGACAGGTATTTTGTGATAAAACAGCAGTTCAAGCGCAAAAAGAAATATTTTCCCGCTATAAGCCAGATGGACATAAAGCTCGAAGAGAGCAATGCAAAATACTATTCACAAATAATTACATCCGGCCCCGACAGCGATTGGGCAAGCATAATGCAGTGTTATTTTCTGGCAATCTCCAACGCCAGGAAAAATGTATTTCTCATTACCCCCTATTTCACTCCTAACGAATCCCTGCTGAATGCATTAAAGATTGCAGCCCTCGGAGGAGTAGATGTGTCTATAATGATACCTGAAAAGAGCGACACAACTCTGGCCTACTGGAGCTCTATGTCCTATGCTACAGAACTGCTCGAGGCAGGAGTAAGGGTTTATCTTTTCAGAAAAGGCTTTAACCATTCAAAAGTTATAAGTATAGACGGTGAATTCTGCATCATTGGATCAGCAAATTTTGACAACCGTTCTCTTGACCATAATTTTGAAATCACAAGCATAATTTATAGTAGCGAAGTAACATCAGAGGTTGACAGACAATTTATCAAAGACACTGAACGATGCAAGTCCCTTGCCGGCTCAAAATGGGCCAGAAGAAGTGTCCGGAATAAAATTAAAGAGTCATTTGCCAGATTGTTGAGTCCTTTGCTGTAAAAATATACAACCCAGGGACAATGCTAAAAAAAATTCTTCTGCTAACTCTTTCTGTAGTCTTAACAAATCACACTCTAAGTGCTTTCTTATTGCAGGCATCGCCGGAAGACACTCTCAATCTCTCCTGTAAAAAACCGGGAACTTTGATAAAATGTTTTGTTCCTTCAGCACCTTTTCTGCTTTCTGGTGTTATGTTGGTAAACAAAGGGAATAGTTTTCAATTGCTTAGAAATGAGTATGTCCCATCCTTCAGAACCTCTGCGGACGACTTTACTATGTTTGTTCCGTCTTTGATGATATTTGGACTTAAAGCGGCCGGAGTCAAGACTCAGAGCAGTTGGAGGTCTCTCTCTCTGAATTATATTATTTCGGCCTCAATAATGGGGACGATTACATTGGGATTGAAGAATTCCGTTTCCTCCAAACGTCCAGATTTTACGAACAATAAGAGCTTTGCCAGTGGTCACTCAGCGTTTTCGTTTATGGGAGCTCAAATTGTATCCAGAGAATACGGGAAAGATCACCCCTGGATAAGCATCGGAGCCTATGGATTCGCAACAGCTACAGCTCTGATGAGAGTCCTTAACAACAAACATTATTTTCAGGATGTGCTTATGGGAGCCGGAATCGGTATCCTATCCGCAGAAGCAGGATACGCCACCGGAAGACTGATTCTTAAAGAGGGCAGGAAGGGAAAACCTGATTACTGGATAGAGGAGGATAAGTTTAGTAAACCTTTGCTTAAGTTTTCAATGGTAACCGGCTTCAACAATGTGTTAAACAAGGTGCAATCCGGGAAATACACAACTCTGAAAGTTAAGCAGGGTGTTACTTTTGGAGCAGAAACAGCCTACAATGTTTCGGAAAGATTTTCTGCAATTCTATCCGGTCACCTCAACAGCGCCCCTACTGTAATTGAAAGAGCACAGTTTTCAATAACAGGACCAGTACTTAGCTGGCAATCAGTTGTTTTTCAACCCGAATTTTCCTATGATGTTCACAGGAACGGCTCTCTTGCAATTAGAGCCGGAGGCGGTTATGCCGGAGTGTCTCAAAGAGATTCATACAATTATTCAATATTATCTCTGTCAGGGCTTTCTCTGAACGCAGGCATAAATTATACTTATCGCCCGGACAGCCAGCTACAGTACAGATTATTCACAAGTTTTGAAGAGATCTTCTTAAAAAGTGACACAAAAAGCCTTACATCTCTAAGTTATGGTGCAGCAATCTCAATGTGCATTGGAAAGAGATAATTTTTTAAATCCTTTCTTCATTTATGGCTATATTTGTCTGCAAAGTACAAGAAACATAAAGAAAAATGAACCAGACCTTTACAATTATATCAGTTATATATCTGGTTACCACACTGATATCCCTTTTTGGTTCTTTTCTTGCCTGGCAGCGCAGAGATGTCAAAGGAGCTCTGGATATGGTGTACCTTATGATTGCATCTGCAGCAGGCTCTTTCTGGTTAATTTTTGAAAGTGCGGCAACTACAATACCTGATAAAATACTGTTTTCTAAACTGGAAATGACAGGCGGGATTTTTGTTCCGGTACTTTTTTTCATATTTGTCCTCCGCTTTACATCTATGGACAAATATTTGACGACAAAGAGCATACTGGGTTATGTCACTGTTCCTTCAATAACTCTGCTCTTTTTATTCACAAATGAATTGCACCATCTTTACTGGGCAGGGTTCTCTGATATCTCACAAAAGACAAACCTGATAGAATATTACCACGGTCCAATATTTTGGACAGGTTATGTACTATACAGCTACATACTCCTTTTTTTATCCACTGTATTTATTATCAAGTTCATAATTACTCACAAGCTTTCATTCAGAGGCCACGGGCTTGTCTTGCTCTCCGGAAGCATTTTACCCTGGTCAGCCAGTTTCTTTTATATAACAGGTAACAATTTTTTACCCGGACTCGACCTAGTTCCTATAGCCATGACTTTCAGCGGCTTGATTTTGATATACTCTGTTTTATATACACGTTTTCTAGATCTTATCCCGGTTGCAAGAGAGACTTTGGTAGAACTTATGCCTGGGGGAATTCTAGCTTTGGACAAGAAGAACAGAATTCAGGACATAAATCAAAAAGCTATAAGCTATCTTGGAATCACAAATAAAAAACCCACAGGGATGCAACTGGTAATTTCTGATGGTCAGATTAATGCCCTTACAGAGGCTGTCCTGAGTGATAATATTTCTGAACAAGTGGAGATTACCCACGGAGATAAAACTGTAATTTTCTCAATTCACAAGGAGCCGTTAAAATCTCAACCCGGAAGCAGACTGGTTCTTATCAGCGATATCACTGAACACATTATGCGCCAGAAACAGATTACAGCAGCACAGGAGAGCTACAAAAATATGTACTCAGTGTTCACCCTTATGACTGATAATATGACTGACTTGCTTTGGGCCAAGGATATGGAGATGAATTATATTTTTGCTAACAGACCTTTCTGTGAAAAATTTCTGATGACCTCCTCCAAAAGCGAGCCCTTGGGAAAGACTCTCTCAGAAATGTCAATAATACAATCAGTTATTGATGATCAAAATTCCGGTTGGCCATCACTGGTAAACAGAGACAAAAATACAGATCTGGAAGTTTTATGTACAGGCAAACCAACTGATTACAAGGATTCCTGGTTTGTAAACGGCAAGTTCATATATATTGATATCAGAAAAGCCCCCATATACGATGAAAAGGGTGAAATGATAGGACTTGTGGGCAGTGGGCACGATATTACCAGAGAGAAAAAAGCGGAATCTGAGATTTACAAGAGAGATCTTTTGCTGGAATCTATTGCTAAGGCAACATCAATACTTATTCAGAGCGAAGAAGTTGAAGTAACCATTCAGAAGGTGATTGAACTTCTTGGAATTGCAACCAACTCCGGAAGTGTCAGATTATACCGCAATCACCCCGATCCTCTGGATGGCAAACCTCTGTTCAGTCTTGATTTCGAATGGTTAGACCAGTTGACTACAACTAAAAGTGCAAAAGAGTTATTGCAAAATATCAGTTATTTCAATCATCTGCCAAGTTGGTACAACATTCTGAATTCGGGAGGATTTATTTCGGGTGATATATCTGACTTTAGCGAAGAAGAACAAAATTCACTCAAAAAATTTGATATCAAATCCACTCTTGCTTCTCCGATTTTTGTTGAAAATTGCTTCTGGGGATTCATAGTCTTCAGCCATTACATCACAGGAAAGAAGTGGTTGAGCTCCGAGGTGCAGATATTGTCAACAGCATCAAATACAATTGGATTTGCTATACAGAGAAGATTCAGAAGAGATGAATTAATAAAAGCAAAAGAGAGAGCAGAGGAGAGTGATCGTCTCAAATCGGCTTTTCTTGCAAATGTGAGTCACGAAATAAGAACTCCTATGAACGGAATCCTGGGCTTTACCGATTTTCTCAGAGAACCTAAATTATCTGTCGAGGACAAGGAGCAATACATTGGGATAATTGAAAAAAGTGGCAACCGGATGCTCAATATTATTAATGACATAATCAGCATTTCTACTTTGGAGGCAGGTTTCACCAAAATATATCCCGCTCTGGTCGACGTCAGTGAGCAGCTCGATTTCATACACAATTTTTTCCACCTTCAGACTCAGGAAAAGGGTATTGATTTTTCTGTAATAAACAATCTTGACAAAGACGAAACCACAATAACAACAGATCGCGAAAAGCTCTATGCAATACTTACCAATCTCACCAGAAATGCCGTAAAATTCACAAAGAGCGGTTCAATTGAGATTGGGTGTTCCAGAAAAGGAGAAATTCTTGAATTTTATGTTCGCGACACCGGGATAGGGATACCCGAGGAAATGAGAGAAATTATTTTCGAGAGATTCAGACAAGGCAGCGATACATACAACGCAGAATACGAAGGGACAGGTTTGGGCCTTTCAATTTCAAAAGCCTATACAGAAATGCTTGGTGGCAGAATATGGGTAGAAAGCGAACCGGGTAAAGGATCTACCTTCTACTTTACTATCTCTGATCTCAAATCAGAAAAAAGTAAATAAAAAAGGCTCTTAATGAGCCTTTTAACTATTCGCAAAAACTATGTTTGTGACCCCGACAGGATTCAAACCTGTAACCGGCTGATCCGTAGTCAGCTACTCTATTCAGTTGAGCTACGGGGCCATTTGAGGGGTTCTACTCCTCAATATCCTTAACAATATTGTATTTCCTCTCTTTTATACGGGCTTTCTTGCCGGTCAGCTCCCTTATGTAGAAAATCCTTGCCCTGCGTACCTTGCCCCTTTTATTAACCTCGATAGAATCAATAAAAGGTGAATCAGCGGGAAATATCCTCTCTACACCAACGCCGTTTGACATTTTCCTTACTGTAAAAGTAGCAGTGGTTCCTTTTCCCTTTCTCTGGATAACAACACCACGATACTTTTGAAGCCTCTCTTTAGTCTCCTCCTTGATCTTATAGGTTACGGTTATTGTGTCTCCGGCCTTAAAATCGGGTAAAACTTTTTTCTCCTGTGCAAATGACTGCTCTGCGATCTGAATTAAATCCATTATAATCAATTTATTAATGCAACATTACAGACTCTTGCGTTCGTATAAGCGGTTGCTAAAATTTTGGAGTGCAAATGTATGAATAATTTTTATTTAAGCAAAATTAATTGCCGAATTCCCTGATTAGAAAAACACTCTCTACCAGACAAACCCGATTTTCACCCTTGAAATATTATTTCTGTTATCGGCAACCGATACCTCAAGTTCGTGTGCTCCTCCCTTTTTAATTCTTAAAGGATTCAACTTCACAGTCAAAGAATTGCTTTTGGGATCGTGATTGTACAACACCCATTCCCCGTCAATCTTTACTTCAAGAGATTGTATCCCGGAAATATCATCCTTAACAGTGAATTTCAAAGAATTTCTTCCCGACAAGTTCTCATTCCTTTTAAAATGTGGAACAACAACGGGAGGTATTGTATCAAGAGATATTGCATACTTACCGAAAGAAGAGATTGATGTTTCAAAACGGCCTTCTCTCCACTCGCCTCCGCAGTACTGTAATCCACCTGACTCTTTTAGTCTTACGATAAATAACTTTTCGGCAGGCAAATTGTTGCCGGGTAAAGAGAGTGATAATTTTGCCTGATTATGAAGTGGCACTTCCGGATTTCCCAGGCTCCAGACCTTGCCACCTGCTGCAGGGATAGTATCTGCGGAGAAAATAATAGACCTGTATAGTGAACCTGTTGGCAGAGTAAGCAGAATATCTCCCATCTGAAATCTGTTTGGGAGATACCAGGGCATTATCTGTTGTTTGTCACTTAGCTGTGTAAGGTCAGAAACAGGCGGTTTAACGGTTGCTTTAACTTTAAAGGACCACTCTGTAATATTTCCTGATATGTCGCCCGCAACAATCCTTACAGTGTGTACTGTGTCTCCGGTAACAATAAAAATGCCGTCACCCCGCGATGCTATATTTTGTCTAAGACCGTTCCCCGGCTCAACATAACTTTTAACCATCGATATCCCGTACTTCTGCTTCTCACTGTATTCGACTATAGAATTAATGTACTTTCCCTTGTCAAAAGGAATTTTGTCAGGTGTAAAACTGAATACAAGGGTGTCATCCAGAAAAAAACTGTAGGTATGAATTGCCAGTTTTGCGTAAGTGCCTTCCATTTTGTCAATTGCATCTACAGCAACATAAAAGGTGTCGGATACTGCAACGATTGACTTTGGTTCAGCGTTGTAAGAGGAGAGCAAAGTACTCTCAGGAAGATATTTGGCATTTTGCAGAGAGTAAATATTCACCCTTCTAATCTGAGGCGGTGTTTTGTCCGGAATGCTGTATTTTGCTGTGGTGACAGGATTAAGTGGGATCTGCCTTTGAGTCTCCCTTATTTCAAAATGGAGATGGGGCCCTCCGGAAGAGCCTGAATTTCCGGCATTGCCTATCAGCTCTCCTTTTTTAACAGGGAACTTAAGACTGTCAGGATATAGATTTACCTGAAAACTCCTTTTGCTGTACTGCATCTCTTCTACCCATTTTGCCACATTGGGGGTAAAATTCATCAGGTGACCGTACAAGGTTGTCGTTCCATTCGGATGGCAGATGTATAGTGCATGACCATAACCTACGGGTGAAACGGATATTCTGGAAATATAACCGTCCATTGCAGAATATACCGGAGCACCGGAAACTCCTCCTACCCTCAGATCTATTCCCGAGTGGAAATGTGTAGATCTTAATTCACCATAATTTCCTGATAATGAAATGGGTAAATTCAGTGGCAATCTGTATTTATCATCCTCGCCTACATTTGTAGAATAAGATTTGGGACTAAGCTGGATGCTTAAGTAAAAGAGCAGAACAATTTTAAAAATAAATGGATTTCCTTTGATCATATCAGTCAGTCTATGAGAACATCTTCTTCATCCTGTCAAAGAAATTGCGGTCGTTTTTATCCGGGTTCGGTTTAAAGTTCTCGGACTGTCTGAGTCTCTCCAAAAGCTCTTTCTCCTGTCTGTCAATTTTTCCCGGAGTCCATATCTGAATATAAACCAAAAGGTCTCCTGTCCCGTAACCGTTTACGTCAGGAAGTCCTTTTGACCTTAATCTCAATATCTTTCCCGACTGAGTTCCGGGTTCTATCTTAATCCTCAGTTTGCCATCGACAGATGGTATCTCGGCATCTGCGCCCAGAATTGCATCCGGAACAGAGATAAACAGAGAATATATAAGATCGTTTCCGTCACGCTGAAGTTCCTTGTGCTCCTCCTCCTCGATAACAACCAGAAGATCGCCGTTAATACCCCCTCTTTTTGCCGCATTGCCCTTTCCCTGAACAGTAAGCTGCATACCCTGCCCTACTCCGGCTGGTATTGTGAATGTAATCTCCTCTGTCTCTTTTATCAGTCCATCGCCTCCACACCTGCTACAAGGCTTTGTAATCCTTTTTCCCTCTCCCGAACAGGACGGACAAACAGAAGACGTCTGCATTGTTCCCAGTATGGTTTGTGTCACCCTGGAGACCTGTCCTGTTCCCCTGCAGGTATCACAGGTGCGTATATCACCCTCTGATCTGGCACCCTTACCGTTGCACTCAGGGCACATTACCTGTTTGCTGATTTTCACCTTCTTCTCGGTCCCGTGAGCTATCTCCCTGAGATCAAGTTTTACACGAATCCTGATATCTGAGCCCCGGTTAACCCTTCTTCCACCCCGGGACGATCCTCCAAAACCGCCGAAATTACCGAATGCACCACCAAAATGTCCTCCGAAAATATCGCCGAACTGACTGAAAATATCCTCCATAGAGAAACCCTGTCCGCTGAATCCGCCGGCAGCAGAATTTCCAACGCCGGCGTGCCCGAACTGGTCATATTTGCTTTTTTTATCGCTGTTGCTGAGTATATCATATGCTTCTGCAGCCTCTTTGAATTTCTCTTCTGCCTCCTTGTCCCCCGGATTTTTATCCGGATGGTACTTAAGGGCCATCTTCCTGTAAGCCTTCTTAATCTCTTCTGCAGAGGCATTCTTTGCAACCCCAAGCACTTCGTAATAATCTCTTTTAGCCATCATTTTGCTATATACCTACAATTACCTTTGCAAAACGGATTACTTTTCCCTTGAGCAGATAGCCGTTTTGAACAACATTGATGATTTTGTTGCGGCTCTTTTTGTCCGGAGCTGGATACTGAGCCACTGCTTCGTGAAAATCCGTGTCCAGTACGCCACCCAAAGCTTCCATCCTTTTAAGTCCCCTTGACTCTAAATAACTGTATAATTTATTGTATATTAGTTCTGTACCCTCAATGGCAGCTTTGTGATCCCCTTCAGAATTTCTCAAAACTTCAAGAGCTCTTTCACAATCATCTAAAACCGGAAGTATTCCTTTAATTGTATCCTCAGCAGCTGTAACAATGAGATCAAGCTTCTCTCTTGAGGTTCTGCGGCGATAATTATCAAACTCGGCAGCCAGTCTGATATATTTATCGTTCAAGAGATTGATCTTTTCGTTGAGATCTTCTGCTTCGGGGCACTTCTGTGCCTGATCACTCTCAGCCTGATCGTTAACATTTTGTCTGTCAGCGGAATCAGCTCCGGCATTCTCTTTGACTGTCTCATTGGTTACATCCTTCTGCACCGTCTCCTTAGACTCATTCTTATCGGAATGGCTCTCTTTTTTGTGAACTTTCATATATTTATTTGTGTGTATTCAATTAAGTTGATGTAAGTGCTTCAAGCAAATAATCTGCCAAATGCTGCAACAGGACAAATTGGCACATCAGCAGCAGATTCAGCCGTTAAGGCAAATATTCAAAAGCATCTGCCTGTTTACTATGCTTATATTCCTTCCTTCCATTACAATAATCCCGTCTCTTACAAATTCTGACAACACGCGACTGACACTTTCCCGGCTTGCATCCACAAGGTTTCCCATCTCCTCCTGATTGATCGACAGAGTAAATTTTTCTGAACGGTAAATCTCATCGGCAAATTCCAGAAGAACTCCGGCAATCTTTCCCCTTATATGCCTCTGAGTACGGTTAACGCACTTCTGATAGGACTCCAGTTCGCTTTTGCAAAGCTCAAGAATTATCTGGTTGCTAAAGTCAGAGTTTAAATTCAGCAATTTCCGGAATGTAGTTATGTCTATGAAACAAACCTCAGAAGGCTCCACTGCAGTTACAGAATACTGGTTTACTTTGTCGCCGAAAGTTGTTGGCAATCCAAGATAATTCCCCTGGCTTACAATTCTTACAACCTGTGTGTAGTAAGGTCCCTGAATATGTATCTTGGCAAGACCTGTCCTCAGGTAGGCAACATTGGTAGAATAGGTTCCCTGCTTAATTATTGAGTCTCCCTTTTTGAATTTTACTGTTACGCAGTTTGCAGACAACTTTTCACTCTCTTTGGCTGTCAGTTTTTCTGCAGCTTTTGACTTCATTGTGCAGAAGTTACACTTGTTATCCATTTGTATCCGTCAAAATTTTTGCAAATATAGAAATAATGTGACCAATATCACAATTTTTATAGTTTAAAATCATAGCTCAATTTGCTTGCATTTATGCTTATAATTGCTTACTTTGCACATAAATAAAATTTAATACAAATTACTATGCAAGAGGATTTACAGCAGAAGATTGACCAGTTAAGCAACGAGGTCGAAAATCTGCAAAAAAAGGTAAAAACTATTCAGAACAGCAGAAAAGACCAGCTATCCATTGCCTGTGTATCGGGAGATATGGACAAGATACTGGCCACAATGATTATTTCACTTGCAGCGGCTGCAATGGATACAAAAGTCAAGATATTTTTCTCATTCTGGGCTCTGTCTGCTCTGAGGGATCCAAAAAAGAATCCGAAAGGTAAAGACATCATCTCAAAAATGTTCGGTTTTATGCTGCCAAAAAGTAAGAACAACCTTGGTCTGTCAAAGATGAATATGTGCGGAATGGGACCTGTGATGATAAAATATCTTATGAAAAAGCACAACGTTCTCTCTCTGGACGATATGTTTAAAACCGCAGGAGAACTTGGAATCGAAATAATTGTTTGTGAAATGTCTATGGGTCTTATGGGATTCAAAAAGGAGGAGATGATAGATTATCCTCACCTCACTTATGCAGGAGCTGCAACATTTGTAACCGATGCCGGAGAGAGTGCAGCACAACTATTTGTATAATTATTATTAAACCAATAAAATTTAGAAAAATGACACAGGATGAACTGAGAGCTCTGCAAGTAACAAAGAGCGTAGATGCAAGAGGAACAGCTTGCCCCGGACCCCTGCTCGAAGCAAAAAAGGCACTTGGCACTATTGAAGAGGGAGAAATTATGGAGATCCTCTCTGCCGATGAAGGCACCAAGGTGGATATCCCAAAGTGGTGTACCAAGCAGGGGCACGATTATCTGGGAACAGTAGAGGAGAACGGTTACTACAAAATTTACATGAGAAAGAATTAAACAAGAGCAATGTCAAAACAGGCAAAGATCCTTGTATTCTCAACCGAAAAAATTTCTGACCCTGCCATAGATATGGCGGGATTACTCAAGCTTCACTATTCTCCGCAGGTATATACAATTGCACTCAGATGTTCCAGTTCGATAAAGCCAAGATGGATCATACACGCTTTTGAGAAGGGATTTGACGGAGTATTTATTGCTGCAGACGGCAGCGATTGTGCGTTTAGTGAGAGCTGTACAGAAAAAACCGGAAATATTGTTAGTCAGACTCATAAACTTATGCAGCAGAAAGATATTGACCCTGCCAGACTCAGAATGGCAGCAATATGTTCCGTCTGCAGCGAATCGTTTGTAAAACAGATCAAAAGTTTCAATGAGTATCTGTTAAAATAGAGAAGTACAATGGAAAAAGAGAAAATAAACCTTTTCTTTGACGCAATGGTCATTGGAGGGGGAATTGCAGGGGGAGAATCCGCCTTAAATCTGGCAAACAATGGATACAAGGTTATTATTGTAGAAAAGGATCTCTCCATAGGGGGAAAGATGATAATGTTAAGCAAGGTATTCCCAACGCTGGACTGCTCTGCCTGCATCACAACCCCAAAAGTATCTGAAATCTCAAGACATAATAACATCACAATTTTTACCGAGAGCGATGTAAACTCTGTAGTAAAAATGGGAGAGAGACACTTCAGGGCAGAAATTACCAGGCGTCCCAGATATGTTGTAGCCGAGGATTGTACCGGCTGCCAGAAATGCGAAGAGGCTTGTCCTGTTATTGTAAAGGACCAATACCAGTATAATCTTATCGGCAGAAAGGCAGCTTTTATTCCTTTCTCCATAGCCAGTCCCAAAATTGCAGCGATTGACATTGAAAACTGCACTCTTTGCGGAGCCTGTGAAAAGGCTTGCCCGTCGAACTGTATAGATTTCACACAAAAGGCTCTGGATTATGTGATTGATATAAAAAGTGTAGTGGTTGCAACCGGATTCAAGCTCTTCGACCCATTAAAAATCGAAAGGTATGGATTCGGCAAATTTAAGAATGTACTGACCTCTATGCAGATGGAGAGACAGCTTGCCCCTACCCGCCCATTTAACACAATACTCAGGCCATCAGACGGTAAAGTTCCCGACAAGATTGCCTATGTTTTGTGTGCCGGCTCAAGAGATGATTCCGAGGGGAATCCTATTTGCTCCCAGATTTGCTGTATGTACTCCATTAAACAGGCTCAGCTGCTCATGGGAGCTCTTCCAATGGCAGACATTACAATTTACTACATTGACATAAGGGCATTTGGCAAGGGCTACGATGAGTTCTATGAACAGGCAAAAGGGATGGGAGTCTCTTTTATAAAGGGAAAAATCGGCAAAATCACAAAGGGAGAAAGAGGAGACCTTACACTCAGGTACGAAGATGTTTCCACCGGAAAGATCAAGGAGGCACGGCACGATATGGTAGTTTTGTCGGTAGGTGTACTTGCAAACGATGAGGCTGTTCCTATGTTCAGATCAAACACTCTTTTGACAGATCCTCTCAATTACATAAGGCAGGAAGACCCAATAATCAGCCCGGCAAAGACATCCATAGAAGGGGTTTTTGTCTCCGGAACAGCCTCCGGACCTATGGACATTCCCGACTCAATACTCTCGGCAGGTGCGGCAGCTTCACAGGCAACGGCCTATCTTAAGAGAATCAATTAACATTCAGCGGTATGGAAAAAAGAATAGGTGTTTATATATGCGCTTGCGGAGGCAATATTTCTGATTATGTTGACATTGAAAAGGTAAAAGAGTCTATTACCGGAGAAAATGCAGTTTTGCTGGCAAAGACTACGATGTTTGCCTGCGGGGATGCCAATCAGAAGGATATGGATTCCGATATCAGAAAAAATGATCTTAACGGAATTGTGGTAGCATCCTGCTCACCCAAGCTTCACCTCTCAACCTTCAGGGCTGTAAGTGAAAGAGCAGGTCTCAACAAATACAACTATGTTCACGCAAACATAAGGGAACAGGCTTCCTGGGCACACTCCGATGATAAACCGGGAGCAACCGAAAAGGCAATACTGCTGGTAAAGGCAGCCATTGCTAAGGCAAGGCACGCCTCCTCACTGGAACCCATTAAGATAAAATCAAAAAAGAGTGTAGCGGTTATTGGGGCCGGAATCGCCGGGATAAAGGCTGCACAGGCTCTGTCGGCAATGGGAGATAAAGTTTATCTTATAGAAAAGGAGAGTAAAATCGGGGGTAATCTTTTAAATATCAACAGAGTAAATCCCGAATCAGAAACTGGGGAAGAAATTGTCAAGAGGCTTTCCAAAGAAATTGAGAATGAAGAAAATATCACATTGCTCACAGGTCACAGAATAACCTCAGGTTCCGGAAATATTGGCGATTTTGTACTCACCCTTAAAGGCAACAACAACCCTGGAGAGGATAATTTTCCCGAAAAAGAGATAAATGTGGGTTCTGTTCTTGTTGCAACAGGTTTTGAGAGTTACTCTCCCCTGACGGGTGAATACGGATACGGCCAGCTTCCCGGAGTGGTTACTCTTGCACAGTTCAACAAGCTGCTCAAGGGACAGAATGGAATGAGCTTTGTTGCTTTTGGCAAAGAGGTAAAAAGTGTCGCTTTCATTTACTGTGTAGGGAGCAGAGAGATAAAGGGAGACAATAAGTACTGTTCAAGATATTGCTGCAGCGCCGCAATTCAGAGTGCTCTGGATTTGTCAGAGAGATTCCCGGATTCTGACATTTATCACCTCACAAGGGGGGTAAGAAGCTATGGCAAGCAGGAGCTCCTGTACAAAGAAGCCAACAGAAGAGGCGATCTTTTTATTCAGTTTCCCGACAAAGAACCTCCGGTGATTGAAGAGAAAGATGACAAAATAATTATTAAGGTCAAGGATATTCTTAGCGGCAAAAGGGAGCTGGAAGCAGAGACCGATATAGTTGTGCTTGTAACAGGAATGGTTCCCGTACAGGACGATAATACCGGTAGCATATTCAAACTTCCAAGAGGCAGAGATAAATTCTACAACGAGATACATATGAAACTCAGACCGGTTGAAACAGCCATCGATGGTGTTACAATTGCCGGAGCCTGCCAGGGGCCAAAGAATGCTTCCGAAAGCGTGAACTCTGCTCTGGCTGCAGCAGCCAAGTCCCACTCTCTTGTAAGTACCGGAGAGCTGGAGCTCGAACCAATCGTTGCCTATGTAGATGAAGATAAGTGTACCTGGTGCGATGAGTGCAGCAAAGCCTGCCCTTTTAACGCAATTTCTGTAATTGAGATGTTCCAAAAGAGTATTGCCCGGATCAACAAGTCAACCTGCAAAGGATGCGGAATGTGTCTTCCGGTTTGCCCGACAGACGCAATTGAACTTATATCATTTACCAACAAAGAGATAGAAGATATGATTGATGTTCTGTCCCAATAATTCAAAAATGATGATAGAAAAGAAAGAGACATTTAAGATATTGAGGGAACAACACAAGGTTCCCGAAAGTGTAAAAGAGAATCTAAAGGATTTCAACAAGATAAAAAGATCAATTCTTCTGGCTCTTAAAGAGGAAGATCTCACTGTAGCCGAATTATCCGGAAAGCTTCAGATACCTGCAGACGAAATTGTTTACTATCTTCTCTCGCTGGTAAAGTTCGGTTTTGTAAAAACCGGAGAGATTGACAGTATGGACGAGTACTTCAAATATAAACTTAAGTGAGATGGCAAAGATTGACAGGAAATTCTCCAAAGAATTAAAGAAATACGGAGCTTTTGATTTCACCTCCTGCTACAATTGCGGCAACTGCACTGCAGTATGCTCACTTGCAACAAAAGATGAAGCTTTCCCAAGGGAGCTGGTCAGATTATCTGCACTGGGAGTTAAGGAAGAGATAGAGTCTTCACTCAAGCCCTGGTCCTGTTACTATTGCGGGGAGTGTTCTAGCCTCTGCCCACAAAGTGCAGATCCGGGTGAACTTATGATGTCACTCAGAAGGTGGCTAACTGCAAGATATGACTGGACAGGATTATCAGGTTTGCTTTACAAGTCTGTTCCGGTGCTCGTTGGGGCAATGCTTCTAATGGTTGCTGCAGTAATTTTGTTCGCAAATTACAAGCAATTTAATGTTAAGGAGATTATGCACTTTGGCCATCTTTTTGAGATGTATGCTATTGCCACAGTCTTTCTCCTAATACTGTTGCCAAATATATTAAGAATGTGGTATTTAACGGTGATTCGTCCTGGGAAAAATCCTCCCTTTACAAAATATTTTAAAAGCGCAGGAGTGCTATTTTTACATATGTTCACCCAGAAAAGAACCCTTGGATGTGACGATAATCAAAGGAGATGGTTCGAACATTTTATACTGGTAATCGGATACCTTACCCTGTTGATGATGACAGTCCTTCTGGGCTGGATGGGCACAGAAAATATATTTGTTATTGTGGCAGGTTATCTGGTGAGCGCAATTGTTTTTATTGTCACAGCAGATTTTGTTAAAGAGAGGATCAAGGCAAAAAAAGAGTTAAACCGGCACTCCCGGCTAAAAAAGTTAAGCCGTCATTCCCGGCCATCTGATTGGCTGTTTGTGATATGGCTTTTTCTGATGGGATTGACCGCTTTTGCAGTAAGACTGTTTGTTGACCTGGACATTATAAATAACAATCTGTGGATCTACCTGATCCATTTGACAGTGCTGGTTCAGTGGGCACTGATAATTGTTCCCTTCGGAAAATGGACACATTTTATGTACCGTTCATTCTCGATGTACTTTCAGTCATTAATCACAGAAAATAATAAAGGAAGTTAATTTTTTTTAACTTTGTTGTTCAATTTTTTTTTGCAATGACAAAACAATTTGCGACCGGCCGGATATCGCAGATAATCGGTCCTGTTGTGGACATAAGCTTTGAAACAGAGGAGGGAAAGAGGGAAATATCTTTACCGGGCATTCAGGATGCAATTAAGGTAAAGAGAGACGATGGAAGGTTTCTAATTCTTGAGGTTCAGCAACACATAGGTGAAAGGAGCGTAAGAACCGTAGCAATGGACTCCACCGATGGACTGAGAAGAGGTATGGAGGCCATATCCACGGGATCACCAATAAGGATTCCCGTAGGTCCCCAGGTAAAAGGCAGACTTCTTAATGTAATCGGAGATCCTATAGACGGAATGGGAGAGCTGGAGATGAAAGATGCCTACCCTATCCACCGGGAGCCCCCAAAGTTCGACGAACTCATCACTTCAAAGGAGGTACTCTTTACAGGCATCAAGGTCATCGACCTTCTGGAACCCTATTCAAGGGGAGGAAAGATTGGTCTATTCGGAGGGGCCGGAGTGGGCAAAACCGTAATAATAATGGAACTAATCAACAACATTGCAAAGAAGCACAACGGTTTTTCTGTCTTTGCAGGTGTTGGTGAGAGAACAAGAGAGGGAAACGATCTGTTACGCGAGATGATCTCCTGCGGAGTTATAAAATACGGAAAAGAGTTCACTGAAAATATGGAAAAGGGTATATGGGACCTCTCAAAAGTTGACCCCAAAGAGATGGCAAAATCTCAGGCGACCCTGGTTTTCGGTCAGATGAACGAGCCTCCGGGAGCCCGTGCAAATGTGGCTCTTTCGGGACTGACAGTTGCCGAATCTTTCAGGGACGAGGGCTCAGAAGGCACAGATATTCTGTTCTTCATTGACAACATCTTCAGGTTCACTCAGGCAGGTTCAGAGGTGTCTGCTCTTCTGGGAAGAATGCCCTCGGCAGTAGGCTATCAGCCAACACTTGCCACAGAGATGGGAGCAATGCAGGAGAGAATAGCCTCCACCAAAAAAGGTTCAATAACCTCAATCCAGGCGGTTTATGTACCCGCAGATGACCTTACAGACCCGGCACCATCAACTACATTCACACACCTTGATGCCACCACTGTACTCAGCCGAAAGATTGCCGAGCTGGGCATATATCCGGCCGTAGATCCTCTCGAATCCACATCCAGGGTTCTGGAACCCCATATCGTGGGAGAGGATCACTACCGCACAGCTCAGGAAGTTAAACAGCTACTTCAGAGGAATAAAGAGCTTCAGGACATAATTTCAATACTGGGAATTGAGGAGCTTTCAGACGAAGACCGCACTGTGGTAAACAGAGCCAGAAGGATACAGCGGTTCCTTTCTCAGCCTTTTCATATGGCAGAGCAGTACACAGGCGTAAAAGGAGCCATCGTTTCTATTGAGGATACCATAAAAGGATTTAAAATGATACTGAACGGAGAGCTGGATTACCTCCCCGAACAAGCTTTTCTGAATGTGGGTACAATAGAAGAAGCTATAGAAAAGGGAGAGAAACTGCTCAGTCAGAAATAAAATGTTAAAACTGTTAATCATAGAAGCGTCCGGGAGCTGCATTTGTGAGGAGGTTGAATCTGTGACAATCCCTTCCCGTTCAGGCAGTTTTACGGTTTTTCCCCATCACGCCCCTCTAATCTGCATAGTCTCTAAGGGAGAGATACTCTATCGCAGAAAAGGGAGCGGCAGCAAAGAAAAACACTCCGTCAGGGGAGGTATAGCCCACATCGATAATAACAGTATAACGCTCTGCGTTGAGCAATAACTTTTTATTATGAGTAAGTCAAAGAGATACAGACTGGTTTTTATCATTATGCTGCTTTATGCAGGAGTTGGAATAGCCGTAGGAATTCTTCTGAAAAAGTTCTTTCCACAGTATTATTTCCCTCTCTATCCGATAATCCCCTCCTACTTTACTGTACTGGGATTTGTGATGCTTTGGGTGCTCCTGTTCACCCATGGAAACTCTCCTGCCAAAGTTGTAAATACTTATATGATGATGAGAACTATCAAACTTATTATTACTGCAGGATTCATACTGGTTTACAATATGGTAACGGAAGATTTCAGATACCCTTTTACCCTGATAACTATGGCATTCTATTTTTTCTTTCTGTTCGTTGAGACTTACCTTTTTATCAAGTTTGAGAAGGAGAGAATGGCAAAATGAAGCGTACAATGACACTTTTTGTCTCGGCAGTTGTTTTGCTGTTTACTACACCTCTTTTTGCAGAAAAGCCGGATATAAAAGGAATGATTAATGAACATATTCGCGATTCATACAGCTGGCATATAACCAGATTTAATGAACGCGAAGTGTCTTTACCACTACCTGTGATACTGATCAGCAAAGAGAGTGGTTTTAACGTTTTTCTCTCTTCCAGGCTTGAAGAGGGCAAGAGGTACAGAAGTTTCCTGATTGCTGAATCCGGCCAATTTGAGGGAAAAATTGTAGAGGTTTCTCAGAGTGGATCAGAGAGACGGCCAACAGACCTTTCAATCACAAAAAATGCTCTTGCCATTATGATCAACAGCCTTGTCCTTATTCTTATCATAACAGCTACAGCAAGAAGATACAAAAAAGGGCCGCTAATTGTTCCTTCGGGATTTACAGGACTTATGGAGATGTTTATTATGGACATCAATGACAGTATGATAAAACCCTGTGTGGGAAAAGATTATCACAAATTCTCCCCATATCTGCTCACAGCCTTTTTCTTTATATTTGTCAATAACCTTATGGGACTCCTTCCGGCTTTTCCGGGCGGAGCAAACACAACTGGTAACATTGCCATAACAATGGTACTTGCTCTCTTCACATTCTTTACCATAAACATCTTTGGCACAAGAGAGTACTTTAGGGAGATATTTTGGCCGGATGTTCCCAAATGGATGAAGGTTCCAATCCCGCTAATGCCTATAATTGAGATGTTTGGCCTCTTCACAAAGCCATTTTCCCTAATGATACGACTTTTTGCAAATATTACAGCAGGCCATTCAGTTGTACTGGGGCTTTTATCTGTAATATTCATTACTGCAACTTCAGGAGCCTTGACCAGCGGAGGGATGACCATTGTATCAATACTTCTGACAATATTTATGACAATAATTGAAATACTTGTCGCATATATACAGGCTTATGTCTTCACAATGCTCTCGGCCGTATTTATAGGTTTATCCAGAGTAAGGGAGGCTCACGCACACAATTAGGAACAACATTTTAAGTATTATTACAAATAACATTATAAACAATTAACAATCAATTTTATGTATTTAATTTCACTCTTACAATCAGGAATTGCCTCTCTTGAACTGGGCACTTTGGGTGCTGCTTTTGGAGCAGGTATGGCTGCCATTGCCGCCGCAATAGGCATCGGAAAGATTGGGTCATCGGCAATGGAGGCCATTGCAAGACAACCTGAATTTGCAAACGACATAAGGATGAGTATGATTGTATCTGCAGCCCTTGTAGAAAGTGCCTCTTTGTTTGCCATTGTCGTATGCTTTATGGCTCTGTAGTAATTTAGGTTTCATTTAAAAATTTACAGAAATGTCACTGCTGATACCGGAAACCGGGCTGATATTCTGGATGACGATCTCTTTTGGAGTCGTACTGTTCATTCTCTACAGATACGGCTTCCCGATTATTGTCAGGATGGTGGAAGAGCGAAGGCAATTCATCGACAAATCTCTGCAAGATGCTCACGAAGCCAATAAACAGCTGGTTAACGCCTCAACCGAGAGAGAAAAGCTGCTCTCGGCAGCCAGAGAGGAGCAACTGAAGATTATTCGGGAAGCTACAAAATCCGGAGAAAAAATAATATCTGATGCCCGGGATGAGGCAAGAAGAGTCTCTTCGCTTGAGCTTGAAAAGGCCCGGGAGGAACTTTTGAGGGAAAGAGAGGACTCTTTGAGGAAAATCCGAAATGAGATGGCTGTTATATCCTTGGCAACTGCAGAAAAGATTCTCAGAAAAACACTCGATAACAGGGACTCCCAGCTGGAGATGATCAACAGCATACTTGATGAAAACATAGATTTAAGATCCTGACAAAATGCACAAAGTCAACATATCGGTAAGGTATGCAAAAGCTCTATATGCTTACTCATCTGCACAAGGAAATGAGCACAGGGTCTATGATTGTGTCAATATGCTGATAATGAATTTCGGAAAACTCCCAGCTTTGGCTTCTGCTTTGGAGAATCCGGCCATTAAAAGGGAAGAGAAGCACCAGTTGTTAGTATCTGCTTCAGGAAAATCTGTTCCTGCAGAACTTGAGAATTTTTTCGAACTAATTCTCGGAAACGACAGGGAAACAGAGAGTCTCAGAATATTTTTGAGTTTTGCCGAACTATACAGAAAGAGAAATAACATTCACCTGTGCAGAGTGACCACTGCAGTTGACACAGACTCTCAGACCGGGAAGAGAATAACCGAAGCAGTCAAGAAGGCAACCGGCGGGAATGTTGAAATCGAAAAAATAGTTGATCCATCCATAATAGGAGGATTTATATTGGAAGTTGAAAACAGGATGCTGGACGCAAGTATATCCGGCAAACTGAAACAGATCAGAAAGAATTTGACAGTTAGCGTATAAAGGTTTTATTATGACAGAAAAAATTCGCACCAGTGAGGTGTCCGAAATATTGAGGGAACAGTTGGAAGGACTCGCCGGAAGCCATAAATTCCTGGAATCAGGAACGGTGCTTCAGGTCAGCGACGGAGTTGCAAGGGTTTACGGGCTAAACAATGTGGAATCTGGTGAGCTGGTAGAGTTTGACTCCGGGCTGGAGGCGATTGCAATGAACCTGGAGGAGGACAATGTTGGAGTTGTATTGCTTGGCCCCTCTTACCTCGTAAAGGAGGGTTACAAAGTTAAGAGAACCGGGAAAATTGCGAATATCGGAGCCGGTAAATGCCTTTTGGGCAGAGTTATCAACTCCTTTGGAGATCCTCTGGACGGACTAGGTCCAATCACAGGAGAGAGATTCATAATGCCCCTGGAAAGAAAAGCCCCCGGGGTGATCTTCCGTCAACCGGTCAAAGAACCTTTACAGACCGGCCTCAAGGCGATAGATTCGATGATTCCGATTGGCAGAGGACAGAGGGAGTTGATTATCGGTGACCGTCAGACCGGGAAAACTGCCATAATTTTTAACACAATAATCAATCAGAAAGAGAATTATATGGCCGGTAAACCGGTATATTGCATCTATGTTGCTATTGGGCAGAAAGGTTCGACAGTGGCCTCTCTCGTGAACAACCTAAGAGAGTACGGTGCAATGGAATATACTACGATAATATCTTCCACTGCCTCCGATTCCGCTGCAATGCAGTATTTTGCCCCCTTTGCAGGAGCAGCCGCAGGCGAATTTTTCAGGGATACCGGAGAGCACGCACTGGTTATCTTTGACGATCTTTCAAAACACGCAGTTGCATATCGCGAACTCTCACTGATTTTGAGAAGGCCATCCGGAAGAGAAGCATATCCCGGCGATATATTTTACCTGCACTCCAGATTGCTCGAAAGAGCAGCCAGAATTATTGACCAGCAAGAGGTTGTGCAAGAAATGAACGATCTGCCCGAATGCCTTTCAGGTAAGGTAAAGGGAGGCGGCTCTCTTACCGCACTGCCAATAATCGAGACACAGGCCGGAGACGTATCGGCGTACATTCCCACAAATGTTATTTCAATTACAGACGGACAGATATTTCTCGACACTGCCCTCTTCAATCAGGGGAACAGACCTGCAATAAATGTGGGAATCTCAGTATCAAGGGTTGGAGGAAATGCACAGGTAAAAGCGATGAAAAAGGTTGCCGGAACTCTTAAGATAGACCAGGCACAGTTTCGTGAACTGGAAGCATTTACAAAATTTGGAGGAGATCTGGACTCAATCACCACCAGAATCATAGACAAAGGTCAAAAGAACGCCATACTACTCAGACAGCCAAACAGATCCCCAATGCCTGTAGAGGAGCAGATCGCTGTACTCTATTGCGGAACAAGAGACCTTCTCAGAGATATTCCACTGGATAAAGTAAGCCAGTTTGAAAACGATTTCCTGACAGAATTCAGAACATCTGATCTGCCTGCCAAAATCAGGGAGGGGATTTTCGATGATGATGTCACATCAGAAATTGAAAAGATCGCTGCCCGGATATGCAAATTTCATACAAAAGCTTAACAACACAACATAACAGCACAAACAAAGTAGAATGTCATCGCTAAGAGAGATAAAGGGCAGAATCGCAACAGTTGGCAACACACTCAAGATAACATCGGCAATGAGCATGATATCTTCTGTAAAGCTTCACAAATCCCAGAACGTTTACATCAAAGCCAAAAAGTACGAGAATACCCTTTCACAGATTCTCAAAGCCACTTACGAGCAGGAAATACCCGATTTCAAATTTGGTGAGAAAAACCAGTCTGCAAAAACAACAAACCAGTCTTCAATCACTAAAAGCCAGGATTTATTAAAAAACATTACCCTTGTGGTGATTTCGTCAAATACCACACTTTGCGGAGCATTCAACTCCAACATAGAAAAGTTGGCAACTGATACTATTAAAGAGTACCAGGACAAAGGAACCGGCTACATTCAGATTCTAACGATAGGAAAAACTGTTGCTAAGCATCTCAGTAAAAGGTTTCCGGGAGTAGAGTCATTGCCTGACAAAATGGCTGATAGACCGGATACTAGGGAGATAGAGGAGCTCGCCTCCAGGTTGTCTGAGATGCACAAGAACGGAGAGGCAGATGTAGTGGAGTTTATTTATAACCACTTTGCATCAGCTTCTGTCCAGAAACCTGTCAGGGAAAGATTTCTACCTCTAATATTGTTTGATTATCAGGTAAAAGACTCCGAAAGGTACATCTATGAACCTGGTTTGCAGGAGATAAGAACAGATCTTATCAAGAAGTGTCTTGTCGCCAAAACAAATCTGATTCTTGCCGATTCCAGAGCAGCAGAACACTCTGCCAGGACCGTTGCAATGCAGATGGCCACCGACAACGCTCAAAAAATCCTCCAGGAACTTTCGCTGCAATACAACAAAATGAGACAGCAGGCCATTACAAACGAACTGCTGGATATTATGGGAGGATACTCATCAAGGTAAATTACAGCATTGCTGTTTTTCTTCTTTTTCTTATCGTTTTGTAGAATTCGAACCAGGCTATGCTCGACAATCCAAGCAACCCACAAATCAGTGATGCAACTATCCCAATTCTCTCCATCTGAAACAGGTCAAGTAAAAACGGTATGTTCAGAACCATTATCAGAAAGAATATTGCACCGCCCACAACCCATTTTACACTTCCGTTTGGCGTTAAAATTATTTTAAATATGTTTTCGGACCAGGATCTGTTGGACAGAATCACGGCAATATTTGAAGATATCAGAGTTACAAAGGTAAGTGCTCTCACCTGATCCTCTGTATATCCAAGTCTGAACCCTGCAAAATAGACAATAAGGCATACCAGCAGTATCCCTATACCCTGCGAACAACTCAGTAATATTTTTTTGAATCCGAAAAAAGGAATTAAGGGATCTCTTGGCGGTCTGGACATTACATTTTTTTCTGCCTTTTCTGCCTCAAAAATAATTGAACAGGCAGGGTCTATTATCAGCTCAAGGAATACTATATGCACCGGCCAGAGTATCAGCGGCAGATCAGCAAAGAAAACCGGGATAAGCGAAAGTCCTGCAATAGGTATGTGGATTGCAAAGATATAACTCAATGCTTTCTGAAGATTGTCAAAAATTCTTCTGCCCATCCTCACAGCACCTACTACCGAGGAAAAATTATCGTCCAGCAATACAAGTGACGAGGCTTCACGGGCTACATCAGTTCCTTTCTCTCCCATAGCAATTCCGATATTTGCAGTTTTAAGTGCCGGAGCGTCATTGACCCCGTCACCGGTCATAGCTACTATCTCCCCGTTTTTCTTAAGAGCATTTACAATTTTTAGTTTCTGTTCCGGTATAACTCTTGCAAAAATGTTCACATCCTTTATCTTTTCTCTTAATTCCTCTTCGCTCATATCCTGAAGTTCCTGCCCGGTAATCGTTTTTTCAGGATTGGACAGACCTATCTCCCTGCCAATATTGGTCGCAGTTACAGGATAATCCCCGGTAATCATAATAACCCTTATGCCTGCCTTTTTGCACTCTCTGATAGCTGCAGGAACATTTTCTCTCACCGGGTCAGAAAAAGCAATCAGTCCTATAAAGTGAAATTCAAATGCGTGTTGTTCAGAGGGAAGATCCTGGGGGTCAAGTTTTGCCTTGGCTACACCAAGCACTCTTAATCCTTTGGTGGCAAATACAGATACAGCTTTTTCATAATCTGCAACCATATTTTTGTCAAGGTGGCAAAGATCAAAAATTGCTTCCGGAGCACCTTTGGCAGCAATCGCCATGTCGTGTGTGGAGGGGTTTGTGAACACCCTTGACATAGCCATCATCTCCCTGGAGAGTGGATATTCTTTCTCCATTTTCCAGTCCCCGTGTATGTGTTCCAAATCAATTCGTCTCTCATCTGCAATTTTTGTTATAGCCTGCTCCATAGGATCATATGGGTTAACCTGGCTGGAAAGAATTCCGTATTCAATAATCTCGTGAAATTCTTCCGGAATTATCGGGGCTTTGGATAAGTCAAGCATACTTTTCCCGTTATAGAGAGAGTTAACGCTCATTTTATTACAGGTCAGGGTGCCCGTTTTGTCGGTGCAGAGGACTGTTGCGGAGCCCAAGGTTTCTATTGCAGCTGCCCTTCTTGTAAGTACCGCCATTTTTGACATTCTCCACCCTCCCAAAGCAAGAAATATGGTGAGAACTACCGGAAACTCTTCTGGAAGCATTGCCATAGCCAGGGTTATTCCGGCAAGGAATCCCTTTACCAGATCTCCCCTTGTGAGAGTGTATATGACAATAACAGTTACACAAAGAAGCAATCCAATAATTGCCAGTCTTTTAACCAGTACGCCCATCTCTTTCTTCAGCTTTGTAGGCTCCTCTTCAACCGATTCAAGGGCTTTTCCAATTTTACCTATCTCAGTGTTCAGACCGGTTGAGGTTACCTCGGCAATCCCATTACCCTGAACCACCATTGAGCCGGAATACAGGTACGGCAGTTCGTCTCCACCTGGAATTACCTTGCCATCCTCCTGATACCATTCCCTTTTCCTGACCGGTACAGATTCTCCTGTAAGAAGTGATTCATCTGCCATAAGGTTCACACAGGAGAGAACTTTACAATCGGCAGGTACTCTGTCTCCCTCCTGCATTATTACGATATCTCCCGGTACTACCTCTCTCCCGGCAATCCTTATTGTCTGCCCGTCTCTTATGACCAGAGCTCTCGGACTCGCAAGATCCTTGAGTGCATCGAGCGCTTTTTCTGTCTTTCTCTCCTGAAAATACTCAATACCCATAACTACGAGCACAAAACTCATCAGCATTATCCCCTCCTGCACATCTCCCAGTATGAGATAAAGTAATCCGCACACAACCAACAATATGAACATTGGTTCCTTGATAATCCCTACGGCTATCTGTAACCCTCCCCTCTTTTTGGATGAGGGTAATTCGTTAAAACCGTAAAGTGTCTCTCTTTTTTTTACCTCTTCTGAGGTGAGCCCCTGATAAGACTGATTGTAAACAGATGACTGCATATTATCTCACAATTTTATTAACCAGCTTTTCAAAGGAATCAATCTCCTCCTGGCTGAGATTTTTAATCAATGCTCTGGCAATTGTTATATGGGCTAAGTGGTGAAGCTGATTAAGTTCTTTCCCCTTTTCTGTAAGATGAAGGTGGGCGCTTCTCCTGTCGGTGTCAGATTTGACCCTGTAGATGCACTCTTTCTCGACCAGTTTGTCAATCGCCACAGTTACGGTGGGTTTGGTGATTTTAAGAATCCCTGCCAGTTCTGTTATAGTTGGATTGGCCAGGTCTGCAACAGCTTCAATATAGTGCATCTGAGTCTGGGTTATACCTGAGGCATTTATCCTCTCTTTGGTCTGTTCCTCAGTCTGAGCCATATAATTTGAGAGCTTGGATACTGCTTCTGTAATTTTTTTCATAGCGACAAATATAATTAGTTTCATCAAACTAATATCAAAAATTTTAAAAAAAGAGTTGCGATATTTCGCAACTCCCTTTTTAACAAATATTTAAAAATTACATTTTATTATCACTCCCCAATACATTTACAATCTTATGTTTGTAAAGTTCTTTAAGAGCGTCCCGTGCCGGGCCAAGATACTTGCGGGGATCAAATTCCTCCGGTTTCTCGGCAAACACCTTTCTCACTGCGGCTGTCATTGCCAGTCTGCCGTCGGAGTCTATGTTTATCTTGCACACAGCGCTTGCTGCGGCTTTGCGAAGCTGATCCTCGGGGATTCCGATGGAGTCCTTAAGCTTTCCGCCATAGCGGTTGATAGTGGCGACGATATCCTGAGGAACACTCGATGAGCCGTGAAGCACAATCGGGAATCCGGGTATTCGCTTTTCGATCTCGGCAAGAATATCAAGCCTGATCTCCGGTTTTTGGCCGGGTTTAAACTTGAATGCTCCGTGAGAAGTACCTATAGATATAGCAAGTGAATCTACGCCGGTTCTTTTAACAAACTCCTCAACCTCATCTGGTTGTGTATATGTATGAGACTGTGCAGAAACATCATCCTCCACTCCTGCCAGCACTCCCAGTTCTCCCTCAACGGTAACATCATATTTATGAGCGTACCCAACCACCTGTTTTGTCAGTTCTACATTTTTGTCGAAAGGAAGATGAGACCCGTCAATCATCACAGAAGAGAACCCCATCTCTATGCAGGATTTGCAAAGTTCAAATGTGTCTCCGTGGTCAAGGTGAAGAACAATTGGAATATTTGCACCCAGCTCCTTTGCATACTCAACAGCTCCCTGGGCCATATATCTCAATAAAGTCTGATTGGCGTACTTCCTTGCCCCGCTGGAAACCTGGAGAATAACCGGAGATTTTGTTTCAACACAGGCAGAGATAATGGCCTGCATCTGTTCCATATTGTTGAAATTGAAGGCTGGTATAGCATAACCACCCTTTACAGCTTTGGCAAACAGTTTCTTTGAGTTCACCAGTCCCAATTCTTTGTAAGAAATCATTATAAGTAAAATTTTGACTATTAAACAGAGTAAAGTTAGCATAATAATCTAACTTTGTCAACGAAACTGACCATTAAAAAATATGGGCTCAGTACTGCTCAAAAACAAGGGCTCAGTACTGCTCAAAAAATAAGGGTTCAACGCCCGATGAAATGTTTATGACAAAACCTGCAAAAGAGAACAGAGCTATGATCTTTTCGGCTCCGTCCGGATCCGGAAAAACAACAGTTGTAAGGCACTTGTTAAAAAAATACAATTCCTTAAGATTTTCAATATCTGCAACTTCCAGAGCACCCAGAGGAAGAGAACAGAACGGCAGAGAGTACTATTTTCTATCTCCCGATGAGTTCAGGCGTTACATTGAACTAGGGAAATTCGTTGAATACGAAGAGGTTTACGAAGACATGTTTTACGGGACCCTGCAAAGCGAGGTGGAGAGGATCTGGAGCGAAGGCAAGGTGATATTGTTTGATATCGATGTCAAGGGTGGTGTAAATCTGAAAAAGCTATACGGTAACAAAGCATTATCGGTCTTTATAAAAGCTCCGTCGATAGATGCCCTCAGGGAGAGACTGACAAAAAGGGGAACTGAAGCACCGAAAGCCATAGAGAAGAGAATTCTCAAGGCACAATTCGAACTTACATTTGAGGATCAGTTTGACAAAGTGATTGTAAACGAAAATCTGGATAATTGCCTGCGCGAAGCAGAGCGAATAACAGAGACATTTCTTTCCGGTAAGGAATAACTAGCAAAACATTTCTCAAAAAAATATTTACTCATCTTAAAAATATTTACCCACGATGGTTATTGCTCTCTACTTTGGATCTTTCAACCCGATGCATACCGGTCACATACAGATATGCCGCTATCTGACGGCGAGAGAGGATGTGGATCAGGTACGCCTGATGGTCAGTCACCAGAACCCCCTCAAAGGAGCAAGGAGTTCAACTGAAAGTAGCAGCAGGATGAGAAATGTGAAAAGAGCGGTATCCGTTTTCGGAGAAAAAATCAAAGTATCAGGCCTGGAGTACACACTCAGGCACCCTCTTTACACCATAAACACTATCAGAGAGTTACGCAGAAGAGAGCCCGGTAATCGTTTTATTCTGGTTATAGGTGCCGATAATCTTGCAATCATCGAAAAGTGGCACAAGTGGGAGGAGCTGCTTAAAGAGACCGAAGTCTGGGTTTATCCCAGGAAAGGATATGATGCACAGGCTCTGTGTGCTAAATACGGGGCAAAATATCTGGATGCTCCGGTTGTGGATATCTCCTCTACCCAAATCAGAGAGGGAGAGGCGGCGGGAAAGGATATGTCCCGGTTCAGGGTGTAAGATATTTCCGGGACAAACCGAATCATTTTGTAAGATCTCTCCAGAGTTTCTCGTCAGGAGGGGGAGCCTCAATGAAGACTTCATTTTTGCTAACGGGGTGAATAAACCTGGCACTTCGAGCATGAAGGGAGATGCCGCCGTCGGGATTTGACCTTCTGGCACCGTACTTGAGATCTCCCTTGATTGGTGAGCCGATTTTGGACAATTGACATCTTATCTGATGGTGCCTCCCTGTAAGCAGCTTTACTTCAAGCAGATGATACCTATCTCCAGATGAAATGTGTTTGTATATAAGTTGTGCCTCTTTTGAGTCCGGCACCGGCACATCATAAGCAAACGAGCGGTTGAGCTTTTCGTTTCTGGTTAGATAATGGCTCAACTTTGCGGAGGGTTCCGGGGGCAGCTTTTCAACCACTGCCCAGTATATTTTATCCACCAGTCCGTCTCTGAAGAGTTCATTCATTCTTGTGAGCCCCTTGCCGGTCTTTGCAAAAATTACCACCCCGCTTACCGGTCTGTCCAGCCTGTGAGGAACACCAATGAAAGCTGCCCCCGGCTTATTATCTCTTTGGGCAATAAATCCGGCCACTATTTCACTCAGGGGGGTGTCACCGGTCTTATCACCCTGCACAATCTCTCCTACCCTCTTGTTTACGGCAATAAGATGGTTGTCTTCGTAAAGTATCTGCAAATCAGTACTGCTCCTGTTCATTGGGAAAATCCCTGTTTTTTACATCGCTTATGTAGTTCTTGACAGCCTTAAACATTTCATCATAGAGATTGTGGTATCTCCTTAGAAATCTCGGAGAAAACTCCTGGGTGAGCCCCAGCATATCGTGCATAACCAGAACCTGTCCATCAACACCATTCCCGGCACCAATTCCTATCACCGGAATCCGCAGAGCATCGGCAACCCTTTTACCCAATGCGGCCGGGATCTTCTCCAGCACCAGAGCAAAGCATCCTGCATCCTCCAGCTCCAGAGCATCGTTCACCAGCTTCTCAGCCTCAGCCTCCTCTTTTGCCCTCACACTGTAAGTCCCAAACTTGTGTATCGACTGCGGAGTAAGTCCCAGATGGCCCATCACCGGGATCCCGGCCGAAAGAATCCTCCCTATCGACTCCAGAATCTCGTGGCCACCCTCTACCTTAACGGCATCGGCCTCAGACTCTTTCATTATCCGTATGGCACTCGAAACTGCCAGCTTTGAATTGCCCTGGTATGTTCCAAAAGGCATATCCACCACAACCATCGGATTTTTAACTGCTCTTACAACACTTTGCGCGTGGTATATCATCTGGTCGAGCGTTATCGGAAGAGTTGTTTCGTGCCCTGCCATCACATTTGCGGCAGAATCCCCCACCAGAATTATATCTATCCCGGCCTCATCAATTATTCTGGCCGATGTAAAATCATAAGCTGTAAGCATTGCAACTTTCTCACCTCTCTCCTTCATCTCCAGCAATCTCTGGGTGGTGATTATTCTCTTTTTCCCCTCTACTGACATAATAAAATCATTTTAAAAAATAAATACTGTCACAAAGCTAATAAATAAAAGAAAACAGGATATCTGCCACCTTGTCAGTTAAAGAGATTTGGCACAATGTTCGATGTATTTAAGGACAAAGCAGAAGAAAACAATTAAATTTTATCAAATATTATGGGAAAAATTATCGGAATCGACCTTGGGACAACCAACTCCTGTGTTGCAGTAATGGAGGGGAACGAGCCCTCGGTAATAATCAACAGCGAGGGTAAAAGAACTACTCCATCTGTTGTTGCATTTGCAGACAACGGAGAAAGGAAGATTGGCGATCCTGCAAAAAGACAAGCAATTACAAACCCTCAGAGAACCATTTACTCCATTAAGAGATTTATGGGTGAAACTTTTGACAGAGTACAGACAGAGGTCAAAAGAGTTCCTTACAAAGTTGAGAGAGGAGAAAACAACACCTCCAGGGTAAACATAGACGGACGTCTGTACACCCCGCAGGAGATATCTGCAATGGTGCTCCAGAAGATGAAGAAAACTGCCGAGGACTATCTCGGACAGGAGGTGACAGAGGCCGTAATTACCGTTCCCGCATACTTTAGTGACTCTCAGAGGCAGGCTACCAAAGAGGCAGGTGAGATAGCCGGGCTCAAGGTGAAAAGGATTATAAACGAGCCCACCGCAGCAGCCCTGGCATACGGACTTGACAAAAAGAACAGAGATATGAAGGTTGCAGTCTTCGACCTTGGAGGCGGAACTTTCGATATATCAATCCTCGAACTCGGGGATGGCGTTTTTGAGGTAAAATCCACAAACGGTGACACTCACCTTGGCGGTGATGACTTTGACCAGATGATCATAGACTGGCTCGCAGAAGAGTTCAAGAGCGAGAACAGCGGTCTGGACCTGAGAAAGGACCCGATGGCACTCCAAAGACTCAAAGAGGCTGCAGAAAAGGCAAAGATAGAGCTGTCCAGCCAGAGCACCACAGAGATAAACCTCCCTTACATTATGCCTGTTGACGGAGTTCCAAAGCACCTTGTAAAGAATCTGACAAGGGCAAAATTTGAACAGATCTGCGACTCATTGATTCAAAAGACAATGGAGCCCTGCCGCAAAGCCCTTTCAGATGCCGGATTAAAGGCTTCTGACATTGACGAGGTACTTTTGGTAGGCGGTTCAACCCGTATCCCTGCAATCCAACAGATAGTTGAAAAATTCTTTGGTAAAACTCCCAGTAAAGGGGTTAATCCTGACGAGGTTGTAGCCGTAGGTGCTGCAATTCAGGGTGGCGTTCTTTCAGGAGATGTTAAGGATGTGCTGCTTCTGGATGTAACTCCCCTTTCTCTGGGTATCGAGACCTACGGATCGGTTATGACAAAGCTCATTGAGTCCAACACTACAATACCTACCAAGAAATCGGAGGTCTTCAGCACTGCCAGCGACAATCAGCCATCTGTGGAGATCCACGTTCTCCAGGGGGAAAGGCCTATGGCAAAGGACAACAAGACCATCGGACGCTTCCACCTGGACGGCATAGCTCCTGCACCCAGGGGTATTCCTCAGATTGAGGTAACCTTTGATATTGACGCCAACGGTATCCTTCACGTTTCTGCTAAGGACAAAGGTACCGGCAAGGAGCAGAAGATCAGGATTGAGGCTTCCAGCGGGCTTACCGACGCCGAGATCAAGAGGATGAAGGATGAGGCTAAGGCTAACGAAGCATCCGACAAGGCTGAGAAAGAGAGGGTTGATAAAATCAACGGCGCCGATGCTATGATCTTCCAGACAGAAAAGAATCTTAAGGATTATGGTGACAAAATTCCTTCTGAAAAGAGGGGTGCGATTGAAAGTGCTCTCTCAGCTCTGAAGGATGCTCACAAATCTGCCGATCTTGGGGCTATTGACAAGGCTATGGAGAGTATGAACGCTGCCTGGCACGCTGCATCAGAAGATATGGCCAAGGCTGCTCAGAGTGGTCCTTCCGGAGCTTCCGACAATACAGGTTCTTCACAAGGCCCAGACCAGGGAGGTTCACAGGGCGGCTCACAGGGAGGCGACAAAGAGGTTACCGATGTGGATTTTGAGGAAGTAAAGTAAGCGTTTAAGCGAGCGGAATGCAGAAGCAAAGCATTTCGCAAAGCGAAATAAAAAGAAGATGTCCCGATAAATGACAAAGCTTGTTTTGTCAGAAACCGGGATATCTTTTTTTTTAGCGGGCCATTCGGCCTGCGGCTTCTGCATTCCCGAACGGGAGTGACAACCGGAGCATCCGGCAGGATGCGACGGAACTAAGCATTGCGAAGCAATGTAAGAGAGCAACCCAAAATTTTTACACAGTAGTTAGTTTTTAGCTCGCGCAAGGAGACTGTGCTAAGTCCACCAACTGTTGCTGCCTTAATGCATCTTTTACACAGGTATAAACAAGTTTTGTGTAATTTTATCAAAAAGCTGCACTGATATTTTGAACATATACCAAGAATTGGTATATTTGAGAAAAATTTTCGACTATGGCAAAGAATACATCAATTTTACTTGGCGAATACTTCGAAAACTATGTGAATGAAAAAATCTCATCTGGAAAGTTTTCATCTGTCAGCGAGGTTATTAGAACCGCGCTTCGACTTTTGGAAAATGAGGAAAATAGGTATAAAGCCTTGATTAAAGAACTTGAAATTGGCGAAGAGAGCGGATTTGTTAAAGACTTTGACCGAAAAGAAAATCTCAAAAATCTTCATGCTAAACACTTGAAGAAATGAGATACTTAATTAGCGAGACAGCAAATAGAGATATCGAAAAAATATGGTTGTACACCTATGTAAATTGGTCGATTGAGCAAGCAGACAGGTATTATAATCTGATTTTGGACGAAATCGAATTTATCGCAGAAAACTTTGAAAGCGGTAAATCAGTTGACTACATTAAAAAAGGTTACAGAGCATCTTTGGTGAAGTCGCACATTATTTTCTACAAGAAATCCAAGAGTAATGTTGTTGAAATAATAAGAGTTTTACACCAAAGAATGGACATTGAACACAGAATTGACAAATTATCGACAAGACGATGACTGAAAAACAAGCCGAAAAACTCAGACAGAAAATCAAGCGAATAAAATTAGATTTTGCTGCTGACAAGAGACGCTGGGGCGGATACTATGATGACAGCCGAGGACTTCGCTACTTGCCAACACAATATTACATCAAACTTGGTGACTTTCCCCAGGGACTTAAATATCTCAAATGGTTTCACAAAAACTTCCCGGACGACAGCGGCTTTCCGGACTTTTTATTTGAATGGACAATCATTCTGTTCAAGACAGGCAACATTAGAGAAGCAGAGCAAAAAGCATTTGAGACATACTGCTCCAACACCTACATCTTTAACAAATTTTTCGGAAGACCAATTGTTCCGCTTGACAAATACGAGAACTCAAACATAGACATTTCTGCATATGCTGACTGCTTCAACTACTCGTGTCAACAACCTGATCTTGTGGACTTCGGCGACTGGTTGGACAAATTCATCAAGACAGAAAAGTTTACTGAAGCTAGCCAAAAATTCATTGACCTCTACAAACGACTGAAAATAGAAGAAGACACTGAAACAAGAGGTTACCTAATCAGACAAGCAAGACAACTTGAAGAATAACATTTCGCAGCACGATAAAAACACAAGAACCCAAAATCACACCACAATGTGATTTTCACTTGCATATTTAAAAATAAGTCCTAACTTTGATGCTAAAATCACAGTATAATGTTAGTCAAGTATATTGGAGAAACCATAAAAAACAGGCGAAAAGAGTTGAGTATAACTCAACCCCACTTAGCCGAACTGGCAAAAGTGAGCACCAATACCCTCTATAAAATTGAACGGGGACAAGGGAATCCATCGTTAGACGTGTTGAACAAATTGGCAGAAGTGTTGGGAATGGAACTCAAACTTGAAGTGAAAAAGAAATACTGAGTAAATGAGAGCAATGGAAATATACCGCAACGGAATTTTGGCAGGAATACTTACAGAAGAAAATCGTCAGCATTATGTTTTCAGGTATGATGACAAATACTTTAACGATTCCGGTAAATCGGCAATAAGTTTAACGCTGCCAAAAACACAAATAGAACACAGCTGCGAATTTTTGTTCCCGTTTTTCTTTAATATGATAAGTGAAGGAGTAAACCGGAAATTGCAAAACACCCTGTTGAGAATAGACGAAGAAGATGATTTCGGGATACTGGCAGCAACAGCACAATATGATACAATTGGAGCAGTAACCGTAAAACCAATAAGGCAAGATGAACTTAAATGAATTAAATTATTGTCCCGGAACTTTAGCAAAAGGATTTTCTTCCTACAGCCCAGGCTGCTTGCGGAATTTGTTTAACGGTAAAAAGGTAAATCATATTTTGCAATATGAGCAACCACAGATAAGTGAAGAAGTTGCCGAGGAGTTCATAGAAAACCGGAAACGTATATCCATATCCGGTGTGCAGGAAAAAGTGAGTTTTCTTTTGGAGAAAAATGTATTGCGATTGACACAGGAAGGGGAACAGGGAACATATATACTCAAGCCGATACCAAGAGATTTGAAAAATGTTGACCAGGTTCCTGCCAACGAACATTTGACTATGCAAATAGCCAAACAAGTATATGGACTAAAGACGGCAGAAAACGCATTGATTTTTTTCAAGAATGGTTCACCGGCCTACATCACCAAACGATTTGACATCAAAGAAAACGGAAGTAAATGGGGCAAAGAAGATTTTGCAACTCTGGCAGGAAAGACCAAAGACAATGCAGGTGCAAATTTCAAATATGCATACAGCTACGAAGAGGCAGGACAGTTGATTCAGAAATTTGTTCCTGCTTGGCAGATAGAAATAGAAAAGTATTTTTCTTTAGTTGTTTTCAATTTTCTGTTTTCAAACGGAGATGCTCATTTAAAGAACTTCTCTTTGCTTGAATCATCAAGTGGAGATTATTTGTTAAGTCCCGCTTATGATCTGATAAATACAAAACTGCATATTGATGATGTGGATTTTGCTTTGGATAAAGGACTGTTTGCAGATGATTATAAAAGTGAACAATACAAGAAAAGCGGACATCCTTCCAAAAGCGATTTCAAGGAATTTGCCATTAGGATTGGAGTTACAGAAAGCCGTGTTGAGAAACTGCTGAATCCTTTTTTCGAAAAGCAACCACTTATGGAAACATTGGTCAGCCGTTCATTCTTAACTGAGACCAACAAAAGGGGATACTTGCTAATGTATAACACAAAAAGGAATCATTTAACAGCTCAATAAGATTGAAACACAGTGAGATTACAGAAGCACGAATAGCAAACAGCATATAGACGAACGCTTAGCAGCAAAAATTGCCTTCATTTTGCCCACGCACCTAAGCTCACCCACCACCAATCTGAAAAAAGACTATTTTATTGTTGATATGTTTTAATTATTTATTTTTCATTGTTTAAATAAAAAGTTTTATATTTGACATTATTTGTCAAGTAAAAATTTTCAAATTGAAGACAACTGGAGAAATACTAAGAGAAAAACGTGAAAAGAAAGGATTGCTTTTACGACACGTTTCTGCTCAACTCGACATAGACACAGCTATACTAAGCAAAATCGAGCGAGGGGAGAGAAAAGCAACAAGAGAACAAATAGTTAGATTGGCTGAGATTCTCGATATCAATAAAGAATCCTTAATTGTTAAGTATTTGAGCGAGAAGATTCTTTATGAACTTAAGGATGAGGACTTAGGGATCCAAGCACTTAAAGTCGCTGAAAAAACAATTAAATACGGTGTAACGAAAAACAAATAAAATGGCAGAACTATTATCAATTAAAGAGGCAAGCCAGTGGGCTAGTGAATATTTGGAAAAGAATGTTACTACCTCTAACATTTCTTACCTAATCCAATATGGAAGGATTAAAAAAATTGGGGACAATGGCTCTACACAAGTTTATAAAGAGGAGTTAATCGATTATTATAAAGACCAAAAAAAATCACGACAAGAAGAATGGAAAGAACAATTAGGAAGTGATTTAAATTGGGCTTTGTCTTTTGAGCAATACAAAGAAGCAGAAACAACAAAACATGTTCACAGACTGCATCCATACAAAGGAAAATTTATTCCACAATTAGTTGAATACTTTTTAGATGATCATAAAGATAAATTTAAAAAAGAAGTTTACTTTAAACCAAGTGACATTGTTTATGACCCATTCTCAGGAAGTGGTACAACAATGGTTCAAGCATGTGAACTAGGAATTCATTCCATAGGCAATGACGTTTCAGCATTCAATGCCCTTATTGGAAACTGCAAAGTGACTAAATATAATCTTGTTGACGTTCAAACTGAAATTATCAGAATTTCAAAATCATTAAAAGCGTTTTTGCTTGACCATAAAACACTAGAATTTGAGGAAAGACTATTAAAAGAATTGTATGAGTTTAATAACAAATATTTTCCAGTTCCTGAATACAAATACAAAGTAAAACGTAAAGAAATTGATGAAAATAAGTATGGAGAAGAAAAAGAAAGGGAATTTCAACCAATTTTCAACAATCTAGTAAAAGAATATAATATAAAACTACGCCAAGACAAAGAAGATACATTCCTTGATAAATGGTATACTCAACATATCCGCGATGAAATTCAATTTGTATTTAACGAAACCAAAAAGATACAAAATTCAGACACGAAGAAAATTGTTAGTGTTATTTTAAGTCGAACTATAAGAAGTTGCAGAGCGACTACTCACGCTGACTTAGCGACATTACTTGAACCCATTACTTCAACTTATTATTGTGGTAAACATGGGAAAATGTGTAAACCACTGTTCTCTATTCTTAAATGGTGGGAAACATATTCCAAAGACACTATAAAAAGATTAGCCCAATATGACAAAATTAGAACAAATGCTTTTCATACATGCTTAACTGGTGACAGTAGAAATATTGACATTGTAGAAGAATTAAAAAAAATCAATCCTGGTTTTTCAAAACTTGTAGAAAAACAAAAAATAAAAGGAATTTTTTCATCCCCACCATATGTAGGACTAATTGACTATCACGAGCAACATGCATATGCGTATGACTTGTTTGGCTTTGAACGCAAAGACGAATTGGAAATTGGCCCACTATTTAAAGGGCAGGGTAGAGAGGCAAAACAAAGTTATGTTGAAGGAATCAGTGCTGTACTAAATAATGCAAAGAGATTTTTTGTTGATGATTATGATGTATTCCTTGTAGCTAACGATAAATATAATATGTACCCAATTATTGCTAAAAATGCCGGAATGAAAATTGTAAATCAATATAAACGGCCAGTTTTAAACCGAACTGAAAAGGATAAAGGAGCATATTCTGAAATAATCTTCCATTTAAAATCTATTGTTTAATGCGGCTATTAATAGACAAATTAGCTATTTCAGTTGAGCATCTCAAATGTTTAGATGAAGCTTTTCGTGAGAAAAATCAAGAATATCAAAGAATTGAAGAAATATTGACTTCGAATGAATTTAATCAAATTTATTCAGACATTGCAAGAGAAATATACTCGGGTGGTTTAAAGCCAAGAGATAATACCCTAATGGCAAGACAGATAATTCTCCGAGATGTTATTTTGTACATTTCTTACATTTCTTCATGTCGTGCACAGATTCCTGAAATTAGTGGAATTAGTGGAATAGATAATATTTAATAACAAGATAATAATGGCACTATCAAATAAACAAAAAGAAAAAATTTCGATTGAGGTTATTAAAACTTTGGTTACACGATTTGAAAGTTTTCCTGAAGACGCATCTAATAATCGGAATGCACCCTTTCACGAAGCTTTTCTTAAAGCTTTTTCAGATAAGCTTAACGGTAAAGTATCTGACACTCCATTTTTCATAAGCCTAAGTAGTTGGCTACAAGGCCTGAATACGACACTAGGCCAAACCTTTTTTGAGAATATTGCTCATCATTTGAGTAATGGAGAGAAAAGAGAATACACCTCGAAACGACTTGGCAATTTACAATTAAGACAAAATCAAAGAAATCACATTGCTCAAATTTTAGCTGACTTAAGTAACACTACATCTATTCCAAATCTGAACAGTGAAAATGAATTATTATTTACTCAATACAATGATGGAATAATAAATGCAATGGACTTTTCAGCTGATGTTTTTATTGAAGATACAACAAGTGTGATCGCAATTGAACTTAAATCTGTTAAGCCAAATTCGGGAGAAATGAAAGGTGAAAAACAGAAAATTCTTGAAGGAAAGGCTGCATTGTATAATCATTTTCCTGGCAAACAAATTCACTTCTACATAGGTTTCCCATTTGACCCAACAGTAAATCCAACAAATGAACTCGTTACAAGTCATGACAAATCTCGTTTTCTAGGTTCAATTATTAACATGAATAAGTATTTTGAAGCAAACGAATCCTTAGTTGCTAATGAACTATGGGATTTGCTATCAGGACAGCAAAATACAATGGAAGAAATCTTAGAGATAATTAATGCAATTTCAACAACTTCATTTCTTCTTAAATTTCAATTATTATCCGACAATACTCAAAGATTAATACCATGTTATAGAAACCAATTACTTGAATGGAATTTATTTTCTGAAATTGAATTAATTGATAATAACAATTCTATCATTCAAACTATCAGAACCGACAGAAACTTGACAAGAATCTATAATAAAACGATCTTCGATAACAAGGGTAATTATAATTCAGAAAGATATACAACTTTAAAAGAATTTATTTAAAACACAATTATATCGTTGATGGCACTGTCCAGAATTTTGTGTA